>NZ_JBHWKU010000007.1:0-291948 GCF_042730645.1 Streptomyces sp. NPDC059906
CGCCCGGTTACATTTCGAACCCGGAAGCTAAGCCTTACAGCGCCGATGGTACTGCAGGGGGGACCCTGTGGGAGAGTAGGACGCCGCCGAACAATTATTGCGAGAAGACCCCGCACCGGGAACGGTGCGGGGTTTTCTGCGTTCTACCCCCGGTCTAGCCCACCAGTTTTGTTTCATAGGCCAGGATGACCGCCTGGACGCGGTCCCTTGAGCCAGTCTTCGCCAGGATGCGGCCCACGTGTGTTTTCACCGTGGACTCGGCGAGGTGGAGACGCTCGGCTATCTCCGTGTTGGTCCAGCCCTGGCCCATGACGCGCAGGATTTCGGTTTCGCGTTCGGTGAGTGCGGTCAGGCGCGGATCGGGGGATCCGGGCGCGTGGTCCGGTGCACTGGCGGCCGGGAGGTGGTGGACGTAGGCGTCGAGCAGGCGGCGGGTGAGGCTCGGGGCGACCACCGCGTCGCCTGTGGCCACCGCGCGGATGCCGGAGAGGAGTTCCTCCGGCTGGGCGTCCTTGACCAGGAAGCCGGAGGCGCCGGCGCGCAGGCCCGAGTAGGCGTACTCGTCCAGGTCGAAGGTGGTGAGGATGAGGACGCGGCTGCGGCCGCCGCCCGCGACGATGCGGCGGGTCGCCTCGATGCCGTCCAGGCCGGGCATGCGGACGTCCATGAGGACGACGTCGGGGTGGAGTTCGGCCGCCATCCGGGCCGCTTCGGCGCCGTTGGCCGCCTCGCCCACGACCGTCATGTCGTCCTGGCTCTCCAGGAGCATGCGGAAGCCGAAGCGCTGGAGGGGCTGGTCGTCGGCGATGAGGACGGTGGTCACTGCGGGGATTCCTCCGGTAGGTGCAGATGGACGCGCCAGCCCTGCTCGGGGGCCGGGCGCGGGCCGGCCTCAAGTGTGCCTCCGTACAGGGAGGTCCGTTCACGCATCCCCGGCAGGCCGCGGCCGCCGGAGAGGGTGGGGGAGGGGAGCTGGGCCGTCCGGCCGGTGTCGGTGACGGTGAGGGTGGCGGCGCCGTTCGCCCCGTAGGACAGCTCGATGTGGGCGATGGCGTCGGGGCCGGCGTGTTTGAGGGTGTTGGTGAGGGCTTCCTGGATGACGCGGTAGAGGGTGAGCTGACGGCCCTCGGGGAGGGCGGGCTCCCCTTTGACGGTCGTGCGGACGGGGAGACCTGCCCGGCGTACGCCGTCGAGGAGGCGGTCGAGGTCCGTGAGGGCGGGCTGCGGGGCCAGTTCGGGCTCCGGGCCGGTGCCGTCCTGGTCGTCGTCGCGCAGGACGTCCAGGAGGCGGCGGAGTTCGCCGAGCGCCTGGCGGCTGGTGGTGCCGATGGCGTCGAGGGCCTGGGCGGCGCGGTCCGGGGACTTGGCGGCGGCGTAGCGGCCGCCGTCGGCGAGGCCGGTGATGACGGAGAGGTTGTGGCCGATGATGTCGTGCATCTCCCTGGCTATGCGTGCGCGTTCGGCGGCGGCGGCGAGCCGGACCTCCTGGTCGCGTTCGGTCTCCAGGCGGCGGGCGCGGTCCTCCAGGGCTTCGGTGTAGCCGCGCCGGGTGCGCACGGTGATGCCGATGAGGGCGGCCACGCCGATGGCGACGAGCTGCGAGCCGAGCTGCTGGTTCCAGGAGGCCGCGCTGTCCCCGTAGCGGACGACCGAGACGCAGGTCGGCGCGGTCACCACGGCCACCGCCCACCAGAGGTTGCGCAGCGGCAGGCGCAGCGCGATGTGGTGGACGAGGAGGAGTTGGAGCAGGGCGGCCTGGAGGGCGGCGCCCGACCATGCGCTCACCAGCGCCGCGGGCAGCGTGAGGAGGAGGGCGCCCCGCGGGTGGCTGCGGCGCCAGAGGACGGGGACGGAGAGGGCGAGGCTGAGCACGAGGACGAGGCCGACGGGGACGCCGGGGTCGTGGGCTACGCTGCGCCAGCCGTCGCCGGTCCCGTCGATCAGGGCGGCCAGGACCCAGAAGCCGGTGAGTGTGAGGTCCCACAGGAGCGGATGGCGGTGGTCGAAGGCGCGGATCCGCCGGTTGACGCGCTGGACGTACTCGGTGAGGGGTTCGGCGGCTCGGTCTTCCGGCACCGGCTTCACGGGCTCCATCCGACCATGGTCGGGGGTACGAGCGCGACGGGCGTCCATCCGGGGGCCGTATATGAGATGAGGGGCGTAGTACCCGGGTATTACGGTGGCCGGCATGAGTGCCTCGGTCCCCGGTGACTACGTGATCCGTTCCATACGCGCCGACGAGTGGCCCGCGGTGAAGGAGCTGCGGCTGCGGGCGCTGCGGGACCCGGTCGCGGATCTCGCGTACCTGGAAACGTACGAGGAAGCCGCCGCGCGGCCGGACTCCTTCTGGCAGGAGCGGGCGGCCCGTGGCGCGGAGGGGGCCTCCGGGGCGCAGCAGCTCATTGCCGTGGGGCCCGGCGGGCTGTGGCTCGGCACGCTGACCGTGTTCGTGGAGGAGGCCGGGACGACGGACTGGGCCGGTTTCCCGGTGGAGCGGCGGCAGGGACATGTGGTCGGGGTGTTCGTACGGCCCGAGTGGCGGGGGAGCGGGCTGACCAAGGCGCTGTTCGACGCCGGTCTCGAGTGGGCGTGGGCGAACGGCGTCGAGCGGATGCGGCTCATCGTGCATCCCGACAACGGGCGGGCACAGGGGGCCTACCGGAAGGCGGGGTTCGCGCCGAGCGGGCGGACGGTGCCGTTGGAGGGCGGGCCCGGGGACCATGAGTTGGAGTACGTGCTCGAGCGCTGACCCGTCTCGCGCCGTCGGCCCTCCGTCGGACGGGTGCTTCGTCGGACGGGCGGTTCGTCAGACGGGCAGTTCGTCGTGGGGCCAGCGGGCGCGGCCCTGTTCGCGGGAGCGGAGCAGGGCCAGGGTCGGCAGGCCCACGTCCGTGCCGTTGGCGAGCAGGTCCGGGAGCTGGGGCAGCGGGGCGACGGCCGCGACGTCGTCCAGGACGAGCGTCATTGGTGGGTCGAGGCGACCGGAGGATGACCGTTCGGCCATGCGCCGGCCGCGCTCGACCACGCTGGAGACGAGCGCCGTCAGCAGCGGCATCGCGCCCGGGCTCGTACGGGGGTCCTCAATGGATTCACCCACCACGTAAAGGGTTCCCTGTTCGTGGACGAAGGAATCCAAGGCGAGGGCATCAGTTCGGTTGGGAGTGCACGCCTCGCGGATATTGACCGTGGAGAGCGCGGCCAGGGCCCGGGCGGTCAGCTGCTGGGCCATGTCCCGGCGCTCGGGGTGGGCGGTGAGGGACCCTTCGAGTTCGCCCGCGGAGCCGGGGGCGGCCTTGGGGTGGGTACGCAGGATGCGGACGGCGTCCTGGACCTGGAGACCCTGGGACCAGCGGTGGACGTGGCGGATGGTGCGGCCGTCGACGGCGGCGGCGTGGAGGTAGCTGCGCAGCAGCAGTTCGGCGGTGTCGCCGATCGCCTGGTCGAGGCGGGCGGTGGGGCGGACGGGGGTGAGCAGGGCGGCCGCTCTGGCGGTGGCCGTCTGTCTGTCCTCGCAGCCCGCGGTGGGGGACCAGTGGACGCGGGCGGGGGTGTCGCAGAGGTGGTTCGGGTCGTAGAGGTGGGTGGGGCCGAGTTTGGCGCGGGCGTCCTTGGTCTCCGACCACAGGGCGGGGTTGGAGGTGATGACGAGGGCGGCGCCGTCCGCGTCCCGCAGGGCCTCGGTTGCCCTCTCGTGGCGGCTTTCCCTCGGGCCGTAGCGCACCGCGCCTTCGGCGCGGTGGGTTTCCCACTCACCTACCCGTTTGCCCTTGAACGGGGAAGCTGAGGGGTGGCCGGTCTCCTCGGCCGGAGTGTGTGGAGTCACGGGGGCCTGCTGCGGCGCCCTCGGAGTGGGTACCTCGTGCACCGGCACGTCCTGGCGCGGGGTCTCCTGGCGCGGGGTCTCCGGGACCGGCGTCTCCTGGACCGGCGTCTCCTGTGCCACCGGTGCCGGCACTGATGGCGGCCCCTCGCGTCGTCGCTTCCGTACCGCTCGCCACCGTGCCAACGTGCCCATCACGAACACCGTCAGCACCACCAGCACCATCAGCTGGCCGATGAACAGCCCCCAGAACAGCCCGTACCCGGACAGCGCCCCCTCCGGGGCGTCCGGCCACGCGCCCGGGATGTCGTGCGGCTCGGCGATCAGTCGGCGCATGGCCTGCGGCGTGCCGGTGAAGCTGACGCCGCCGGGCCAGGTGCCGTGGGCGAACAGGGCGGACAGGCCGGTCGCCGTCCACACCAGCAGGGTCATGCCGAGGAGGAAGGCCAGTATGCCGATCAGCAGGCCGTCGGGGATGCCGCCCTGGGCCGGCCGCTGATCGCGGCGGTCGTCCGGTCTCATGCGTCCGGTGCCTCTCCGTCTCTCCTGCGTGGGGCCCCTGTTCGGTGTCCTACGCCACCGTCGATTCCGACGAGTCGCCGATGTGCTGCTCCATGAACGCCGCCGCCCGCTCCTCCGCCTCCAGCTCCGCGGCGCGCAGGGCGTCGTCGGTCAGGTGGTCGGTGGAGGACTCGGTCATCGCGCGGTCGGTGAAGACCAGGGGGCGTTCGGTCTCGGTGATCAGGTGTTTGACCACCTGGACGTTGCCGTTGACGTCCCAGACCGCGATGCCGGGGGTGAGGGAGGGGATGATCTCCACCGCCCAGCGGGGCAGGCCGAGGACGCGGCCGGTGGCGCGTGCCTCGTCGGCCTTCTGGGCGTAGATGGTGCGGGTGGAGGCCATCTTGAGGATGGCCGCCGCCTCTCTGGCCGCCGCCCCGTCGACGACGTCGGACAGGTGGTGGACCACCGCCACGAAGGACAGGCCGAGCCGGCGCCCGAACTTCAGGAGCCGCTGGAACAGCTGCGCCACGAAGGGGCTGTTGATGATGTGCCAGGCCTCCTCGACCAGGAAGATGCGCTTCTTCCGGTCGGGGCGGATCCAGGTGTGCTCCAACCAGACGCCCACGATGGCCATGAGGATCGGCATGGCGATGGAGTTGCGGTCGATGTGGGACAGGTCGAAGACGATGAGCGGGGCGTCGAGGTCGATGCCGACCGTCGTCGGGCCGTCGAACATGCCGCGCAGGTCGCCGTCGACGAGGCGGTCGAGGACGAGGGCCACGTCCAGGCCCCAGGCCCGTACGTCGTCTATGGCGACGTTCATCGCCTCGGCGGACTCCGGCTCGGGGTGGCGGAGCCGCTCGACGATGTCGGTGAGGACCGGCTGGCGTTCGACGATGGTCTCGTTGACGTAGGCGTGCGCGACCTTGAGGGCGAAGCCGGAGCGCTCGTCCAGGCCGTGGCCCATGGCGACCTCGATGATCGTCCGGAGCAGCGCCAGCTGGCCCGTGGTGGTGATCGCCGGGTCGAGGGGGTTGAGGCGGATGCCGTGGTCCAGGGCGGCCATCGGGTCGAGGCGGATGGGGGTTATGCCCAGCTCCTCGGCGATGAGGTTCCACTCGCCGACGCCGTCCTCGCCCTGGGCGTCCAGGACGACGACCTGGCGGTCGCGAAAGCGCAGCTGGCGCAGGACGTACGTCTTCTCAAGGGCCGACTTGCCATTGCCCGACTCCCCGAGCACCAGCCAGTGCGGGGCGGGGAGCTGCTGGCCGTAGAGCTGGAAGGGGTCGTAGATGTAGCCCTTGCCGGAGTAGACCTCGCGGCCGATGATCACGCCGGAGTCGCCGAGGCCGGGGGCGGCCGTCGGCAGGTAGACCGCCTGGGCCTGGCCGGTGGACGTGCGGACGGGCAGGCGGGTCGTCTCCACCTTCCCGAAGAGGAAGGACGTGAAGGCGTCGGTGAGGACGGTCAGCGGGTCCCGCATCAGGCTCAGCCCCTACCTTCGGATGCCGGTGGCGAACGGAAGAGTGTTCACGAAGGCGCGATGGTGCTCACGGTCGCACCACTCCAGTTTCAGGTACGACTTTCCGGCCGACGCCCTTATCGTCCGCTTGTCGCGGGCCAGCGCCTCGGGGGTGCGGGAGGAGACGGTGATGTAACCGACCAGGTTGACGCCGGCCGCGCCGCTGGCGAGGTCCTCGCCGCGCTGGTCGAGACGGCCGTGGGCGGCGATGTCGCGGGGGTCCACGGTCCGGTTCATCTTGGCGGCGCGGGACGCCTCGGCGTCGTCGTTCGTCTTCTCGGTCAGCATGCGCTCGATGGCGACCTCGGTGGGTTCGAGGTCCATCGTGACGGCGACGGTGCGGATCACGTCCGGGGTGTGGACGAGGAGGGGAGCCAGGAAGTTGACGCCCACCGGGGTCATCGGCCACTCCTTGATCCAGGCGGTGGCGTGGCACCAGGGCGCGCGGGTGGCGGACTCGCGGGTCTTGGCCTGGAGGTAGGTGGGCTCCATGGCGTCCAGCTCGGCCGGCCAGGCGTTGCGCTTGGTCATCGCCTGGATGTGGTCGATGGGGTGGTCCGGGTCGTACATGGCGTGGACCAGGGAGGCGAGCCGGCCCTGGCCCAGCGGCTGGCGTACGCGGATGTCGGCTTCCTGGAGGCGGGAGCAGATGTCGGTCAGCTCGCGCGCCATCACGACGGCGAGTCCGGCGTCCCGGTCCAGCTTGCGGCCGGTGTGCGGGCGGGCGGCGCGGGCCATGGTGTGGGCCTCGGCGGCCAGCTCGCGGTTGTAGTGCATGCAGGCGATCAGATAGGCGCGGTGCTGCTCGCTGCTGGTGGACACCATCGACTGGAGCTGGTCGTACGACTGCTGCAGCCACGGCGGTGCCTTGGCGTCGCCGCGCTGGCTGACGTCCTTGGCGTGCGCGTCGGGGTCGGCCGGGAGGGTGCGGGCGAGCATCTGGATGCGGGTGACGAAGCCGTCGCCGTTGGCCACGTGCTTGAGCAGGGTGCCGAAGCGGTCGACGAGGGCTTCCTGGTCCTCGGAGTCGCGCAGGCCGACGCCGGGCCCCTCGATCTCGATGGCGGCCGTCACGGTCTTGCGGTCGGCGTGCAGCAGTACGGCGATCTCGTCGGGCCCGAAGGGCGCCGCCAGCCAGGAGATGCGGCCGATGCCGGGCGGCGGGCCGACCTCGATCTCGCGGCCGTCGATCCTGGTACCGGCCTCGATGGCGCCGGAGCGGTACGTGGTGCCCCTGCGGAGGGTGCGCTTGTAGCTGCGGTTGATCTCGAACCACCGGTAGAACGTGCGGTGGTTGTACGGCACGTAGACCGCCGCCAGGGCGAGCATCGGGAAGCCGGCGAGCAGCACGATGCGCAGGGTCAGGACGGGGACGAGGAGCCCGCACATCATGCCGAGGAACGCGCCCACGACGATCAGCGCGATCTCACCGGTCTCGCGGTTGCGGCCGACGATCGCGTTCGGCCGGGCGCGGCCGATCAGATACGTACGGCGGGGCGTGACCGTATGGGACACGTGGGACTCGGTCGTCAACGCCCGTCACCTCCTGTGCTCTTGCTGTTGCGGGTGTTGCTTGCGTGCGGTGTGTTCACCGGGCTGCCGGAGCGCGGTGCGGGTGCGGCGGAGGGGACATTTCCGCCGCCGCCGTTCGAGGGGCGCGAGCTGTGCGCGGCGACTCCGCCGGAGGCGGGGTTCGAGGGGCGGGCGGCCGCGGAGGACGAGGACTGCCCGCCGCCGTCACCGCCGCCGCGGCCGCTGTGGGTTCTGATGCCCTGCGCGACCAGGTTCGCCGGGGAGCTGATCACGGCCGCGGCCTTGCCCTCGGCACCCTGCATGATGCGGTTGTTGCGGCCGTTGGCGATCTCGTCGCCGAAGCCGGGGACGAAGCGGTAGATCATCGCCGAGGCGAAGATCGCGAGCAGGATGATGGCGAGGCCGGACACGATCGCGGCCACGGAGTCCGGCCCGTCCGCCGTGGTCAGCGCGCCGGCGAGACCCAGCACGATGACGATCACCGGCTTCACCATGATCACGGCGATCATGATGCCGGCCCAGCGGCGGACGTGGCCCCACAGGTTCTTGTCGACCAGGCCGGCGTAGACGACGACGCCGAGCAGGGCGCCGACGTAGAGCAGGACTGCGCGCAGGTACAGCTCCAGGTAGAGGACGCCCGCGGCGATGATCGACACGAAGGACACCAGGATCAGCATGATCGGGCCGCCGCCGATGTCGTTGCCCTGTTTCAGCGCCTGGGAGAAGGTGCCGAAGAACGTGTCCGTCTGGTCCCCGGTGCCCTTGGCCAGGACGTCGGTGACGGCGTCGGTGGCCGACACGACCGTGTACAGGATCAGCGGCGTGAAGGCCGACGCCAGGACGGTGAGCCAGAGGAACCCGACGGCCTCGGAGAGCGCGGTGGTGAGCGGGACGCCGCGGACGGCACGCTTGGCCACCGCGAGCAGCCAGAGGATCAGGGTCAGGAACGCGGACGCCGCGAAGACGACGGCGTACTGCTTGAGGAACGTGTCGTTCGTGAAGTCGACGTCGGCGGTGTTCTTCACGGCGTCACTGAGCGTGTCGACGGTCCAGGCGGCGGCGTCGGCACAGCCCTTGGCGAGCGAGGAGAGGGGGTCGAGGGTGGAGGGGAGCGTGTCGGGCGCTCCGCCACCACCCCCGGAACCGCCGCCTTCGCCTCGCTCGCAGTAGTCCTTGGCGGGGCCCACGATCAGGTCGCAGTTGTCGTCCGACGGGGTCGGCGTCGGCGTCGGAGCGGCGGCGGCACGCGTGGCGAGCAGTACGAGCAGGGTCTGTGCGGCGGTCAAGACACCGGCGGCCTTGAGTACGCGACGCTGGTTAGCGGGCATACGTAAACCCTCCGTACTCCTGGACGGCCTTGGACAACTCGTCGGAGCTGGAAGCCTTGTTGTCGCCCGGCACCGGTGCCGGGCCGTCCCTCTGGGAGAAGGATTCGACCTTCCAGTCGCTGTCCACCCAGCGCAGCTGCAGGGTCATGGTGAACCAGTCGCTGCTGACGGGGGTGGTGGTCTTTTCACCCGCTGTGCCGAACACGCCCGTGCACCAGACATCCACGGTCGCGGTCGTGTCGGAGTACTGCGTGGTCTTGGTTCCGATCGGCATGGTGCGCGAGACGTAGGTGTTGCCACCTGTGGCGTTGCCGTTCTTGTCCAGGCCGATGGTGCTCAGGAACTCCTGGCTGTAGGCCTTGTCGAACTTCTCGGCGAGAGCGGCCTGTTTGTCAGCCACGAAGACCTGCCGCACGATCTCGTCCCGCCGGGCCGGCTTGAAGATGTCGGCCGATACGAGAGTCACCGCGTAGTTCGCCGCCGCGCTCTGTGCCCCCTGTGCGTCATGGGCGAAGCCCGACTGCACCGGACGTGTTCCCGAAGGTGCCGTCGCCGAGGTCTTCGGCTTGTCCCCGGACCCGTCCTCCCCGGACGCGGAATCGCTTCCTCCACGGTTCGCGAAGGCGATCGCGGCGATGAGGAGGACGACGACGCCGACCACGGTGACAAGGCTGCGTGAGGAGGAGCGGCCGCCGCGTCGGGGGCCGCCCTCGTCCTCGGGCAGCCGGAGCCGCGTCTGACCGGCGCCGCCGTAATCGCCGGACGACTGGTGATCGTCTCCGAGACTCATGCCGCGTACGCCCCCTCGACGTCGGGTCGGCCGTGTACGTACGACGGTAGCCGTGCTGGGTCCCGCTCGGGCGCGGTGTTATGACTCGACATCAGGGAAACGCAACCTCAGCCGGTTGGCACGACGGGCGGGTGGGATGGAGGGGGAGGAACGGTTGCGTGCCGGGGCTACACGGCCATCCCGTACACGATGGTGAAGAGGGTGCCGAGCGAGCCGATGATGAACACGCCCGTCAGCCCGGCGATGATGAGGCCCTTGCCCTGCTCGGCGCTGAAGGTGTCCCTCAGGGCCGTGGCACCGATGCGCTGCTTGGCGGCGCCCCAGATGGCGATGCCGAGGCAGAGCAGAATGGCGACGGCCATGACGACCTGGACCATCGTCTTCGCCTCGGTCCCCAGCGCACCGAAGGGGCCCCAGTCCGGAGCGATCCCCCCGATGATGGTGTTGATGTCTCCCTCGTCGGCCGCAAAGAGCATGTAAGTCACCGCCCCTGTTGGGTAGTTCCGCGCCCTCTGCGGGCATGCAGAGGTCAAGCCTCATTGTCGCCGACAATGACACCGTCGCATGTCGACTTGGCGTCATTGATTGGCGGGTTTCGTACGAATAGCTTGCCACCGCCTCGCGCCGACTGGTCAGTCGGCTCCGGGACAGCCGTTGGTGGTCGTATCGTCACTCTGTGTATCACGACGGGGTGTGGCTGGCAACGATGTGTAGGCGAAACCTGTGGAGTGGTTCGGTCGTTAGGCCCTGATGCGGTGTCAGTGGTTGGCGTAGAACCCTGTTTCCCCGGCCCCTCCGTTCCCTCTCCCGGTCATGCACGAATGCGGTGCAGACCACAAACGCCGCCCCAGCGTGAGGGGCGGCGGACGGTGTCGTGGTTGACGGCGCCTAGGAGGCGAAGTGGGCGAAGTGATCGAACTGGTTCGCGCGCACGCCGCGCACGAAGGTCTCCCACTTGTGGCGATCGGTCGTGACGGCGGCTTCCGGCACACCGGTGGCATGAACGCGGACGGTGCCGCCGTGGGACGTGGCGACGGTGACCTCCATGACCGGCGGTCGGCTGTCCGACTTCAGCGCGGTGAGCAGGGCGCCGAAGGCGGTGGGGGCGACGGTGAGTATGGAGCGGGTGGGGTCGCTGCTTTCGGTCAGATGGACGGCGCCGGGGGTTGCGGCGACATGGACGCAGGAGTCGCCCTCGCCGCAGAACGACGACTTCTGCCACGCGTACTCGACCATGCTCGTTCCCTTCACAGGTGTTGGATGGCGCGGTGGATGAGGTCCCGTGAGTTGGTCGGTGGGAGCGCTTTGGCTTCGGTGCGGTCCAGCAGGATTCGGTACTTGTCGAGCTGGGCTGCGGCGTCCAGAAACACGGGGCCGTGGGACTGGTCCAGGTGGACGGTGTCCAACTGCTGAACCGGACCGGTGGAGTAGAAGATCGACTGGCCGGAGCCCGGGAAGCCTCCGGCGGAGAACGGGATCACCCTGATGGTGACGTTGTCTCGCTCACTCATGTCGACGAGGTGCTGGAGCTGGCGACGCGCGATCGACGGGCCTCCGAACTGCATCAGCAGAGCGGCTTCGTGAATGAGGGCGAGATAGGGAGTCGGTGCGTCGCGATAGATGACGGTCTGCCGCTTGATCCGGAACGACACTCGGTGCTCGATGTCCGGCGGTGCGAGGTCCGGTACGACATGGCGAAAGAGCTCGCGGGCGTGATCCGTTGTCTGCAGCAGGCCGGGAATGTGCGCGGTAATGGCCGTGCGGAGGCGTACCGCATGGTGTTCGACCTCGGCCAGGTCGAGCAGCGCACCGGGGAGGATCTCCCGATACTGCTCCCACCAACCGCGCTTACGTTCCGTCGTCATGGTGCAGAGGGCGTCGACGAGGGGGCGGTCGGGGCATTCGTAGTGACAGGCGAGGGCGCGGATGCGCTCCGCGCTCACACCCATGCGGCCGGCTTCGGTATTGCTGATCTGGTTCTGCTTCACGCCGAGCAGTTGACTGGCCTGTGTGGACGTCAGGCCTGCGCGTTCACGCAGTTTCCGCAGCTCAGCGCCGAGTCGTAGCTGACGCCCGGTCGGGTTCGCTCTCACGGGCTCGCCGCCTCCTTGGCGCTTTGGTCACCCACACGAGTGGAAGCTAAGCCAGTTTCCGGAATTCAGCTAAGGGCTTATCTGATGGTGGCTACCTTACAACTGGCGCCCCGCCCAGAAGCGCACCGGTCGACGGACCGGCATGCCACTGAGCACCCCGACCATCAGCCAACTACTCGCACGGATCGGAGACTTCCATGGCTACCGTAAACCCGTCCTGGGGCTATACCCTCCACCTCCCGCACGATCCACGCGCACCGGGGATCGCCCGCACAACCCTGCGTGCCACCCTGGCCGCGCACGGCCTCGGTGAGCTGCCCCCGACCGCCGAACTGCTGGCCGCCGAGCTGCTCGCAAACGCCCACCTGCACACCACAGGCCCGTACGCCCTGCGCATCCTGTCGCGCGAGCCCGGGCGGCTGCGGGTGGGTGTCTGGGACGGCGACTGGCGGGTGCCGTCCGGGTTCCGGGAGGGCAGGCCCGGCGACGGCGACGTACCGCCGGGCGACGCCGAGGGCGGCCGGGGACTGCACCTGGTGCGGGCCTGCGCCGACGCCGTCGGCGTCTCCGTGCTGCGCGAACTCGGCGCGTCGAAGGGCGGCAAGCTGCTGTGGGCCGAGTGCCGACGGGAGGACCGGCCGTGAGGGTCGGGGCCGGGCAGCGGCTCAAGACGTACGGTGGATGCACTGCCGAGCACGATGTCGGGCCTCCCACCGACATGGCTCGCGTCAGAGACGGCGCCGATGGAGCGGCAGGACGAAGGCAGCGAGCGATGGCCGAGAAGCCGGGCGCGGGTGCCGGGCACCGCGCCCGTCCCGGGGGCGGCAATCTGCGTGAGGTCGCCGAGAGGCTCGAGGAACTGACGGGTCTGCGGGCGCAGATCGTGGGAGGAAAGATCGTGATGTCCCCGACCCCGCGTGGGAAGCACGCGGGAGCGATCAGACGCTTGCGCAGGCAGTTGGAGGCGGCTGGTCTTCCCGGTGGACTGGATGCCTACGAGGTGTCCTCCATCGCTCTTCCCGGAGACCCGGACGACTATGTGACGCCCGACCTCGTCGTACTGCCCACCGAGTGGGAGGAGGACGACAGCTGGCTGGCCGACCCGCAGGACGCGGCGCAGGCCGTCGAGGTCGTCTCCGCATCGGAGAGGGCGCGTGGCATCAGGGACAAGGCCGACTGGTACGCGGTCGGCCGCGTTCCGCTGCTCCTCGTCATCGATCCCAGAAACGGCACGTGGGCTCTGCACAGCCGACCCGACAACGGCGTCTACCAGGAGGTGTCGCCCGGGAAGTTCGGAGAGGTTGTGCGCCTCCCCGTGCCACTGGACGTCGAGTTCGGCACCGGCGGCCCCTGCACGGGGACCGTGGGTTGCGGGCGCCGAACTGACGGGCGTGCAACAGGCACTCATGCTCCCCAGCGATGGCCTTCTGGTGCATAGGAGCCGCAGGTGAACGCCTGTTGCGGACAGTGGCCGGTTCTCGTCTGAGTACGGATACTCATTCGCCGTGATGTCCGATACGGATGGGGCAATTGGTGATCGGTCGCTACCGTCCCTACTGATCACCGCAGCGTGACGGCCACACGTTCCAGTCCGCCGCCGGTGCCCATGATGATGACGGGGAGGGGTCACGCATGGCGTGGGAGGAGTGGGAGCAGCTCAAGGCTGCGGCGGCGGCTGAGCGACAGTCTGCACACATGCAGCTCAATCAGTTGCCGGGGGACCGGGGCGGTACGGGTGCGGGTGCCACCTATGGGCCTCCGTCGGGCAGGCTGAGGTCGGACAAGGCCGCGTGGTCCAGGGCCGGGGAGGGCCTTGGCGAGCTGCGGACCAACTTGGGTAAGGCGTTGACGAAGCTGGAGGAGGCCCAGACCGGTCTCGACAAGGGCTCCGCGATTCTGACCGCCGCGGCGCAGCAGGGGGTGTTCGACTCGTGGGCCCGTCGGGTGAAGGACATCGACGAGTGGTGCGACGGGCTCGCCGGTGTGCTGGAGAAGACGGGAAACGACCAGCTGAGGACCGACGAGGCGATCAAGGCTGAGATCGCCGCACTGAGTGTCGGTTCCAAGGCAGCGTCTGCCGCTCACGACAGCGGTCGGTGATCCGGTATGGACCTCAGCACTCTCAAGGCGATCAAGCCGGCCGAGTACGCGGAAGCCGCGGACGGGTACCGCGCGGTGAGCGATGTGGCCGACGCGGCCGGGGAACGCGTCGGCAAGCAGATCACCAAAGCCATGGACGAGGCCAATGAGGGAAAGGCCGCTGACGCGGCACAGAAGCAGCTGAAGAAGCTCTCGGAGAACCTTCACTACACCCAGGTCGAGTGTGGCCTGGTCAGCGGGTCGCTCAACGGCTTCTCCTCCGAGATCGCCTCCCCTCGCCGCCGGTTGATCGAGGCCTTGGACGAGGCGGCGGCATTGGGATACCCGGTCAGCGCGGCTGGGGACGTCACGTTTCCCGCCGGCGGTGAGAACAAGGCGACCGGAGGCGAGGTTCCTGGCGGTACGGCCGTCGGCAACAACGGCATGCTGGGCCCCGGCAACAGGGCCCTGCACAGCCCTGGCGCCAACGGGTTGTACTCACCCGACGCGGGAACCAGCGGCATCGACATCCACCACGGCAACCCGCACCACGCCAAGGCTCAGGACATCGCCGACCGCATCGCCCACGCCCTGCGCGAAGCAACGGAGATCGACAAGCGCTACAGCGAGGCGTTGGGGAGGCTCAAGGCGGCGCCGGGGCTGGGCGTCAGCTCGAAGACGTGGGCGGACGTGGCGGCCGACGTCGGTGCTGTCAGCTCGGCCGCGAGTGAATACCTTCGAGACACCGTCCCGTTGGACAAGTCTCCCGCAGACCGGAAAGAGTGGTGGGACAGCCTCACCGACGAACAACGCGAGGAATACAGGATTGCGTTCCCCGAACTAATCGGAAATCTGGATGGCATTCCTTCCCTGGTACGAGATGAGGCAAATCGCGAAAGTCTGCCCCTGCTCATCGCCTCACTCGAGGGTCGGCATGACGAGGCGTCTCAAGCCAAGCTGGGCGGCCTGGAGAAGATCCAGGAGAAGCTGGAGAAGACCAGCGTTCCGCCGATGTATCTTCTCGGCGTTGGGCTCGAGGGAAGCGGGAGGGCGATCGTAGCCTATGGGAATCCCGACACCTCAAAGAATGTGGCAGCTTATGTGCCAGGCTTGGGTACCAAGCTCGACTCCGAGTTTGCCGATGGTACGGTGAAACGCGCCTACTATACGGCTATGGGTGCTCAGAAATTCGATGCTTCCTCATCCGCGATCGTATGGCTCGGCTACGATGCCCCTCAATCGATTGATGTAATGACCGTCGCCGACGCTGAACGCGGCGCCCCTGCCTACAACAGCTTCATGGATGGAATTTCGGCAACCAATGAGAACTCTGACACTCATGTGACTGCTATCGGGCACTCCTATGGTTCCCGACTGGTAGGGGCCGCCACGCAGGAGGCAGGAGGAATCCCAGGCGCTGACGACGTAATTCTTGTCGGAAGTCCCGGCGTTGGCGTTGACGCGGCGGAGGAACTTGGTGTGGGAAAGAATCACGTCTGGGTGGGGGCGGCGGAGAATGACATCGTCACCAAGCTCCCTTCGAAAAATGAAGCTCTGGCGGGAACTGTGGGATTCTTTGGGGGAGGGCTGGCTGGAGCGTATATAGGAGGAGAGGTTGCCGACCAGGGTGACGACGACATCTGGTTTGGAAAGGATCCGGCAAGTAAGGCGTTCGGTGCCAACAGGTTTGAGACTATGCCGGGACCAGAGCTGATTCAGCCTTCCTTTCCTGATGTGTTGGATTCGAAGTTTGATATTGAAGCTCATAGCAATTACTTCACTCCAGAAGATGGGAAGGACAAGGTCTCCGCGCAAAATATCGCTGCCATTGTCGCAGGGTATCCGGAATACGTCATAAGGGAGACGCCGCGATGAAGAAGAGGGTTGCAGTGGTCTTGTTGGCGCTGCTTCTTTCTGGATGCGGCACGACAGGTTCCTCATCCTCGAGCAAAGAAGGTCAATCGAAGATGAACCTGCAAGACGCTGCAGACAGGGCGGACAAGATTCTGGACGAGACCTTTACGGCCATCAAGCCTCCCGTGCAATGGACTCATCGGTACTCGATGCCGGGTGACTGCTATGTGGATCGCGATCGCGCCGTAATGACTATCATCTCCACCGAACGGCGCGGCAGCTTCCTTGGTGTACTGGAACGCCATTGGAAGAGTAAGGGGTACAGCCTCGTTGCGACGAGTCAGAACGGGCTTGTCGCCCACTTCAAGACGCAGGACGGATTCCAGATCGAAGTCCTGATCGGGCCAAACGGTCAAGCTCACCTCAGCGTCACCACGCCGTGTGTGGAGAAGTCCGAAGTTGCTCAGCCGACCAGCAAACCGAGCGGCCCCGACTACTCGAAACAGAACCTGCCCGCGCCGAATGTGAAGTCGACATTCTGGTCGAGTGACGCTGCCCTCTGAGGGTCTGCTGCCAACAGTATCGCCAAAATCGTCCGCTGGGAGAGCAGATCTGGTCACGACAGAAGAGTCGCGATGAAAGTGCTTCCAATTCGAGTGGTCGGAATCGCGCTCACACTTCTCGCTGTCGCGAGCTGCGGCGGAGAGAATGTGGATTCAGAAAGTGCGCGAAGGGGCATGAACGTGAGCATGCAGGAGGCGGCAGACAAGGCCGACGCACTGCTCTACGAGACTCTCTCGGCGGTGAAGCCTCCCGTCGAGTGGACTCATGATGCTTCGGACCACGGCAGTTGCGGTGGCGACTCGACCGGAATGGGAGACGTCACACGCCGCGCGGTTGTCATGACGAGGGTTTCGAAGGAGAGGAGGGGGGCCCTGCTTGGCATAATCGAGCGCCACTGGAAGAAGAACGGGCATAAGATCACCGACGTCAACCCGAATACTGATTTCCCCGAGGTCTACGCCGAGAGCAGTGACGGCCTGCTCCGAATGAGCTTGATCGTCGGCGGAGAGGGCCAGTTCTTCCTGGACGTTCAAACCTCTTGTGTCAAAGAATCGAGTGTCGACCCGCTGAAGGCGAGGGCGTACGGTCACAGCTACTACGGGGAAGCAATTCCGAGGCCCAACGTGGAAGACGCCTTCTGGTCATCCAGTGAGCCTCCCCCTTCGCCGTCATCAGGCTGAGAACCAGGACCAAGTCTTCCGCCCAGCCATCCGGATTTTAAGCGACACCAAGGGGCGTCCGAATGGGTGACAGAGTGCGGAATCCTTCGAGCTGAAGTATGACGCAAAAGGGTTTATTCTCAGTCTGGCCATTCTGGTGGTTGGATCGCGCTCGTAGGTGCTGGCATCGGGTTAATTGCCGGTGGCCTACCTGGTGCGCTCATCGGTTCCGGTGCTGGTGGTAGTGTGAGCGATTCTGACGATAATGATCTCTGGTTCGGCAAGGACCCTGCGAGCGGGGAGTTCGGCGCGAACAGGTTTAAGACGTTGTCCGGCCCCACTCTCGTCTCGCTTCCAGACGTCTGGAATTCAGATATGACGCTTGATGCGCATTCGAACTACTTCAACCCGGAACAAGGGAAGGATCAGGTGTCTGCGAGGAACATTGCCGCCATCGTGACCGGTGAACCTGGGCTTGTTTCGAGGGAGAAGCCCCGATGACAAGAAGAGTTCTGGCCACTGTGGTGACTGCCTTGTTACTTGCTGGATGTGGGCGATCCAGGTCTGATTCCTCTCGCAGTGAGCAGGAGGTCATGATGAACATGCAAGAGGCAGCCGATCGTGCTGACGACATCCTCGACAGGACGTTCGCTGCTATCAAGCCCGCCGTTCAATGGACGCCTACCTATACTGTGCCAGCCGATTGCTACGTGGATCGCGACCGGACGGTTATGACAATTATTTCGGGGGAGCGACGTGCAGCATTTCTTGGTGTGGTAGAGCGATATTGGAAGAGCCAGGGCTACGAACTGGTCGACGTCAGTGCGAACGGGCTTGCCGCCAACTTCAAAACCAAGAACGAGTTCCAGTTGCAGGTACTTGTCGGTGCTCGTGGTCAGACCCACTTCAGTGTTACTACGCCGTGTGTGGAGAAATCCGAAGTGTCCGATCCGGCTGGCAAGCCCGGCAGTCCGGACTACTCACAGCAAGAGGTTCCGGCTCCGAACATCCGGTCGAAGTTCTGGTCCTCCAATGATCCTATTCCCGCCTGATCTCAGCTCGGGACGTGACGGGAAGAACGAGGCCACGACGCGTCCGAGGGGCGGGAGGAGCGCTGACGAGTCGATCCTGAAAGTCCATGGCGAGGGGCTGACTGCCCCGAAGACGGGTGTATCGGTGGCCATCAGGCTGATGCGCGGTCACGTGCTGGGAGGGAGACGGCAGGTGGAGGACGACGCCATTCGCGCGCACTTCGACGGCCGCGCCCGTGTCGTGCTGCCGCCCGGACGCCTGACCGCGGCGCAAGGCCGCCGGGCCGACGAGATCGCCTACACGCTCGGCTATCGGCTGCTTGACGTCCAGCGACTCCCGGGCCTCAGCTTCCAGCGTGTGTACGAACGTGACGACGCTCCGGACGCGTGCCGCCGCCGGGAGGCGACGATCGCCGGTATGCGCGCCGGAGTGCACCTGTCGCCGGGGATCGCGGTGCCCCCGCCAGCGCCACCGGGGCCGCCGCCTCCGCCCCCGGCTCCGGCGCAGACAAGGCCGCGGCAGCCGACCAGGTCTCCTGCCGAGCCCCCGCCGCCGCCCGGCACGGTCGCAACCGGGCCGCGGACGCCTCCGCCGCCCCCGTATCCGCCGTACCCCCCGCTCCCCCCGGCGCGCCCCGCGACCGGCTGACTCGGCGCGACATGGCTGGTAAACGTCACTGAACAGCGTGCGCATGGGGGATGGTTGGACCATGCGCAAGATGTGGGTCGGTGCCGGTGTCGCGGTTGCCCTGGGGATGGGCTTCGTGATGCTGCTCGTCGTGGGTGTCTACCTTGTCGCCGGGAACCTGGCCGGCGGCGGAGCGGGCGGCGGGGCCAAGAAGCTCGCCAAGGGGAGCGTGCCCGCGGTGTACCAGCCGATCGTGCAGAAGTGGGGCAATCTCTGCCCGGCCATCAACCCCGCGCTGCTCGCCGCCCAGTTGTACCAGGAGAGCGGGTTCGACCCGAAGGCCCGAAGCGCGGCGACGGCGCAGGGGATAGCGCAGTTCATTCCCGGCACGTGGGCCGTCCACGGTGTCGACGGCGACGGGGACGGCGACCGGGACGTGTGGGATCCCGAGGACGCGATCCCGTCGGCCGCTTCGTACGACTGCTCCCTCGCCTCCTACGTGAAGAGCGTGCCGGGCGATCCGACCGAGAACATGCTGGCCTCCTACAACGCGGGTCCCGACGCGGTGATCAGGTATCAGGGCGTGCCCCCGTACGAGGAAACCAGGAACTACGTCAAGACCATCACCACGCTGGAGAAGAGCTTCGCCGCGCCCACCACCCGGGTCGATCCGTCCGAGCAGGCCGCCGGCGCCATCGCCTACGCGCAGAAGAAGCTCGGGACGCCGTATCTGTGGGGTGGGAACGGGACGCCCGAGCAGGGCGGGCGGTTCGACTGTTCGGGGCTGACCAAGGCGGCGTACGAGAGTGTGGGGATCAAGCTGCCGCGGGTCGCCAACGACCAGTACAACGCGGGGCCCCATCCGGGGCGGGACGAACTGCTGCCGGGGGACCTGGTGTTCTTCTCGGACGACCTCACCAACTCGCGGGCCATCCGGCACGTGGGGATCTACGTGGGTGGCGGGTACATGATCGACGCGCCGCGGACGGGCGCGGTCATTCGGTTCGATCCGATCGACACCCCCGACTACTTCGGGGCCACCCGGGTGACCGAGGATGGCGCGAAAGCGCTGCCCACCACGGTGTGAATGGGAGGGTGTGAACCCAGCGTGAAACCCTGCCCTGAGCTGCGACGACGTGTTTCTCTTCGATAACGTCTGCGTGATCATTCAGTGGAGTGTGGAACGTATCAACGGGGACCGTGCGTTCCTGTTGACGTACGGCTGACCACGGGGGTGGCAGAAGAGGCGTGCGCTCGGCGCGCCGGAGGACATGACGAAGGGGCCGCAGCACCATGGCTGGACTCGCCGAATCCGGGTCGAACCCCGACGTCGAGCTGCTCTACGACATCAACGGCCTGGCCAAGGACGCGCCGCACTGGTTCGACCGGGTCATGGAGTTCGTCGGTGAGTACGGACTGCTCTTCGCGATCGTGCTGCTGGTGCTGTGGTGCTGGTGGGGTGTGCGGCGTCGGGGCGGCGAGGACGCGGCCCCCAACGTGGCGGCCCTGGTGTGGGCGCCGCTCGCGGCAGGCGTCGCGGTGCTGGTCAACGTGCCGATACGGGGTTTCGTGGAGCGGCCCCGTCCCTTCAAGTCCCATGACGGTCTCGAAGTGCTCGTGGAGGGGAAGAACGACTTCTCGTTCGTGAGCGACCACGCCACGCTCTGCATGGCCCTGGCGGTCGGACTGTTCGTCGCCAACCGGAAGTTCGGGATCGCCGCGATCGTGCTCGCGCTGTTCGGCGGCTTCGCCCGGGTCTACATGGGTGTCCACTACCCGACCGACGTCGTGGGCGGCTTCGCCCTCGGTACGGCGGTCGCGCTGCTGCTGTCGCCGGTGGCCATGGCCCTGCTGACGCCGCTGACCCGGGCCGTCGAGCGCTCGCCCCGGGTGGGGTGGCTGGTCAGCGCGCGAGGCCGGTCCGGTGCCGCCGGACGCGGTGCCGTGATCCCCGGGGCGCGCAAGGAGAGCGCCTCCGAGGCGTCGGGCGAGCGGGACCTCGCCGCCTGACGCTCACAGCGCCTGGGGGAAGGTGAAGACGCGGTCCGGGTCGTACTGGTGCTTCAGACGCGCCAGGCGCGGGGCCGCGTCTGAGTAGTAGGCCCGCCGCCAGTCCTTCAGGGCCGGGTCCGGGTAGTTCTGGTAGGCCGCCCCCGAGGCGTACGGGCGCATCGCGGCATGGGCGGAATCCAGCCAGGACCGGGCCGCCCTGCCGCTCGTACCCGGGCGCCACGACGCGATGTACTGGGCCAGCATCCGGGAGCGCCGGTGCACGAACGCGGTGGCCGTAGGTGAGACGCGGTTCACCGCTCCGCCGAGCGCCGTGAACGCGACGCTGCCGGCGCCGCCGTGCACCGGGGTGAGCCGGGAGAGCAGGGCCTTGACGCCGGCCGGCGGGAGCGAGCGGTCGAAGAAGTCCGAGCGGGCCGCGTACGTCTCGCGGCCGAGCGAGCCCTGCGGTGAGTGGCCGGGGGCGGAGCCCGGGAGATGGCAGCGGGCGTCGGTCGGGAAGGACGAGCAGCCCGCGTACATCTCCATCGACTCCTGGTACGTACGGCGCTTGAGGGAGACGTGGCTCGCGGAGGCGCCGACGCGGTCGGCGAGCCGGTCCACGGCGTTCTGGAGTTCGCCGTGGGTGCCGAGGGAGAAGGCGGCGACCGAGACGGTGGGGGTGCGGCCGGGGGCGGCGGCCAGGTGGAGGGAGGACCAGATCTCGTCGGGCTGGTCCGGGCCCCACTCCTGCCAGGCGCGGACGACCGCGGCAGCCTGTCGCCAGGGCCAGGAGAGGTACGCGGACACCGCGCGGGGTGCGGGGTGGGTGCGGAAGCGGAACTCCGTGACGATGCCGAAGTTGCCGTTGCCCGCGCCGCGCAGGGCCCAGAAGAGGTCCTTGTGCTCGCCTGTCGCGTCGGCGGTGATCTCCTTGCCGTCCGCGGTGATCAGGGTGGCCCGGGTGAGGCTGTCGCAGGTCAGGCCGTAGGCACGGGAGACGACGCCGTGGCCGCCGCCGAGGGTGAGGCCGGAGATGCCGACGGTGGGGCAGGAGCCGGCCGGGACGGTCACGCCCTTCGCGGCGAGGGCGCGGTAGACGTCGATCAGTTTGGCGCCGGCGCCGACGACCGCCTCGCCGGCGGCGGCGCGGACGCGGTTGAGTTTGGAGACGTCGATGATCAGGCGGCCGTCGCCGGAGGACCAGCCGGCGTAGGAGTGGCCGCCGTTGCGGATCGCGACGGGGAGGTGGTGGGCGCGGGCGTAGGAGAGGGCGGTGCGGATGTCGTCGGGGTGGGCGGCGTAGGCGACGGCGGTGGGTTTCAGGGTGTCGAAGCGGGTGTTGTAGAGCTGGTGGGCCGTTTTCCAGGTGGGGTCGCCGGGGCGGACCAGGGGGCCGTCCAGGGACTTGGCGAGGGCGGTCCAGGTGGCGGGGGCCTTGGCGGTGGAGGTGGGGGTGGAAGTGGGGGTGGAGGTGGGGGTGCGGGTGGTGCTGCCGGCGGAGGTGAGTGCGGTGCGTGTTCCGGGTGCGGGGCCTTTGGCGTCGGTGTCGGGGGGTCGGTCCTTGCCCGTGCAGGCGGCTGTCGTTGCCGCCAGGGCGGTGGCTGTGGTGGTGGTGAGGAATGTGCGTCGGTGCATGTCGCCTCCGCGTCCCGTGGGGGGTCGTGGAGGGAGACGGGGGGTGTGGGGGTGTGGGTTCCCGGGGTGCGGTGGGTGTACAGGTGTACGGCGTTGGGGGCGTCGCGGGGGTGGGGGCGCTGGCCGGCGCTGGGCGGGTGCCGCCTGCGCCCACCCGTGCCGCCCCAGCGGCACGACTGCCCGCAGCTATGGGGGGGGCGGAGGGGCACGACTGCCCGCAGCTATGGGGGTCGGGGTGCGACTGCCCGCAGCTATGGGGGGGGAGGGGCACGACTGCCCGCAGTTATGGGGGGCCGGGGTGCGACTGCCCGCAGCTACGGGGGCGGGCACGATGGCCCGCAGCTACCAGGGGGCTACGTGAGGGTGTGGGTTTCGGCGTCTGTGCGGGCCTGGCTTCTGGCTCTTCGGGCCGGGCCTCGCCAGCCGCAGGTGCAGCGGGCCAGGCAGAAGGGGCCTTGTTCGACCGTTGTCGTGAGGTGTTCCGGGGCGTCCCCGGGGGCTTCGAGACCGTCCTGCTGCGCCACGCCCACAACGTTACCGGGGTTGCCTGCCCCTCGTTAAGCGGGACGGCAGGGGGTCCGGAACGGGCGTACGGCTTGGGATGGCAGGTGGCGATGGTCGGGCGGGAGCGGGAGCGGGAGCTGCGGAGTGGGCGGGCGGGCGGCGGCCTCGCCCTCGCCGGCGGTGCGGTCTGCGTCTGTCTGGCCGTTGCCGGGTGTTCCGGTTCCGGGCAGGGGGCCTCCGTCCAGGGAGCGGGCGGCGGCGATCCGGTCGCCGTGCTGCACCGGGCCGCCGACCGGCTGGTGGCCGCCGGGAGCGCCAAGGCGCGTACCGCGATGCAGATGGCCAGCGGCGGGACGCGGGTGACCATCCGGGGCGAGGGCGTGTACGACTTCGAGGAGCGGCTCGGGCAGTTGAAGGTGCGGCTGCCCCAGGACCCGGCGGGGACGAGTGAGCACCGGCCGATCACCGAGCTGCTCGCTCCGGGTGCCCTGTTCATGAAGAACCGGGGCGCCGGTGTCCCCGACGACAAGTGGGTGCGGGTGGAGACCGACTCGCTGTCCGACGGGAACCTGGTGACCGGCGGGGCGACGGATCCGTTCGCCGCCGCCGAGGTGCTGCGGGGGACGCGGACGGCGACGTTCGTGGAGCGCACGGAGGTCGCCGGTACCGCGGTGCGGCACTACCGGGGGACCGCCGATCTGGCGCGGGCGGCGCGCGGTGCCTCGGAGGGCAACAGGAAGGCGCTGGCCGCGGCGGCCGAGGGGTTCGCCACCGCCGAGGTGCCGTTCGACGCCTACCTCGACGACGAGGGCCGCATCCGCAAGGTCCGGCACCGCTTCAGCTTCGCCAACGGGCAGGAGGACGGCACCGGCACCGTGGACGTCGCCTCGACGACGCTGCTCTACGACTTCGGCGCCGCCGTGCGCGTACGGTTGCCCGAGGACGAGGACATCTACGCCGGCAGGATCGCCGCCGAGCCCGGCGAGCGGGGCGTGGACGGCAAGAACTAGCCCTTCCGTGCCATGCGCGGTGCGTAGGCCGCTCCCTACTCTAGGAAGTCGGTGACGGCAGAGACGAGGTGACGCGTGTGGCTCCGGTCGGCGGTACGGCGGTTCAGGACCACGTGGCCCTCGCCGAGATCGAGCTGTGCGGCGAGCTGATCATCGCGGCGTCGGCCGCCCGGGAGCGGCTCAGCCTGGAGAGCATCGACGAGGTGCTGCGCGTCGCCGAGGAGCGCTCACGTGCGCAGTAGCCTGCCGATGGCCTTCGTCGCCTCTTCCACCTTCGCGTCGATCTCGGTGCCGCCCTTGAGGGCCGCGTCGGCGACGCAGTGGCGCAGGTGCTCCTCCAGCAGTTGCAGCGCGAAGGACTGCAGGGCCTTCGTGGAGGCGGAGACCTGGGTCAGTATGTCGATGCAGTAGACGTCCTCGTCGACCATCCGCTGCAGGCCGCGGATCTGGCCCTCGATGCGGCGCAGGCGTTTGAGGTGCTCGTCCTTCTGTTTGTGGTAGCCGTGGATGCCGCGGTCGTGGTCGGTCACGATGTCCGTGCCGTCCGTCTCGGCCTGGTGTGCCGCCTCGTCCACGGCGGGGGAGGGCGCACCCGCGCCGGCCTCGGTGGTCGTCATCGCGTCCTCCAATAGCGGACATATACCCCTGGTGGGTATATGGTAACGAACTTTCCCGGGTAGGGGGCCTTTGCCGGAACGCCCGGTGTCGCCCCCCTGCTCATCACTCTGCCTGATGGGCGACACTGGGGGACGGCCCGTTAGCAGTGGCCGGATGATGCGCCTAGCATCAGCCTGACCGAAACCCATGCACCCCGAGGACCCCACGTGCGCTTTCGTCTGACCCCCAGGGAGACGAGCTTCTACGACATGTTCGCCGCCTCCGCGGACAACATCGTCACGGGCTCCAAGCTCCTGATGGAACTGCTCGGGGCGGACGCATCCGCCCGGGCCGAGATCGCAGAGCGTATGCGGGCCGCCGAACACGCGGGTGACGACGCCACGCACGCGATCTTCCACCAGCTGAACTCCTCGTTCATCACGCCCTTCGACCGCGAGGACATCTACAACCTCGCCTCCTCCCTCGACGACATCATGGACTTCATGGAGGAGGCCGTCGACCTGGTCGTCCTCTACAACGTCGAGGAACTGCCCAAGGGCGTCGAGCAGCAGATCGAGGTGCTGGCGCGGGCCGCCGAGCTGACCGCCGAGGCCATGCCGAACCTGCGCACCATGGACAACCTCACCGAGTACTGGATCGAGGTCAACCGCCTGGAGAACCAGGCCGACCAGATCCACCGCAAGCTGCTCGCGCACCTCTTCAACGGCAAGTACGAGGCCATCGAGGTGCTGAAGCTGAAGCAGATCGTGGACGTGCTGGAGGAAGCGGCCGACGCGTTCGAGCACGTGGCGAACACGGTGGAGACCATCGCCGTCAAGGAGTCCTGACCCCTTCATGGACACCTTTGCTCTGGTCGTGACCATCGGGGTCGCGCTCTTCTTTACCTACACCAACGGTTTCCACGATTCGGCCAACGCGATCGCCACCTCCGTGTCGACGCGCGCGCTGACGCCGCGGGCGGCGCTCGCCATGGCCGCGGTGATGAACCTGGCCGGCGCGTTCATGGGATCCGGGGTCGCCAAGACCGTCAGTGAGGGGGTCATCGAGACCCCCGAGGGTTCGAAGGGGATGGGCATCCTCTTCGCGGCGCTCGTGGGCGCCATCGTCTGGAACCTCATCACCTGGTACTTCGGGCTTCCCTCGTCCTCCTCGCACGCGCTGTTCGGCGGCATGGTCGGCGCGGCGCTGGCCGGGAGCACGACCGTGTACTGGCACGGGGTCGTCGACAAGATCGTCATCCCCATGTTCGTGTCGCCGGTGATCGGCCTGCTCGCCGGTTACCTGGTGATGACCGCGATCATGTGGATCTTCCGGCGGGCCAATCCGCACAAGGCGAAGCGCGGCTTCCGCATCGCGCAGACCGTGTCGGCGGCGGGCATGGCGCTGGGGCACGGCCTGCAGGACGCGCAGAAGACGATGGGCATCGTGGTGATGGCACTGGTCATCGCCGACGTCGAGGACTACGGCGACCCGATCCCGGTGTGGGTGAAGCTCGCCTGCGCGCTGATGCTGTCCGCGGGGACGTACGCCGGTGGCTGGCGGATCATGCGGACGCTGGGCCGGAAGATCATCGAGCTGGACCCGCCGCAGGGGTTCGCCGCGGAGACGACGGGCGCCTCGATCATGTTCGGGTCGGCCTTCATCTTCCACGCGCCGATCTCCACGACGCACGTGATCACCTCCGCGATCATGGGCGTGGGGGCGACGAAGCGGGTCAACGCCGTGCGGTGGGGGGTCGCGAAGAACATCATCATGGGGTGGTTCATCACGATGCCCGCCGCCGCGGTGGTGGCCGCGGTGTCGTTCTGGATCGTGAACCTGGCGGTTCTGTAGCGCGTTTCCGCGGCAGGCGCCGCAGTACGGCGATGGGCCCGCCCCCGGTTTCGGGGGCGGGCCCTTGTGCTCCTCGCGGTGGCACCGCCATGCAGCACCGCGAGGGGTTTCGGTGGGGCGGGGCCGGTCTAGCCGAAGCGGCCGGAGATGTAGTCCTCCGTGGCCTGGACCGACGGGTTGGAGAAGATCCGCTCCGTCTCGTCGATCTCGATCAGCTTGCCGGGCTGGCCGACCGCCGCCAGGTTGAAGAACGCCGTACGGTCCGAGACGCGCGCCGCCTGCTGCATGTTGTGCGTCACGATGACGATCGTGAAGCGCTCCTTCAGCTCGCCGATCAGGTCCTCGATCGCCAGGGTGGAGATCGGGTCCAGGGCGGAGCAGGGCTCGTCCATCAGGAGCACGTTCGGCTCGACCGCGATCGCCCGCGCGATGCACAGGCGCTGCTGCTGGCCGCCGGAGAGGCCGGAGCCCGGCTTGTTCAGGCGGTCCTTGACCTCGTTCCAGAGGTTGGCGCCGCGCAGCGACTTCTCGACGACGTCGTCCAGCTGGGACTTCTTGTACTTGCCGTTCAGGCGCAGGCCCGCCGCCACGTTGTCGTACACCGACATCGTCGGGAAGGGGTTCGGGCGCTGGAAGACCATGCCGACCTCGCGGCGCACGGCCACCGGGTCGATGCCCGCGCCGTAGAGGTTCTCGTCGTCGAGCATCACCTTGCCGTCGACGCGGCCGCCCGGGGTGACCTCGTGCATGCGGTTGAGCGTGCGCAGGAAGGTGGACTTGCCGCAGCCGGAGGGGCCGATGAAGGCCGTCACGGAGCGGGGTTCGACGGTCATCGAGATGTCCTCGATGGCCAGGAAGGAGCTGTAGTAGGCGTTGAGGCCGCTGACATCTATGCGCTTGGCCATGGGTATCACTGCTTCTTTCGGGTCCGGTCGCGGACGGTGCTTCTGCGGGGTCGCGTCAGCGACCGGTCTTCGGGGCCTTCCAGCGGGCGATGCCGCGGGCCGCGAGGTTGAGGATCATGATGAAGGCGATCAGCGTCAGGGCCGCCGCCCAGGCACGGTCGTAGGCCGCGTCGGAGCCCGCGCCGTACTGCAGGTAGATGTACATCGGCAGCGACTCCTGCGGGTCCTGGAAGGGATTCGCGTTGATGAAGTCGGTGCCCCAGACCAGCAGCAGCACGGGGGCCGTCTCGCCGGTGATGCGGGCGACGGCCAGCATGACGCCGGTGACGATGCCGCCGACCGAGGTCGGCAGGACCACCTTGAGGATCGTGCGCCACTTCGGCACGCCCAGGGCGAGGGACGCCTCGCGCAGCTCGTTCGGGACGAGCTTCAGCATCTCCTCGGTGGAGCGGACGACCACCGGGATCATCAGGATGCACAGGGCGAAGGAGCCCGCGACGCCGGACGGTCCCATGTCCAGGATCAGCACCCACAGGCTGAGCACGAACAGGCCCGCGACGATCGACGGGATGCCCGTCATGACGTCCACGAAGAAGGTGACGGCCTTGGCGAGCCGGCCGCGGCCGTACTCGACCAGGTAGATCGCGGTGAGCACGCCGACCGGCACGGAGAACAGCGTGGCGAGGCCGACCTGCTCCAGGGTGCCGAGGATGGCGTGGTAGATGCCGCCGCCGGGCTCGCTGTCGCCGACCACGCCCATCGAGTGGGTCAGGAAGTAGCCGTCGAGGACCTTCACGCCCTGCTTCACGGTCTCCCAGATCAGGGAGAGCAGCGGGATCAGGGCCAGCAGGAAGGCGACCCAGACCATGCTGGTCGCGACCCGGTCCTTGGCCTGCCGGCCGCCCTCGACGCGCGCCGAGATGCCGTACGACCCGGCGACGAAGAGGACCGCGGCGATCAGGGCCCACTGGATGCTGCTGTTCAGGCCGGCGGCGGCGCTGATGCCGAGGCCGAGGAGGACCGAGCCGGCCGCGACCGCCCAGGGGAACCACTTGGGCAGGGTGGCGGCGCGCAGGGAGCTGCGGTTCTTGGGGGCGGGGGTCAGGGTTGCGTGGCTCATGCGTTGGCCCCCGAGTACTCCTTGCGGCGGGCGATGATCATGCGGGCGCCGCCGTTGACCAGCAGGGTGATGACGAACAGGACCAGACCGGAGGCGATCAGGGCGTCGCGGCCCATCTGGGTGGCCTCGTTGAACTTGCTGGCGATGTTCTGGGCGAAGGTGCCGCCGCCCGGGTCGAGCAGGCTCGGGGTGATGTCGAAGGTCGGGGAGAGCACCATGGCCACGGCCATCGTCTCGCCGAGCGCGCGCCCGAGGCCGAGCATCGAGGCGGAGATGACGCCGGAGCGGCCGAAGGGCAGCACCGACATCCGGATGACCTCCCAGCGCGTGGCGCCGAGGGCCAGGGCGGCCTCCTCGTGCATGCGCGGGACCTGCCGGAAGACCTCACGGCTGACGTTGGTGATGATCGGCAGGATCATGATCGCCAGCAGGATGCCCACGGTGAGCAGCGAGCGTCCCGCGCCGCCGTTCCACTCGAAGATCCCGGTCCAGCCGAGGTACGCGTCGAGCCAGCCGTAGAGGCCGTTCAGGTGCGGCACCAGGACGAGCGCGCCCCACAGGCCGTAGACGATCGAGGGCACGGCGGCGAGCAGGTCGATCACGTAGCCGATCAGGCCGCCGAGCTTGCGCGGGGCGTAGTGCGTGATGAACAGCGCGATGCCGACCGAGACCGGGACGGCGATGGCCATGGCGATGATCGACGACACGACGGTGCCGTAGGCCAGGACCGCGATGCCGAACTCCGGCGGGCTGCCGGTCGGGTTCCATTCGAAGCTGGTGAAGAAGTTCGCCTCGTCCTCGCCGATGGCGAGGACGGCGCGGTAGGTGAGGAAGGCCGCGATGGCGGCCATGATGACCAGCACGAGGATGCCGGACCCGCGGGAGAGCCCGACGAAGATCCGGTCGCCGGGGCGGGCGACGCCGCGGCCGGCGCGCGTGTCCTTGGCGGCGGGCGGCTGGGGTGGGCGGGAAGGGGCCGGCTTCTGGGTGTCCGTTGTTATGTCCATCGGGTTCTCCGGTCTGCGGAGCCGCCGTGGTCGGCGGCTCGGGCGGAGCCCCGGTCGGGGGCTCCTGGCGGCGGTGCACCGGACGGTGCGGTCCGGTCTTCGGCGGGGGGCGCTGTCGGTCCCGGGAGGGGACGCCGTCGGCTCCGCGTGGAGACCGGACCGCACTCGGGTCAGCTCAGGCCCGAGACGGTCTCGCGGACCTTGGTGATGATCTCGGTGGGCATCGGGGCGTAGCCGGCGTCGGCCAGCAGGCCCTGGCCGTCCTCCGAGGCCATGTAGTTCAGGAAGGACTTGGTGGCGGGCAGGGTGTCCGCCTTGTTGCCCTTGTCGCAGACGATCTCGTACGTCACCAGGACCAGCGGGTAGGCGCCCGCGGCGTCCGGGGTGTAGTCCAGCTCCAGCGCCAGGTCCTTGCCGGTGCCGACGACCTTGGCCGCGCCGATGGCGGCGGTGGCGTTCTCGACGGTGGCCTTGACCGGCTCGGCGGCCGCGGTCTTGACGTCGACGGTCTTGATGCCGTCCTTGGCGTAGGACAGCTCGAAGTACGAGATGGCGCCGGGGGTCTGCTTCACCTGGCCGGCCAGGCCGGAGGAGCCCTGCGCGGACTGGCCGCCCTTGGCCTCCCAGGACTTGCCGCCCTCGTACTTCCAGTCGGCCGGCGCGGCGGCCTTCAGGTACTTGGTGAAGTTGTCCGTGGTGCCGGACTCGTCCGAGCGGTGGAAGGCCTGGATCTTCAGGTCGGGCAGCTTGGCGTCGGGGTTGAGCTTCTTGATCGCCTCGTCGTTCCAGTTGGTGATCTTGCTGTCGAAGATCTTCGCCATGGTCGGCGCGTCCAGGACGAGCGAGTCGACGCCGGTGACGTTGAAGCCGACCGCGATCGGGCCGCCGACCATCGGCAGGTCGATGGCCTGGCCGTCCTTGCAGACCTTCTTCGAGGCCTCGACCTCGTCCGGCTTCAGCGCGGAGTCCGAACCGGCGAACGCGGTCTGGCCCTGCGTGAAGGCGGTGATGCCGGCGCCGGAACCGGTCGGGTTGTAGTTGATCTGCACGCCGTTGCAGGCGGCGACGTACTGCTTGACCCAGGCGTCGATGGCGTTCTTCTGGGCGGACGAGCCGGAGGCCTGGAGCTGGCCCTTGGCGTCGTCGCACTTGATGTTGCTGTTGGCGGCGGCGGAGCTGGAGTCGCTGCCGCTGTTGCCGCCGGTGTCGTCGGAGCCGCACGCCGTGAGGGCCAGGGCGCCGGAGACGGCGAGAGCACCGAGAGCGAGGGCCCGCCGGTTCATGCGCTGAAGCTTCACTTGAGGGAGTTCCTTCCAGGAGCCGCCGTCCTGAATTCGGCGGCGTGCGAGGAGTGGTAAGGCCGAAATTAGGCAGATCAGATGAAGGCGCCGAAGGACGTAAATGAACGCGGGGTGAACCCCTGTGGACGGTGCGGTGAGGTCACGGAACGCTTACGTCAAGGACACGGGTCGGTTCCGGAGAGGGAGTGAAGGCTCTCAGACCTCGCCGCGTGCGCCGGGCGCTCCGGGAAGGCGCGTGGCGAGCAGCTCGTCGACCAGGGCCCGGTCCCGGGGCCGGGTGAGGCGGGCGCGGGCCGCCTCGGGGGCCAGCCACAGGATGCGGTCGACCTCGTCGGAGGGGGCGAAGGCGCCGGTGGTGGCCGCGGCGGCCCAGTAGCGGACCTCCTTGGGGCGGCCGTTCGCGAGGTAGCGCACGGTGGTCAGCTCGGCGCCCGGCACGGCGGCGTAGCCCGTCTCCTCCGCGACCTCGCGCAGGGCGCCCGCGAGCGGGTCCTCGCCCGGCTTGAGCTTGCCTTTCGGATGCGACCAGTCGGCGTACTTCGGGCGGTGCACGAGGCACAGCTCCCGGTCGTGGGGGGCCGCCTGCGGCGCGGGGCGCCACAGGACGCAGCCGGCCGCCCGGACCGTGGTGCCGTCGTCTGCGGGGCTCACGGTGCGCACGCCTCCCGTTGTCCTGCGGCCGTTCCCAGGTTCCTGCGGTTCCTGCGGTTCCTACGGCAGCCTGATCGGTTCCTTGCGCCAGCTGTGCTGGAACGCGTACCGCGCGGCCTCCACCTCATGCCGCTGGTCGGCGTGGAGCACGCCGAGCGCGTACGCCGTGGCCGGGGCGATGCGCGGGGTACGCGCGGCCTGGGCGGCGGCCGCGGCGGCCTCGGAGGCGTCGCGGTGGCGGTCGAGGGCCTCGCCGGCCGCGAGAAGGCGTACGTCCACCGAGTCGGCGTCGCCGGTCCCGGTGTCCGCGCCGGCCAGCGCCTCCAGGGCGTAGCGGTGCAGGCGCAGCAGCAGGCGGACCTGGTGCCACGGGGTGTCCTGGGGGTGCGGGGCGGGGTCCGGGGAGAGCCCGTGGACCAGCGCCTCGGCGTTGTACGGACTGCCCGCGGTGACCAGGGGGAGGGCGGCCACGGCGTCCGTGAGGCGCTCCTGCGCGGCGGTGGCCAGCGGGCGGAGGTCGACGGGCGCGGTGCCGGGGGCGGCGGGGGCGGCGGCGGAAGCGGCCCTGCGTCCGGCGCTGCTCAGGGGGACTTCGCTGGCCAGTAAGGCGACCTTGTCGGCGACGGCGTGGAAGCGGCTGCTGCCCAGGGCCTGGAGGGCGGTGGAGTGCGCCCGGGTGCGGGCCAGGGTCAGCTGCCGGTCGAGCAGCGCGCCCGCCTTGGCCGCGCCCACCGTGAGGTTGCCGCGGTTCGCGGACGCCGGGTGGGTGGGGGGTGCGGCGGGCGGTACGGCGGGCGGTACGGCCGTGGTGGTGGTGGCGGTTGTGGCCCGGCCCACCGGACGCGGGGCCGGGAACGCCGTCGACCCGGAGAGCCGGTGCAGGGCCTGGAGCAGGCGCTCCAGACGGGACGCGTACGCGTGCTCCAGCGCCAGCGTGCCGGACAGCCAGGCCAGCTCGGGGCGCATCTCCTCCGCCCAGCCGGCGTCCAGCAGCGGCTGGAAGGTGTGCAGGGTGCCGCTGATGCGGCGGGCGGCGCGGCGCAGGGCGCGGGCCGCGTCCACGTCGTCCGGGGGCTGGGCCGCCCGGTCCGGTTCGCCGAGGGCGCCGTTGGCGCCCGCCGCCGTGCCCGTACCCGTTCCGCTGCCCGTGCCCGGTCCCGACTCGCGGTGGCGGCGCAGTGCGCGCAGGAACTCGGTGGCCTGGGCGCGCAGGTAGCCCGCCAGGGCGTCGGTGCCCGCGTCGGCGTGCGGGGCCGCGGTGGCGTTCCCCTGCGTGCCCCCGTGCGCGTGCGCGTCGGTCGAGGCGGGGTGCGGTGGTCCGGTGGTCGCCTGGGGGTGCGTGGTGGTTTCCGGTGGAATGTCCGTCGGAATGTCCGTCGGGTCAAGGTGTCGCTGTGCCACGCCGGCGCCTCCGGGCGTCTATGAGCATCTCCTGGATGTTGCGCAGGGGCTGGCCGTCCGCGTCGGTCGCGTGCCGGGTCCACTCGCCGTCCGGGCCGAGGTGCCAGGAGGCGGTGCCGTCGGACATGCCGTTCTCGAGGAGCCGGTTCAGAGCCGCCCGGTGGGCCGGGTCGGTCACCCGGACCAGGGCCTCTATCCGGCGGTCGAGGTTGCGGTGCATCATGTCGGCGCTGCCGAGCCACACCTCGGGCTCACCGCCGTTGCCGAAGGCGAAGACCCGCGAGTGCTCCAGGAAGCGGCCGAGGACGGAGCGGACCCGGATGTTCTCCGACAGGCCCGGCACGCCCGGGCGCAGCGCGCAGATGCCGCGCACCCACACGTCGACCGGCACACCGGCCTGGGAGGCGCGGTAGCAGGCGTCGACCACGGCCTCGTCGACCATCGAGTTGACCTTGATGCGGACGTGGGCCGGGCGGCCGGCGCGGTGGTGCTGGATCTCCTTGTGGATGCGGGAGACGAGGCCGTCGCGCAGCGACTTGGGCGCGACGAGGAGGCGGCGGTAGGTCTCGCGCCGTGAGTAGCCGGAGAGGCGGTTGAACAGGTCGGAGAGGTCCGCGCCGACCTGCGGGTCCGAGGTGAGCAGGCCCAGGTCCTCGTAGAGGCGGGCCGTCTTCGGGTGGTAGTTGCCGGTGCCGACGTGGCTGTAGCGGCGCAGGGTCTCGCCCTCCTGCCGTACGACCAGGGAGAGCTTGCAGTGGGTCTTCAGGCCCACCAGGCCGTAGACGACGTGGCAGCCGGACTCCTCCAGCTTGCGGGCCCACTTGATGTTGGCGGACTCGTCGAAGCGGGCCTTGATCTCCACCAGGACGAGGACCTGCTTGCCGGACTCGGCCGCCTCGATGAGCGCGTCGACTATGGGGGAGTCGCCGGACGTCCGGTACAGCGTCTGCTTGATCGCCAGGACGTCCGGGTCGGCGGCGGCCTGCTCCAGGAACGCCTGCACGGAGGTGGAGAAGGAGTCGTACGGGTGGTGGAGCAGGACGTCCTTGGTGCGCAGGGCGGCGAAGATGTCCGGCGCGGACGCGGACTCGACCTCGGCCAGGTCGCGGTGGGTGCCGGCGACGAACTTCGGGTACTTCAGCTCGGGCCGGTCGATGCTGTGGATGCGGAAGAGGCCGGTGAGGTCCAGGGGGCCGGGGAGCGGGTAGACCTCCGCCTCGCCGATCTTCAGCTCGCGCACGAGGAGGTCCAGGACCTCGCGGTCGACGGACTCCTCGACCTCCAGGCGGACGGGCGGGCCCAGGCGGCGCCGCATCAGCTCCTTCTCCAGGGCCTGGAGCAGGTTCTCCGCGTCGTCCTCCTCGACCTCCAGGTCCTCGTTGCGGGTGAGGCGGAAGGTGTGGTGCTCCAGCACCTCCATGCCCGGGAACAGCTCCTCCAGGTGGGCGGCGATGACGTCCTCGACCGGGACGTAGCGGCCCGGGGAGGCCTCCAGGAAGCGGGAGAGCAGCGGGGGGACCTTGACGCGGGCGAAGTGGCGGTGGCCGGTGACGGGGTTGCGGACGACGACCGCGAGGTTGAGGGAGAGGCCCGAGATGTACGGGAAGGGGTGGGCCGGGTCGACCGCGAGGGGGGTGAGGACCGGGAAGATCCGGTGCCGGAAGAGGGTGAACAGGCGGGCCTGCTCCTTCTCGGCCAGCTCGCTCCAGCGGACCAGGTGGATGCCCTCCTCGGCGAGGGCCGGGGCGACGTCCTCGTGGAAGCAGGCGGCGTGCCGGGCCATCAGCTCGCGGGAGCGGGCCCAGATCATGTCCAGCACCTCGCGGGGCTGGAGGCCGGAGGCGGAGCGGGTGGCCACGCCGGTCGCGATGCGGCGCTTGAGGCCGGCGACGCGGACCATGAAGAACTCGTCCAGGTTGCTGGCGAAGATCGCGAGGAAGTTGGCCCGCTCCAGGAGGGGGGTGTTCGGGTCCTCGGCGAGTTCGAGTACGCGTTCGTTGAACGCGAGCCAACTGCGTTCGCGGTCCAGGAAGCGGCCCTGCGGGAGGCGGGCGCCGCCGTCCTGGGACTCCTCCGACTCCTCGTACGCGTCGAGGTCGGCGTCGATGTCCGGCTCCAGGCCGGACACCGTGGCGGCCACGGTGTCCGGGCGGTGCGCCGCGATGGAACCCACGGAGGGCTGCGTGTGCTGCGTGTGCTGCGTGTGCTGGACCTCGGCCTGCGTGTTCGGCTGCCTCATGAACCCATTCTTCCGCGCCGCGCGCGACTCAGGCGCGTCGGAGGGCTCCCAGGGCCCGGAAGGCTGTGGCTCGGTCGGCTTCATTCGGTGAGCCTCGCAAGGCTGTCTGAATCGATGGTTACGGGGACATGACGTGAGGGATAGCGGGGTGCCTCTGGAGGGTGGTGGCTGGGGGTGCCTGCGGCGCCTGTGCGGGGTGGGTGGGGGTGCGCGTAGCGCCTTGTGTTCGGTGGTGGGTCGGGGCCGCGCCGGGGGGTGTTCGTCCTCGGAACGGCGCGGAATCGGTTGGCTACGGGGGCTCAGGGCGTTGACGCGCCAACCGCTGCGGGCGAACACCCCCCGACACGACCCCTCCTCGCCGCACGCGCCTGCGGCCCGCCCACGCCGCGCTGCCCCTCCTCGCCGTACGCGCCTGCGGCCCGCCTATGCTGCGCTGCCCCTTCCCGCCGCGCGCGGCTCCTGCGGCGGCTGCGCTCCGCAGCTGCGGGCAGTCGTGCCGCTGGGGCGGCACGGGTGGGCGCAGCGGCACCCCGGCAGCGCCGGGCCCCGTGACCCACCCCGCGCCCACACCCACCCCGGGTGACCAAGGAACCCCGGCTCACCACACCCCCTACCCTCGCAAAGGCCCCGGCCGGGAGATCGTGTGAACCGATCGGCAGGGCTCGTGCGATGAGGAGATGTGAGCGAAACGAGAAGCGACGGGGAGCTGCTGCGGGCCGTCGCGGCCGATGCCGACCGCCGTGCCTTCGAGGAGCTGTACCGCCGGTACGCACCCTGGCTGACCGCCCGCATGCGCAGCCGCTGCGCCGATGCCGCCGTGGTCGACGACGTCGTGCAGGAGACCTTCCTCGCGGTGTGGCGCGGCAGCGCGCGCTACCGGGAGGAAGGGGACGTGGCGGGATGGCTGTGGCGGATCGGGTCGCGGCGGCTGATCGACGCGCTGCGCGGCGAGGGCGCGCGCGGACGGCTGCGGCAGGCGCTGGCGCGGCTGCGGCACCGGGACGAGGTCTCGGCGGAGGAGCGCGTCCTCGCCGGCGTCGAGCACGGGGACCTCGCCGGTGCGCTCGTACGGCTCTCGCCGGAGCTGCGCGCGGTGCTCCAGGCCACCGTCGTCGACGGGCTGACCACCCGTGAGGCGGCCGTCCTGCTCGGCATCCCGCCGGGCACGGTCAAGACGCGGGCGATGCGGGCCCGCCGGCAGTTGCGGGAGGCGCTGGCATGAGAATCGAGGAAAACCGTCCCCGGGACGCCTGGCATGTGGACGAGGACGACCTGCGGGCCTACGCCCGGGGAGAGCTGGCGGCGCCCGCCCTCTGGTCCGCCGACGCCCATCTGACCTCCTGCGCCACCTGCCGGGGCGTCCTCGCCGAGGTGAGCGACGCCGCCGCGCTGGACGCGGGCTGGGAACGGCTCGACGCCGAGCTGGACGCGCCCCGGCCGGGGTGGTTCGAACGGCTGCTGGTGCGGTGCGGGGCGGGCGACGGTACCGCGCGACTGCTCGCCGCCACCCCCATACTGCGCCGGTCCTGGTTCGGCGCGCTCGCCGCCGTGCTGCTCGTGACCTTCCTCGTGGCGGTCTCGGCCAGTGCCGCCGGCCGGCCCACCCTGTTCCTGGTCTGCGCCCCGCTGCTGCCGCTGGTCTCGGTGGCGCTCGCCTACGGGCCCGCGCTGGATCCCACGCACGAGATGGCCGTCGTCTCGCCGATGCACGGCTTCCGGCTGCTGATGATCCGTACCGTCGCCGTGCTCGTGGTGGCGCTCGGGGTGGGCGGACTGGCCAGCCTCGCGCTGCCGGGGTACGGGCCGGCCGCCCTGGCCTGGCTGCTGCCCGGCCTCGCCCTCACCGCGACCGGGCTCGCGCTGACGCCCAGGCTGGGCCCCGTGCTCGCGCCGTCCGTGCTCGTGTGCGCCTGGGCGGCGGTGCTGCTGGCCGCGGACGCGGCCCGCGCGTCCACGGACGGCCCGCTGGCGCCGTTCACCGCGGCCGGGCAGGGCGTGTCCGGGCTGGTGGCGGTACTGGGCGCGGGGCTGCTGTTCCTGCTCCGCGACCGGTTCGACTTCTCGGGGCGCGGTGTCGCGTGAGCCCCTCCTTTTTCTCGACCCCCTTCACGTATGGGAGTGCCGAATGACCCCCACCGTTTCCGCCTCCGGCCTGAGCCTGCACTACGGGCGCACCCGTGCCCTCGACGACGTCTCGCTGCGGCTGACCCCGGGCGTCACCGGGCTGCTCGGGCCCAACGGCGCCGGGAAGACCACGCTGCTGCGGGTGCTCGCCACCGCGGTGACCGCGGACCGGGGGGCCTTCACCGTCCTCGGGCACGACCCCGGGAGTTCGCGCGGCCGGCAGGAGGTGCGGCGGCGGCTCGGCTATCTGCCGCAGACGCCCGGTTTCCACCCGGACTTCACCGCCTTCGAGTTCGTCGACTACGTGGCGATCCTGAAGGAGCTGGCGGACCGCCGGGAGCGGCACCGCGAGGTGCGGCGGGTACTGGACGAGGTCGACCTGGGGGACGTGCGCGGGCGCCGGATAAAGAAGCTGTCCGGAGGTATGCGGCAGCGGGTCGCGCTGGCCGCCGCGCTGGTGGGCGACCCGGGGTTCCTGGTGCTGGACGAGCCGACCGTCGGTCTCGACCCCGAGCAGCGGATGCGGTTCCGGGAGCTGATCGCCGGGGCCGGGGAGGGTCGGACCGTGCTGTTGTCCACCCACCAGACCGAGGACGTGGCGATGCTCTGCCACCGGGTGATCGTGATGGCGGCCGGGGCGGTGCGCTTCGACGGGACTCCGGCCGAGCTGACCGCGCGGGCCGCCGGGCGGGTGTGGAGCAGCACGGAGAAGGACCCCGGAGCCAAGGCCGGCTGGCGCACCGGGACCGGTTCCTTCCGGAACGTCGGCGACCCGCCCCCGGGCGCCGAACCGGCCGAACCCACCCTGGAGGACGGCTACCTGCTCGTCCTCGACGACGCGGGCACGGAGGTGGCGGCATGAGCGCCGTGCTGGTGGAGGAGTCCGCGCCCGTACAGGCGCCGCTCAAGGACCGCGGGGTGCGGGCCGTGCTCGCCCTCGCCCGGTTCGAGGCCCGCAGGCTGCTGCTGAGCGTCCCCGTCGTCGTCGCCTTCCTGGGGTACGCCGCGTGGATCGTCTGGCGTACGCGGGAGTCCTGGGACGGCAACCCCGCCCTCCAGGTCGCCGACCGCGCCACCCAGTCCGTGCCGATGCTCGTCGGTCTCGCCGTCCTGCTGGGCGCCGCACGCGCGGTCGTGCGCTCCGAACGCCACGGAACCGAGCACCACTTCTCGGTCCTGGTCCTGCAGCCCTGGCGCCGTACGGCCGCTCACGCGCTGTCCGTCGTACCGGCCGTCCTGCTCACCGCCGTTTGCGTGGCCGGCCAGTTCGGCTGGGAGGCGCTCAAGCCGGGTGCGATCGGGCACGGTTCGCCGGCCGAACTGGCGGTGGGGCCGCTGACGGTGCTGGGATTCGGGGCGCTCGGGGTGCTGCTCGGCCGCCTGACGATGTCGGCCTTCGCCGCGCCGCTGCTGGTGGTGGTCGTGCTGCTGTTCGTGTTTGTCCTGGGGAGCGGGCCGAGCGAGGTGAGCGGACTGTCCTGGCTGGCACCGGCCGTCCCCGGGATCGGCCCCGACAGCCTGCCCTCCGACCTGCTCGGGCGCCCGGCCGCCTGGCACGCCCTGTACCTGGCGGGCGCGGCCCTGTGCGTCGCCTTTCTGGCGGTGGCCGTCGCCGGAGGGCGCACCGCGGCCGTCCGTGCGGGACTGGTCCTGAGCCTCGCGGCGGCGGTGACCGGCGGCATCCTCCAGGCCGGGGGCGCGTCGCCGTCGCCGGAACTGACCGCGGCCCGCGAGCGCGCCTCGGTGAACCCCGACCTGACCTGTGCCGAGCAGGGCGGTTCGACGTACTGCGCCTTCCCCGAGTGGGCGCCGCGCACCGGCGCCTGGGCCGGGGTCGTGGACCGCGTCCAGGCCGTGGCCGGCGGCTCCGCCCACGACCGGCCGCTCGTCGTACGGCAGCGGCTCGACGCCCGGTACGGGCCGGGGGTCGACGCCGCGATCCCCGCGCTGACCGACACCGATCGGGTGACCGTGGGCACCGCCTGGGGCGGCAACCGGGTCCCCGGGTTTTCCAGTGCGGTCGCCGCCGTCCTCGTCGCGGGCACCGAGGCGGCCGGCAGCGAGCTGTGCGACGGGCGGATGGTCACCGTCATGTGGCTCTCCCTGAGCTGGCAGGACGATCCGATGGACGCCCTGCGCCGGGTCCGCCTCGACGACAGCGTGACGGGCTCCGCGATCGTCCTGTCGCCCACCGATCCGCTGTCCATGACGGAGGGCCAGACGGATGTCGTGCGCCGCCTGCTGGAGAACCCGCCCGCCGGGACCGGTGCGCGGGTGAAGGAGCACTGGGCCGAACTGACCGAACCGGGTGTCACGACCGCCCGCGTCGCCGAACTGCTCGGGGTGCCCGGACCGAAGAAGGCGGACTCGTGCGAGGAATGACGGCGGCCCGGGGCGCGCTCACGGTGGACCTGGCCGGACCTCTGTGGCGCACGCTGCCCTGGCGGGCCCTGGCCGCGGCGGGGACCCTCGGCCTGCTGGTCGCCGGCGCCCCTCTCGTTACCGGCGCCGAACCGGCCCCCTGGCAGTCGCTGTTGCTGCTGCGGGGCACCGCCCTGATCGGCGCGGTCGGCCTGGCCTTCCTGCTGGACGACCCGGCCCGCCACCTCACCACGCCCGTGCCGACCCCGAGACCGGTCCGGCAGGCGCTGCGGGTGGCCCTGGTCGCGCCGCTCGCCGCGCTGTGGTGGACGGCCGTACTGCTCCTGACCCCCTCGGCGTCCCGCCCCCCGGCCGGTGGGATCACCCTGGAGGCGCTGGCGGTGGGCGCCCTCGCCCTCGCGATCGCCGCCCTGGCCGTACGGCTGTCGGACGAGGCGCGTCCGGGGCCCTACGTCGCCGCGTCCCTGCTGCTCACGGCCGTCCTCGCGCCCCTGCTCGCGCCGGAGGGCTGGGCGCTGTTCGTCCAGGCCAGCGACCCGCGTTGGTCCGTCGGGCACGACCGGTGGGCGGTGCTGGCGGCGGCGGTGGCCCTGGTGGGGGCGGTTTGCGGGCCGGAGCCGTTGGGCCGCGAGGCCGGTCGGTGACGGACGCTTCACCGGGTCGTCTCGCCGGAGCGGCCCCGGCGGCTCAGGTCTCCGTGCGGTACATCAGGTCCGTCTCGTGGGTGGTGAAGCCGAGGCGCTCGTAGACGGCCACCGCCGCCTTGTTGTCGGCGTCGACGTACAGCATCGCGGTGGGCAGGCCCTGCCCCTCCAGGTGCCGCAGGCCGATGGTGGTCAGGGCCTTGCCCAGGCCGCCGCCCTGGGTGTCGGGGCGGATGCCGAGGACGTACACCTCGCCGAGCCCCTCCTCGGCGTGCACCTTGGTCCAGTGGAAGCCGATCAGTTCGCCGTCCCGCTCGGCGAGGAAGAACCCCGCCGGGTCGAACCACGGCTCGGCCTTGCGGTCGTCGAGGTCGCGCTGGGTGAGCGAGCCCTGTTCGGGGTGGTGGGCGAAGGCGGCCGCGTTCACGGCGAGCCAGGCCGCGTCGTCCCGGCCGGGCACGAAGGTGCGCACGCTCACGCCTTCGGGCAGCCGCGGCTCCGGCAGGTCCAGGCCGGTCAACGGGCGGCGCAGCTGGCGCAGTTCGCGGAAGAGGGAGAGCCCCAGCACCTGCGCGAGGTGCCGGGCGGCGGAGTGCCCGCCGTGCGCCCAGATCCGCAGCCGCTTGCCGGAGGCGGCGAGCAGCGCGGAGCCCAGGGCCCGTCCGTGTCCCTGGCCCCGGTACGAGGGGTGGACGACCAGCTCGGCGGCCGGCGGCTCGACCGGGTCGGTGCCCTCCAGCTGGGCGTAGCCGACGAGTTCACCGCCGTCCAGGGTGAGCAGGAGGTGTACGACGCCCTCCCGGGCGGGGCCGCGCAGTTGCAGCCGGCCCTGCTCGGACACGGCGTGCTGACCGTCGTTCCGGGCCGCCTCGGTGAGCAGGGCGAGGACGGCGTCGGTCTGCTCCGGCGTGAGTTCGGCGAGGGTCTCGATCGAGCGGGGGCGGCCGGGCCGCACGGTGTCGTCGCTGGTCATGCGTACGAGGGTAAGGGGCGGGCGGGGCAAAGCGGCGGCAGTGGACGAGGACGACGGAGGGGGCGGGGAAGAGGGCGAGGAAGAGGGCGAAGTTAAATCAGGCTGTAACCCGGAGGCCCCTGTCGCGCTACGCGCGTTGACTCTAGGCTGCTGCGCCGACGAGCCGTCTCCTCAGCGGCTCGCGCCACGCACACCCACAGGGGGGCGCATGCCAGCCACAGCACAGCCGCACCAGCCGCGTCGCAGACGCCGTACGAGCCGTCTCCTGGTCGCCGCCGCCACCGTCGTCACCGCCGGGGCGCTCGCCGCGGCGGCGCTGCCGGCCTCGGCGAGCGCGGGCGGGCACGACCGCGGCCACGGCGGTCACGGGCAAGGTCATGGCGGTCACGGTCATGGCGGTCACGGTCACGGTCATGGACACGGCCATGGGCGTTATCAGGACGTCCAGCTGCTCTCCTTCAACGACCTGCACGGCAATCTGGAGCCGCCCGCCGGTTCCTCCGGCCGGGTCACCGAGGTCCAGCCGGACGGCACGACGAAGACGATCGACGCGGGCGGCGTGGAGTACCTGGCCACCCATCTGCGCGAGGCCCGCAAGGGCAACCGGTACTCCATCACCGCCGCGGGCGGCGACATGGTCGGCGCCTCCCCGCTGCTGTCCGGCCTCTTCCACGACGAGCCGACCGTCGAGGCGCTGAACAAGCTCGACCTGGACGTGACGAGCGTCGGCAACCACGAGTTCGACGAGGGCGCCAAGGAGCTGGCCCGTCTCCAGAACGGCGGCTGCCACCCCACCGAGGGCTGCTACACGGACAAGGAGTTCAAGGGCGCCGACTACCCGTATCTGGCGGCGAACGTCCTGGACGAGAAGACCGGGAAGCCCCTCCTCAAGCCCTACTGGGTGTGGAAGCAGCGGGGCGTCAAGGTCGGTTTCATCGGCGTGACCCTGGAGGGCACTCCGGACATCGTCTCGGCGGAGGGCGTGAAGGGCCTGAAGTTCAAGGACGAGGTCGAGACGATCAACAAGTACGCCAAGGTGTTGCGGCGCCAGGGCGTGAAGTCGATCGTCGCCCTCATCCACGAGGGCGGTTTCCCCGCCTCGTCCTCCTACAACTACGACTGCGACTCCCCGGGCGCGGGCGACGGCATCTCCGGCCCGATCGTCGACATCGCCAAGAACATCACCCCGCAGGTCGACGCGCTGGTCACCGGCCACACCCACAACGCGTACGTCTGCACGATCCCCGACCCCGCGGGCAACCCCCGCATGGTCACCTCGGCCTCGTCCTTCGGCCGCCTCTACACGGACACCACGCTGACCTACGACCGCCGCACCGGTGACATCGCCCGTACCTCGGTGAAGTCGGCCAACCACGTGGTGACGCGGGACGTCCCCAAGGCGCCCGACATGACCCGGCTGATCGGCAAGTGGAGCGCCCTGGCCGCCCCGATCGGCAACCGCCCCATCGGCTACGTCTCCGCCGACATCGACCGCGACGGCACCGAGTCCCCGCTGGGCGACCTGATCGCCGACGCGCAGTTCGCGTACGGCAAGGCGCAGGACCCGGAGACCGACCTGGCGCTGATGAACCCGGGCGGCATCCGCGCCCCGATCACCTACACGGCCTCCGGCGCCGAGGGCGACGGCGTCGTCACCTACGCCGAGGGCTTCACGGTCCAGCCCTTCGCCAACACGGTGAACCTCAAGGACTACACGGGCGCGCAGCTGATCCAGGTCCTCAAGGAGCAGGTGAGCGGCCCGAACGAGGCGGCCCCGAAGATCCTCCAGGTCTCCTCCGGCCTCACCTACACCCTGGACCTGACCAAGTCGGCCGCGGACCGCGTCGTCACGGACTCCATCCGGCTCAACGGTGCCGCGATCGATCCCACGGCCACCTACCGCGTCGCGTCCAACAGTTTCCTCGCGGGCGGCGGCGACGGCTTCACGACCCTGGGCGAGGGCACGAACGAACGCGTCGGCGCGGACGACCTGGCGGCCTTCGAGCAGTACCTGACGGCCAACTCCTCGGCGACCGACCCGATCACGCCCCCGGCGGCGGACCGGATCACGGTCGTGGAGTAGGCGACGGCCGGCTCCAGGAAGGGGCCCGGCATCCGACGGCCGCGAGGCCACGGATGTGCCGGGCCCCTTTGTTGCTCCCGAGCGTGGCCAACAGGTGGCCGGTGATTTCCTCGTTGCGGAGGAGGCACTGTGTCGATGTCAGAGGGCCACGAGGTCAATGACGTTGACGACTACGTGGCGATTGGACACGTGTCGTCCTCCGTCATGCGCCTGACGGTCTGCTCGACCTCGTCGGGGTAGCCCGGCGTGGCGCAGGCGAAGTCGGCGGCCGCGCTCAGCCACTCCTGTTCGAACGCCTGCAACCAGTCGGGGCGCCGGTGCAGGGTCGTCCGAATCGCCTCGGGGGTGTGTTCGCAGGAGTTCGGATCCACCCCGTGGGCCATGGTCGGCTCCTCTTCTCCGGCCGGGGCGTGACCCGGGGGGCGGAGATACCACGGCAGAACGCGAGGGGCGTGGGGTGGCGACGGGCGTCTTTTCGTGTGCGTAGCGTCACTTCCTCGGCGTACTCTGCGAAAGGGGACCGGCGTTGTCTGCACGGCAGGCAACGGGAGGGGGTGACGTGGGCGAAAGCCCGGGCGGTGAACGGGAGTCGAGGCGCACAGAGCTTGGGCAGACGCTTCGCATACTGCGGGAGAAGGCGGGCAGATCACTCGGACAGCTGGCCGAGGAGACCTCGTACGACAAGAGCTACCTGTTCCGCTTGGAGAAGGGAGAACGGCTCTCCAAGCGTGCGGTCATGGAGGACCTGGACAGGTCTCACGGCACGGGTGACCTGCTGGTCCGTCTCTGGCGGGACGCGCGTCAGGAGGTCATCAAAGACAAGTACAAGGCGTTCATGGAACTGGAGGCGACGGCCCGGCTCATGTGGCTGTTCCAGCTCCGAGTCCCAGGGTTGCTGCAAACCGAGGACTACGCCCGGACAGTGTTGTCGGGGTTGCCCGGTGCCCAGACAACGGCAGGCAACGGCGAGGCAGTCGAGGAACAAGTGGCCCTACGCCTGGGGCGGCGAGAAGTGCTGCACCGCCGACCGGCGCCCAGTATCCGGGTAATCCTGGACGAGGGGGCACTGCGGCGGCCCGTTCCTGACCTGAAGGTGTGGGAGGGGCAGCTGTCGCACCTGTTGGACGCGGCGGAACTGCCGTGCGTCGCGCTTCAGGTGCTGCCCTACTCGGCCGGTGTGCATGACCTCATGGACAGCCACCTGTGGCTCTTGTGGCAGCGAGTCGGCGACCCTGTTGCCTATGTGGAAGGCAACGGCTTCGGTGAGTTGATCGACGATCCGGACAAAGTCCTGTCGTTTCGCTTGTCCTACGATCTCGTCAGGGACGCGGCTCTGACTCCGGTGGAGTCGATGGCGTTCATCAAGGGCCTTCTGGAGGAGCGCAGATCATGATCCGAATCCCTGACCTCACCACCGCGACGTGGCGCAAGTCCTCCTACAGTGACGGAGGCGGCACCAACTGCGTCGAGGTCGCCGACGGCTGCCCCGGCCTCGTGCCGGTGCGGGACAGCAAGATGCCGGACGGGCGGGTGCTGGCCTTCGTCACCGCTTCGTGGGGGGCGTTCGTGGCGGGGATAAAGGCGTAACCGCTCTTCGGTACTGACCGGTGGCCCTCCCGTCGGCTGGAACACCGCCGAGCCGGTCGACTCTCGGATCCCTCGACTCCCGCGATGTCTTCCCTGGCAGACTCGCTCGCATGAGCGATTGGTACATGCAGCCAGGACACGGCGTCCGCTTCGAGTGGGGCCCCACCGGTGCACAGCGTCTCGCCCCCGGGGTCTCCTGTCTCGTGGTGGTCGACGTCCTGTCGTTCACGACATCAGTGACGGTCGCCGTCGAGTCGGGGACCTGCGTCTTCCCCTATCCCTGGCGTGATGAGACAGCGTCTGCCTTCGCCGGGCAGATGGCCGCCGAACTGGCCGTCGGTCGCCGAGCCGCCACGACGACCTCACCGTGGTCCTTGTCACCAGCCGCCTTGCGCCGAGCCCCGTTCACCCCGCGGCTGGTGCTGCCGTCCCCCAACGGCTCCGCCATCGCCGCGGCAGCGGACGGATCGACAGTGGTCGCCGGATGTTTGCGCAACGCGACAGCGCTGGGCCGATGGCTGGCTCTTCACGGATACGGAACTCCTGCACACCCGGTTGCCGTAATTGCCGCAGGAGAGCGCTGGCCGGACGGCAGTCTGCGACCCGCGTTGGAGGATTTGCTCGGCGCTGGGGCGATCATTGCTGAACTGCAGGCACAAGGCGTCGGTCCGCTGTCTCCCGAGGCCGCTGCCGCACGGACTTGCTTCGAGCGGAACCCCGACGTCGGACGCGCCGTTGCCACCTGTTCGTCAGGTCTCGAACTGGCCCAGGGAGGATTTGCCGACGATGTCGCGATCGCAAGCAAGGTTGGCGACAGCAAGACCGTGCCAGTCCTCATCGACCGGGCCTTCACCCGTGCGGGGCCGCACGGCACGACAGGCTGAGTCAAGCGGGGTGAGCGCCGGAGACACCTTCGGGTGAAGGAGGCGGTGGACGGCAGTCTCCTGGCCGTAATGTGGCTATGGTGGGTCCATGGCAGAGAACACGACCATTCAGGTGTCGCGCCGGGCCCGCGACCACCTCGCGCAGGTGGCCAAGGAACGCGGCATGACCCTCGGGCAGCTCGTCGAGCAGCTGGCCTCGGAGCAGCCGACGGCGGAGCAGATCGCGGAGCAGGTGGCGGCCGACCGCCGAGTCGTCCGCGACGTTGTGGGCGTCGACATCAGCGACGAGGAGTTCGACCGGGCTCCCGACGTTCTCGGCAACATCTACCGGATCGCCGCCGAGAAGATCCGTATGGCCCGGGGTGCCGCCGCGTGATCATCCTGGACACCGGTGCGACCCGTGCGCTCGCGGACGGTCACAAGACGCTGAACCTGCTCGCCGGAAACATGGCCCGTACGCCGGGTGACCTGTTGCGCATTCCCGCCCTGTGCCTCGTGCAGGCGGAATCGGAGGAAGCGGGGGCGGGCGGACGCGTTCTGGCCTTCTCGTCGGTGGTCGTCGACGACCTGGACACGGCCGGCTCGGTCACCGTCGGGACGATGATCCGCGACGGTTACGGAGGAGCGGACACCTGTCACGCGCTGTACTGCGCATTGCCGCGCGCCGAGTTCACCGGCATGTCCATCCTCCTCACGGACCGGGAGGATGCGTATCCACCCGGCGTCGTCACCGTCGACATCGACTCGCCCGGCATGCTCGGCTACTACTGACGTCCGTCAGGCGTCGAAACGCTCCCGGGCTCCCTCGATGTGGGCGAGGTGGTGCTGGGTCCAGTCGCAGATCGCGTCGACCGTGGCGCGCAGGGCGCGGCCCGGCCCGGTGAGGGTGTACTCGACCTTCGGCGGCACGGTCGGATGCACCGTGCGGTCGACCAGGCCGTTGCGCTCCAGCATCCGCAGGTTCTGGGTGAGCATCTTGTGGCTGATGCCCTCGACCTCGCCGCGCACCTCGCTGAAGCGCAGGGTGCGCTCGCCGAGCGCCTCGATGATCAGGAGCGCCCACTTGTTGGCGACGTCCGAGAAGATCTCCCGGGCCAGGGAGTCCGCGCGCCGCAGGTCCGCGTCCTCGGGCAGGCCGTTGAGCAGTTGCTTGGTCACCATTAGGTACCCCAGTCACCGAAAAGTGCGTTCTTCCAGTTCAGCCATCACTCTCCTACGGTTCCCGAGTAACCACAAGAGAGTGGACCTGACTGAGAGGCGAGCACCATGACCACCCACGATGTCTTCCGGTTCGACGTGCCGGCCGAGGACGACTTCGGCTACTCCCAGGCGATCAGGTCGGGCGAGCTGGTCCACGTCTCCGGGCAGCTCGCGTTCGACGAAGCGGGTGAGTTCCCGGACGGAGGTGACTTCGCCGCCCAGCTCCGGCGCACCCACGCCAACATGGACCGGGTCCTGGAGCACTACGGAGCCACCCGCGACCAGATCGTGTCGCAGACCCAGTACGTGGTGGACCTGCGGCAGCACGCCGCCGCGGTGGCGCGGGGCAATCTGGCGTACTTCGGCGAGCACCGCCCGGCCAGCACGGTCCTGGGCGTGACCGAGCTGACCCTGCCCGGTCAGGTCGTCGAGATCGGCTTCGTCATCGATCTTCGGCTGCCTGCCTGAGGTCTTGCTCCGGCGGCGGTACCGGCGCCCCCGGCAGCCGGATCGTGGCGGTGGTGCCGCCGCCGTCGGCGCGGGTCAGGTCCACCGTGCCGCCCGCCTGCTGCACCGTCCGCGCCACGATGGACAGGCCCAGGCCCGAGCCGGGCAGCGCGCGGGCGCTCGGGGAGCGCCAGAAGCGGTCGAAGACGTGGGGGAGTTCGTCGGCGGGGATGCCGGGGCCGTGGTCGCGGACGGTGAGGACGCCGGCGGCGAGGCGTACGGCGATCGTGCCGCCGTCCGGGCTGAACTTCACCGCGTTGTCCAGGATGTTGACCACCGCGCGTTCCAGCGCGGCCGGTTCGGCCCGTACGTACCAGGGGCGGACGTCCGCGTCGATCGCCAGCTCCGGGCCGCGCAGCCGGGCGCGGCGCAGCGCCGACTCGACGACGTCGTGCCAGGCGAGGATGCGGGTGCGGCCCTCGTGCTGGCCGGTGTCGGGGCGGGAGAGTTCCTGGAGGTCGCCGATGAGCGCCGCCAGTTCCGTCATCTGGGCCTTGACCGAGGCGAGCAGCGCCTTGCGGTCGGCCTCCGGGATCGGGCGGCCGGTCTCCTCGCTGCGGGTGAGCAGCTCGATGTTGGTGCGCAGCGAGGTGAGCGGGGTGCGCAGTTCGTGGCCCGCGTCGGCGATGAGCTGCTGCTGGAGGTCGCGGGAGCTGGCCAGGGACGAGGTCATGCTGTTGAAGGACCGGGACAGGCGGGCGATCTCGTCGTCGCTGTCGTCCGCGACCGGGATGCGCACCGTGAGGTCCTCGGTGCGGGCGACGTGTTCGACGGCCCGGGTCAGATCGTCGACGGGGCGCAGGCCGGTGCGCGCCACCCACAGCCCGGCGGCGCCGGCTCCGACGACACCCGCGCCCGCGACGATCACGAGCACCAGGGCGAGGTCGTTGAGGGAGCGGTTCACCTCGCCCAGCGGTCGGGCGGCGGAGACGGCCACACCCAGCTCGGGCAGCACGCTGTAGGTGTAGACCCGGTACTGGGCACCGTCGTCCCCCGTGGCGTCGTGCAGCGCGTCGGTGGTCCTGCCCTCGGCCACGGCGTGGTCGGCGTCGCTGAGCGGCACCTCCTGCGTGCCGATGATGAGACAGCTCCCGCCCTTGCCGTCCACGAGCTGCACGGACGAGCCGAAGGGGTTCTGCTCGTGCGTGACGGGATCGTGGGCGCACTCGCCGCTGCGCAGGTTGACGTACTGGCTCACCTGCTGCTTGGTCATGCGGTTCGCCTTGAGGGCCTCGTCCAGCGAGCTGACCAGCACGCTCTTGACCACGAACCAGCAGGCGACCGCCGCCGCCGCCACCGCGAACGCCACCGCCGCCGCCACCAGCAGCGACAGCCGCGCCCGGATCGGCAGGGCGCGGACCCGGCGGACCAGGCCTGTCACTCGGCGCCGCCCTGCCGCAGGACGTAGCCGACGCCGCGGACGGTGTGCACGAGGCGCGGCTCGCCGCCCGCCTCGGTCTTGCGGCGCAGGTACATGACGTACACGTCGAGGGAGTTCGACGACGGCTCGAAGTCGAAGCCCCAGACGGCCTTCAGGATCTGCTCCCGGGTGAGGACCTGGCGCGGGTGCGCCATGAACATCTCCAGCAGGGTGAACTCGGTGCGGGTCAGCTCCACCGGGCGTCCGGCCCGGGTGACCTCCCGGGTCGCCAGGTCCATGGTCAGGTCGGCGAAGGTGAGGGTGTCGTCGTCCTCGGCGGTGGCCTCCACGGCCGCCGCGTAGGAGCTGCGGCGCAGCAGCGCGCGGATGCGGGCGAACAGCTCGTCCAGCTCGAACGGCTTGACCAGGTAGTCGTCCGCCCCCGCGTCCAGGCCGGTCACCCGGTCGCCGACCGTGTCGCGGGCCGTCAGCATCAGGATGGGCGTCAGGTCGCCCGCGCCGCGGATGCGGCGGGCGGCGGTCAGGCCGTCCATGCGGGGCATCTGGATGTCCAGGACGACGAGGTCGGGCCGGTACGCCGCCGCCTTCTCCAGCGCGTCGGCGCCGTCGACCGCGACCTCGGTGTCGTACCCCTCGAAGGCGAGGCTGCGCTGAAGGGCTTCGCGGACCGCCGGCTCGTCGTCGACGATCAGGATGCGCTGGATCTCGCGGTCGCGGTCGCGGTCGGCGTCTGCGGGGCTCATGGGCTCGGGTCCTCGGATGCGGTCGGATGCGGGTACGGGAGTCAACCGTGGTGTCAACGCCTTCAGCGTCGCACGTCTTCGCGCCCGCTCAGGTGCTCGTCAGCTGCTCGCGCCCGCTCAGGTGCTCGTCAGGTGCTCGTCAGTTGCTCGTCAGTTGCTCGCGCCCGCCCGCAGCTCCGGCAGGTCGGCCTTGACCGTGTTGATCGGGATGGCGAAGCCGAGGCCCACGCTGCCCGCGCTCGCGGAGGACTCGGTCGCCGAGTACATCGCGGAGTTGATGCCGATGATGTTGCCGTTCATGTCGATCAGCGCGCCGCCGGAGTTGCCCGGGTTGAGGGACGCGTCGGTCTGGATCGCCTTGTACGTCGTCGTGGACGAGCCGGTGTCGCCGTTGAACTGCTGCCCGCCGAACTCGAACGGCCACTGGCCGCCCTGCCGCTGCTGTTGCTGCTGCTGGCCCTCGTCCGTCGAGACGGTCACGTCCCGGTCGAGGGCGGAGACGATGCCGCTGGTCACGGTGCCGGTCAGGCCCTCCGGGGACCCGATGGCGACGACCTGGTCGCCGACCCCGATGCCGTCGGAGTCGCCGAGGGTGGCGGCCTTCAGGCCGGAGGCGTTCTCCAGCTTGATCAGCGCGAGGTCCTTCTTGCTGTCGGTGCCGACGACGTCGGCGGTGTACTGCTTGCCGTCGTTCGTCGTCACCTTGACGGAGGAGGCACCGGCGACGACGTGGTTGTTGGTGATGATCTCGCCGTCGTCGGTGATGATCACGCCGGAACCGGTGGAGGAGCCGGCGTTCGAGGTGGCGTTGATCTCGACGATGCTCGGGCTGACCGCCTTCGCGACGCCGGAGACCGTGCCCTTCTGGCTGGAGGGCACCACGTTGGTGCTGGTCGAGCCGGCGGCGACGGTGTCGCTGCCGGTCAGCTCCTGGATGCCGTACGCCGTGCCGCCGCCGACGGCCGCCGCGACGATCGCCACGGCCACCAGCAGGGCGGCGGGGCCGCGCCGCCGGGCCGGGCGCCTGCCGTGCGGCGGCTCGGGCTGCGGCTCGGGCAGGGGCTGCGTGGGGTGGCTCCCGGGCGGCTGGGCCGGCGGGGGCGGCCACTCCGGGTTGACGGGAGAGGAGGCGTGCTGGTGGGGTCCCTGGTACGGGTTCGCGTGCTCGTACTCGCCGTTGTGGCGGAGGCTCTCGGTCATGTCCATGAGCTTCCCGCCCGCGGATGAGAGCGGCCTGAGTGCTGCCTGAGAAGCCCGGCAGAACCTCGTATGCCCGATATAAAGGCGGCCCGGCGGCGTGGCTACGCGCAGCCGCAGGACTGCCGTACGACCAGCTGCGACGGGAAGACCTTCAGCCGCTCGCGGCGGGAGCCCGCCACCCGCAGGCCGTCGTCCAGGACCAGGTCGACGGCGGCCCGTGCCATCGCCGACCGGTCCGAGGCGACCGTCGTCAGCGGTGGGTCGGCGAGATCCGCCTCCTTGATGTCGTCGAACCCGGCCACCGCCAGCTCGCCGGGGACGTCGATGCGCAGCTCGCGGGCCGCGCGCAGCAGGCCGATCGCCTGGTCGTCGGTGGAGCAGAAGATCGCGGGCGGCCGCTGCGGCCCGGAGAGCAGCTCCAGACCCACGCGGTACGCGTCGTAGCGGTTGTACGGCGCCTCGAAGAGCCGGCCCTCGGTGGAGAGCCCGGCCTCCTTCATCGCGCGCTTCCAGCCCTCGACGTGGTCGGAGACCGGGTCGCCGACGGACGGCGTCTCGGCGGTGCCGCCCATGCAGGCGACGTACGGGTACCCGTGCTCCAGCAGATGGCGTACGGCGAGCTGGGCGCCGCCCAGGTCGTCGGTGACGACGGCGACGTCGTCGATGGCCTCGGGGCGCTCGTGCAGCAGGACCACCCGGGCGTCCCAGGCGTCGATCTCGGCGGCGGCGTTGTCGTTCAGCGCGTGGCTGACCAGGATCAGGCCGGAGACGCGCATGCCGAGGAAGGCGCGCAGGTAGTGGACCTCGCGCTCGCCGACGTAGTCGCTGTTGCCGACGAGCACCATTTTCCCGCGCTCGGAGGCGGCCCACTCGACCGCGTGCGCCATCTCCGCGAAGAACGGCTGGCGCGCGTCCGGCACGATCAGGCCTATGAGGTCCGTGCGCCGCGACGCCATCGCCTGGGCGACCCGGTCCGGGCGGTACCCCAGTTCCTTGATCGCGGCGAGGACACGCTCGCGCGTGGCCGGGGCGACCGGCCGGGGTCCGTTGTTGATGACGTAGCTGACGACGGCGGTGGAAGTCCCCGCCAGTCGCGCCACATCATCCCGAGTCACCTTGGCCACGCGCGGAGTCTACGCGGATGGACCCGCTCCGGGCAGGGCGTATCACACCTTGGATGACCTTGCGCCCGCCGCCTCGTCCGCCCCGGCGGCCGCCTTTCCGGGCGCTTCGGCCTGCTCCGCCTTCCCGGCGTTCTCCGCCTTCTCGGCGTTCTCGGCTTTCCCGGCCCTTTCGGCCTTCTCGCCCTTCTCGGGCTTCTCCGGCGTCACGAAGCGATAGCCGACGTTGCGGACGGTGCCGATCAGCGACTCGTGCTCGGGGCCGAGCTTGGCGCGCAGCCGCCGTACGTGCACGTCGACCGTGCGGGTGCCGCCGAAGTAGTCGTAGCCCCACACCTCCTGGAGCAGCTGCGCGCGGGTGAACACGCGCCCCGGGTGCTGGGCGAGGTACTTCAGCAGCTCGAACTCCTTGAAGGTCAGGTCCAGGACCCGCCCCTTCAGCTTCGCGGAGTACGTCGCCTCGTCCACCGACAGGTCGCCGTTGCGGATCTCCATGGGGGAGTCGTCGCCGCCGAGCTGCTGGCGGCCCGTGGCCAGCCGCAGCCGCGCCTCGACCTCCGCCGGACCGGCGGTGTCCAGGAGTACGTCGTCGATGCCCCAGTCGGCGGTGACGGCGGCCAGCCCGCCTTCGGTGACGATGAGGACCAGCGGACAGCTGAGGCCCGTGGAGCGCAGCAGCTGGCACAGGCTGCGGATCTGGGGGAGGTCGCGGCGGCCGTCGACGAGGATGACGTCGGCGCCGGGGGTGTCGACGAGGGCGGGGCCCTCGGCGGGGGCGACGCGTACGTTGTGCAGCAGCAGGCCGAGGGCGGGAAGCACCTCCGTCGACGGCTGGAGGGCGTTGGTCAGGAGCAGCAGAGAACTCATCGCGCCCCACCTGCCTGGGACGGTTTGTGGTCGTGCCCGGTTCGCTCGCCCATATCGTCTGGTTCCTCCTGGGTCCCTGCGATGGGGGTACCTCCCACGCCCTTAAGGCAGTGGGGGAGTTTGCGGCACTGCTTCTTACTGGTGGCGTCCGGGAGGTGAACGCCCGGCGCCCGCCAGGCATCGCTCCCGAAAGCACAAAAGGACCCGGGGGCTACGTTGCCCGAGTCCTCTTCCCAGCAGAATAGCCGACATGAGCAACCGACCGCCGGGTCATGTGGCGCGTTCCACCCGTGGTCCAGCCAATCGTCCGCATCCCGAGACGCCCCGGGGAGCGCCGCGCCGCACGCCCGCGCGCACCTTCCTCCGTACGGCCGACGGTGTCCCCATCGACGCCGTGTACGAGCCGGGACCGCGCGGCCGCGACCCATCTGACCTGGTATTCGTCGTCGCGCACGGCTTCACGGGCGACGCCGACCGGCCGCACGTGCGGCGGATCGCGGCGGCGTTCGCGCGGCACGGTGCCGTGGTCACGTTCTCCTTCCGGGGCCACGGCGCGTCCGGCGGGCGGTCCACCGTCGGCGACCGCGAGGTGCTCGACCTGGCCGCGGCGGTGGCGTGGGCGCGGGGCTTCGGGCACGCGCGCGTGGTGACCGTCGGCTTCTCCATGGGCGGCTCGGTGGTCCTGCGGCACGCCGCGCTGTACGCCGACGACGCCGGGGCGGGCACGGACGCCGTCGTGTCGGTCAGTTCCCCCGCCCGCTGGTACTACCGGGGCACGGCGCCCATGCGCCGGCTGCACTGGCTGGTCATGCGCCCCGCCGGGCGCCTGGTGGGCCGCTACGGCCTGCGCACCCGGATCCACCACCGGGACTGGGACCCGGTGCCGCTGTCGCCCGTGGAGGCGGTGGCACGGATCGCGCCGACGCCGCTGCTCGTCGTGCACGGCGACCGGGACGGCTACTTCCCCCTCGACCACCCCCGGATGCTGGCCGAGGCCGCCGGTGACCACGGCGAACTCTGGCTGGAGCCCGGCATGGGCCACGCCGAGAACGCCTCCGGCGAGGCGCTCCTCGACCGCATCGGCGACTGGGCGGTGGCCCGGGCGGGCTAGCCTGACGTTGTTCATCGGCGACGACGAAGGAACGAGATGGCAAAGGTCACGGTGCGCTACTGGGCCGCCGCGAAGGCCGCGGCGGGGGTGGCCGAGGAGCCCTACGACGCGGCGACGCTCGCCGACGCGCTCGGCGCGGTCCGCGAGCGCCACCCCGGCGAACTCACCCGCGTGCTGCTGCGCTGCTCGTTCCTCGTCGACGGCGACCCCGTGGGCACCCGCGGGCATGAGACGGTACGGCTGGCCGAGGGCGGCACGGTCGAGGTGCTCCCGCCGTTCGCAGGAGGGTGAGCGATGACCGACCAGCCGCATCAGCCGTACGACCCGCATCAGCCGTACGACCCGCATCAGCCGTACGACCCGAATCCGCCGTACGACCCTAATCAGCCGTACGGCCGGAACCAGCAGTACGAGGGGTACGACGCCCAGGCGTGGCCCGGGCAGCAGCCGTACCAGTCGCACCAGGGGTACCGGGAGCAGCAGCCGGACCCGAACGCCGGCCAGTACACGCAGCAGTGGCAGGGCCAGACCTGGGAGACGCAGGTGCAGCCGCCCGTCTCCGCGGAGGAGACGGCATACCTGCCGCCACTCGCCCAGCCACAGCCCCAGCCCCATCCCCAGCCGTACGCGTCGCAGGGGTACGGGCAGCCGCAACCCCAGCCTCAGCAGTACGCGCCGCAGCCGCAGCCGCAGCCGCAGCCGCAGCCGTCGCCCGAGCCGTACGCGCACGTCACGGCCGCGCCGAGCCCCGCGCCCACCCCCACCCCCGCTCCCGCCCCCGCCGCGTCCGCCTCCGGCGATCCGGGTTACGGACCCGCGACCGTCGCCGGGAACACGCGGATCACGGACGCGCAGCGGGCCCGGGCCGAGGGGCGTTCGCCGATCATCGACCCGGGCATGCAGCCGGCCGGCCTCACCGCGCTGCTCGGGCTGCTGCTGTCCGGCGCGGCGGCGCTCGGCACGTACGCCCTCCTCGTCCCGCTCGTCGTCCTCCAGGCGGTCACCGCGGCGGGCTGGTTCCGGCTGAACGGCATGTGGCCGGCCCGGCAGGGCATCGCGCTGGGCTTCGCGGGCGCGCTCGCCGCCGACGCGGCGCTGCTGGTGTCGGACCGCTCCCCGGCGGCGATCCTCGGCACGCTCGGGGTGTGGGTGCTGCTCTCCCTCGTCCTGCAACTGCGTTCGCACGCCGACCCCGACGAGCGGATGTACGGCCTGATGGCGTCGATCGCCGCGGCGGCCCTGGCCGTCGTCGCGGGCGGGTACCTCGCCGCCGACGCGGACGCGGTGACGGTCGGCGGCATCGCGGTGGCCGTGGCGGCCGTGGCCCGCGCGCTGCCGCTGCCGACCCCGGCGTCCGTGGTCGTCGCGCTGCTCGCGGCGGCCGGGGCGGGGATCGCGGCCGGCTCGATGACGGACTTCGGGGCGTCGGGCGCGCTGCTCGGCGCGGGTGCGGCGGTCTGCGCGCTGATCGGCCTGCGGGTGGCGGCCTACGACTACCCCTCCCGCTTCGTCCACTTCACGGCGGGCGTGGCCCTGCCCCTGGCGGCGGCGGCCCCGGCCGTGTACCTGCTGGGCCGGGCCCTGGCCTGAGCCCGGCGGCGCCCCTGTCACGGGTGGCGGCACCCCCTGTCACAGCTGTTCGACAAAACCCGGGGGGTGCCACCGGCCCGCGTTACGCTCGCGCTGGACGGCCGCCGGTCGTCGGGTCCGCCGCCGTCGAACGTCCAGGGTTGGGGAAACACCGCATGCGAGCACTGCGAATACTGTTGATCGTCGTCGTGATCCTGGGCGGCCTCTTCGTGATCGCCGACCGTGTCGCCGTCAACTTCGCCGAGGACGAGGCCGCGGACAAGCTGCGCAGCACCGAGAACCTCGCCTCGACGCCGGACGTCTCCATCAACGGCTTCCCCTTCCTCACCCAGGTCGCCGGCGGCTCCCTGGACGACGTGGAGGTCGGCATCGACGACTACGAGGCGTCCACCGGCAACGGCGGCGAGAAGATCCGCATCGCGGAGCTGCGCGCGCACATGAAGGGCGTCGAGTTCTCCGGCGACTACAGCTCCGCCACCGCGGCCACCGCCACCGGTACCGCGACCGTCGGCTACGACGAGCTGATGAAGGCCACCAAGTCCGAGCCCACGGAGATCGCGCCCGGCATCGACGCCAGGGTCATCGGCCTCTCCGACGGCGGCAACGGAAAGATCAAGGTGTCGCTGCGGGCCACGGTGCTCGGGGTCGAGGTGCCCGAGCCGGTCGAGGTGCTCAGCTCGGTCAAGGTCAAGGACAACGACGTCGAGGTCGTCGCCGACGGCCTGCCGGAGATCGGCGGCAAGCAGCTCGCCGAGTCCCGGATCCGGGCCATCACGGACTTCCAGCAGACCATCGACGAGCTGCCGGGCGGCATCGAGCTGGACAAGGTCGAGGCGGCGAAGGACGGCGTCGAGATCACGGTGAAGGGTTCGAACGTCAAGCTGGCCGGGTAGGACGAAGGCCGGTGCCGCGGGGGCCCTGGCGACGCCCGTGTCCGACAGGCGAGACGGCCCTGTCCGTACCGCAGATGCGGCGACGCCGGCGTCAGCCCCGGCGGCTCTCCGGGGCAAGCCGACGGGCCTCCTGATCCCACACTTCGGACGATCGCGTCTCATCATGCGACACGTCGGTGACACGGCCCGCCCTCAATCCCTACGATCGGGACTCATGAAGCGACAGGCGGACCTCACGAAGCGGCGGGCAGTGGACCTGTGCCGCGTTGCCGCCATGCTCTGTCGCACCTTCTGAGGCGGACGGCGACGTCGCCGTCCGTGTCCCCCTCATCCCTCGCCCCGCCCCGGGCTGCCCGGGGCACCCGCGCGCCGCCGTACGGCCCGAGCGCGCACCCGCACCCCCTCTCACCGCACGCCCCGCCGCAACTGCCCCGGAGGAGAAAACATGAGCCGCAGCGACGTCCTGGTCGACGCCGACTGGCTGCAGGACCACCTGGACGACACCGACATCGCGATCGTCGAGGTGGACGAGGACACGTCCGCCTACGAGAAGAACCACATCAAGAACGCGATCCGGATCGACTGGACCCAGGACCTCCAGGACCCGGTCCGCCGCGACTTCGTCGACCAGGAGGGCTTCGAGAAGCTCCTGTCGGCCAAGGGCATCGCCAACGACACGCTGGTGGTCCTCTACGGCGGCAACAACAACTGGTTCGCGTCGTACGCCTACTGGTACTTCAAGCTCTACGGCCACGAGAACGTCAAGCTCCTCGACGGCGGCCGCAAGAAGTGGGAGCTGGACGCCCGCGAGCTGGTCCCCGGCGACGAGGTGCCCCAGCGCGCCGCCACCGACTACCAGGCCAAGCCGCAGAACACCGCGATCCGCGCCTTCCGCGACGACGTCGTCAAGGCGATCGGCGCGCAGAACCTGGTCGACGTCCGCTCGCCCGACGAGTTCTCCGGCAAGCTGCTCGCCCCGGCCCACCTGCCGCAGGAGCAGTCGCAGCGTCCGGGCCACGTCCCGTCCGCCCGCAACATCCCGTGGTCGAAGAACGCCAACGACGACGGCACCTTCAAGTCGGACGACGAGCTGAAGCAGCTCTACACCGACGAGCAGGTCGACCTGGCGAAGGACACCATCGCCTACTGCCGCATCGGTGAGCGCTCGGCCCTGACCTGGTTCGTCCTGCACGAGCTGCTGGGCGTGGAGAACGTCAAGAACTACGACGGCTCCTGGACCGAGTACGGCTCCCTGGTCGGCGTGCCGATCGAGCTCGGCGCCAACAAGTAAGCCCGCCCCCTCTCAACCCCTCAGGAGTACGACATGTGCGGAGCGAAGGCCGGCGGCCCCGACGCCTCGACGATCAAGCCCGGTGAGACCACCATCCAGGGTCAGGTGACCCGCGACGGCGAGCCGGTGACGGGCTACGTCCGTCTGCTGGACGCCACCGGCGAGTTCACGGCGGAGGTCCCGACCTCCGCGACGGGCCAGTTCCGCTTCTACGCGGCCGAGGGCACCTGGACCCTGCGCGCGCTCGTCCCGGGCGGCACCGCCGACCGCACGGTCGTCGCCCAGCAGGGCGGCCTCGCGGAGGTCGCGATCGCCGTCTGACGGCAGCAACGGCCCAAGGGGCCGCACCCACCGGGTTGGACGCCTGGGGTGCGGCCCCTTCGGCGTGTCCGGACCGGGGGTCCGGACCTACGCTGGAGGTATGTACGCGCGGCGGCGGCACGTCTACTTCGCCATGATGGGCACCTGCATCGTGCTCTTCGTCTTGGCCTGGGGAGTCGTGCGCCTCTGGTCCGTCCCGGCGGCCGTCGGCCTGTGCGTGTTCACGATGCTCATCCCCCCGGTGGCCGCGATGGCCGCCAACCGGCGCGGTCCGGACGACCGCTGGTGGGACGACCCGTCGGGCGACGCCCAGTCCGACGAGTGGTGGGACGAGCTGGACGGCAAGAAGCGCCACTGAGGCGAAGGGCCACTAAGGGGTGTCGTCCCCGGCGCCGAGGAGGCTGCGCAGACAGCGCACCGCCAGGTCGGCGGGGGAGTCGGGGCCCTCGGTCGCGGCCTCGGTGCCGGACCAGGTCTCCAGGGCGATCCGGATGGCGTCGGTGGCCGCGGCGGCGACCAGACGCACCTCCAGCGGGTCCCGGCGGCCGTCCGTGAGCCGGGCGATCACCGGAATGAGCAGCTCCTCCGACTCCTGGTTGACGCGGTACCAGACCGCCCGCAGCGCGGGATCGTCCGCGGCGGCGCGCAGCAGACCACGCGTGCGCAGCAGCGCCTCGACGGCCTGCGGATCCGGCGTCGCCAGCGCCTGCTCGACCGCGCCGCGCAGGGCGGGACCGAGCGCGCTGCCCGGCGGCGCCTCGGCCAGCAGCGCCCGCCAGCGGTCGGCGCCGACCGTGAGCAGCGGGCCGACGGCGTCCTGCTTGGAGCGGAAGTACCGGTAGAAGGTCCGCAGCGCGACCCCCGCCCGCCGGGCGATCTCCTCCGCCGTCGTGGCCTCCGGGCCCCGGGTGGCGAAGAGCTCTGCCGCTGCGTGCGCGATGTCGAGCTGGGTCGCCGCCTTGCGGCGTTCGGTCAGCGTCGGGGGCGGTGGCTCGGTGCTCACCCGAGAAGCGTACGGCCTGCGACCACCCGGCGGCACGCCGTGACGTCATGGCAAAACGTGCCACCTAGGCGTACGGTGACGGACATGAACCACATGAACCACATGAACTACTCGCATCGTTACGAAGGCCGTCGCGCCCTGGTCACCGGCGGCGGCTCGGGCATAGGCCAGGCCACCGTGCTGCGGCTGCTCGCGGAGGGCGGCACCGTCGTCGCGGCGGACGTCAGCGAGCCGGGCCTGAAGGACACCGTGGAGAAGGCCGGGGCCCACGCGGACCGGCTCACCACGCTCGTCGTCGACATCGCCGACGAGACCTCGGTGCGCGAGGGGGTCCGGGCCGCGACGGACGCGCTGGGCGGCCTCGACGTCCTGGTCAACGCGGCCGGCATCCTGCGTTCCTCGCACACCGGGCAGACCAGCCTCGCGGACTTCACCCGGGTCCTGACGGTGAACCTCGTCGGCACCTTCCTGGTGATCCGCGAGGCGATCCCGGCGCTCCTGGAGGGCAGGGACCCGGCGGTGGTCAACTTCAGCTCGACCTCGGCCGTGTTCGCACACCCGTACATGGCGGCCTACGCGGCGAGCAAGGGCGGCGTGCAGTCCATGACCCACGCCCTGGCCGCCGAGTACGCGGGACGCGGCATCCGCTTCACCGCCGTCCAGCCCGGCTCCATCTCCTCCGGCATGACGGACGGCAGCGGGGCCAGCGGGCAGAGCGTCGGTCCCGGGCTGCCCGAGGACGCCGACATGGCCCTGTTCGCGAAGCTCTCCCCCGCACTCGGCCAGGGCTTCGCCGGTCCGGAGACGGTGGCGTCGGTCGTCGCGATGCTGGCCTCGCAGGACGGCCGGTTCATCACGGGCACCGAGGTCCGCGTCGACGGCGGCACCCACTTCTGAGGGCGCCCGCCCCCAGAACCCCAGAAAGGAAAGCACCCACCATGCACGACCTGACCGGCAAGAACGTCATCGTCACCGGCGGCGCCCGAGGTCTCGGCGCACAAGCCGCGAGGCAGGCGGTCGCCGCCGGGGCGCACGTCCTGATCACCGACGTACTGGACGACGAGGGTGAGGCCACCGCCCGCGAACTCGGCGCCCGCGCCCGCTTCCTGCACCACGACGTGACCTCCGAGGAGGACTGGCACCGGGTCGCCGACTTCGCCGTCACCGAGTTCGGCGCCCTGCACGGCCTGGTGAACAACGCCGGCATCTCGACCGGTACGCCGCTGGAGTCGGAGTCCGTCGAGCACTTCCGCAAGGTCCTCGACGTCAACCTCACCGGCGTCTTCATCGGCATGAAGACCGTGGTCCCCGCGCTGAAGGAGGCCGGCGGCGGATCGATCGTCAACATCTCGTCCGCGGCCGGCCTGATGGGCCTCGCCCTCACGGCCGGCTACGGCGCCTCCAAGTGGGGCGTACGCGGGCTCACGAAGATCGGCGCCGTGGAGTGGGGCACCGCCCGCGTCCGCGTGAACTCCGTGCACCCCGGGATGACGTACACGCCGATGACCGCGGCCGTCGGCATCGAGCGCGGCGAGGGCAAGTACCCGAACACGCCCATGGGCCGGGTCGGCGACGCCGACGAGATCGCCGGCGCGGTCGTCTTCCTGCTCTCGGACGCCGCGTCCTACGTCACCGGCGCCGAACTCGCGGTGGACGGCGGCTGGACCACCGGTCCGACCGTGGCGTACGTCATGGGGCAGTAGGCCCCGTCGCGGCCGAATCGTGATCAACGGCGCCGCAACCCCGAACCCCGGCTGCGGGTCTCCTGTGTGCGCGCATACGGAACGCGCGCTTCACGTTCTGTGGGGGGACGTCATGGAAGAGGAACCGGCGAGACCCGCGGCACCGGCCGCGCCCGGCGAAGAGGCCGTGGCCGACGGTGAAGCCGCGCCCGACGAAAGGGCCGGAGGAAGCCGACGGCGCGGGCGTACGACCCTGCTCATCGCCGCCGCCGCCGTGCTGGGGCTGGTCGCCGGCGCCTGCACCGGGGTTCTCGTGCAGGCGGGCCGGGAGCCGACGAAGCTGCCGCCGCTGTCGCAGGCCGCGCTCGCGCACGGCACGGGGAAGGCGCCGAAGCCGCTGCCCGCCGACCAGGACCGCCGGGTGCGTACCGACGGCGACCTGCGCGAGCTGATGTTGAAGAAGCCGCGCGGGGCGCGGGAGATCGAGTGGCTGGACGGCGTCGACGGGTGGATGGACCTCGCGAACTACGCCGGAACCTTCGGGAGCCCGAGCGAGCAGTTCTCGGAGTACGTCCATGACGACTTCCGCCGGGCGGCCGTCACCCGCTGGAGGACCGGCGCCACCCGCACCGTGGAGATCCGGCTCATTCAGTTCCACCAGGAGGAAGTCCTGTCCGCGCTGGAGGGCAGCGACACCGGGCGGCACTGGGCCGGATGGGGACGGGAGGACGACACCGACAGGTGGCCCATTCCCGGCACCGGTGACGGCGAGGCGTTCGTGCACAACCGTCCGGAGTCCGTGGACGGGTCTCCGCCGCTGTACTCCGCCGAGGCACATGCCTGGCGGGGCGACATCGAGATGGAGATCTGGATGGCCGACACGGAGCGGATCGGCAAGGACCAGATCATGGACCTGGCCCGTCGGCAGATGGAGCGGTTGTGAGCGGGCAGCGGACGCGGCGCGGGCGGTGGACTGCCGTCGCCGCGGGCGGTTTGCTGATGGCCGTCGTCGTGGGAGCGGTCGGCTACACCGTCGACACGGTCAAGGACGCCGATCGGGCCTCCGGCGCCCCCGACTGGACACCGCCCGGTGCCTCGACCGGCGGCGAGCAGGAGACACCGGCGACCGGACTGTCCGGAGCCCTGGTGCCGTACCGGTCCGACGGGTGGACGCGGGGCCCCGACCTCGGGGAGTTCGGGGCGGACGCCGCGCTGACCGGTGCTCATGCGGCCGCTCTGACCAAGGAGTCGCTGAGCGACCTGCCCCGCTCGCAGCGCAAGGAGCTGGAGAAGGAGATCGACCGCCTGCACATCACGGGCGTGGCGATGCGCAGCTACGCCACGACGGGCGGCTTCCACGACGGTGAGCAGACCGGTGCGGCCACGCTCAGCATCGTGCTGACCCGGATGGACCGGGGCGCGGCCCGTTCCGGCGCGAGCGACCGGAACGAAGCCTTCGAATCCCTGGAAGTCTTCGAGGCGGGACCGAGCATCAAGGGCCACAAGGACGCCCGCTGCTACCGCCTTCCGGGCGAATCGGATGAGGAACTCGACGTCATGTTCTGTACCGCCTCCCAGGGAGACGTCCTCGTCTCCGCCACCGCCGAAGGCGTGCGGCCGTTCGGTGCCGAGGGCGTCGCCGCGCTGCTGACCGAGCAGCTCGACCGCCTCGGCGAGACCGGGGTGGCGGTGTGACCGAGCAGACCGCACACACCGCACACACCGCACAGGCCGAGCAGCCCGCCGCCGCTGCGGTGCCTCCCGCGGTGAGGAAGGACCGTCGCATCCTGCGCGGCGTGCTGCGCTGGTCCGCGGCCGTCGCCGTCTTCGCCGCGGTCGGGTCGGCCACGGCGTACGGCGTCACGGGCATGGACCGGACGGACGTACCGGGCTTGGCGACCCGGACGGACGGGCGCTGGACGTACCCCGAGCTGACGGCCCCGGCGCTGCCGACGGGCAGCCCCCGACCGTTCGCGGAAACCAATCCGGCCGGCACCCACTACGCGGACCTGCGAGAGCTCGTGCTGCCCGCGCCCGAGGGCGCCGAGCCGGACAAGAGCCTGCGAGGCAAGGACGGCTGGCTGGCGACGGACGGGTTCCTCAAGGAGTACGGGGACACCTCCGAACAGGAGGAGCTCCGGCAGCTGTTCGTCGACTACGGACTGCGCCACATCGCCGCTCGCGGCTGGACCACGGCCGACGGCACTCACACGCGGATCTACCTGCTGCACTTCGACACCGCGGCCGTGGTGGACGAACTGCGCAACAGCCACCTCGCGTCGTACAGCGAGCCCGCCTACGCCGTGCGCGGTACGGATCTGAGCTTTCCCGACGAGGAGTTCCCGACGGAGGCCGTGAGTGACGACCTGTACTACTCGGTCTACATCGAGCCCGAGCCGTACGGCGCCGAGCAGGTGAGGCAGGCGTACCTCGGCGCCGGGGACGTGCTGGCCGTCGTCCTGCAGACCCGCGAGGGCGGGGCGGCCGCCGTGCCCTTCCAGCAGACGGTCGCCCTGCAAAGCAGGCTCCTCGGCTAGCGCGGACCGCTCAGTAGACGAGGGCCTGCGTGTCGTCGGCCAGTGCCTCCTGCACGAAGACCTGCGCGCCGGCGATGCGCACGCCCTCGATGACGTCCTTCTCGGTGAGGTCGCGCCGGGCCGCGCACTGGGTGCACAGCGTCACCCGGCCGCCCGCCAGGAGCGAGTCCAGCAGGTCGGGCAGCGGCGCGGCGTGCGGCAGCTCGAACTCGGCCGCGCGCCCCGGCACCGCGAACCACGCGGACTCACCGGTCAGCCACAGCGACACGTCGACCCCGCTGGCCACGGCCACCGCAGCCACCGTGAACGCCTGAGAACACCGCTCGGGCGCGTCCGCCCCCGCCGTCACCTTGATCACGAGCTTCTTCGCCATGCCGGAAGGGTAGCCCTCGCGGGCGGCGTCAGACCGCGAAGGTGATCGTCACCAGCAGCGTCGCGACGCACAGGACAGTGAGCAGGCCGCTGACGGTGGCACCGTCCAGCCGGGCGTACCGCCGTGGTTGGGAGGCACGGCTCGGCGCCACGGGGCTCGGCGGGTGGTCCAGGTGGCACGGCGGCATCGCGAAACCGGGTGAGAGGAGAGTACGGTCCCGCCGCGGGGCGAGCCGCTGCGCCCGCCGGCGCTCCTCGTAGGGCGGTCCGCGCCGTCCGGCGTTGTACGTTTCATTGAATCCCATCATGCTGGCGTATTTGGCCCGTTACAGTGCTGCCATGTCACGTTTCCGGATGTATCCGACGGTTGCGCAGGCTGAGCAGATGCTCACGCACTGCGCGCACGCCCGGTACGTCTGGAACCTGGCCGTGGAGCAGCATGCGCACTGGCGTAGGTGGCGCGGGTCCGCGCCTGGTTTCGCGGAGCAGTGCCGTCAGCTCACCGAGGCCCGACGGGAGAGTGAGTGGTTGGCGGCGGGAAACGCGGATGTGCAGCAGCAGGCGCTCAGGGACTTCGCGAAGGCCAAGAGCGCCCGCTTCACCTCGGGGTTCGGTGAGCCGACCTGGCGCAGGAAGTACCGGAATGAGGGCTTTCGCGTCATCGGTACCGACCGTGTTCCCGAGCACCATGAGGACGGCACGCCCAAGCTGAACGCGAAGACCGGCAGGCAGGTCATGGGCCGCTGTGTGGTCGTGCAGAGGCTGAACCGGCGGTGGGCGCAGGTGAAGGTGCCCGGCTGCGGCTGGGTCCGCTTCCGCCTCAGCGTCAGGGGCAAGGGTGCAGTCCTGCCCGACGCGAAGACGTTCCGGGTCACGCTGAGGAACGGCCAGTGGCATGTGGCGTTCGCCGTCATCCCGGAGCCGGTCGAGGTGCCGGGCACAGAGGAGGTTATCGGCATCGACCGGGGCGTGAGCATCACCGCCGCCCTCTCGGACGGGCGGAAGCTGAAGTGCCCCCAGCTCACCGTCAGGGAACGAGCCCGGATCCGCAAGCACGAACGACGTGCCGCCAGGGCGGGCAAAGGCAGTCCGGAGAGAATTGCCGAGTACGCGAAGGCCGCCAAGCTCAAGGCCAGGGAGGCCAACCGGCGCAAGGACTGGTGCGAGAAGACCAGCACCATGCTCGCCCGCACCTACGGCCTGGTGCGCTTCGAGAAACTGAACATCAAGAACATGACCCGCTCCGCGAAAGGAACTGTGGAGCAGCCGGGCAGGCAGGTCCGGCAGAAAGCAGGGTTGAACCGGGCCATCCTGGCGCAGGGCTGGGGCCTGCTGCGGCAGCGCACCGGGCAGAAGGCCCCCGGCCGGGTCGAGGACGTTCCCGCGCCCTACACCTCCCTGCGGTGCAGCGCCTGCGGATGGATCGAGAAGAAGTCACGCAAGAGCCAAGCCGACTTCGAGTGCGTATCCTGCGGCTTCACCTGCAACGCGGACACCAACGCAGCAGTCAATGTCGCGGTAGGACAGGGCGGGATCCCTCGCCCCCGGCGCCCAGCCGGTACCGGAGGGGCGACAACGGCCAACAGCCGTCCGAGCGCTCGTGAACCTCAACCCACTTGGGTTGGAATCCCTCTCTTTTAGGAGGGGGAGGATGTCAAAAATTCCACAGCGGCGGGTCCCGCAGCTCCCCCGAGGGAATCTCGGGAGTTCACCGAGCGGATGCTGGAGGAAGCGCCATGCGAGCCATCGTTCTGACCACGGTCACCTGGCGCAAGAGCAGCTACAGCAACCAGGACGGCGGCGAGTGCGTCGAGGTCGCCCCCGGCCTCCCCTTCGTGCCCGTGCGCGACACCAAGGACCCTGCTCGCGGTGCGCTCCTGTTCACGGCGCCCGCGTGGGCCGCGTTCGTGGGTGGAGTCCGGCGAGAAGAGCCGGGGCGGGCCGCGTAAGCTGAGGTCGGCCCTGTTTATGCCCCCCGCTCAAGGAGCACCCCGTGGAGATCTTCTTCGAAGCCCTGCTGGTCCTGGTCTGCGTCGGCGTTCTCGCCTTCGCCGGTCTGACCGTGAAGAAGCTGTACCAGGGCCAGCGCTGATCACCGACGCCAGGAAGTACCGCTCATGATCGAGATCCCGTCCGACCTGCACAAGGACCTCGTCCCCCTCGTCTTCCTGCTGGGCGACTGGGCCGGCGCGGGCGTGCACGACTTCCCCGGCGCCGAGAAGTGCAACTTCGGCCAGGAGGTCTCCTTCACCCACGACGGCCGGGACTTCCTGGAGTACCAGTCGCACACCTGGGTGCTGGACAACGACGGCAACAAGGTCCGCCCGCTGGAGTCCGAGCACGGCTTCTGGCGCATCGACGCCAACCGCAGGGTCGAGGTCACGATGACCCGCGACGACGGCGTCATCGAGATCTGGTACGGCGAGCTGGCCGACCAGAAGCCCCAGATCGACCTGGTCACGGACGCGGTGGCCCGCACCGCGGCGTCTCAGCCCTACACCGGCGGCAAGCGGCTGTACGGCTACGTCAAGAGCGACCTGATGTGGGTGGGAGAGAAGCAGACCCCCGAGGTCGAGCTGCGCCCCTACATGTCGGCGCACCTGAAGAAGGTCGTCACCCCGGAGGACGTCGAGCGCTGGGCCAAGGCCCTCCCGGACGACATGCCGGACGACGGAATTGCTTTCTTCAAGTAGTCGCCCGCGTTCGCCTGGTCACCCGTTCCAGACGATGGTGCAGATGTAGACGCACTCGTGCCGGGGCACCGCCAGGAACTGGATGAAACCGCGTCCGCCGAAGACGGGGAAGTTCCGTAACCCGCCGGGCTTCCCCTCCGGCCGACTCCCCACGACCTCGGCATCAGGCCCGAGGGCGGCGATCTCCGTGGCGATGCGCTCCACTTCGGCCACGACGCCCACGGGCAGCCCCGCCGTGAGGTACTCCTCGCTCGGGTTGTACTCCCACTTCCAGTCGCTCACAGGCCCGCTTCCGCCTCCGCCTCGGCGTGGATCTTCCGGATCTCGGCGATGGCGTTCGTCGGGTCCTCCGCGCCCGCGCTCACCACGTCTTCCAGGTGGCGGAGGCGGGCCGCGCGGGACGGTCGGCGCTGGATCGCCACGAACACCCCCCAGGTGTGGACGAACGTACGCAGAGGCGCGAGCGACTGCGTCTGCTGCGCGCTGGTCGTCGCCTCGACGAGGTCCTGAACGAAGGCGGGCACCCGGCTCGGCGTCAGACTCGCGACCGCGCTACGCAGTGCCTCGGGCGTGAGGGCGGGCATGGGGATGAGGGGCTCGGTGAGTGATTCCGGGCGTTGAGCGGTCATGGAGTCCTCCGGATCGAGGGCCGGTGCTGGTGTCGACGGTACCGACCGCGGCGATCGTCCGTGGAGCTTCTTGGGCGTCACACCGCGAGGAGGGACGCCGGGCCTAGACTCGTGGTGTGGTGAGCACCGACTGGAAGAGCGACCTCAGGCAGCGTGGCTACCGGCTGACCCCGCAGCGGCAGCTGGTGCTCGAAGCCGTGGACACGCTCGAACACGCGACCCCGGACGACATCCTCGGCCAGGTGCGGAAGACGGCGTCGGGGATCAACATCTCCACCGTGTACCGCACGCTGGAGCTGCTGGAGGAGCTGGGCCTGGTCAGCCACGCCCACCTCGGGCACGGTGCGCCCACCTACCACCTGGCCGACCGGCATCACCACATCCACCTGGTCTGCCGGGACTGCACGAACGTGATCGAGGCCGATCTGTCGGTCGCCGCCGACTTCACCGCCAAGCTGCGCGAGCAGTTCGGCTTCGACACCGACATGAAGCACTTCGCGATCTTCGGCCGGTGTCAGGACTGCTCCCTGAAGGGTTCAACTACCGACTCGTAAGCGAGTCGTAGGCTGGGCGTATGAAGAGCCCCCTGCTGTCCCTGCCCGGCGCCGTTCCCGCCGAGGGCGTGGACGAAGGCGTCGCCGCCCACTACGGCGACCTGTTCCGCGAGCAGCGTGCCCTCGCCGACGGCACCGGCTTCGTCGACCTCTCCCACCGCGGTGTCCTCACCGTCACGGGCGACGACCGGCTGAGCTGGCTGCACCTGCTGCTCACCCAGCACGTCAGCGACCTGCCGACCGGCCAGGCCACCGAGGCGCTGATCCTCTCCGCGAACGGCCACATCGAACACGCCCTGTACCTCGTCGACGACGGCACGACCGTCTGGGCCCACGTCGAGCCCGGCAGCCAGGAGGCGCTGATCGCCTACCTGGAGTCGATGAAGTTCTTCTACCGGGTCGAGGTCGCCGACCGCACCGCCGACACCGCCGTCGTGCACCTGCCGGCCGGTTCGATCGCCCAGGCTCCCGACTCCGCCGTCGTCCGCGAGACGCCGTACGGCCGTGATCTCTTCCTGCCCCGCGACCGGCTGGAGGCGTTCGCCGCCGAGGCCGGGCCCGCCGCCGGGATCCTCGCCCACGAGGCGCTGCGGGTCGAGCAGCACCGTCCGCGCCTCGGCTTCGAGACCGACCACCGGACCATCCCGCACGAGCTGGGCTGGATCGGTACGGCCGTGCACCTGCAGAAGGGCTGCTACCGCGGCCAGGAGACCGTCGCCCGGGTGCACAACCTCGGCAAGCCGCCGCGCCGGCTGGTCTTCCTGCACCTGGACGGCAGCGAGGTCCACCTGCCGCCGAACGGGGCGGAGATCCGCCTCGCGGACGACGGGCCCGACGGCCGGAAGATCGGTTTCGTCACCACGTCCGTACGCCACCACGAGCTGGGCCCGGTCGCCCTCGCCCTGGTCAAGCGGAACGTACCGGTGGACGCCCGGCTGATGGCCGAGGAGACCGCGGCCGCACAGGAGACCGTCGTCGAGCCCTGATGCCCTGATGCCCTGAAGGGCGGGGCTCAGACCTCGACGAGGACCGTGAACGGGCCGTCGTTCGTCAGGGACACCCGCATCTGCGCGCCGAAGCGGCCCGTCGCCACGGTCGCGCCCAGCGCGCGCAGGTGCGCGACGACCTCGTCGACCAGCGGTTCGGCGACGTCACCGGGGGCGGCGGCGTTCCAGGTGGGGCGGCGGCCCTTGCGGGCGTCGCCATAAAGAGTGAACTGGCTGATCACCAGCAGCGGTGCGTCGAGGTCGCTGCACGACTTCTCGTCGTGCAGGATCCGCACCGACCAGAGCTTGCGGGCCAGTTGCGCCGCCTTCTCCCTGGTGTCGTCGTGGGTGACGCCGACCAGGACACACAGGCCCTCGCCGTCGATCGCCCCCACGGTCTCGCCGTCCACCACGACGCTCGCGCCGTCCACCCTCTGCACCACTGCACGCATCCTGCAATGATGCCGTGCGCCCCTAGGGTGGGGAGGGGCGGGGCCGTAGGGGGTTTCTTTTCGCTGCGAACCCCCCATCTGGGGCCGATCGGGTCCGATCGGGGGCACTCGGTCACATAGCGGCCACTTGGGGTGGCACGATGCTCCCAGACGCCGGGCGAGGGGACGGTTGAGGCGCATGAGCACACCGAGTACGGGGCGGTCGTTCGGGACTGCCGCGTTGACATGTCCGAGTGGCCGGGGCGGTCCTAGCGGTCCGGCCGGCCTGGGTGGTCTGGAGGCGCCCCGGGCGCCCGTGCAGCGCACGGACAGCCCCGAGCTGCCGGGGGATCCCCCGGAGGGGGAGCTGACCGCGCTGAGCCTGCCGGAGCTGCGCACGCTGCGCCGGGACGCCCAGCGCGAGGAGGCCGACCTCAGTTACGTACGGCGGCTGCTGCAGGGCCGTATCGACATCCTGCGGGCGGAGCTGGCGGGGCGCGGGCCGGCCCCGTCGTCGTCCGTGGTCACCACCGCGGCGACCGGGTCGGTGGTGGAGCGGCTCTCCGAGATCCTCGCCGACGCGCCGGCCCGGCAGCGCTCCTCCGCCCGGCACGTGACGCTGGCCACCCCGCGCAGCGAGGAGTGCCGGCGGCTGGCCGCGGAGATGATGGGCGAGGTGGAGCTGTCCGACCTGACGGCCCGCACCGACGTCGAGCTGACCGCCGGAATGGGGCGGCTCGTCCGCTACGAGCAGCAGGTCTCCCGCAGTCGGCAGCGGCTCCAGCGCACGGCGGACGGCTGCAGCGCGGAGATCGCACGCCGGTACCGTGAGGGGGAAGCACAAGTCGACGACCTGCTCGTGTGACACGGGGGCGGCCATCCGCGCCGCCTTTCGAGCCCGGTGATCCCGGGCCGTCGCCGCGGGGGTCGTCCGTTCCGGAAGGCCACCGCCGATGCCCGCGCCCCAGCCGTCGCAGCCGATGCAGCCGTCGCAGCCGTCGCAGCCGTCACACCCGTCGCAGCCGTCGCATGCGGACCAGGCCATGCCCACGTCCGCCCTCTCGCCCGTCGTGCCGCCCGTCCTCGCCGAGGTCGTCCGGTCCGGCTTCGTCGAGGGGCGGCACCGGGGCAGCCTGGTGGTCCTGGGCGCCGACGGGGCGGTGGAGCTGGCGCTGGGCGAGGTGACGGCGCCGGTCTTCCCGCGCTCCTCGAACAAGCCGATGCAGGCGGCGGGCGTGCTGCGGGCGGGCCTCGACCTCGCGGGGGAGCGGCTGGCGCTGGCCGCCGCGAGCCACTCCGGAGAACCGTTTCACCGTGATCTGGTCCGCAAGATGCTGGACGAGTACGGCCTGGACCCGGCGCTGCTCCAGTGCCCGCCCGACCTGCCGCTGGACGCCGAGGAGCGGGAGACGTACCTGGCGTCCGGCGCCGAGCCCGACCGCGTCACCATGAACTGCTCCGGCAAGCACACCGCGATGCTGGCGGTCTGCGCGCAGCAGGGCTGGCCGCTGGAGACCTATCTCGACCCCGGGCACCCGCTCCAGCGCGTCATCCACAGGGTTGTGGAGGACGCGGCGGGCGAGCCGGTCGCCGCCGTCGGCACCGACGGGTGCGGGGCGCCGCTGATGGCGATCAGCCTGGTCGGGCTGGCCCGTGCCTTCCGCTCCTTCGTCGCCGCCGAGCCCGGTTCGGCCGAGCGCCGGGTCGCCGACGCGATGCGCGCGCACCCCGAGTACGTCGCCGGCAGCCGGCGTGCCGACACCTGGCTGATGCGCGAGGTGCCCGGCAGCCTCTCCAAGATGGGCGCCGAGGCCGTGCAGGCGGTGGCCCTGCCGGACGGCCGCGCCCTCGCCTTCAAGATCGAGGACGGCGCGAGCCGGGCCCTGGGCCCGGTGCTGGCCCGCGCCCTGACCCTGCTGGGCGTGGACGCGCCGGTCGTCGGGCGCATCGGGCGCGCGCCGCTGCTGGGCGGCGGGCACGAGGTGGGGGAGATCCGGGCGTCCTTCTGACGTCCCCGGCTCCGATAATCCCCGCGACGCCGACGTGGGCGCCGACCTACGGTGAGCGTATGAGCCGCCGCACCGAGATAGACGTACGTCCCATCACCGAGGCCGAGTTCCCCGACTGGAACCGGGCCATGAACACCGGGTTCCTCCAGTCGCCCGCCGTGGCCGAGGAGCAGCTGGAGGCCCGCCGCAACGAGTTCGTGCCCGGCCGGTCGCTCGGCGCCTTCGACGGCGACCGGTGCGTGGCGACCTTCCGGTCCTTCGACCAGGAGCTGACGGCCGTCGGGGGCGGCCTGGTCCGGGCCGACGCGATCTCCAACGTCACCGTCACCGCGACCCACCGCCGCCGCGGCCTGCTCACCCGGATGATGGCGCAGGACCTGGCCGCGGCGAAGGAGCGCGGGGACGTCGTCGCGACGCTGATCGCGGCGGAGTACCCGATCTACGGCCGGTACGGCTTCGGCCCCGCCACCACCCTGACCGAGTGGACGGTCGACGTGCCCCGGGCCGGCCTCGACCGGCGCTGGGCGGCCCCGGAGGACGGCGGCCGGATCGACCTCGTGGACGGCGAGGACGTGCGGGGGCTCGGGCCCGGGCTGCACGAGTGGCTGCGCCGGGACCAGCCGGGCGCGGTCAGCCGGACCGAGCTGTGGTGGCAGGCCCGGACCGGCGTCGTGAACATGAACGGCACGCCGTGGACCGAGCCCTACTACGCCATGTACCGCTCGGCGGACGGCGGGGTCGAGGGTCTGGCCTCGTACCGGACCGACGACCGCTGGGGCGACGCCAAGCAGCCGCTGAACACGGCGACCGTCGAGTGGCTGCTCGCCGTGACCCCGGCCGCCGAGCGCGCGCTGTGGCACTACCTGTGCTCGATCGACTGGGTCCAGACCGTGAAGAGCGGCTGGCGCTCCCCGGACGACCTGCTCCCGGATCTCCTGCCGGACCCGCGCGCGGCCCGCATCACCACGCAGGCCGACTGGCTGTGGGTGCGGATCCTGGACGTCGCGCGGGCGCTGGAGGCGCGGACGTACGACGGGCAGGGATCGGTGGTCCTTGAGGTCGTGGACCGGGGAGGGCTCACCGGCGGGCGGTGGCGGCTGGAGGCGGGGCCGGACGGGGCGTCCTGCGCGCCGAGCACCGAGAGCGCCGACCTCGTGCTGGACGTGGGCGAGCTGGCCGCGCTGTGGCTGGGCGACGCCTCGGCGGTGCGGCTGGCCGCCCTCGGCCGGGTGCGGGAAGAACGAGCGGGCGCCGCCCGTGTGGTCGACGCCCTGCTGCGTACGTCCAGGCGGCCTTGGTGCCCGGACATGTTCTGAGGTGACTCCCTTCCTCCGGTGACGGTGGACGTGCGCATCCGTAGCGCGGGTTCTTCGACGTGCTCTTCAGTTGTGGTTGTGGTTGTTGTTCGTGTTGTTCGTGTTGTGCCTGTTGTGTGTGTTGTGCGTGGTGCCTACTGATCGGCCGGGCTCCCGGCTCCCCTCCGGAAGGGGGCCCGGCCGTCAGTACGTCGGTTCAGCCGGACTGGGCGAGCAGCATCACGAGGATCACCGCACCCACACCGCCGATCATGGTGTTCTTCGCCTTGATGCCGATGGACAGCGCGACGAACGCGATGATGCCCATCGGCCCGTACTTCCACTGCACGAGCTGCTCGAACCCGATGGCCAGAGCCGCGACGACGATGGCGATGAGCGGCATGGTGGACCCCCTGTCACCGTGGTGGCCAACCCCCGTGAGGCTCGACCACGTTGCTCAAGTTGGCTGCCAACTTCACTGTACTTATCTCCGCTTGGAAGCGTCTCATAACCACCTTTCCGCGAACTGCCGGAAGATGGCGAGAAGTTGTAGGGTTTGGTCGTGGAGCCGGAACACGCCCCCGTCAACGGGCGGGAGAGACCGCAGCGGCCACAGACAACACATCGAGAGGTGGCCGACGAGCTGCGCGCCCGGATCAGGTCCGGTCGGCTGCGGCCGGGCCAGCGCATGCCCACGCAGGCTCAGTTGGCCGAGGAGTTCGGCGTGGAGCGGGGCGCCGTCCGCCAGGCCCTGCGCATCCTGCAGTCGGAACGTCTGCTCACCAATGTGTCCAAGGGGAGCCCGGCGACCGTCGCGCCCGACCTGTACGGCCCCCAGGCCGGTCCCGAAGCGCGGCCGATGCCCACCACCGTGGCCCTCGCCTCCCGGGTCGCCGCCGCCTTCGCCGCCGAGCACGTCGAGATCGACGCGCTCTGCCTGACCTCCGTCTCCCTCACCCTCGCCCTCGGCGAACCGCTGAGCCAGATCCACGCGGGGCGACTGAAACCGGCCAAGGTCGACGTCCGGGTCCTGCTGCCGAGCGGCGACATCGACCTCGCCTTCCCGGTGGCGGTCTCCGGCGGCGCGGCGGGCGGCCCGGTGCACGAGCGGTGGCTGGCGATGCGCAACGCCCAGGGGCAGGTGCTCCGGCACAACCTGCTGAGCCTGCGCGCCACACACGGCATCGACGTGCGCGTCTCCTTCCGCGCGCTGCCCTTCACCCCGCCAGTGAAGCTGTACGTGCTCAACGGCAGCGAGGCCCTGTTCGCGTACTACACCCTCGGCCGGCGCGAGCAGGAGATCGACCACGAGCAGCTGGAGATGTACGACGCGGAGGGCATCCGCTCGACGCTGTTCGCCTTCGAACAGGGCGGCGGCCTGCGCGACGGCGTGTTCGTGAAACAGTCCCAGCTGTGGTTCGACGCGCTGTGGGGGACGATCAGCTCGGAGCTGGTGCTCACCGGCTGACCGTCCCCGTCACAGCGCGGGACCCGCGACCAGGAGGGCCAGCAGCACCGCTCCGGCGGAGCTGACGGAGGGGCTCTTGGCCTTGATGCCTATGGTGAGCAGGAGCAGGCCGACGATGCCGGTGGCACCGTACTTCCACTGGACGATCTGCTCGAAGGCGATGACGAAGACCGCGGAGACCAGGGCGAGGACGGGCATGGCCTTCCCCCCTTCGGGAAGATAGACTTTCGCCAACTGAGATAAGTTGGCAACCAACTCTCCCTAGGTTGTCCCCACTTGGCTGCTACCTATAAACAAGTTTCAAACAACTCCCTATAGGTAGGTCGAAGTTGTAGCGTTTGGTCGTGACTCAGGAGAACGTGTCCGTGAACGGCAGCAGAAGGCTCTCGGCCCAGGAGATCGCCGACGTCCTGCGGGAGCGGATCCGCGGGGGAGACCTCAGAGCGGGCGACCGCCTGCCCACCCAGGCCGAGCTGGCCGAGGAGTTCGGCGTGGAGCGCGGCACCGTCCGCCAGGCGCTGCGCGCACTCCAGGAGGACGGCCTGCTCACCAACGTCAGCAAGGGCAGCCCGCCCCGCATCGCCGAGCCCGCCACACCGCGGGCCGAGCCGCAGCCGACGATGGTGGCGCTCGGGCCGCGCCTGGCGGAGGCGTTCGCGGCACCGCACGTCCAGGTCGACGTCGTCTGCCACACCTCGGAGACGCTGATGCTGGCGCTCAGCGAGCCGCTCCGTCTGATCCACGAGGGCCGTATCCACCCGGAGTCGATCGACTTCCGCGTGCTGATGCCCTCCCGCGACATCGAACTCGCCTTCCCCGTCCTGGTCGAGGACGAGGAGGACGACCCGGTCCACCAGCGCTGGCTGCAGATGCGCAACGCCCAGGCCCGCGTCCTCCAGCACAACCTGCACGCCGTGCGCTCCACCCACCGCGTCGACGTGCGGATCGCCTTCCGGGCCCTGCCGTTCACGCCGCCGATGAAGCTGTACCTGCTCAACGGCGAGGAGGCCCTCCTCGGCTACTACATGCTGACCCGGCGCGAGGAGGAGTACGAGAGCCGGACGCTCCAGATGTACGACGCGCTCGGCTCCCAGTCGCTGCTGTTCTCGTTCCTGAAGCGGACCGGTCACCGCGACGCGGTGTTCGTGGAGGAATCACAGAAGTGGTTCGACGCCCTCTGGGAAACCATCACCACGGACATGACACTCTCCTAGTGACTTCCGATACGGATCAGACGGAACCGGTGGGCGAGCGGGCCGGCCCGGACGAGCAGTCCGAGGCCCTGCGGGACCTGGTCATGGGTGCCCGCGTCGTCCTGTGGGACTTCGACGGCCCCATCTGCAGACTGTTCGCGGGCTACTCGGCCGACCTGGTGGCGGCCGAACTGGTGGACTGGCTGGAGCGGCTGGGCCTCAAGGACCTGCTCACCCGGGAGGAGCAGGTCCACCCGGACCCGCACGCCCTGCTGGCCGCGGTCGACCGCAGACACCGGCAGAGCGACCTGGCCGCCGAGTTCGAGGAGCGGCTGACCCGGGAGGAACGGCGCGCCGTGCCCACCGCGTGGCCGACCGCGTACGCGGACGCCCTGATCCGCACCTGGTCCGCCCTCGGCGTGGGCCTCGCGGTCACCACCAACAACTCGCCCCGCGTGGTGAGCGAGTACCTGGAGACCCGGGACCTGCTGGGCTGCTTCGCCCCCCACATCTACGGCCGCACCGGGGACCCGCACCTGCTCAAACCCGACCCCCACTGCCTCAACCGCGCCCTGAGCGCGATGGGCGCCGCCCCCGCACGGGCCCTGATGGTCGGCGACTCCGCCTCCGACGTGACCGCCGCCCGCCGGGCCGGCGTGCCCTTCCTCGGCTACGGCCACAACGAACGCAAGACCAAGCTCCTCAAACAGGCGGGCGCGGACACGGTCGTCGACTCCCTGGAGCCGGTCCTCAGACTGCTGTGGGAGGCGCCGGGCCCGGGACTCGTGCGGGCCTGACCCGCCCCGGCGTCGTACACGTGCCCATCCGTTCGCCGGGCGGAGGGACGGCACGGCGGCGTTCGCCGGGGTTCCGCGGGGATGAGGGGGACAACAGGAGTACCGTTTTCCCACTCCTGCACCTCCGCAAGGGTCCAAGGCGAAAGAAAAACGGTAGATGTCGCCTCAATCGGCCTCCCCCGCCCGGCTCCGTGCCGTCGAGGTGAGCGGTGACGCGAGCGCGGTCGAGGGCCCCCTGCGCGGTTACCACCACGAGACGTACGTGGTTCCGCTGCCCGGCGCCACGGGTGCCGCGGACGGGGCCCGCTGGAAGTGCCGCGAGCCGCGCGGCGGCCTGCTCTGGTTCGACCGCCGGTGCTTCGTGTCGGAGGAGCAGCTGCTGCGCGCCCTGCAGGGCCGGATCACCGGCGTGCCGGACGTCTTCGAGGTCGGCGGGCTGCCCCTGCAGCGGTTCGTCGAGGGCCGGACCCTCGGATCCCTGCACGGGGCCGGCCGGGCGGTGCCCGAGGGGTTCACGCGGCAGATCGTGCGGCTCTTCGGCGAGATGGCGGCCGTCACGGCGCGGACGCTGCCGGTGGAGCGCCGGTGCAGCTTTGAGGACCGGCCGGCGGACGGCGACACCGACGGTTTCATGGAACGGCTCGTCCGCTTCACCGAGCAGCGCGTCTACGCGGAGAACCTGCCGCGGTTCGGCTCCCTCTACGCGACCCTGGGGCTGGACGACGACGCGTTCGGGCGGCTGCGCAAGCACGTCGCCGGGCTCCGGGAGCGCCCGTTCTGCCTGCTCCACGCCGACCTGCACCGCGAGAACATCATCGTCGACGCGGACCGGCGGCTGTGGACCATCGACTGGGAACTGGCGATGGTCGGCGATCCGCTCTACGACCTCGCCACTCATCTGCACCTGATGCGCTACCCGTCCCGGCAGGGCCCCCGGGTGGCGGAGCAGTGGAGCCGCACGGTCGAGGCCGTACGCCCCGGCGGCACCCGCGGCTGGCGCGAGGACCTGGACCGGGTCGTCGGCTACAAGAGGGCCCAGTCGGTCTTCACCGACGTCGTCCGCGAAGCCGTCTCGCTGGGGCGCCGGGCGCGGTCGGCCGGCCCCGGGGTCGGAGGCGCCGCCGCCAGGCTGCACGCCGTCCTGACCGGCGCGGCCCTGCCCCTCGGACTGGAGTCGGTGCCCGGCCCCGCCGAGATCGGTACCGCACTCGTGCGGTGGGGCCGCGCGCACCCGGACGAGGAGGGGGCCCTGCCGGCCACCCCGTAGGCCCTAGGCTCGCCTGCATGAACGCCCCCGGTCTGCGCGAGCGCAAGAAGCAGCGGATGTTCCGGACCCTGTCGGACATCGCCGTCGAACTCTTCCTGGAGAAGGGCTTCGACGCGGTGTCCGTCGCGGAGGTGGCGGCCGCGGCCGAGGTCTCCAAGCCGACGCTCTTCCGGTACTTCCCGGCCAAGGAGGACCTGGTCCTGCACCGCATCGCCGACCACGAGGACGAGGCGGCCCGGGTGGCCGCAGAGGGGCTGCCCGCGCCGGTCGACGCGCTGCGCCGGCACTTCCTGGCGGGCCTTGAGCGGTGCGACCCGGTGACCGGGCTCAACGACCACCCCGCAGTACTCGCCTTCCACCGGCTGCTCTACGGCACCCCCGCCCTGGTCGCCCGGATGCACACCCAGCTGGAGCGGTCCGAGGCCGCGCTCGCCGAAGTGCTCGGCGGCGACCTGGACGCGAGGCTGGCGGCCGGGCAGATCATCGCCGTGCAGCGGGTCCTCGCGCTGGACAACTGGCGCCGGATCGCCGCCGGGGAGCGGGTGGAGGACGTCCGGGGCGACGCGGTGGCGGCGGCGGAGCGGGCGTTCACGGGGCTGGCCGCCGGACTGCCACGATACGTAACGAAGTAAAAAATGTGACTCGGTAACGTCATTCCTCTACGCTTGCCGGAATGACGTCGACCGACACCGCCCTCCAGCGCGCCCTCGACCGCGAACGCGCCCACCACGAACACTGCCGGACCGTCCTCACCGCGATGGTCGAGGGCGCCCAGGAGCACGTCGTCACCGGCGAGGACGTCTCCGCCTCCGGCGCCGACGCCGAGGCCCTCGGGTACCGGCTGCGCAGCCGGGCCAAGGAGATGCGCGAACTGCCCCCGGGCCCGCTGTTCTTCGGACGGCTCGACTTCGCCGACGGGGAGGAGACCGGGCGGGCGCTGCACATCGGGCGGCTGCGGATCACCGAGCACCCGGCCGCCCCGCCCCTCGTCGTCGACTGGCGCGCCCCGGTCTCCCGCGCCTTCTACCAGGCCACCGCGGGCGACCCGCGCGGCGTGGCCGTCCGCCGTCGCTTCGGATGGGCACCCGGCAGCCGCGGCGACGCCGCCGACCTCACCGGCATGGAGGACGAGCACCTCGGCCGGGGCGAGTCCCGGGCGAGCGCCATCGTGGCGCGGGAGATCGAACGGCCCCGCGTCGGACCCATGCGGGACATCGCCGCCACCATCCAGCCCGAGCAGGACGACCTGGTGCGCGCCGCTCTCGGCACCACCGTCTGCGTCCAGGGTGCCCCGGGCACCGGCAAGACCGCCGTCGGACTGCACCGGGCCGCGTACCTCCTCTACACCCACCCGCAGCGCATCCGGCGCGGCGGGCTGCTGATCCTCGGCCCGAACCCGACCTTCCTCTCCTACATCGCCGAGGTGCTCCCCGCCCTCGGCGAGAGCGGCGTACGGCAGTCCACGCTGGACCGGGAGATCGCCCGGCACCCGGTCACCCGCACCGACGACGCACCGGCCGCCGCCCTCAAGCACGACGCCCGGACCGCCGAGGTGCTGCGCCGCGCCCTGTACGCGCGCGTGGACCCGGACGCCGCGGGCGACCTCGCCGTGCCGGACGGCTCCTACCGCTGGCGGGTCCCGGCCGAGGCGCTGGCCCGCATCGTCGCGGAGGTCCGGGAGGAGGAGCCGCCGTACGGCGTCGGACGCGAGCGGGTCAGGGCCCGGCTCGTGCGGTACGTCCAGGAGCGGGCCGAACGGCGCGCCGGGCCGCGGAGCAACGCCTGGCTGCGCCGCCTCGAACGGTCCCGGCCGGTCGGCGCCGCCCTCGACGCCGCATGGCCCCGGGTGCGCCCCGAAGAGGTCGTCGCGCCGCTGCTCGGCGACCTGGGAGTGCTGGCCCGCGCCGCCGACGGCCTGCTGGACGACGCGGAGCAGCAGGCCCTGCTGTGGACGGGGCGGGCACCGCGGTCGTGGAGGTCGGCACGCTGGTCCGCCGCCGACCTGCTCCTCCTCGACGAGGTCGCCGGACTCCTCGAACACCCCGAGGGCTACGGCCACATCGTCGTCGACGAGGCCCAGGACCTGTCCCCGATGGAGTGCCGGGCCATCGCCCGCAGGTCCGCCTTCGGTTCGCTCACCGTCCTCGGCGACCTCGCCCAGGGGACCACGCCGTGGGCCGCGCGCTCCTGGCGGACCGTCCTCGCCCACCTGGGCCGTCCGGACGCGGCCGTGGTGCCGCTGACCAGCGGATTCCGGGTGCCGAAAGAGGTGGTGGGCCTCGCCAACCGGCTGCTGGAGCGCCTCGGCGTGGACGTGCCCCCGGCCCGTTCGCTGCGCGGCGACGGCGAGCTGACGCTGCGCGAGGCCGCCCCCGGCGCCGTGCCGGAGGCGGTCGTGGACGCCGTACGGCACGCGCTCACCCGGGACGGCTCGGTGGGCGTCGTCGCCGCCGACCCGGACGTGCCCGGGCTGCGGGCCGCCCTCGACGCGGCCGGCATCGCGGCGGCCGGGCCCGAGGCGCTGGGCTCCCGGGTGGCCGTCGTACCGGCGAGCGTGGTCAAGGGCCTGGAGTACGACCACGTCGTCGCCGTCGAACCGGCGGCGATCGCGGCGGCGGAGGGCCCCGGCGGGCGGGGCCTGCACCGGCTCTACGTGGTGCTCACCCGCGCGGTGTCCCGGCTGGACGTGGTGCACGAACGCCCGCTGCCGTTCTGAGGACCCGGCGGGTCGCGGCGCCCCCACCCGGGGCAGGTGCGGGATGGTGTGGCCCATGGCTGCGAGACTGCGGGTGACCACGGTGGACGCGGGACCCTTCACGATGCCGAAGGCGGACCTCATGCACGGGGCGACCGGCACCGTCACCGTGCCCTCGACGGTGGCCGTGATCGAGCACGCCGCACACGGGCTGATCCTGTTCGACACCGGCGTCAACCACCATGTCGCGGACCCCGAGGCCGCGGAGGCCTACTGGGGCGCCGGGCTCCGCGCGGCCTACGGTGCCCAGGCGTTCACGCGGCAGCACGCCGTCGACGCCCAACTGGAACGCCTCGGCCACCGTCCGGACGACGTGACGCACGTGATCTACTCCCACCTGCATCTCGACCACGCCGGCGGGATGAGCTACTTCCCCCGGGCCAGGCACGTGGTCCAGCACGACGAACTGCGCCACGCCTGGTGGCCCGACCGGTGGACCGCCCGCGGATACGCCTTCAACGACTACCGGGACACGCGGGACTACGACTTCCTCGAACTCCGCGGCGACACCGACCTCTTCCTGGACGGCACGGTGAACGTGATCCGCACCCCCGGCCACACCCCCGGCCACCAGGGAGTCGTCCTCGACCTCGACCACCACGAACGGATCGCCTTCCTGGGGGACGCCGCCCACCTCCAGGAGGGGCTCGACCAGAACGTGCCCATGACCAGCGACTGGAACGTCCAGGAGAAGCTGCTCACCTACGGCCGGATCCGCGCGCTGGGCCGCGCCGGTGTCCGGACGTTCCTCTCCCACGACCCGGAACACTTCGCCGCCCTCCCGCACGACGGGACCTTCTGGGACTGAGCCCGCGCCTCGCACCCGGGCGTGGAGACACTCTTGCAAGCAGGGTGCTTGCAATAGTTAGCAAGGTGCTGCATGGTGGAGGCATGGCATCGCTCAACGTCGGCAATCTCGGTGAGTACCTGCGCGAGCAGCGGCGCAACGCGCAGCTCTCGCTCCGGCAGCTCGCCGACGCGGCGGGCGTGTCCAACCCGTACCTGAGCCAGATCGAGCGCGGGCTGCGCAAGCCGAGCGCGGAGGTGCTCCAGCAGGTCGCCAAGGCGCTGCGGATCTCCGCCGAGACGCTGTACGTCCGCGCGGGGATCCTCGACGCGGAGCGGGACCGGGAGGACGTGGAGACGCGTGCGGTCATCCTCGCCGACCCCTCGCTGAACGAGCGCCAGAAGCAGGTGCTGCTCCAGGTCTACGAGTCCTTCCGCAAGGAGAACGGGTTCGCGACCGACACGGAGCCGGGCGCCGACGCCGACATCGCCGTCGACGGGGCTGGAACGACACAAAACCCTCACTCGTAAGCAATTCCGGAGGACCATCACCATGGCCATCACCGACGACCTGCGCAAGACCCTCAGCGACCCCACCCCGCTCTACTTCGCCGCGGGCACCGCCGACCTCGCCTTCCAGCAGGCCAAGAAGGTGCCGGTGCTGGTGGAGCAGCTGCGCGCGGAGGCCCCGGCGCGGATCGACGCCGTACGCAACACCGACCCGAAGGCCGTCCAGGAGAAGGCGACGGCCCGCGTCAAGGAGACCCAGGGCAGCCTCCAGGCCAAGGCCAACGAGCTGTTCGGCAACCTCGACACCGACTTCAAGAAGCTCGGCGAGAGTGCCCAGGACCTCGCGCTGCGCTCCGTCGGCGTCGCCGCCGAGTACGCCGTCAAGGCCCGGGAGACCTACGAGAAGGTCGCCGAGCGCGGCGAGCACGCGGTGCGCACCTGGCGCGGCCAGGCCGCCGACGGCATCGAGGACCTCGCCGAGGACGTGGAGGACCTCGCGGTCGCCGTCGAGCCGGCCAAGCCCGCCCCGGCCAGGCCCGCGACGCCCAAGCCCGCGACGGCCAAGTCCGAGCCGGTCCGGGTCACCGAGGACAAGTCCGCGGCGGCGAAGAAGACGCCCGCCCCGCGCAAGGCCCCGGCCAAGAAGAACGCCACCGCCAAGAAGACGACGCCGCCCGCCAAGTAGGGCAGGGCGCGACGAGCGGAGAGCGGGCCGGGCACCCTTGGGGTGTCCGGCTCGTTCTGCGGGTACGGTGACCGCGTAATGACGATCCGATTCTGGTGGTGGACGTTGTGCTGATGCAGGGGTTCGCAGGCTTCATGTGGCTGCTGAGCATCGCCCTGATCCTTTTCAGCGGCTTCGCTTTGATCGACGCCGCCACGCGCCGCGAGGACGCCTACCGCGCGGCCGACAAGAAGACCAAGCCCTTCTGGCTGATCATCCTCGGGCTCGCCTTCGTGGTGAACCTGATCTTCAACATCCTGTCGTTCCTGCCGATCATCGGCCTCATCGCGACGATCGTGTACATGGTCGACGTACGGCCCGCGCTGCGCGGTCTGTCCGGCGGCGGCCGCAGCAGCCGCCGCGGCTCCAGCAGCGACGGCCCGTACGGCCCGTACAACGGCGGACGCTGAACCCGTACGACCGCGGACGCCGACCCCGTACGACGGCGGACGCCGACTCCGTACGACGGCGGCGGGCACCGGCGGGAAGACCCGCGCGGGGGTCATCGGTCCCGGTACCGGTACCGGTACCGGGACCGGGACCGGGCGGCTCAGGCCGTCCGGTCCAGCAGGACCACGGCCAGGTCGTCGGCCAGCTCGCCGCCGTTGAGTTCGCGGACCTCGTTGACGGTCGCCCGCAGCAGCTCCTCGCCGGTCAGACCCTCGGCACGCTGGCGGCGCACCAGCTCCACCATGCCGTCCTGGCCGAGCCGCTCCCGGCCCCCGCCGACGTGGCCCTCGATCAGGCCGTCGGTGTACAGCATCAGGCTCCACTCGGCGCCCAGCTCCACCTGCATCCGCGGCCAGCGGGCGCTCGGCAGCAGCCCCAGCGCGGGGCCGTTGTTGTCGTAGGGCAGCAGCCGTGCGGGCATGCCCGGGCGGCTGAGCAGCGGGGAGGGGTGCCCGGCCAGGGACAGGCCCGCGCGGCGGCCGTCCGGGGAGATGTCCACGGCGCACAGCGTCGCGAAGATCTCGTCGTCCGAGCGTTCGTGCTCCAGCACCTGCTGGAGCGTGCCGAGCAGTTCGTCGCCGCACAGCCCCGCCAGCGTCAGCGCCCGCCAGGCGATCCGCAGCTCCACGCCGAGCGCGGCCTCGTCCGGGCCGTGCCCGCAGACGTCACCGATCATGGCGTGCACGGTGCCGTCCGGGGTACGCACGACGTCGTAGAAGTCGCCGCCCAGCAGCGCGCGCGAGCGGCCCGGGCGGTAGCGGGCGGCGAAGCGCAGCGGGGAGCCCGCCAGCAGCGGGGTCGGCAGCAGGCCGCGCTCCAGACGGCGGTTCTCCTGCGCCCGCAGCCTGCCCTCGGCCAGCCGCCGCTCCGCAGAGTCGGACCGCTTGCGCTCGACGGCGTAGCGGATCGCCCGGCTCAGCAGGCGGCCGTCCAGCTCGTCGCGGAACAGGTAGTCCTGCGCGCCGACCGCCACCGCCTCGGCGCCGCGCTCGGCGTCGCTGGAGGAGGTGAGGGCGAGCACGGCGTGCCGGGGCGCCAGCTCCAGGACGTGCCGCAGCACCGCCAGCTCGTCGTCGCCCTCCGCGTCGCCGCCGTTGCCGTTGCCGTGGCTACCGCCACCACCGCCGTCGGCGTTCGTGCGGGCCGGGGCGGGGGCCGACAGGGCGAGGTCCAGCAGGATGCAGTGGACGTCGTCGGTCAGCAGCCGCCCGGCCTCGGTGAGGTTGCGCGCGGTGCGGACGCGGATCGGCTTGCCGGACTGGTCGAGCAGGTCCGGCACGATCGGCGAGCCGGCCGGATCGTCCTCGATCAGCAGCACCGTCAGGTTCGTGGGAGCCGCGCCCTCGGTCCGGACGCCGGGCGTCGGCGTCCGGCCGGTGCCGGGGCTGATGCCGGTGCCGGTGCCGGGGCTCGTGCCGGGGCTGGTCTCCGTGCTGGTGTCCGTGGGCTTCTCGCGCTTCTCCGTGGGGTTCTCTGGGGTGTTCTCTCGCCGGGTGGCGGCGTTCTCGGCCTGGTGCGTCCCGGGCGGGGCCTGTTCCTTGGAAGGGCCGCTGTCCGGGGACGCGGCGGGCGCCTGACCACACTCCACGGCCGGGATCGCCCTCTGCCGCGGTACGGGTACGGGCATCGTCTTGGTTTCCTTCCCTCCCCCCGAGGGCATGGCGGGGCGAGGGACCTCGACCCACCGACGGGGACCATAGCGGGTGACCGCACCGCTGCGGAATGGTCCAGAACACGTCGGGCGGCCATCGGCCACTGTCATATGCCGCGTTTTCCCCCGCACTTGGACACGTCGGCCCGGGGGCGGGGATGACGAAGGTCACGCGGGGCGGGCGCCGGGCGTGGACTGGGTCACGTGGCCCGTCTCACGCCCCGGGCCCCCCTCGCGTGGCCCGCGTCACTCCTTGGGGGTGGACGCCTGCTCCGGGGCCGTGTCCGGGCGGACCACGCCGAGGATCGGCATCGAGCCCGCGCCCGCGACGGTGATCGAGCGACCCGGGCGCGGGGCGTGCACCATGGAGCCGTCGCCGACGTACATGCCGACGTGGCTGGCGTCGTCGAAGTAGATGATCAGGTCGCCGGGGCGCATGTCCTCGACGTCGACGTGCCTGAGCTGCTTCCACTGCTGCTGCGAGGTGCGCGGGATCGCCTGTCCGGCCGACACCCAGGCCTGCGAGGTCAGGCCGGAGCAGTCGTAGGACTTCGGGCCCTCGGCGCCCCACTGGTACGGCTTGCCGATCTGGGCGGTGGCGTACTCGACCGCCTCGCGGCCCCGCTCGGTCGCCGCGGTGTCCAGGTCCTTCAGGATGCCGGAGTCGAGCCAGGCGGTCTGCGCCTTGGCCTGCGCCTCCCGCTCCAGCCGGGCGAGGCGCTCCTTCTCCTCCTTCGCCAGCTCGGACTCCAGCTTCTCGGCCGCCGCGATCTGCTTCTCGATCTTCTTCTGGGCGGTGGCCTTGGCCTTGCGGTTCGCCTCCAGCTCCTTGAAGCGGGCGGAGGCGTCCGCCGCGTAGGCCTCCAGGTCCCGCTGGGCGCGGGTCAGCTCGCCGAGCAGGCCCTTGGTGGCGCGCTGGCCCTGGATCACCCGGCCGGTGCCGTCGAGGAAGTCCTCGGGGTCGTCGCTCAGGATGAGCTTCGCCCCGTCGGGCAGGCCGCCGGTGCGGTACTGGGAGCGGGCGGCGGCTCCCGCGCGGTCCTTCAGCCCGTCCAGCTTCTCCTGGCCCTGGACAATCTTCTTGGCCAGCTCGACGATCTCGGCGTTCTGCTTCTCGGCCTTCTCCTCGGCGGCGTTGTACTCCTCCGTGGCCGAGGCCGCCGCGCGGTAGAGCTTGTCGAGCTTCTTGCGTACGGCTTCCAGGTCCTTGCCCTTGCCGGGTGCGGGTGAGGGCGACGGGGACGATGAGGCCGAGGGGCCCGGGTCCGCGAACGCCGTGCCCGGTGCGGCCAGCACCGTGATCGCGCAGACCACGGTCACGGCAGCCGTCGTCAGGCCACGCTTCCCCGTACGCATACCTCGCCCCCAACCTGATTAACCGTCAGTAACATAGCCCGTTGGGGGGATCGTGCCATGCCGGCGCGAAAAGCGACAGAGGCCGTGCTTTCCTCCCGCTTCCCCTCGGTTGCTCCCTCGTTTGCTTCCCTCGGGGTGTGACGAACGCCGCGCGGAGATCGTTCCCGGTCGGCGGCCCCCCCCCGCTCGGCCCCACTCCCTCCCCCCGTCCGCGCCGTGGGCTCACGCGCGGGGCGCCAACGCCTCCCACCGCACCGTCACTTCACCCTGCCGCCACCGCACCGGTCCGTCCGTCACCGGCCAGTCGGCCGTCAGGTCCCGCACCGCCCGCATCCAGCGCTGCCGGGCGCCGTAGGAGGCGTAGGGCGCGGCGGCGGCCCAGGCGCGGTCGAAGTCGCGCAGGAAGGCGTGCACGGGCTCGCCGGGGACATTGCGGTGGATGAGCGCCTTCGGCAGCCGTTCGGCCAGGTCGGAGGGGCGGTCCAGGGAGCCGAGCCGGGTCGCGAAGGTGACCGTGCGCGGCCCCTCGGGCCCGAGCGCCACCCACACGTGCCGGCGCCCGATCTCGTCGCACGTCCCCTCGACCAGCAGCCCCCCGCGCGAGTGCTCCGACGTCGGTGCGAGCCGCGCGCACAGCCGACGCCAGACGGCGGCGACCTCGCCCTCGTCGTACTGGCGCAACACGTTCGCCGCGCGGATCAGCAGCGGGGGCGCGGAGACGGGGACCTCGAAACCGCCGTGCCGGAAATCGAGCCCCGCGCGCGCGTACGGCTGGGCCGCCGCCACCCGGGCCGGGTCGATCTCGACGCCCACCACGCGCGCGTGCGGCGCGACCGTGCGCAGGCGGTGCAGCAGTTCGACGGCGGTCCAGGGCGCCGCGCCGTAGCCGAGGTCGACGGCGACCGGGTCGGCGGCGCGGCGCAGTTCGGCACCGTGCGCGGCCGCGATCCAGCGGTCCATGCGGCGCAGCCGGTTGGGATTCGTCGTCCCGCGCGTGACCGTGCCCACGGGTCGGGTGGCGGTGGCGCGGGGTGGCATGCCTACGAGGGTATGCGGCCGGGTGGGGGACCCGAAGGGGCATCGAGTGGGGGACCCGCAGGGGCATCGAACGGTTGAGCGATCGGCGGTAATGATTCGGCAAAGGTCGGAAAACCGGAATGGAGCACCGCCCGTCCGGTGTTCCCAACCCTTGGAGGGCAAACCAGGTTCTCCGACCGGCATGCCCGCAGCGAGGAGGAACGGCTCGTGAGCCAGTACGTCAGCAGGCTCGGGCGTCGCTCACCGGCGGCCTCCCCGCGGCTGAGGCTGAACCGAAAGCCCCGCCGCGTCGCCATGCTCTCCGTGCACACCTCACCGCTCCACCAGCCCGGCACCGGCGACGCCGGAGGCATGAACGTCTACATCGTGGAGCTGGCGCAGCGCCTCGCCGCGATCAACATCGAGGTCGAGATCTTCACCCGGGCGACCACCGCCGCCCTCCCGCCCGCCGTCGAACTGGCCCCCGGCGTCCTCGTCCGGCACGTCGACGCGGGCCCGTACGAGGGGCTGGCCAAGGAGGAGCTGCCCGCCCAGCTCTGCGCCTTCACGCACGGCGTGATGCAGGCCTGGGCCGGTCACCGCCCCGGCCACTACGACCTCGTGCACTCCCACTACTGGCTCTCCGGCCACGTCGGCTGGCTCGCCGCCCAGCGCTGGGGCGCGCCCCTGGTGCACGCCATGCACACCATGGCCAAGGTCAAGAACGCCAACCTGGCCGACGGCGACACCCCCGAACCGGCCGCCCGCGTCATCGGCGAGACCCAGATCGTCGCCGCCTCCGACCGGCTGATCGCCAACACCGCCGAGGAGGCCGACGAACTCGTCCGCCACTACGCGGCCGACCCCGACAAGGTCGCCGTGGTCCATCCCGGCGTGAACCTGGAGCGCTTCCGCCCCTTCCCCAAGGGCCGCGTGCCCGGCCCGGGACAGCACGGCAACGCCCGCGCCGCCGCCCGCGCCCGCCTCGGCCTGCCCCAGGACGCGCTGATCCCGCTCTTCGCGGGCCGCATACAGCCCCTGAAGGCGCCGGACATCCTGCTGCGCGCCGTCGCCGCCCTCCTCGACGAACGCCCCGAGCTGCGCTCCCGCATCGTCGTCCCCGTCGTCGGCGGCCCCAGCGGCAGCGGCCTCGCCAAGCCGGAGGGCCTGCAGAAACTCGCCGCGCGGCTCGGCATCGCCGACGTCGTACGCTTCCGCCCGCCCGTCGGCCAGGAACAGCTCGCCGACTGGTTCCGGGCCGCGTCCGTGCTGGTCATGCCGTCCTACAGCGAGTCCTTCGGGCTCGTCGCCATAGAGGCCCAGGCGGCCGGTACGCCGGTGCTGGCCGCGGCGGTGGGCGGCCTCCCGGTCGCGGTGCGCGACGGACACACCGGGCGCCTCGTCGACGGCCACGATCCCGCCGCCTACGCGCGCGTGCTGCGCGATTTCGCCGACAACCCCGAGCTGACGCCCCGCATGGGCGACGCCGCCGCCCGGCACGCCCAGTCCTTCGGCTGGGACAGCGCCGCCGCCACCACCGCCGACGTCTACACGGCCGCGATCCAGTCGCACCGCCGTCGCGTACGCTCGCACCATGGCTGAGGCACCACAGCAGAAGGCAGCGCAGGTCCTTGAGGAGGCGCTGAAGGACGCCGAGCTGGAGTGGGAGAGCCCCGAGCCCGGCACCTACGTCGTCAAGCTCCCCGGCACCCGCAAGCTGTCGACGACGGTCTCCCTCCTCCTCGGCCGGCACTCCCTCTCCCTCAACGCCTTCGTCGTCCGACACCCCGACGAGAACGAACCGGCCGTCCACCGCTGGCTGCTGGAACGCAACCTCAAGCTCTACGGCATCGGTTACGCCGTCGACCGCCTCGGCGACGTCTACGTCACCGCGAAACTCCCCCTGGCCGCCGTCACCCCCGACGAGATCGACCGCCTCCTCGGCCAGGTCCTGGAGGCCGCCGACGGCGCCTTCAACACCCTGCTGGAGCTGGGCTTCGCCTCCGCCATCCGCAAGGAGTACGAGTGGCGCACCGCGCGCGGCGAGTCGACGCGGAACCTGGAGGCGTTCCAGCACCTGATCGAGCGCGCGGAGAACACCGGGCAGGACGCCGGGGAGTGATGCGGCCGGGGCTGCCGGAGGTCACCGCCCGCTGGTGCGGTACCGCCCCGGCGTGACCCCCACCAACCGCTTGAAGTGCCGGGTCAGATGGGCCTGGTCGTAGAACCCGGTGGCGCCCGCCACGTCCGCCGGGGCCTGTCCGGCCAGCAGCAGCCGCCGGGCCCGGTCGACCCGCCGGGACATCAGGTACTGGTGCGGTGCGATGCCGTACGCGCCGCTGAACGCCCGTACGAGGTGCGCCGGATGCGCGGGCACGAGCGCGGCCGCCTCCGCCAGCCCGATCCCCGCGACGACCCGCTCGTCGAGCAGCTCCCGCAGCCGCCGGGCGAGCACGGGGTCCCGGCCGGCGCCGGACGCGCCGGTCCCGGGCCGCAGATGGTCGCGCAGGCGGTCGCCGATCAGGGTCAGCCGGCTCTCCGCCTCCAGCTCGTCCCCGGGCAGCGCGAGCGCCGCGTGCAGCTGCCCGACCCGCCGCCGCAGCACCGGGTCGCGCAGGTCGGGCGCGTCCACCGCCGGTCCGATCAGCTCGTCGCCGAGCCGGGAGGCGTCCAGGTACAGGACGCGCTTGCGGAAGCCGTCCGGGGTCGCCGGGGAGCCGTTGTGCGGCACGTGCGGCGGCAGCAGCGACACCGTGTCGTGCGGGGTGCCGTGCTCGTGCCGGTCCAGGTCGTACCGTACGGCGCCGTCGTCGACGATGAGCAGCGTCCAGGCGTCGTGGACGTGCATCGGATAGGCGTACTCGGTGTAGTGGGCGTGGAAGACCTCGACGACGCCGGGGACGCGGGGCCGCCAGGCGGAGACGTTCCGCTGGTCCTTCCGCTCGTCCTTGCGCTGGCCGCCCATGCAAAAAACGTACAAGACCGGGCGGGGTGCGGGTCGGCAGTCTCACCGTATGAGCACGCACGAAGCAGCCCCCGAAGCAGTCCCCGGCGCTCCCGAGGCCGAGGCCCCCGTCCGCTTCGACACCAAGATCGCCGTACTGCTGCGCGAGGACCTGGAGACCTGGCAGCGCCTCAACGTCACGGCGTTCCTGGTCAGCGGCCTGGGCAGGCAGTTCCCCGAGGTGATCGGGGAGCCCTACGAGGACGCGGACGCCGTCGGCTACCTGCCGATGTTCCGCCAGCCGGTGCTGGTCTTCGAGGGCACGAAGGAGACGCTGACGGCCGCCCACGCGCGCGTACTGTCCCGCGCCCTGCCCCGCGCCCTCTTCACGTCCGACCTCTTCACCACGGGCAACGACCGCGACAACCGCGCGGCGGTACGGGCGGTGGCGTCGGCGGACCTGGACCTGGTGGGTCTCGCGGTGTACGGCCCGAAGAACGCGGTGGACAAGGTGCTGAAGGGGGCGCGGATGCACCCGTGAGCGGGCGGCGGGACCATACGGCGCCGCCGTCGGATCAGACGGCGCCGGCGTCCACGTCGACCCGGGCTGCGGGGGCGACGGACGACTCCTGGGCAACCGGTGCCTCGTCGGCGTCGTCCGGCAGGTTCCGCATGAGCCCCCAGTACCCGGCCGCCGCCACCGTGCCGACGACGGCGCAGATGCCCCACAGCCACTCGGCGCCCCAGTGGTCGATGACGAACCCGGACATCAGCGGGGCGACGAGGGCGGCGACCGCCCAGGACATGGAGTACATCCCCTGGTACCGCCCGCGCCCGTGCAGGGGCGACAGCCGGACGACGAGACCGGTCTGCGTCGGCGCGTTGACGACCTCGGCCAGCGTCCACACGCACACGGTGAGGGCGAACACCGCGACCGACCCGGCGAAGGCGGTGAGCCCGAACCCGTACCCGGCCAGCAACGCCGAGCCGATGAGCAGCAGCCGCGGATCACGGTGCTGGATGAACCGCGTGACGGGAATCTGAAGCACGACGATCAGCACACCGTTGACGGCGATCGCCATGCCGAAGTCGGCGGGCGTGAACCCGGCCTCGCCCATGGCGACGGGCAGCCCGACGTAGGCCTGCTGAAAGATCAGCGCGATGAGGAAGGACAGCCCGACGACCCCCATGTACCGCCCGTCGCGCAGCACGGTCCCGAGCGAGACGGGCACCGCGTCCCCGCCGCCGGACGTGTCGTCGGCGTGCTCCTTGGGCCGCGACTCGGGCAGCTTCACGAAGACGAGCACGGCGCACACCAGCGTCATACCGGCCTCGATCATGAACCCGGCGAGATAGCTGTACTCGGCGATGAACCCGGCCGCCATGGAGGAGATCGCGAAGCCGAGGTTGATCGCCCAGTAGTTGAGCGAGAACGCCCGGATACGGTCCTCGGGCCGCACGATGTCCGCCATCATCGCCTGCACGGCCGGCCGGGAGGCGTTGCTCGCCATGCCGACCAGGAAGGCGACGGCGGCGATGGCCACCGGGTCCCGCATGAAGCCGAGCAGCGCGACCGACAGCGCGGTGGAGGTCTGCGCGACCAGCAGCGTGGGCCGCCGCCCCAGCCGGTCGGTCATCACCCCGGCGCCCAGCGAGGACACCACCCCGCCGAGCCCGTGCAGGGCGGCGACCAGACCGGCGTACGAGGCGGAGTAGCCGCGGTCGATGGTCAGGTACAGCGCCATGAAGGTGGCGACGAAGGCCCCGAGGCGGTTGACCAGGGTGCTGGTCCACAGCCACCAGAACTCGCGGGGGAGCCCGGAGACGGTCTCGCGTGCGGCACGTCTGAGTCCGGCGACTGGCATGGGTCCCCCGAGGTGATTGAGATCGCTGTAAGCGGCTGTAAGCGGCTACTGCAGTGAGCACAACTTACAAACGCCTCACTCTGGGAAGCCATTCAATTAACACTTCCCGTCAACCGTCCGCCCACCGGGCGCACGCGCGGGGGATCAGGGCCTTGGATTACGCTCGGGAGCATGGCCGACGCACCGTACAAGCTGATCCTCCTCCGCCACGGCGAGAGCGAGTGGAACGAGAAGAACCTGTTCACCGGCTGGGTGGACGTCAACCTCACCCCGAAGGGCGAGAAGGAGGCGACGCGCGGCGGCGAGCTGCTCAAGGACGCCGGCCTGCTGCCCGACGTGGTCCACACGTCCGTCCAGAAGCGCGCGATCCGCACGGCCCAGCTGGCGCTGGAGGCCGCCGACCGCCACTGGATCCCGGTCCACCGCCACTGGCGCCTGAACGAGCGCCACTACGGCGCCCTCCAGGGCAAGGACAAGGCGCAGACCCTCGCGGAGTTCGGCGAGGAGCAGTTCATGCTGTGGCGCCGCTCCTACGACACCCCGCCGCCCGCGCTGGACCGCGACGCCGAGTACTCCCAGTTCTCCGACCCGCGTTACGCGATGCTCCCGCCGGAGCTGCGCCCGCAGACGGAGTGCCTCAAGGACGTCGTCGGCCGGATGCTCCCGTACTGGTTCGACGCGATCGTCCCCGACCTCCTCACCGGCCGCACGGTCCTGGTCGCCGCCCACGGCAACTCCCTCCGCGCCCTCGTCAAGCACCTCGACGGCGTCTCCGACGCGGACATCGCGGGCCTGAACATCCCGACGGGCATCCCGCTGTCCTACGAACTGAACGCCGAGTTCAAGCCCCTGAACCCGCACGGCACGTACCTCGACCCGGACGCGGCCGCGGCCGCGATCGAGGCCGTGAAGAACCAGGGCAAGAAGAAGTAAGCCCGCACGAACAAGCCCCCTGCCTGCGGTTTCTTCGCTGGTAGGGGGCTTTGTGTTGTCCGTGGGCCGTCTCTGGGCCGTCCCTTGCTCGGCGGTTCCGTCAGGAGCGGGTGCCACGCCGCCACTCGTAGGCGCCGGGCGACGTCTCGACGACCTCTCTCGGGTAGGCCTCGCGTACCCGGGTCAGTAGGTCCCGCTGCTCGTCGACCCATGCCGACGAGAGCACGAACAGCGGGACGGTGACAGTGACCCCTGACGCCGGCTCGTCATGCACGGATACCCAGAGTCCGCCGCTCTCGTCGGGCTTGAACTTCATGGAAGGAGTCCGCCCGGATTCGAGCCACATTGCGAACCGACCGGCCCCCAGGGCTGCCAAGGCGTCCTCCCAATCCTCCAGATCTTCAGGGAGGAGGGTCACAGAGAAAGTGGCGTTGACGGATTCCGCCACGATGACGATCTCGCAGTCGAGGAGGTCGTGGCCGGTCAGGATTCCGGGTTGAAAGCGACCCAAGACGCGTACGGAGACACTGTGGCCGCTGGTGCCGGGTGTGTCGGCCAGGTGAATCAGGTTGATGACGCCATCCGTCGACTCCATGGATTCCCTCCCCGAAGTAACCAAGTCCGAGCATCCTGCCGGACCGCCCGCGGATCTCACGGTTCGGGGTGCAGAAGCCTCGAATAGACGGCGGACACGGCTCTGCTGGTCCGCTCTCGGCTGGAAGGCATGAGGTGCGCGTACACACGGAGCGTCAGGCCCGGGTCCGAGTGGCCCAGGTACTCGGCGAGGGCCTTGATGTTCTCGCCCGCGTCCAGGAGCACCGAGGCGTAGAAGTGGCGCAGCGCGTGCATGCCGTTCTCGCGTGACTCCGCGTACGGCCGACCCCGCTCGGGTACCGGGATGACGCCGGCCGCAGCGAGCGCCGGTTTCCACGCCTCCTCGTTGAGCGACGTCCGCCAGACGTGCCCGCCGCGCGGCTCGGTGAAGACGAGCCGCTTGGTCACCGGGGGCCCGTCGGCCACCTTCCACGGCAAGGTGATCTCGACCGGCGGGAAGCGCTTCATATGGGCCCGGAGCGCATCAGCGACCGGGCGGGGGAGCGGCACGTCCCGCAGCTTGCCGCCCTTCGGCGGCGCGAACACGGCCTTGCTGCGACTCAGCTTCAGTTGCTGGACCACGTGGAGCGGTGTCCGACTCGAAGTCGATCGCGTCGACGGCCACACCCAAGATCTCGCCCTGGCTGAGCCCGCAGCCGCCGCCCAGGTCGACCATGGCTTGGTAGCGCTCGGGCATGGCGGCCCGGACGGCGCAGACCCGCTCAGGCGTCCAGGGCACGATGCGCTTGTTGTCGACGGTCGGCGGACGGACGGACCGAGCTGCACACGGGTTGCGGGGAAGGTGACCGTCGTCCACGGCCGCACTGAGCGCCGCCCGCACGTTGGAGTAGATCGTCCGGGCGTACGACCCGCGGATGCCGTTCTCCTGCAACTGCCGCACCCAGTCCCGGATGTGCGCCGGCTGGAAGGAGCCGAGCGGGCGCGAGCTGAGGTGGGGAAAGGCATGCAGCCGTAGCTGCGATTCCATCGAGGCTTGGGTGTTCGGGTCGGCGCCCTGCGTGGCGACCCAGCGCTCGGCGTACTGCTGGAACGTGATCCGGGCGGCGCGCGGGTCGATGTACTGCCCGCGCGCCATGTCCGCCTCGACGTGCGCCAGCCACTGATCAGCGAGCCGCTTCTGACGGTCGGGGCACGAGCTGGTTCTCGCTCGGCACCCGAACCCGTGGCGCATAAGTGCCGTCCTCGATGCGGCGCTGGAGCGTCTGCGCAAGGCGCAGGTACTTCGGTGGCTCCACTTCATACGCCATGAACGCCGCCTGTCGAGATTGGCCAAGTCAACTGGTCAACCGGCCTAGCGACACTCACACCGGCAGAAGAAGAGGTGAGCTATCCCATCACGCCGGCCAGGCATCAGCGACCACGAACGAGACGACCGTGCCGCCGAGGTGACTGGGGCCGGAGTGCCAGGAATCCGCGATGGAGTCGACGAGGAGCAGTCCTCGGCCGTGGGCATCGTTCGCGTCCGGATGCCGCAGCCGTACGCTCGCCGGGAAGCCGGGGTTGTGAACCTCGACGCGGAGCGAGGCCCCCTGGCGGAACCACTCGACCCGCACCACCCACGGATCCTCCGACGCGCCGTAGCGGATGGCGTTCGTGACCAGTTCGGAGATCATCAGTGCGCAGTCGTCGATCGAGCAGGCTGGGTTGTATGGAGCGATGAACTTACGGAACCAGCGCCGCGCACGGGAGACGGACTCAGGCTCCGGGTGCAAGGTCATCGCCCCAAGCCGCGGCGAGTCCTCACAGGGGTGTCGGTCGATCGTGTAAGCCATGCGTGCTCACTCCTTGCCGCTGCCGTCGCAGTCGAGGCAGCGCCGCTTCGACGTGGCACGGTTGCGGTCGTCAGCCACGGAGAGCGTCAGCGCCGCTCGGGAACCGACGCGCTTCCATCCACGCCCCCGACACCCCCGGCAAGCTAATCGCGCGTCCTGCTTCGGCCGCCGACTCGTCACGTCGTGCCCCTTCATATCCAAGTGGCCTTAGCCACTTTGTGGATAGTGGCATTGGCCACTTGCAGAGCGCAAGCGATACGACGGAACTGGCGCACCGTCAGGTGAGCGGGTATCCCTGCTCGAACGCCCAGCGGTGCGGCGGATACGTGGCTTCCGCGAACTCCAGAGGCCGGTCCTGAAGGTCGAAGACGACGTGGTGAACGATGAGGACGGCGGACTCGGGCTCCAGCCCCAGGTCGGCAGCCTCCTCCTCCGTGGCCGACCGAGCGCACATCCGGTCCTCGGCGTAGCTGCCTTGACGTCCCGTCATGCGCTCGACGTACATGAGCGTCCCTTCCTGGATGCGTCCAGGATCGGTGAGCTTGGGCGCCCGCTGGCCGACGTCCGGTGCGAACCACGAGGTGGACTGGGTGATCGGGCCGTCCTGGTTGTTCGTGACACGCCGGCGGTGCACGGCCCGCCGATCCTTCACCAAGCCCAGGGCCTCAGCAACGTGGTCCGGGGCATCCAGCCAGCCGGCCGACGTGATCACGGCATACTCGCCGGGCGTATAGATCTTCCCGGTCTGCCGAGCCCGCCCGTACAACTCCCTCGCACGGCGATTCACTTCGAGACTGCGCACGTACGTGCCGGAGCCCTGCCGCTTCTCGACCAGGCCCTGATGGCTCAGCGCCTCAAGCGACCGCGCAGCCGTAGGCCGGGACACCTTCCAGTCCGCAGCGAGCTGCCGCTCAGAGGGCACCTCGTCCCCAGGCCGCAGGTCACCCCGAAGGATCTGGTCACGGATGAAGTGAGCGATCTGAAGGTACTTGGGTTGAGCCTCCTCGATCTGAGGCATGTCCCCTCCTTGTCCAAGTGGCTATAGCCTTTGGCCACTATAGGCTGAGTGGCCAATCTGGGAACCCGTAGGCTGATCGCATGACGCGGTTGATCGTCGCAGCAGGAGGAGGGGGCGACGCAGTCGCCGCCGCCATGCTTCACGCCGCCCTCTACGGCGACGAGGACCAGGCGGTGATCCTCACCTACGCCTGGGACCGCCTGCTGATCGACCCCCTACCGGGCCCGCGGCGCCCCGCCGACTTCACCGGCCTGGAACGCCTCACGCCAGACGTCTGGTCAGTGCCGGCGCAGGCCCGCCCGATCGCACCCGCAGGCTCCACCCTCCCCAGACTGGCAGCGGAGCTCCCGCCTACCTTCGCACTGCTTGCCCCACACCAGGGGGTCGCGGGCCTTACCCGGCAACTCAAATCACTCGTCGACCACGTACAGCCCACATCAATCGATCTCCTGGACGTGGGTGGAGACATCCTCGCGCAGGGCGACGAGCCGACACTGAAGAGCCCGCTGGCCGACGCTCTGACGCTGGCGGCTTGCTGCCAGTTGAACGAACCTGTGCGGCTCCTCGTAGCAGGACCGGGCCTGGACGGCGAACTCCCGCCGCAGGCTATGACCAGCGTGCTGGGCCCCGTTGTCCACACCCTCACCGCGGAAGACACGACCGCCGTTAGCACCGTCCTTGAGTGGCACCCGTCCGAAGCAACGGGCCTGCTCGCGGCGACGGCCCGAGGCGTGCGCGGCACATGCGAAATCCGAGACGGGGGAATCCCTGTACGGCTCACGGACGAGAGCCGGGCAGTGCATGAGGTCGATATGGACGACGCTCTGAGCCGCAACCGGTTGGCCCGAGCGATCATGTCCACTACCAACCTGGACGAGGCCGAGGCGTACAGCCGCGAAGTGTGCGGGTACTCCGAGATCGACTACGAGCGCAACAAGGCCCTCTGGCTCGACGAGCAGCAGCCGAAGAATCTGGACCCGGCCACGATCCGTCGGCAACTAGACCAGTTCGAGGCCGAAGTACGTACCCGCGGAGTCACCCACACGACGTTCCGACGCATCACCGAGGCCCTGGGCCTCAAAGGCGGACAGCGCGACGAGCTGCGGCAGCTCCTCATTGCCAGTCGCCCGGAGCAGTACGAGGCGCCTCTGTGGCGCATCGCAGACGAAGCCTGAGTTACAACCTTCTTCACGGGTTCAAGGGGGCTCGCTCCGCTCCCCGCGCGCGGCCCGGCCCCCGGCCGGGCCTGCGCTCCTGCCTTCGTCCCGCTCCAGCCCGGCCGGCGCCCGGGCCGCACTCCTGGCGATCAGGCGCCTGATGCCAGAGTGGGGGCAGGTCCGAAGCCTGCCCAAGTTGGCATCCAGCGTAGGGCCCCCTGATCATGCTCGGCCCCAGACAGGGCAAGCCATCAGCCAGAGCCGCTACGCCGACCTGCGGAACTCAGGAACCCCCGGCTCGTTCAGCCGCTTTCTCGGCAAGCCGTTCCAAGTCGACCACTGGGGCCCGCCGGAATTCGTCACGCAGAAGCGTGCCGGGCAATTGCTTCTGAGTTCCCGCTGTCCCACTCACCCTGAAGTTCCACTTCCCGTCCTTCAGGTCAAGAATAGCGAGGCCCCGCTTCAGCCGCACGTCGGCGTACTCACTGAGGTCCAGAATATACACCTCATACTTGACTCCCGGCCTGTGCTGATCGGAAAGCGTGGATTGAATCAAATGCGCGAAGCGCAAATCCACAAGCTGACCCAGCAGTTCATAGAATTGATGAGACTTCTGCGCAACGTCCACCCTAAAGTAGGTGTATCCGGCTCCGCGCACTTCTTCAGCCAAGGTATCCAAGGCAGCCGTCAAGCTAACCGCACTGTCCATGGAAACGTCCTGTTCCAGGTCCCTCTTCTTACTCCTGGCGGCACGTCCAGCGGCATCCGCGACATCTTCCCTTCCAATTTCACGCGCCTTCGGTCGTGACCGTGCAGCCACGATGGAAGAAGCGAACAGGTTCAGATAGTCACGCGGCACGCCGCCTGAAGCGAGAACCAGCCTGCCGAGCGCAGCATTCTGCGCAATGCTGGATGGCTTGGCCAGTCCCGCAGTGGCGGTGTAGTTAGCCAACACCGACTCAAGAAAGCGCTGCGTAGATCCCGGATCTTCGAGTGTAACATCGAGATCGATTTTGGAAGCATCATGGGGAACCTCAATGCCAATTCTCGACGATGGCTCAAATGGCCGGGTCAAGCGCTCGATGCTAGCTACCTTGATCCATCCATCACAGTCGCGCAGCATTCCAGCGACGCAGTCCAACAAGTGAGGTTGCGCAGCTTGCGGAAATAGATAGAAATCATCAATGTACAGATAGAGGCGAACAAGCCCCTCCCGCAGAACGGAGCGGAGAGACCGATTCAACTCGGCAACCATCTCACCGAGAACCGCGTCGGACACGGGCCTTTCTGCCCGCAATTGCGACAGTCGAACGCTACTTTCCTTGAGTCGCACATAAGAATCGCCTTGCGACGATCCAGCATGTTGAATCAAGGAGTTGAGAGTGACCTCAGCAATTCCAAGGAAGGCGCTAGCAACGTCTAGGCGCCGCAGCGTATGCGCGTTAATCCAAGCGGTAACGTGACCGTCTTTCTCTGCGCTTCGCTTCGCCTCCAGAAGAAGAGCTGTTTTCCCGACACCCCGTCGACCGTACACGAGGTGGTGCCTTGATGCACCGACAGCCGCGAGGCTGGCCCTAGGATCCTCCATGTACTTCAGACTCGGAAGTGCATCAGAGGTACGGGACCTTGCCTCTAGCAACTGAATGAGTTGATCCATTTTCGGCCCCGAAAGGGGGCCTTTACTGTTCACCTCGCCCGTCTTTTTTTCTTCTGCTCGATGAGGCCTAAAAGTCACAACCAGAGACTGATTGGCCACCTCGGATACACTATTCAACGCCTGCTCGATTGAGCCCGCAAGGCTCTGTGCGGTTACCAGAGAATCTTCATCGACCCATACGACGAACCACCTTTCTCCAGGGAAAGACCTCTCATCGACTCGGATGATTGAAATACCGGCCTCTTCGAGGACGCCGGAAATCAAGGACTCATGGTTGACGCTTGACATCAGATGTACCCATTCGTTGAGGCGAAAGACTCACAAGCCTGAAGAAAGTTCGCTGCGGTTACAGCGAGCGTTCGTGCATCATCTTCCCACTCGATCTCATTGAGTGGGTACGCGTCATAATCTGCCTGATTGCGCAGTAGGCGAGCATCCGTCAACTCGCTTTCACGAGTTGCGGAATCCGGCAGAGTCGGCGGAAGATTTCTAGGAAGTACGTTATGCCGTTCATAATCGTCTCCCTTGTTCTCGGCAAACACGACCGCCCTTGCGGCATGATACATTGCATAGTAATGGCGACTAATCGCTGATCTGTATTGGGCGTCGAAAAGGAGTCGATCTCCCGCCCTCAAATGTTCACCTGCCAGCAGTAACCTGTCCACCACGACCTGTTGCATCAGCTGTGAGATTGGGAAAGGGTATCTCCCCCTCCCCGTGGGGATGGCGGAAATGGCAGCGCTTTTGCTAGTTGAAATGTGGAGCAACAGTAGATCGGCAGGCGTGACTACTGGCATGTGCTGCTGATCCCCCCTCTTGGAAGTGAACGTTGCAGGCTATCCCATGGAGCCCCTGCGCGCTACCCGCCCCCGAAGCTGTCGGCTTTCCAACTGGACTCACTAAAGCGGAATACAAAACTCCGAATCCTGTCGACTAGCGCCGGGAACAGAAAATCGCCGCCAGTCCGCGCAGCTGGGCTGTGTCCGGCGCGCAGAGGGGCGGCCTCCATGTATGCCCACCGCACCTACCAGGTGCAGCGAGGAACGGTGGGCAGTAACAGTGAACCCCTGACTGACCACAAAGGTTCGCGACTTCCAAAGCTGAGGGCTCCGACCGTCGTCACGGGCTGGCCGTGGCCGCTTGCTCTGGTCGACGAAACATCCCAATGGCATGGCTAAGGGCGGTGGGGGTGCAGCGAGACACACGCGCGCCTGGCCGGTCGGCGCACCCGCCATCGTGGCTCACTGTCGTCGGCTGAGGTTCGTGCCACTGCCGTGCCAGATGCAGGGGTCAGCCACGGTCAACGCCGGTGCCCCGCGGTCGAGTAGCCGCCCGCTGCCTCGGCCGACGAATCCGCAGCTCAGCCCGCAGGTCACCCAGCCGCTCTCGTAAAGCGGTGCTCATCTCGGCATGACGTATCGGAGCCAGTCGGCGAGCGCGGTGAAGTCGGCGTCCGTGAGGCCCTTGGCCGGGTCGACGCGATGAAGCAATGCCGGCCCGGAATGGCTGGCATCGACCCACAGACGATCCATGGCACTGATCTCGTCGTCGACCCAGATGAACGGTCGGCCATTGGCCCACTCGACGAGGTGTCGGGTCTTCCAGTGCAGGCCACGCGGGCCCTTGTCGGCGTGGGAGGCCGGCCACTCCACCAAGGGCAGCCTGGGCGTCCGATGCATGGGGAGATGACCTCGTTCGCCTCCTCCATCCAGGTCGTGGCCCACACGAGATGGCATCCCAGGGCTGTGAGGCGAGATCCGAGCCCAGGGTCGAGTCGCGTCAACAGCGGGTTTCCCGAGGCGCCCGCGGCATTGTCCTGGGGGCGACCGGACGACGACCCGAACGGGATCAGTGGACCGTCGACATCGAGGAAAAGGAGGGGACACTCCGTCGCGCTTGTCACGACGGCACGATAGCCCGGTGTAGTAGGAGAACGGCTCCCCCATCGCTGGGCCGTCTCTGGGCCGTCCGAGGCCGCTCGACAGTGGCCAATGATGACGAACGGCGACCACCAGGCACACGAGCCCACGGCCCCTGACCAGCAAAAACCCAGCTCGCCAAGATCCCCGGCAAGACCCAGGGCAAGAAGAAGTAGGCCCAGGTCAGAAAGCCCTCGTCCCTGCGGCTGCATCGCGGGGGCGGGGGCTTACTGGTGCGTTCGCCGCATCAGGACGACGGTGGCCAGGCATCGGTCATCGTGAAGGCGACCACCGTTCCGCCGAAGCGGCTGGGACCGGAGTGCCATGAGTCGGCGACGGAGTCGACGAGCAGGAGCCCACGCCCGTGCGCGTCGTCGGCGTCGGGACACCTCAGCCGCACGCTCTCCGGGAGTCCTGCATTGTGCACCTCCACCCGGAGCGAAGTCCCCCGGCGGAACCACTCCACCCGGACGAGCCAGGGCGCGTCCGACTTGCCGTGCACGACGGCGTTGGTCACCAGCTCCGAGAGCAGTAGGACACAGTCGTCGACCGAGCAGATCGGCTGGTAGGGAGTGAGGAACTTCCGGAACCAGCGCCGGGCCCGGGGCACGGATTCGGCGACGGGGTGCAGCGTCATCGCGCCGAGGCGCGGCGACTCCTCAGACGGACAGCGGTCGATCGCGTAGACCACCGCCACTCACTCCCCGCCGCTCAGGCCGCAAGGGGGGTGATGCCGCTTCCCTCTGTCCGTACCGACGAGCTTCTGAATCGACTCCTTCTCCTTCACGACTGGCACCACGGCAGCCGAAGGACTGATCCCGTACGACGGCATACAGCACCCCTCATTCAGAAAGTCATGACGACATCTCTAGACAGATACTGTGGCCAACATCTCTAGAGACGTCAAGTCCTCTTCCTGGCACCGCTCTTGGACGGCCCGGCGCTACTCGCAGCGAGCGAGTCCTCAACCTGTGGCCTAAGGTGTCTAGAGAAGGAGAGGAGGCCTACGGGATGGCCAACGCCGGAGGCGACCGACGGCCCAAGTACCAGCGGATCGCGGACACGCTGCGCGAGGCGATCCGGTCGGGCGAGTACGGTCCCGGTGATCGACTCCCGGGGGAGAACGACCTCATGGCCACGCATGGCGTGGCCCGTATGACGGCCCGCCAGGCCTTGAGCGTCCTCAGGGACGAAGGCGTCGCCGAGGCCCGCAAGGGCGCCGGTGTGTTCGTCCGCGAGTTCCGCCCGCTTCGGCGTCGGGGAGTCCAGCGTCTGGCTCACCAGCAGTGGGGCAACGGCCGGTCCATCTGGTCGACCGACATCGAGAACCGCTCACTTGAGGTGGACCAGGTCACGGTGTCCGAGGAAGCCGCACCCGACGGCGTGGGTGCGGTCCTGAACCTGGCCGACGAGGAGACGGTGTGCGTGCGGCGTCGACGCTTCGTCCTGGACGGCAAGCCCGTCCTGCTCGCGACGAGCTACCTGCCCACGCCACTGGTCACTGGGTCCGCGATCACCCGGGAAGACACCGGACCGGGCGGGACATACGCGCGGCTCGCCGAACTCGGCTTCGGCCCGGTGCACTTCCGCGAAGAGATCCGCTCCCGCATGCCGTCGCAGAACGAGGCGACCCAGCTGGCCATCTCCGCGGGCACCCCGGTCATCCTCATCTGCCGCACCGCGTTCACGGACGAGGGCCGCCCCGTCGAGATCAACGAAATGACGCTGGACGCCGCCTCGTACATCCTGGAGTACGACTTCGACGCGTAAGCCGGGCGGCCTCGCCCCACGCCACGGACTGAGTTACGACCGCGGCTGGCGCCTCCACCCGCCACGAAGACCCGGGACGGCGCAAGAGCCCGGCGCGCGACCGCCCCGACGAAGCACTGGGAAGCTCGCGAGGTGGCCTCACAAGCAAGATCCACCTTGCTGGAGAGGGCGGGCGCCGCCCACTCCGGTTCGTGATCACGCGCGGGCAGTGGGGATATGCACCCCGGGTTTCGACACGACGCTCTATCGTCGCCGCAATTAAGTCGAGCGGACCATCAACCGGCTCAAGAACTTCCGAGCCGTCGCGACACGCTTCGACAAGCAGGCGTATGTCTTCCACGGGACGGTCACCGTGGCTGCCATCCGGCCATGGCTCCGTCCGCAGTGAGACGTCCCGTTCAGAGTGCCTCGGCGTCCGGCTAGTGGTGGCGCAGGTCGCCGAGTACGCGCTCGTCGACAGCCCTGACATCCCACGAGGAGCGGTCGAACTCGGCCAGAACCACCATCAGTTCATCCCCGGCGAACCCACGTGCTTCGGCGTCGATCAGCTGCAGGAAGGGGGTCCTCAACGACAACAGCGTCAACGTGTCCATCCCCATGTCAGCGGACCTTCTCTCCATCTCGGCACAGCGAGGGTCGACGATCTCGTCGAACTCGACGCGCCAGGTCAGGTCCAGGACGAAGCTGCCGAGGCGAACCAGTAGCTCAGCCAGGGTCACGTAGTGCTCTCCGTGCCAGGCACGAAACCTGATCCCCTTTATCCCCGCCTCTACTTCGGCTATATCGCGCGACATGGGGCCCCTCCGGCCAGCGAACACTAGGCCACATTCTGCTCAGCTCACGCGACCCATCGGACACGGCCTAGGTTCCTCTGGCCGACGACACCTCGACAGTGTGGCTGGGTGATTCTGCGATGTGGAAGGGGAATGCAGCCCTGTGGCGGAGTAGGCCAGGGGAGGGGCAAACAGGTGGCGCAACGGGGCAGCAGTCGAGGCAACGACTATCCGCGGCAAGAGCAAGCTTTACGACGAGCCCAGGAGCAACGGGCACGACAAGCGGAACGAGAACGCAAGGCCGCTGAGATTGCCATCAAGCGGCAGGAACGTGAGCGGAAGGCTGCGTATCAGGAGCAGCAGGCCGATCAGGCGCAGGTGCGCACGATCGGCGTCGAGCACGAGGTCGAGCGGCTTGGGCAGTTGCTGCGCGACGCCTTGGTGGACGATCCGCCGACGACCTTCGAGCGCCGGCGGAGGACTCACACGTCAACAAAGTTAGACGAGCGTCCTTGGTCTCGTCCGGAGCCTTCACCGCGCTGGGAGGAGTTCGCCCCACCAGAACCCGGCGGTCTGGCTGCTGTCCTGGGTCTTGGCAGGAAGCGCCATGAAGCTGAGGTTGCCGAGGCACGTGGGCGGTTCGGCGAGGCGCAGGAGCGCCACAGGCGGGCCGAGGAGAAGCGGCTGGCAACGCTGGAGCGGAAGCGTGCCGAGCATCGCCAGGCCGAAGCGCAGGCCCTTGATGAGGTGGCTGCCTTCAACCGGAAGTTGGAGGAGGAGCGCGAGGCGTACAGGGCCGGGGAGCCCGCGGCGGTCGAGGCTCATCTGGGGGCTGTTCTGGATGCGTCCGAGTATCCACTGGGCTTCCCTCACGAGCATCGGGTCGCCTTTCGCCCTGCCACTGGTGACGTACTCGTTGAGATCCACTTGCCGCCTGAGGCGATCGTTCCTAGTGCGCGGGGCTACCGGTACGTGAAGAACCGGGACGAGACGATCGTGCTGCCTCGTCCGGAGAAGGAGCGCAAGGAGGTCTACGCCTCCGTCCTGGCTCAAGTCGCTCTGAGGACAGTGCACGAAGTCCTGACGAGCGATCCGGACCGGGTCGTCAATGGCGTGATCCTGAACGGCCATGTGAAAACCATCGACCGGACCACCGGTCAGGAGGTCTCACCCTGTCTGGTGACGCTCAGCGCCAGCAGGGAGCAGTTCGGGAAGCTCCGTCTCAGTCAGGTCGATCCGGCGCAGTGCCTCAGGGGCCTTAACGCCCTGGTGTCGCCTAACCCCTACGATCTCGAACCGATCCGCCCCATCGTCGAGTTCGACCTGTCGAAGTACCGGCTCATGGACAGCATGGATGTTGTCGCCGGCCTGGACAGCAGGCCCGTACTGGTGAAGCTGACGCCCACCGAATTCGAGCATCTGATTCGCCAACTGTTCGAGGCGATCGGCATGGAGGCCTGGAACACCCAGGCGTCCAAAGACGAGGGCGTCGACGCAGTGGCCGTCAGCAAGGACCCCGTCTTCAATGGTGAATGCATCATTCAGGCGAAGCGCTACAGCAAGCTCGTGGGTGTGGAGTCCGTCCAGGCGCTCGCCGGAGTGGTTGAGCACAAGCGTGCTGCCAAGGGAGTTCTGATCACCACATCGTGGTTCGGCAGGGCCAGCCACGACTTTGCCCGCCAACATGGCCGGCTCCAGCTCATCGAAGGGCCGGAACTCAAGTACCTGATCAAGGAACACCTTGGCAAGGATGTGATCCCGGGCCCGGTCCCCCCGAAGAGGCGCCCCCCGCGCTGAAGCCTCGGACTGCCCACTCAGACCGAGTGTCTGGGCCGTCCGAGGCCGTTCGACAGTGGCCAATGACGACCAACGACCACCACCAGGCGCACGAGCCCACCACTCCTGAGCAGGGAAAATGCAGGTCGCCAAGATCTCCGGCAAGACCCGGGGCAAGAAGAAGTAGGTGCCCGCGATCAGCCCCTTGCCTGCGGGTTCTCCGCTGGGCAGGGGCTTTTTGCTCTCCCCGGCCACTCTTCGGGCCCCGGCCGCCCCGTTGGCGATCAGCCGGTACCAGACGTCTTCCGCCCGCTGCCGCAGAGGTCGACTGGTCGGCCCTCACTACGGAGATGATCGCCGCGATCCCAGCACTCATGGCCCGACGGATCTCCTGAGAGCCAAGGCACCGAGCCTTCCTCAGGGCCGGAAGCGTGTGCCAGCAGAGGCAGGATGCAAATTCCTACTGGTTCTCCAACGTCACGCTCGTGATCATCAGCCTGTCGGCGGCAGGCTCGGCCTCACGAGTAGAAGCCGACCCCGTACTCGTCACGGCCGCAGACGAAGTCGCCCGGGCGCTCTGCCCTCAGTACCTCGTATCTGGCGGCAAAGACGTCCAGGGCCTCATGGAGAGAGCAGTTCAGATGGTCTCGGAGCATCTGGATACCCAGGATGATTTGATTGCTGACGATCTGCTCGTCGGCAACGTCGACTGCGGCGCCATCGGTCATGACTGCGATCGAATCCGTTAGGCGGCAGACAGGGCAACAGAGTTTGCTATCGCCGAGCGCATCCGGGCCAAGCAAGAACGTGACATGCGTCGTGTCCCGAGTGACGGTTGACGGCTCACTGCCCGGGGAGAGAGTCTTCCAGCGCCCCCAGTAGGGAACTCGCACGGCGCCGCCGGCGCCCCGGTAGCCCTTGTCGGCCCAGCAATCCACCCCAGCCCCTGCCAGGGCACCGATAACGCCGTGGGTTCGCGCGGCCTTGCTGTCGTGGACGGATCCCGGCAGCGCGGGCGGCGCCCACAGCAACCGTCCCGCCGGGTCGGCGATCACCTGCACGTTCATGCCGTGCTTCTTGTGTTTCCCGGCGTAGAAGGGTCGGTCGGCAGCAGCGTGGCGTCCGGGATCACGAACGCCTTGCCGAAGGCTGTCCTCACCGCCTCGGCGAGGGTTGGAGCCAGAGCGGCCAGGATGGCTTGGACTCGACACGCGCCCGTCTACCAGGAGCTTCTCTACGCCCGGAGCTTGCCCTCACCCCAGTGGCCCCGCTCCGTACGCGGGTTGAGGAAACCTCAGTGGGTGGTGGCGTGAGGGAGCGCGCAGGAGTGGTCGAGCTTGCGACTCGGGGTCGGACCGGACTCCTCTTCGGTGTTCAGCGAGGAGCGGTATCGGCCGGGGGCCCTGCTCCCAGGAGCGCGAGGAGCCCGGGGAATCTCTTCTCGATGTCCGCGCGTCGTAGTCTGACGCCCTTGCGGTTGCCGTAGTCGATCTCGTCGATGAGACCTGCCTCGCGCAGGACCCGGAAGTGGTGGGTCTGGGTCTGCTTCGAGATCGGAAGATCGAACGAGTTGCAGCCCCGCTCGCTGTCGCTGCCGTCGGTGGCCAACTCCGTCATCACGGAACGACGGTGCTCGTCGGCGAGGGCGCGAAACACCGCACCCAGATCGAGCGCATCGACCTCCGGGCCGACCAGGTTCCTCCCAGCCACGCGGCACCCCCTTCAGGTACGACTTGCATCATACCTGAAGGCCATGCTTCCCTGAGGTACGAAATTGATCGTACCTGGGTCCGGTTGCGCCGCCCCGTGCCGCCGCGCCCTGAGACCAGGCCCCCGGCACTCGCCGGGGGCCTGGTCATCGACACTCCGAGAGGTCATCGTCATGAAGAAGCCCGAGGTGCTGATAGTCGGTGCCGGGATCGCAGGGCCCGCACTCGCGTACTGGCTCTCCCGGAATGGCTACCGGCCGACGGTCGTCGAACACGCCCGCCAGCTGCGCTCCGGTGGTAGCGCGATCGTCGTGAAGGGGCCCGCGATCCCGGTCGCCGACCGCATGGGCGTCCTCCCGCAGCTCCGCGAGCTCGCCACCCGCAATCGGTCGCTGACCCTGCTCGACCCCGGCGGCAGGCGAATCCTGCAACTCCCGCTCACCTCGGACAAGGCGCCGACGGTCGAGGTGACCCGAGCCGACCTGTCCGAGGTGCTCCACCGGTCGGCGCAGACCGAGGCCGAGTTCCTGTTCGACGACACGGTCACCGCTCTCGACCAGGATGAAGGCGGGGTGGACGTCACCTTCCGGCGGTCCGCGCCACGGCGCTTCGACCTGGTCGTCGGTGCCGACGGGATGCACTCCACCGTACGGCGCCTGGTATTCGGCCCCGAGCGGCAGTTCGCGAGCGACCTGGGCCTGTACGGCGCGACCGTCCCGCTGGAACCCGACGCCGTCGAGGACCCGAGCGAGATGACGATGCTGACCGTGCCGAACCGGATGCTGGTCCTCCACCCCTCGCGGACCACCCCGCTCGCGATCTTCACCTTCCGGGCTGCGCAGGCGGCGCCCCACGACCGCAAGAACATCGCCCTGCACAAGCAGACCGTGGCCGACGCCTACGCCGATGTGCGGTGGCGGGCACCGGAACTCGTGGCGGCGTTCCTCGACCACCCGGCTCCGTTCTTCGACCCCCTGACCACCGTCCGGGTGCCCTCGTGGTCCCGCGGACGGGTCGTACTGCTCGGGGACGCGGCGGCGGCGACGGCCCTGCTGGGTGACGGGTCCAGCATGGCGATGGCGGGCGCGTACGCTCTCGCGGAAGAGCTCGCCGCCCATCCCGGTGACCACGCCCGCGCCTTCGCCGCCTACGAGTCGCGGCTCCGCCGTGAGGTAGGCCCGCGGCAGCGACGCGTCGGTCTGCTCTCCGGGCTCATGGTGCCCCGCACCCGGCCGGGCCTCGCGGTGCGCAACGCGGTGGGCCGCGCGGTCGGTCGCACGACCCGGACCACCCGGACCACCTCTCGCGAAGCCGCGAACCGGTAGACCGGGTCCGCACCGACCGGCCACCGACCGGCCCCCGGCCGGCGCGCAGCTCCACGGCAGCTCTCAGCCGGCAAACCACCTCGAAGATCACTTCGTTGGGAGTTCCTACCGTTCGGCCTCGCCCCACTCCTGGATGGCAACCTCGTCGCCGACCGACAGCTTCCCCGGCGTGATCACGGAGAACTTCGCGCCGAACACCACGCCCCCGCTTGCCGCCCGCCGGTAGCTCGCGAGTGTGCGCAGTGGTTCCGGACCCCGCCTTGCTCCGGCCTCCTGCTCGACCAGGGTGACGGCACAGCGCACCGCGAGCTTGGCATAGCCCAACTCGGCACCGCCGATGGAGATGCGGCGGGCGCGATCCTCGGCGTGCGGTACGGCTGCCGAGTCGCTGTCGACGACGATGTTCGGGCGGAAGCGGTTCATCGGCAGGGCCGGGGCGCCGCGTTCGGCCAGCCGCTGGTTGAGGAGGGCGAGGGAGGCGCGGGTCAGGAGGTGCACCGCACTGCTGTCGGCGTAGCCGGACGGGCCAGGCGTCAGGCCGTCGGTGATGCGGTCGTGCTCCGGCGGTACGCGGACCAGGCGGCTGGGGGTGCCGAGGAACTCCGACAGCCAGGCGGAGGCTTCGTCACCCTGGTCGATCCCCTGGAAAGCGGTGCCGAACAGATCGACGTCGCGGCGCGGTGCGGAGGTCGTCACGTCGAGGCGCAGCCTGCCGAAGCGACCCGTGTCGTCGGCACCGTCGGCCGCGTCGAGCGTGAGGCGAGTGCCGTCGGTGCTGACGGCGGGCCGGATCAGGGCGAGGCGGGGATGCCGGCGTTGCGTGCGGAAGACTCCGTCCTCGCTGATGACCATGAAGCTGCGGTCGTGGGCGAGGCCCGCCGGCGTCAGGAGCGCGTCGCTCATCGACGTGCCCGCACATCCCTTGACGGGATAGCAGATCAGATCCACGACGTTGGCCATGCGTCGCCCCCTTGGTCCGCGACCACAGTAGAACGTGCGTCGTTGCCGGACGGCAGCAGCACGGGTAATGCCCCGGATGCGGAGCGTATCTGCGTGTGATTCGCTGGTAGGCGCAACTGCCGCTCACGATGCGAGGACGGATCACATGAGTGCAGGCGGAGAAGCTCGCGCCCGGCTCCAGCAGATGCGCGACAAGGCACAGGAGCTGAAGGCCGCCTCGGAACGGGCCGGCGACCCTGACGAGCGGAAGAGGCTCCAGGAGAAGGCCCGAAGGCTGCAGAGCCAGAGCGAAGAGGAAAGCATGGAGCGGGGCGGGGACATCTATCCCTCGGAGTGAGGAAGCCGTGGGCTACTGTGCGGAGTCATGACTACCGGGACGGCTTCGCGCCACGCACGGATTGGTGACCCGGTGCTCTTCTGAGTGCCGTACGGGCCGATGCGGGCCCGCTGTCCGACCGAGGATCCCGCGCTGCCGCGAGAGCTCCGCCTCCGTCGTGTTGATCACAAGCTCGACACATCAACCACGACAGGAGAATTCATGCCCATCAGGTCCAAGTCGCAGCAGATTCCGACCGCGGACGGACAGGCCGACGCGTTCGCCGCCTTCCCAGGCGGTGGGGAGCGGCACCCGGGGGTGCTGATGTACGCGGACGGCTTCGGGATCCGGCCCGCGCTGCGGGAGATGGCCCGGGAACTGGCCGGGCACGGGTACTACGTACTCGTGCCCAACTTCTTCTACCGGCACGGCCCGGCGCCGGTCATCGAGCTGCCCGAGTACATCGGAGAAGAGGCCCGGGGCGCGGTCCTCGCCCAGCTGATGCCCTTGATCGAGGCGCATACGGCGGAACGGGTCCTGCGTGATGCCGACGCCTATCTCACGTTCCTCGCCGCCCAGCCCGAGGTCGGTTCCGGACCGGTCGCGGTGACCGGCTACTGCATCGGCGGCCTCCTTGCGACGCGCACCGCGGTGGCGCACCCGGACCAGGTGGCCGCCCTCGCCGCGTTCCACGCGCCCGTGGGAGCCGACGGGGCCGACAGCCTCACCAGGCTCACCGCCGAGGTCCACTTCGGGCACGCCGAGAGCGACTTGACGCCGGAGGCCCTCGTCGAGCTGAACCAGGCCCTGGGCGCGGCGGGTGTCGGCTACACCTCGGAAATCTACCCCGGCACCGTCCACGGCTTCACCATGTCCGACACCGACGCCTTCGACGCCGCCGCGCTGCGGCTTCACTGGGATCGCCTGCTGCCTCTTCTCGGCCGCACCCTGGATCGTGGTGGGGATCTCGGTCGCTCGCGTCGTTGACGGCTGTGCGGTCGGTGCCGGCAGGTTCGGCCCCTGGTACGCGGCCCGGCCCTGCGGGCCGGCGTTGTGCGACGTAGCCGGCGTCCATCAGCACGGCCCGCCGACCGGCAGCAGGGGCAGGGCGACCGGGTCTAGTCGGACGGTGCCAAGGTGCGCACGACGTCGAACTCGTTGCCCTCGGGGTCGGCCATGACCACCCAGCTGCGGCCGGAGCCCTGGCCCACGTCCACCCTGGTGGCGCCGAGGGCGAGGAGTCTGGTCACCTCGGTTTCGGTGTCGGCGTCGATGGGGCTGACGTCCAGGTGGAGGCGGTTCTTGGCGGTCTTGCCCTCGGGGACCCGGACGAAGAGGAGGGTGGGCGGCATCTGGCGGACCCGGACCTCCTCGACCGTCGGCTCCCAGGAGCCGATCTCGACCTTGTCCTCGCCCCGGTCGATCACCTCGAAGTCCAGGACCGCGCACCAGAAGGCCGCGAGCCGCTCCGGATCGTGGCAGTCGAGGACCAACTCCGTGAACCTGCTGGTCACTTCTCCCCCAGGTGGTGTGGGCGGGCGCTCAGCCTACGGGGCCGTCCCCCTCAGCCCCGCGGAGCCTCCAAGTACCGCAGGACCGCCAGGACCCGGCGGTGGCCCTCCGCGCGGGGGAGGCCGAGCTTGGTGAAGATGCTCGCCGTGTGCTTCTCCACGGCGCGCTGGGAGATACCGAGGGCCGTGGCGATGGCCGCGTTCGTGCGGCCCTCGGCCATCAGGGTCAGGATCTCTTGCTCGCGGGAGGTCAGAGCGGTCAGGTTCGCCGTCGTGCGCCGGGCCGCCAGCAGCTGGGCGACGACTTCCGGGTCCAGCGCCGTACCGCCCGCCGCCACGCGGTGCAGGGCCTCGACGAAGTCGTCCACGTCGACCACCCGCTCCTTGAGGAGGTAGCCGAAGCCCGCCATTCCGGTCGCGGCCAGCCGGTCCGCGTACCGGGTCTCCACGTACTGGGAGAAGAGCAGGACCCCCAGGCCCGGATGCCGTTCGCGCAGGGTCAGCGCGGCTCGCAGGCCCTCGTCCCGGTGCCCCGGTGGCATCCGGATGTCGGCGACCACGACGTCCGGGCGGAGTTCCGCCACGGCGGACAGGAGCGCCTCGGCGTCCGCGACGGCCGCCACGACCTCCAGTCCCCTGTCGCGCAGCAGCTGCACCAGGCCCTCCCGGACGATCGCCGCGTCCTCGGCGATGACGATGCGCATGCGTGTGCTCCTACCCGAGCGGCAGTTCGGCGGTGACGGTGGTCGGTCCGCCGTCCGGGCTGTCGATCAGCAGCCGCCCGTCCACCGTACTCACCCGCTCCGCCAGCCCGGTCAGTCCCGTACCGCGGCCGACGCCCCTGCGCGCGCCGCCGCGGCCGTCGTCGCGCACCACCAGGCGCAGGACGCCGTCCCGTTCGTACGCCTCGACCTCGGCCCGTGAAGCGCCCGCGTGCCGGGCGGCGTTGGCGACCAGTTCCGCCGCGCAGAAGTACGCGATGGTCTCCACGGCCTCCGAGGGACGTGCCGGCAGGTCGACCCGCGCGGTCACCGGGAGCCCCGCGCGCGCGGCGAGCGTCTGGAGCGCCACGTCGAGGCCGTCGTTGAGAGCCGGAGGGTGGATGCCGCTCACGAGGTGGCGCAACTCGGTCACAGCGGCGCGAGAGTTGTCCAGCGCGGAGGTCACCAGTTCGCGTCCACGGGCCAGTTGGGGCGCGTCGCCCGGTGCGCGGGCCAGTTGGTCCCGGGCTCCGGCGAGCGCCATCGCGATGGCGATGAGCCGGGACTGGGTCCCGTCGTGCAGGTCCCGCTCGATGCGGCGCAGTACCGCCGCCGAGTCCTGTACGGCCAGCGCCCGGGTCTCCTCCAGCACCTGCACCCGCTCGTCGAGCCGCCCCGGGCCGAGCAGGGCCCTGGCCAGGGGGCGTACGACGTGGCGGAGCAGCCCGTGCGTGGACCACGCGGCAAGCGCCAGCACCGCCAGGCCCGCGACCGCGGTGAGCAGCGCGGCCGGCCAGTTGTCCAGGCGGACGTCGCCCGCAAGGCCGATGCCCCGCCGGCCGTCCTCCCGCACCGCCCGCCACCACAGCGGGTAGGTCAGCGCGGCCAGCCCGTAGAGCCGTACGCCGACGGAGACGGCGAACAGGACCACGGCGACGGGCGGGAACGCGACGGCGAAGGCGGCCGCCCGCCAGCCGTCGCCGTCGGTGACGGCGGCGCGCAGCCTGGCGAACAGGCCGTGCGGCTGGGGCCGCCGCCGCGGTGGCGGCGTGATGTGCTCGCCAAGCAGCCCGCGCAGCAGGGCCCGGTGCAGCGCGCCGGTGGCACGGGCGACGACGAGCACGCCGACCAGCAGGACCAGCCCCACCTGGGTGACGGAGGCGACCAGGGACACCGCGAGCAGGGCCAGCATCGCGATCCCGCAGACGAAGCCGGGGACCGGGGCCAACAGCGCGTACGCGGCGTCGCGGGGGCTGCCGAGGAGAGTGCGGAGCGGTGGGCGCATGTGGGGCGAGCGCTTTCGTGGGGAGCGGTGGGGTGCGGTCGGTGGCGTGGGGTGCGGTGGGGTGCGGTCGGTGGCGTGGGGTGCGGTGGGGTGCGGTCGGTGGCGTGGGGTGCGGTGGGGTGGGGTGCGGTGGGGTGGGCGGTCGTCGGGTGCCGACGGGGGCCCGCGGTGTGATCGGTGTCGTCGGGCCCATGGTGACGGTACGGCCGGTGCGGGGTGCGCTCAGGGCGCCCGGCGGCGGTACGTGGCTCAGGTGCTGCGGCGCGTCACCCCCTCGACCGGCCGCACCCGCAGCAACCGGCCCAGCGGCGCGCAGGTGGCGGTCCACACCAGTACGGCCCCGCAGGCGAGGGTCGCGGCCCAGGCCCAGGCGGGCAGCCCCGACACCGGCGTCCCGGTCTTCGCGCCGAGCGGCACCATCACCGCGGAGCCGGCCAGCACTCCCGAGCCCGCCCCGGCCAGCGTGATCACCGCGCCCTCGGCCACCACCACGGCGACCACCTGCCCCTTGCCGGCGCCCACCGTGCGCAGCAGCGAGAACTCGCGGAGCCGTTCGAGGGTCAGCATGACCAGGGTGTTCGCGGCCACGAGCCCGGCGAAGCCCGCGTACAGCAGGGTGCCGAAGATTTCCATCCAGTCCGGCTCGCCCGATCCCGTCAGCGACACGAACTTGGCCACCGCGAACGCCGTCACCAGCGCGACCGGGGTGATCGCCGCCGACAGCCGTCGGGCACGCGCCCGGCAGCCCGCCACGGCCAGCTCCCCGGCGACTCCGCCGACCCGGTGCAGCAGCGGGGCCGCGACCGCCGTGGCCAGCCGGCCGATCCACGGCCCCGCGAACCCGATGGCGACCAGGTACGCGAGAAGCACCAGGGGGATCTCGGAGGCCGCGTCCTCGGCGGAACCGGCACCGGCCACGACGGTGAGTGCGCCCGCGCCGAGGAGGAAGAGGAGAGACAGCGCCCCGCGCACCCGGCCGGGGCGCCCCCCGCCCTGCACGGCGGACTCGGCGAGCGCGGCGGAGGGGCGGGTACGGGACGCGCGCCACGCGCCGATCACCCCGCCGAGCTGGGAGGACACCAGCAGGACACCGGCCGCGGCGAACAGCGGCCCCGGCCCCACGCGCAGCGTCATGCCGGCCGGGATCATCCCCTCGCCCGCCATGCCGTCGAACCAGGCGCGGGCCAGCAGCGCGCCGAGCCCGTAGCCCACGGGCAGCGCGAGCAGTGCCGCCCACAGGGCCTCGGTCGCGACCATGCGCCGGATCTGCCAGGGTCCGGCCCCGACGGCACGCAGCAGGGCGCTCTCGCGGTGACGCTGGGCGACGGCCAGGGACATCACCTGGCCGATCACGAAGATGGACAGGTAGACCGTGAGCAGGCTGAAGACGATCCCCATCTCGGAGACGTCCGCCTGCGCCGGGGAGGCGGGTACCCCGGACGCCGAGACCGCCATGGCCACGGACGCGGTGACGACCGTCGCGGAGAGGACCAGGGCGCAGAAGACGCCCGCGAAGGCGGACGGCCGGGCGCGGACCGAGGCGGTGGCGAGGCCGGTGGCGGAGAACGGGCTCACACGCACCCGCCCACCCCCTGCGAGTCCTCCACCAGCCGCCCGTCCGCCAGCCGCAGCACCCGGTCCGCGCGGGCGGCGACCGCCGGGTCGTGGGTGACGACGACCACCGTGGCACCGTGCTCGCTCACCGCCTCCCGCAGCAGTCCCAGGACCTCCGCCGCCGTCTCCTGGTCGAGCGCGCCCGTGGGTTCGTCGGCGAACACGACGTCGGGAGCGGTGATCAGCGCGCGGGCGATCGCCACGCGCTGCTGCTGGCCGCCGGACAACTCCCCGGGCCTGGCGCCCGCGCGCCCTTCGAGGCCGACGCGGGCGAGCATGCGGCGGGCCCCGGCCGAGTCGCGCGGACGGCCGGCGAGGCGGAGGGGGAGCAGTACGTTCTGCTCGGCGGTGAGGGTGGGCAGCAGGTTGAACGACTGGAAGACGAACCCGATCCGCTCCCGCCGCAGCCGGGTGAGCTGCCGCTCTCCCATGCGGCTGATCTCCCGCCCGGCCAGCCGGACGCTGCCGCGGGTGGGCCGGTCGAGTCCGGCCGCGCACTGCAGGAAGGTCGACTTGCCGGAGCCGGAGGGCCCCATGACGGTGGTGAGGGATCGGGCGTACACCCTCGCGTCGAACTCCCGCAGGGCGTGCACGCTGCGTGCTCCGCGGCCGTAGCTGCGGTCGACGCGCTCCATTTCGAGGACGGTCTCCATGCACCCGACGCTATGGATCCGCAGTTCAGCGCCGCGATGGGGAAGGCACCCGGAACGGGGTTCGGTTCTTCCGAACCCCCTCAGCCCGCGGCGGGCGGCACGCCGGAGTCGTCCTGCTCGACGAGGGCGTACCCGGGCACGGACGGCCACCGCACCGTCAGCACCACGGACTCCTCCTCCGCGTACCAGGAGTGGTCGACGCCCCTGCCCCACACGACGTAGTCGCCCTGTTCGGCCAGGACGACGCTGCGGCCGGGCAGTTCCACCCGGAAGCGTCCGCTGATCAGGACCTGCAAGGCGATGCGTTCTTCGCCGGTGACCCAGTGGGAGCGTTCGTCCCCCTTTGGGTGGACGCCCCACTTGATCTCCACCGCCTCACTGTGCCGAGGGTCCCAGGCGTCCTTGAAGTGCCCCAGCAGCCACCCCCGGTCCAGTGCGGCGTCCTTGCCCGCGTTGCCCACGTACACGCTGTCCGTCTCGCTGTCCGTCTCGCTGTCCGTCATGGCTTCGGAAGCTAGCAGCGGGAGAACCCGTCGCACCCGCCCGCCCCGCCGGGTACGGTCACCAGCGCGTACGTACGGTGCTTCCCGCGATGAGAGCAGGTTTCGGTCATGGCATGTCGGATCAGTGAGCTCGTGCTCGGCTGTCGGGACCCCGAGGCGCTGGCCCGGTTCTGGTGCGAGGTGTTGGACTTCGTGGTGCTCGACCGCCAGGACAACGAGTACTTCGAGATCGGGCCGCGTGAAGGCTTCGGCGGGCCGCAGCCGACGATCATCCTCAGTCGCCGGGACGAGCCGGAGCCCGGGAAGTCCCGGCTGCACATCGACGTCAACGCCACCGACCGGGACCAGGACGCCGAGCTGGCGCGCCTGCTGAAGCTCGGGGCGCGGCCGGCCGACATCGGGCAGACCGGCGAGGAGCAGTGGCACGTCCTCGCCGATCCCGAGGGCAATGAGTTCTGTCTGCTCAAGGCCCGGCTCAACCCGCTCTGAGCGGCGCCGACGCCGGCGCCCGGTCCCGGCGGCTTGAGTTCCCGTACTCATGTCGTCGGGACCGCGCGCTTGCTACGTTGTGGCCCACTTCGTGGTCACGGCGCTCAGGGGGACGGCATGCGGTCGGCCGATGGTTCGGGGGGCGCGGGGGGCGTGAGGGACACGGGGGGCCTCCGCGGGCTCGGGCCCGGCGATCCCCTGGAGATCAGCGGCTATCCCGTGCACGCCCGTATCGGCGAGGGCGGCATGGGCACGGTGTACCTGTCGCGCACCCGGGGGAACCGGCCGATCGCGCTCAAGGTCATCCGCCGTGAGTACGCGGCGGACCCGCAGTACCGGCTCCGGTTCGCGCAGGAGGCGCGGGCGGCGCGGAAGGTCGCCGGTTACCACCTGGTCCCCGTCGTCGACTTCGACACCGAGGCCGGGCAGCCGTGGATCGCGACCGAGTACCAGCCGGGCCCGGCCCTTTCCGCCGTGCTCGACGCGTACGGACCGCTCCCCATGGCGGCCGCCCTCCAGATGACGGGGTGCGTGGCGCGGGCCCTGCACGCCGTGCACACCGCCGGGTACGTGCACCGGGACGTCAAGCCCAGCAACGTGCTCCTCGGCGCGGAGGGGCCCTGGCTGATCGACTTCGGCATCGCGCGCTCCGTCGCCGCCACCCGGCTCACCACGGCCGGCGGCCTCGTGGGGACGCTCCGCTACATGTCGCCGGAGCACGCGCGCGGGGCGCGACCGGAGCCGCCCAGCGACGTGTTCTCCCTCGGCCTGCTGGCCGCGGTCGCGGCGACCGGGCGCCATCCCTACGGCGACGCCGGTGACGTGGCCGTCGCCGCGCTGATCGCCGGGACGGGCAGCCGTCCGCCCGTGCTCGACGACTATCCGGCCCCCCTGCGGCACCTCCTGCGGGCCGCGCTGGCCGCCGAGCCGGAGGAGCGGCCCGACGCGGCCGCACTGGCGGCGCTGTGCGAGGAGGCGGCGGGACGTTCCCTGGCCGACTTCGACGGGTGGCTGCCCGGGCCGGTCTCCTCCGTCGTGGCCGGCATGGAGGAGGCGGTGGCCGCCGCCACCGGGAGCGTGCCCGTTCCCGGCCGGCCGGTCGCGGAGCCGCCGCCGATGCCGTCCGCCGCACCGTCCGCCGGGTTCGGACCGCCGCCGAGCATGCCCACGGTGCTCGTCCGCCCCCGTCCGGCACCGCCCGGGCGGCGACGGCGACGGGCGCTGACCGCCGGTGCCGCCGCCCTCGCGGCTGTCGCCGTGACCGTCACCGCCACGGTGGTGTGGCAGGGGATGAACGACGGGGCGCGGGCGTCCGGGAAGCCGGGCCGCGGCGGCACGACCGGAGCCGGTACCGACTCCGGTACCGGCTCCGGTACCGATTCCGGTACGCCGTCGCCGAAGCCGTCCGGGAGCGGCGGCGCGAGCGGGAAGCGTCCGGTGCCGTACGCGCCCCGGGGCTACCGGCTGCTCTTCGCCAACAAGCCCTTCACCTTCGCCCCGCCCGCCCGGGACGACCAGGCCAACCACCTGGACCTCGACATCCCCCGGGCCACGTACATGGAACGCGCCGCGCTGCCGGGACCGGCGGAGCTCGTGTACAACTCCGACGGCTGGCTCGGCAGCATCCTGGTCGTCGTCGGGGAACGCAGGACCGTCTGCACGGAGGAGCAGCAGACGGCCGTACTGTCCCACCCGCTGCCCGCCGCCGAACTGCGCCTGGGACGGCAGGTGAAGGTCGGCACCGTCCTGTGCTCCATCACCAGCAACGACAGCGTGGCGGAGGCGGAGATCACCGACATCCTCCCCGGGGAGGGCGGGACGGGACTGCCGACCTTCAAGGGGTACGTCAGCGCGTGGAAGCGCCCTCCGGTGAGCGGCTGAGAAGCGGCTGAGAGCAGGCGGGGGCCGGCTCAGGCCGGTTCCACCGGGAGCCACAGTTCCGTCGTCGCCGTCGTGAAGTCGTCCGCGCGGTCCAGGACGGAGACGATCGACGGGCCGGGGCGCAGGCGCCACGGGTTGGACGGGAACCACTCGGCCGCCGTGGCCGCCCAGGTGGTCTGGAGGGCGTCCGGGTAGGGGCCCGAGCTGCGGAAGACCGCCCAGGTGCCCGCCGGTACCTCGATGGCGTCGAGGTCGTCGGGGGCCGGGGTGGCGGCGGTGACGGCCACGCCGTGGAGGTAGGTCAGTTCGGTGCCCTCCGGACTGCCCTGGGCCACGTCGTCGCTGACCTGGAGCAGGCCGGCCGGGTCCGTGTCGCCGAGGGACTTCAGGCGGACGTGGGCCTCCTGGGGGAGTGCGGCGATGTGCTGCCGGATGCGCGGGTTGACGCCCTCGTGGACGAGGGGGACGCGGGTCGCGTGGCCGATCAGGCGGAACGCGGGGCGGTCGGTGAAGCGGGTGTCCATGGGGGTGCTCCCTTCGACGGTCAGGCGGAACCTGAGCTGCGGCTGTGTCCGAAGGGGGCCGCCGTCGCGGCGTACGTCGCGCGGAGCGGACCCGTGGACCGACCGGAACGCGCGTCCGAACGCCTCCGTCGAGCCGTAGCCGTACCGGACGGCGATGGTCAGTAGGTCGTCCCCGGCCCGTACGACGTCGGCGGCGGCCACCGTCATGCGGCGCCGGCGGACGTACTCCGACAGCGGCATGCCCGCCAGCGAGGAGAACATCCGGCGCAGGTGGTACTCGGTCGTGCCGAGGCTCGCGGCCAGCGCGGGGACGTCCGGCTCCTCGCCGAGGTGGTCCTCGACCAGGTCGACGAGGTGGTTCAGTGCCGAGATCATGCGGCCTCCCTTCGGCATCCACCGTGGCAGGGGGCACATCGGCGGCGCCCGATCGCCGCGGTCCGGTTCGGTCGGTTGCGTCGGCTGGCTCGGTTCGGTCGGTTCGGTCGGTTCGGTCAGGCGGGCACCGGCGCCGGGGGTGGCTGGTCCGGCCAGGTGAAGGCGTACCCGGGGTCGCCCCCGCGGGACAGGCGTACGTAGCGCAGCAGCTCGCGGACGATTCCCGCGTTGCCCATCGCCCAGCCGAGCTGCGGTTCGAGCTCGCCCGGCGTGGACCGGAAGTCGACGTTGGACCAGCGGGCGCCCTCGCGGTCCCGGGTGGCGCGGGCGGTCAGGTCCGTGACCAGGACGTCGGCGAAGTCGAACGCGTCCCGCTGCTCGGCGATCCGGTCGCAGGCCAGGGCCAGGACGCCCGCCGTGCCGCAGCAGCGGCCGTTGTTGTCCCAGAAGCCGGGGCGCAGCCGCCGGGGGAGGCCGGAGTGGGTCACCGTGTGCCAGCAGCGGTCGGCCAGGGCGGTCCAGGCGGGGGCGGACGTGACGTCGCGCAGGGTGCGGAAGAGCTGGGCGTCGCCTGAGGGGCCGTGGCACCAGCCGTAGCTGACCGGGTCGATCAGGTCCGGGAGGTGCTGCGGGGTGGAGTGCGGGGCCAGGAAGCCGTCGGGGCCGGCGGAGTCGCGGGACACGACGTCGGCCACCGCGGCCAGCGCAAGATCGAGCAGATCCTCGCGGCCTGTGGCGCCGCCGACGCGGGCGAGGGCCAGGGCGATGCCGAGGGTGCCGTGCGAGACGTGGTGCAGGCGGGAGTCGGTGTCCGGGCGGTGCGGCCAGTGGACGCCGTGCGCGGTCTGCTCCGCCGTACGCAGGTACGGCTCCACGGCCAGGACGGCGAGGTCGGGGTCGCCGGCCAGCAGGGCGCCCAGGCCGATGCCCGCGTTGCCGCCCATCAGCTCGAAGAGTGCGCCCCAGCGCGTGCCGTCGAAACGCGAGCGGACCAGGCCGAGGGCACGGTCGGCGGCCTCGCCCGACGCCGGGTCGCCCAGTTCGGCGTGGACCGCCCGCAGGACCAGGGCGAGTCCCGTGCGGCCGAAGTACAGGGAGTCGTCCTCCAGGTCGTCGACCCGCGCGGCCAGGGCCCGGGCCGCGCGCAGGGCGGTGTCGGCGTACGCGTCGTCGCCGAAGTGCCGCCACGCCTCCAGGAGCACGGGGATGTTGCCGGCCGTGCCGTTGTAGAGCATCGGCTCGACGGCGTCGTCCGAGGGCCTGACCGGCCAGGCGAGGCCGCCGCCGGGGGTGTCCCGGGCCGCCCCCGTCAGCCAGTGCAGCCCGTCCACCGCGATGTCCTCGACCTCGTCGACCGCCACGACCGTGGCTCCTGGTGCCGTCATGGGGCCACTCTCGCATCCGCGTCCGGCCCGGAAGCCGACGGAGGCGGGGGAGGGGAGGGGCGGAGGGGGGCGGAGGGGGGCGGAGGGGGCGGCGGGGTCAGTGCGCCGTCGTCAGGTGGCCGCGGTTGCCCCGGCGCCCCCGCAGGGCCCGCCACACCGCCCCCAGGGCCAGCGACTGGACGAGCGCCGAGAGCACGATGCCGCCGACGAAGAACCACGTCGGGGCGTCGCCGCCCCAGCCCGCCTCGCCGAGCCAGGCCACGAAGCCGAAGGCCGGGAAGGTGAACAGGGCCGGCCAGACCCAGATGAGGGACGCGTCGGGGCCGGTCACAAAGAGCGGCTGCGCCGCGGCGACCGCCATCGCACCGCCGACCACGGTGAGGTACACCGCGGAGACGCGGTTGGCGACGGCCAGGCGGGTCAGGGTGCGTATCCGGGTGGTGATGGTGGTCTTCGTCATCGGGTATCGGGCTCCCCGTGGTCGTCGTCGTCTTCGTCCGGCGTCCGGCGTCCGGCTTCCTGTTCCAGGGTCGGACGGGAGCGGGGCCGGGGACCTGAGTACCCGTACTCAAGTCGTACGACGCGACACCCAGGGGTGACTGTCCGGGTGGCAGTACGGCGGCCGGGGGTGCCGGCCGCCGTACTGCCGTCGGCGCGTCAGCCGCACTGACAGGGGCTGCCCGACTGGCAGCCGCAGCCGCAGCCCGAGCCGCAGCCGCAGGCGGCGATCAGCGGGAGGCTGCGGATCTCGGCGGGCTGCTCGGTGGGGCGTTCCCGTGCGGGGTCGGGCTTCGTGCTGGGGGAATCGGCCATGGTTCCTCCTGGAAGCGGGTGCCTGGGGCCCTGGGGCCCTTAGTCCATTGCACGCCCCGAGTGGCCGTCGCATCAACGGCGCACTGGGGCGAACGCGCGCCCCCGCTGCGCTCCGCGCGGGTGCGCTCAGGCTCCCTCGACCTGCGTCGCGGGCTGGATGTCCGCCTGGAGGTCGTCCGCGTGCTCGCCGGTGACCAGGTAGACCACCCGCTTGGCGACCGAGACCGCGTGGTCGGCGAAGCGCTCGTAGTAGCGGCCCAGCAGCGTGACGTCCACCGCCGTCTCGATGCCGTGCTTCCAGCGGTCGTCCATCAGGTGCTGGAAGAGGGTGCGGTGCAGGAGGTCCATCGCGTCGTCGTCCTGCTCCAGCTGGAGGGCCAGGTCGACGTCCTTGGTGATGATCACCTCGGCGGCCTTCGCCATCAGGCGCTGCGCGAGCTGGCCCATCTCCAGGATGGTCGCGTGCAGGTCGTGCGGCACCGCGCGCTCCGGGTAGCGCAGCCGGGCCAGCTTGGCCACGTGCTGGGCCAGGTCGCCCGAACGCTCCAGGTCGGCCGACATCCGCAGCGAGGTCACGACGATGCGCAGGTCGGTGGCGACCGGCTGCTGCCGGGCCAGCAGGGTTATCGCCCGGGCCTCCAGCTCGTGCTGGAGGTTGTCGACCTTCTGGTCCGCCTCGATGACGGCCTCGGCCAGCTTCAGGTCGGAGTCGAGGATCGCGGTCGTGGCGCGTCCGATGGCCGACCCGACCAGCCGGGCCATCTCCACCAGACCGTCACCGATCGAATCAAGTTCCTCGTGGTACGCGTCCCGCATCAGGATTCCCTCTCGTACGTCCGTTTCGGGGGCTCGAAGACGGCTTCGCGCCCCCCGCCGTGCCCCCACGCTTACACGTTCCGGCCTGTACGCGTCCGTTTCCGGCACCACAAATGAACCGTCCCTGGCTCCAAGGTGAACTCTGGGCGACGAGTGTTCGAGGTCGCACCCGGATGGCTGGGGCCGGACGGTTCGGCGTGCCTAACCTGGAGACATGGACGTGAACGCGGCGGTCGCCGCAGTGGCGGCGATCGCCGGAGTACTCACCGGCGTCATCGCCGTGCTGGCGTTCCGCTGGAGCGAACGGGAGCAGAAGCGCCCCACCCGCACCTCGCTCCACACCGACCCCGTGCTGCCGCCCGGTGTCGACACCGTCCTTTCCGTACTGCGCTCCTCCGCGGTCGTCCTCGACGAGGCCGACGCGGTGGTCAAGGCCAGCTCGGCGGCGTACGCCCTCGGCCTGGTCCGGGGCGGCAGGCTCGCCGTCGAGCCGATGCTGCAGATGGCCAGGGACACCCGGCGGGACGGAGAGATACGGCAGGTCGAGCTGGACCTGCCCCGGCGCGGCAACGGGCGGGGGGAGGCCCTCGCCGTCTCCGCACGCGTCGCGCCCCTCGGCTCGCGGCTGGTGCTGCTGCTCGTCGAGGACCTCACCGAGGCCCGCCGCATCGAGGCGGTACGGCGGGACTTCGTCGCCAACGTGAGCCACGAGCTGAAGACGCCGGTGGGGGCGCTCTCACTGCTGTCCGAGGCCGTGATGGACGCGGCGGACGACCCGGAGGCCGTGGAGCGGTTCGCCGGGCGGATGCAGATCGAGGCGACCCGGCTGACGAACCTGGTGCAGGAGCTCATCGACCTGTCCCGGGTGCAGAACGACGACCCCCTCGACGACGCCGAGCCCGTCCGGGTGGACGAGCTGGTCGCCGAGGCCGTCGACCGCTGCCGGCACGCGGCCGGCACCAAGCAGATCACCATGGCCGCCGGAGGCACGGCGGATCTGCACGTGCGCGGCAACCGCGGCCAGCTCGCCGCCGCCCTCGGCAACCTCGTCGAGAACGCCGTCAACTACTCGCCGGCCCGCACCCGCGTCGGCATAGCCGCCCGCCGCGTCGCCGCCCCCGGCGGCGACCTGATCGAGATCGCCGTGACCGACCAGGGCATCGGCATCTCGGAGAAGGACAAGGAGCGCGTCTTCGAGCGCTTCTACCGCGTGGACCCGGCCCGCTCCCGGGCCACCGGAGGCACCGGTCTGGGTCTCGCGATCGTCAAGCACGTGGTCGCCTCGCACGGCGGGGAGGTCACGGTGTGGAGCGCCGAAGGCCAGGGCTCCACCTTCACCCTGCGACTGCCGGAGGCGGGCTTCGCCCGCGACCGCGCGCAGCGGCGGTCCGACCGCTCCGGGCTCAGCGACGAGACCGAGCGGCCGTCCTCATCCCCGCATTCCCAGCATTCCCAGCATTCCTCGCATTCCCCCCATTCCCCCCATACATCCCCGTACGAAACGTTTCCTGCCCCGGAGGTCCTTCCGTGACCCGTGTGCTCGTCGTCGAGGACGAGGAGTCCTTCTCCGACGCCCTGTCGTACATGCTCCGCAAGGAGGGCTTCGAGGTCGCCATCGCGACCACCGGCCCCGACGGACTCGACGAGTTCGAGCGCAACGGCGCCGACCTCGTGCTCCTCGACCTGATGCTGCCCGGCCTGCCGGGCACCGAGGTCTGCCGCCAGCTGCGCGGCCGCTCGAACGTACCCGTGATCATGGTGACCGCCAAGGACAGCGAGATCGACAAGGTCGTCGGGCTGGAGATAGGGGCCGACGACTACGTCACCAAGCCCTTCTCCTCCCGCGAGCTGGTCGCCCGCATCCGTGCCGTACTGCGGCGCCGCGGCGAGCCGGAGGAGGTCGCCCCGGCCGCCCTGGAGGCCGGGCCCGTCCGGATGGACGTGGACCGGCACGTGGTGACCGTGGGCGGCACCAAGGTCGACCTGCCGCTGAAGGAGTTCGACCTGCTGGAGATGCTGCTGCGCAACGCGGGCCGCGTGCTGACCCGCATGCAGCTGATCGACCGGGTCTGGGGCGCCGACTACGTCGGTGACACCAAGACCCTCGACGTCCACGTCAAGCGGCTGCGCGCCAAGATCGAGCCCGACCCGGGCGCGCCGCGGTACCTGGTGACGGTGCGCGGGCTGGGGTACAAGTTCGAGCCGTAGGCCGGGGCCTTTGGGCCGCCCGGCCCGGGCGGCCCACCGGACACGGCGAAGGGCGGGACCTCACGGAGAGGTCCCGCCCTTCGGTCGTGCGCCGGTGCGTCCGCAGGGTGCTCAGTGGCCGGCTTCGGTGCCCGTGCCGGTCTCGGTGCCGGTGCCCGTGCCGGTCTCGGTGCCGGTGCCGGTGCCGGTGCCCGTGCCCGTGCCGGTCCCGTCCGTGTCGCCGGTGGCTCCACCGGTGGCCTCGTCCGTCCCGGGGGCCGTCTCGCCGTCCGCCGGGGTGCCCGAGGACTCCCCGTCCGCCGGCTCGCCCGAGGTCTCCGCGGAGGCCTCCCCGGAGGGCTGCGCGGAGGCGCCCGGGGCCGCCGGGGTCTCGCTCGGGCCCCACTCGGCGAAGTAGCTCTCGGCGGGGACGACGAACGCGCGCAGACTCACGGCGCCGGTCTTGCTGAAGTTGAAGGTGATCTTCTGCGCGTTGCCGTCCTGGACCGCCTCGCGGCTGCTGGGCAGGACTGCTGCGGCGTTGTCCTTGCCGCCGAGGATCAGGCGGCCGCCGGCCGGGACGGTCAGGTCGCCCTGCTCGCCCTTGGCGGGCTTCAGCTCGGCGGACTTGCCGGTTCCGGCCACGGTGACCGACTCGAGGGTCTGGTCCTTGTCACCGCTGTTGAACAGGGTGGCGGAGACCACGGCCGGGCCGGTCGACTCCAGGTCGGGCTGGGTGATGACGACCGCGTTCTGGATCTTGATGTCGCCGACGGACGTCGCAGCGTTGTCCGGCTTGATCTCCAGCGTCTGGGCGTTGTGACCGGCGCCGCACGCGGCGAGCGAGGCGATCGAGAACGCGATGGCGGCGGCGGCGAGGGCACCGCGTCGAAGGCTGCTGCTCACGGCGGCGGCAACTCCTTGGACTCGAGCGGGGTGGCGGCAACGGATAAAGCCGCCCTAAGTGGCTGTCAGCGGCCTCAGGCTACCGAGCCGTTGTTGAGCCGCCGCACCCGACCCTCCCCGAAGACATCCGGCTTCGCTCGGCAGGCGGTAGGCGCCGGGGGCGGCGCGGGACGAGGGGGAGGCACGGCACCGGTGCGCCGCGGGCGCCGTTCCCGCACGGCCGGGGGCGCCGGTAGGCGTTGTTCCGGTGGGCCGTTTAGCGGCTCGTACTCGTCCGACATTCAGCTATGAAGCCCTCCGCCATACAGGTCGGGATCGGTACGCGAAATTTCCGTGAAGGAATGCGCGGACGGCCAGGAAATTGATCACCGGGGGACGGCCGGGGGCGCGTCGTGATCAATTATGGATTCGTCCGGAACCCTGCCGCGGCCTCCGAACGGAGTAGCGGAAGTCGCACACGCGGAACCGGACATATCGGGATCTTCGGGCGGGTGGCGAGGCCTCCGGATGTGTGTGACGTGCGTGTTTCGACCGGCCTGGACAGCGGCTCCGACCTGCGAATACTTTCTTCCGCTCGCCCGGCGCAGCACGTTCCTGTTGCTGTTGTCAAGCCCCGAGATATGCCCTGACCTGCGAAAACGCCATTCAGAAGACGCCGTTTCCGTGTTACCCTGGATAGCCACGGAAGGGGTACCTGTCACATGACGTTCAAGGTTGGCGACACCGTGGTCTATCCCCATCACGGGGCCGCGCTGATCGAGGCTATCGAAACTCGCCAGATCAAAGGCGTGGACAAGACCTACTTGGTGCTGAAGGTCGCCCAGGGCGACCTGACGGTACGTGTGCCAGCGGACAATGCGGAGTTCGTCGGCGTGCGTGATGTGGTCGGTCAGGACGGGCTGGACCGGGTCTTCGAGGTACTGCGCGCGCCGTACGCCGAAGAGCCCACGAACTGGTCGCGTCGTTACAAGGCAAATCTGGAGAAGCTCGCCTCCGGCGACGTCATCAAGGTCGCGGAAGTCGTGCGCGACCTGTGGCGGCGCGAGCGCGAGCGCGGACTCTCCGCAGGTGAGAAGCGCATGCTCGCCAAGGCCCGCCAGATCCTGGTGAGCGAGCTGGCTCTCGCGGAGAACACCAACGAGGACAAGGCGGAGGCCCTGCTCGACGAGGTGCTCGCCTCCTGATCCGACTGGATCCGAGGCGAGGCGCAGACCGTCACCCATTCGGTTCAGCGCACTGAAATGCCGTGGTGCCCGATGACATTCTTGCTGTCGCCGGGCGCTGCGGCATGTTCGTACCCGGACACGGTTTCCGGCATCCGGACGTCCGGATGCCGATGATCCTCGTACGCTCATCCCGGGAGGTTTCCCCGGGTCCTGGCGTGCCGGGCCCGGGCTGCTGGCTCGACCAGGGTCACGGAAGGGTCCGGTCAAGGCATCGCGCCCGGCACGGTGAGGCCATACCCAACTAGGTCGAGCACACAAACCTGACAGGAACCGATGTCTGACGAATCGCGTCCCTCACCCGTCGAGACGACTGCGGAGACGTCCATGGAGGCGTCCGCGGAGGCGTCCACGGAGACGTCCGCCGCGGACCGTCCGCCCGCCAGGACCGCCGCCGTGATTCCGGCTGCGGGCCGGGGTGTGCGGCTCGGTCCGGGCGCTCCCAAGGCCCTGCGCGCGCTGGGCGGCACGCCGATGCTCATCCACGCGGTCCGGGCGATGGCCGCCTCCCGCGCGGTGTCCCTCGTCGTGGTCGTCGCCCCGCCCGACGGCGCGGGCGAGGTCAAGAGCCTCCTGGACGCGCACGCGCTGCCCGAGAGGACGGACTTCGTCGTGGTGCCCGGCGGCGAGACCCGGCAGGAGTCGGTACGGCTCGGCCTGGACGCGCTGCCGCCCGAGTACGGCATCGTCCTCGTACACGACGCGGCCCGGCCGCTGGTGCCGGTGGACACGGTGGACGCGGTGATCGACGCCGTACGGGAGGGTGCGCCCGCCGTGGTGCCGGCGGTGCCGCTCGCCGACACCGTCAAGCAGGTCGAGCCCGCGGTGGCGCCGGGTGGGCCGGAGCCGGTGGTGGCGACGCCGGAGCGGGCGCGGCTGCGCGCGGTGCAGACCCCGCAGGGTTTCGACCGCGCGACGCTGGTGCGGGCCCACGGGACGGTGACCGACGACGTCACCGACGACGCGAGCATGGTCGAGCAGCTGGGGATCGCGGTGGTGGTGGTGCCGGGGCACGAGGAGGCGTTCAAGGTGACGCGTCCGCTCGACCTGGTGCTCGCGGAGGCGGTACTGGCGCGCAGGAGGCTGAACGATGGGTTCTGAGGGTTCCGGTACGGGAGAGCTGCCGCTGTTGCCGCAGGTCGGGATCGGTACGGATATCCACGCCTTCGAGGACGGGCGTGAGCTGTGGTGCGCCGGGCTGAAGTGGGAGGGCGAGGGGACCGGGCTCGCCGGGCACTCCGACGCGGACGTCGTCGCGCACGCGGCGTGCAACGCGCTGTTCTCCGCGGCGGGGGCCGGGGACCTGGGGCAGCACTTCGGCACCGGGCGGCCGGAGTGGTCCGGGGCGTCCGGGGTGACGCTGCTGACGGAGGCGGCGCGGATCGTGCGGGCGCGGGGGTTCCGGATCGGGAACGTCGCGGTGCAGGTGGTCGGGGCGCGGCCGAAGGTCGGCAAGCGGCGGGACGAGGCGGAGGCGGTGCTCTCCGCGGCGGTGGGGGCGCCGGTGTCGGTGTCGGGAGCGACGACGGACGGGCTGGGGTTCCCGGGGCGGGGGGAAGGGCTGATGGCGGTGGCCACGGCGTTGGTCGTGCGGGTGGCTTGAGCGTGGGGGGTGGGCACCCCGCGTTGCCCTCGCGGGGACAAGAAGCGAGCCAGACGCCCCCCGTGTGCCGGCTCGCGGGGGAGTGACTCGGTCCCGCAACAACGGTGCACGTGTGCCCCTGGCACTGCTTGGCGCCTACTACCCTGGACACGTGACTATTCGCCTGTACGACACCAGCGCCCGGCAGATCCGTGACTTCGCCCCCCTCACGCCGGGCTGCGTCTCGATCTACCTGTGTGGCGCCACCGTGCAGGCCGCCCCGCACATCGGGCACATCCGGTCGGGGCTGAACTTCGACATCATGCGCCGCTGGTTCGCGTACCGCGGCTACGACGTCACCTTCATCCGCAACGTCACCGACATCGACGACAAGATCATCTGGAAGGCGGCCGAGCAGAACCGCCCCTGGTGGTCCATCGGCTACGAGAACGAGCGGGCGTTCAACGACGCCTACGACGCCCTCGGCTGCCTGCCGCCGACGTACGAGCCGCGGGCCACGGGCCACATCACCGAGATGGTCGAGATGATGCGCGGCCTCATCGAGCGCGGGCACGCCTACGAGGCCGAGGGCAACGTCTACTTCGACGTGCGCTCCCTGCCGGGCTACCTGTCGCTGTCCAACCAGGACCTCGACGAGCTGCGCCAGCCCGCCGGGGAGGGCGAGATCGGCAAGCGGGATCCGCGGGACTTCGCCATGTGGAAGGCGGCCAAGCCCGGGGAGCCCAGCTGGGAGACGCCGTGGGGACGGGGCCGGCCCGGCTGGCACCTGGAGTGCTCCGCGATGGCGCACAAGTACCTGGGCGAGGAGTTCGACATCCACGGCGGCGGGATCGACCTGATCTTCCCGCACCACGAGAACGAGATCGCCCAGGCCAAGGGGTTCGGCGACGCCTTCGCCCGCTACTGGGTGCACAACGCCTGGGTCACCATGAGCGGCGAGAAGATGTCCAAGTCGCTCGGCAACAGCGTCCTCGTCAGCGAGATGGTCAAGAAGTGGCGCCCGGTCGTGCTGCGGTACTACCTCGGCACCCCGCACTACCGCTCCACCATCGAGTACAGCGAGGAGTCCCTGCGCGAGGCCGAGTCGGCGTACGCGCGGATCGAGGGCTTCGTGCAGCGCGTCACCGAGCTGGCCGGTCATGCCGTGGAGCCGGCCGCCGAGGTGCCGCCCGCCTTCGCCGAGGCGATGGACGACGACCTGGGCGTCCCGCAGGCGCTGGCGATCGTGCACACCACCGTCCGGCAGGGCAACAGCGCGCTGGCCGCCGACGACAAGGACGCCGCCGTGGCCCGGCTCGCCGAGGTGCGGGCCATGCTCGGCGTGCTGGGGCTCGACCCGCTGGACGCGCAGTGGGCCGGGGAGCAGGCGCAGGGCGAGGATCTGCGGCACGTCGTCGACAGCCTCGTACGGCTCGTGCTCGACCAGCGCGAGGGCGCGCGGGCGCGGAAGGACTGGGCCACGGCCGACGCCATCCGCGACCAGCTCGGGCAGTCCGGACTGGTCATCGAGGACGGCCCGCAGGGACCCCGCTGGAGCCTCGGCCCCCGCTGACCCGAGTCCGCACTCACAGATCGACTCGTAGATCGATTGTGCCGCCCGGCCCTCCGGGCGGCACACTGCATAAGACGCACGTACGACGCACACCCCCGTAAGACCCCGAGACGCAGAGACGCAGAGAAGCGGAGACAGGTACTCATGGCCGCGAACAACCGCCGCATGTCCGGCAAGAAGGGCGCGCAGGTCGGCAGCGGCGGCAAGCGACGCCGGGGCCTGGAAGGCAAGGGGCCGACGCCCCCCGCCGAGATGCGCAAGGGGCACGCCAAGCAGCGCGCCGCCAACGCCAAGGCGCGCCGCGCCACCGGCGGCCGCCCGCAGCAGCGGCGCGGCGGTGGCCGCTCGACGTCCGAGCTGGTCGTCGGCCGCAACCCGGTCTACGAGGCGCTGCGCGACGGGGTGCCCGCCTCCACGCTCTACGTCCAGCAGTTCATCGACAACGACGAGCGGGTGCGCGAGGCGCTCCAGCTCGCCGCCGAGCGCGGTGGGATCAACCTGATGGAGGCGCCGCGTCCCGAGCTGGACCGGATGACCAACGGGCTCAACCACCAGGGGCTCGTCCTCCAGGTCCCGCCGTACGAGTACGCGCACCCCGAGGACCTGGTCGCCGCCGCCCACGACGAGGGCGCGGACCCGCTGATCGTCGCCCTCGACGGCGTGACCGACCCGCGCAACCTCGGCGCCGTCGTCCGCTCCGTCTCCGCCTTCGGCGGCCACGGCGTCGTCGTGCCCGAGCGGCGCGCGGCCGGCATGACGGCGGGCGCGTGGAAGTCGTCCGCCGGCGCGGCCGCCCGTACGCCGGTGGCGCGCGCCACCAACCTCACCCGGGCGCTGGAGGCGTACCAGAAGGCCGGTATCGCGGTCGTCGGCCTCGCCGCCGACGGCGAGGCCGAACTCGGCGACCTGGCGGCCCTGGGCGGCCCCGTGGTCATCGTCGTCGGCAGCGAGGGCAAGGGGCTGTCGCGGCTCGTCGGCGAGACGTGCGACTTCCGGGTGCGGATCCCGATGCCGGGCGGTGCCGAGTCCCTCAACGCCGGTGTGGCGGCGGGGATCGTGCTGTACGAGGCGGCGCGTCGGCGCCCTTGAACAAGCGTTCGCCGTATAACCCGAACGGGGTGTTCGAGGCTGTCCGGACATGCTTGACGCGGTCCGGACAGATCGGGCCGGTCAAGGCAGTGTCCTAACGACACATCACTCGGTTAGATGAGTGTGGACACCAGAACACCCCGCACACCCACGGGGGACCGCTCGTCGGGATACGACGACGCTCCCGCGCTGAGCATGGTGAAGGTGCCGAGCGATCCGGCCCAGGTCATCGTCAACCACGCGAGTTTCCGCGTGCAGTTCGGTGCCTCCGCCCGGCGGACCCAGTCCCCGCGGATCGCGCGGCACCTGAGCGCCACCCAGGACCCCGCCCGCATGCCCGGCGCCCCGGCCGCGGGCCGTCGCCGCGCCGTCGTGTGGAGCGGGCGGTCCGACCCGGACGACACCGGCGCGCACCGGCTGCTCCAGGCGGTGCGGGCCGGAGCCGGTCAGCACGCCGAGAACCCGGCCGCCGACCACGCGGGCGATGCCGGAGCCACGCAGGTCATCCCCCGGATCGACCTCGACGGCGGCCCCCTGGACTACGACGACGGCCCCGCCACCCAGACGCTGGAGACCCCCCTCGTCGGCGCCCAGCGCGGCCCCGTCCCCGACGGCACCCGGCTGCTGCCCGCCATGCGCACCGTCGGCAGCGCGTACGACGAGCCGGCCTACGACGACTCCGCCTACGGCACGCAGGAGTTCGGGGCCGGCTACGGCGACGACGGCTACGGCTCCGACGGCTACGGCGAGGACACGGGCCCGGGCGAGCCCCGCAGCAGGCGCCGCACCGACGACCCGGCGCGGCACGCCTACTTCCCCGGCCGCCGTATGAACCTCGGCGTCGTCCTGCTCCCGCTGCGCGTCTTCCTCGGCTTCATCTCCATCTACGCCGGCATGGGCAAGCTCTGCGACCCCGTCTACTTCGACGGCGGCGAACGCGGCTCCATGGTCAAGTGGCTCAACACCCTGCACCCCTGGGACGTCGCCGAGCCGCTGCGCCAGTTCGCCCTCGCCCACCCGGTGGGCGCCGGGCTGGTCATCGCCTTCCTCCAGGTGCTGGTGGGCGTCCTGACCGTGCTCGGCTGCTGGCAGCGGGTGGCCGCCGTCATCGGCGCCGGCCTGTCCGCCGCGCTCCTGGTCACCGTCAGCTGGAAGAGCGTCCCGGTCTACGACGCGCCCGACATCATCTACCTCGCCGCCTGGTCCCCGCTGATCATCGCCGGGGCCCCCGTCTACTCCGTGGACGGCAGACTCGCGGGCAGCGCCTGGCGCCGGCTCGGCCCCCGCTCCGACATCTGGGACCTGCGCCGCTACGTCCTGCGCCGCGGCGCGCTCATCACCTTCCTCGTCGCCGGTGTCACCCTCCTCGTCGGCTCCGTCCTCGGCGGTGCCGTCCGGGACGCCGACCGCGTGGTCGTGCCCGGGCCCGGCGAGTCCCCGCGCAACGAACTGCCCGGCTCCCCGCTCCCGCAGGACCCCGGCACGCGCAAGCCGAAGGCCTCCTCCCCGGAGGCCTCCGCCTCCCCGACCCAGGGCGCCACCGGCGACAAGTCCACCCCCTCCCAGGACGCGGCGACCACCCCCGGAGCGACCCGCGACAGCAGCGGCACCACCACGGGCGGCGGTACGCCGAGCCAGACCCAGGGCACCACGGGCCAGGCCCCGCCGCGCCAGTCCTCCCCGGCCGGCCAGGCACCGAGCACCACGGCGGGACCGACCGCGGGCGGCACCTCGACCGGCGGCAACGGCGGCTCCACCGGCTCCACCGGCAGCGGTGACGGCGGCGGCTCGTCCTCCACCGGAGAGCCCGGCAGCCGCCTCGTGGGCGGCCTCCTGGGCTAGCCCCACGCGTTCGCGCCCTGCGCCCCGGTCACAACGGGGAGCAGGGCGCGCGTCGTTGGTCCGTCAGTGTTCCGAGGCGGCGTACGTCACGAAGTCCGTCCACGTGTCCGGCGCGAGGGCAAGCCGGGGGCCCGTCGTCTGCTTGGAGTCGCGGACGTGGACCGTGCGGGGCGCTATCGCGATCTCCACGCAGGAGTCGCCCTCGGGACCATCGCTGTAACTGCTCTTGAACCAGGCCGGTTCGGAGGCATCATCGGCAGCGGTCTCGCGGATCATTCTTCTCCCAGCAGTTCCTCGATGAAGGCCAGGGACTCCCTCGGGCAGAGGCCCTGAGCCCGAATGGTGCTGTATCGCAGCTCAAGGATGCGGAGCTGCTTCAGCTCCGAGGTCGGGCGGCCGTTGAACGCTCCGTCGGAACGTCCTACCGCCGTACCGTCCCCGAACTTCAGCACCTCGATCTTGCCGCTCAGCCCAGGGTGTTCACCCGCGCTCGTCGGCATCACCTGAAGAGTGACGTTGCGTCGCTGCGCCAACTCCAGCAGATGTTCGATTTGCTGACGCCACACCATTGTGCCTCCAACCGTTCGGCGCAGCGCCACCTCCTCCTGAACGAAGCTGAGCATGGGTGCCGGGCTGCGCTCGAAGATCGACTTCCGGGCCATCCGCGCGGCTACGAGCTCGTCCAACTCCTCTTCCGCGTAGGCGGACTGGGACACCTCGAACAAGGCACGTGCGTGCTCCGGCGTCTGCAGCAACCCATGGATGCTGAGCCCGACGTACACGCCCAGCTCGACCGCCCTGGACTCCAACTGCGCCAGCGCCCGCACGCTCTTCGGGTACCGGACCTTCTTCACGTCCTCCCAGGCCGCCGAGAGGAGCCCACCGGCATCCAGCACCTCGTCGGCCCTGTCCAGATACTCCTGCCGGGGAATCCGCTTGCCGCCCTCGACTTTGTAGACGAGGTCCTCCCCGTACCCCACCGCCGCCCCGAAGTCGCGGCCCGCATCCCCAAGGCCTCGCGGCGGAGCTTCAACTGCCGTCCCACCGTGGTGATGACCGCGACGCCCCACTCGTCGTCGGGGTCGACATCCCATCCCGGCTCCTCCGTCTCGCCCTCCGTCGTTGCCATACCGCGCCCTCCCGTCGTCCCGCGCCGAATCGCGCGCCCTGCCCGCACCAACCGCCCCGACCGTCCGGACAGCACCGGACAAGCAGCCGACAGACGGCCGCCATGCCCTGTGGGTGGGACGCCAATCACGTTAGATCGCGACAGGGGCTCTCGACAGGGCCGGATCTTCAATTCACACGTTCGAGTGCAGGTGGGCCGGGATTCTCCAGGGTGTGACGTTCGGTGACAGTTGGCATGGCACTGGCGCGCGACCCCGTCGCGAGCCGGTAGAGGTGCCACCCGAGGGTCTCCTGGTGAGTGGCGTGGCCTGCCGGTATGTGACGAGTAGGCTGATTGTTCATCATCGGACCGGGGAGGTCGGCGTGGACTATGGCGACAAGCTCTTCTGGCTCTCGGTCGTGATTCAACGCAAGTACGCGCAGGTCTGCGCAGGGTTCGACCTGACCCCCTCGCAGGCCACGCTCCTCTGCGCAGTCAGGAACGAGCCGCGGCGGATGGCTGACCTCGCCGCGTCGTTGGGTATGACCAAGAACGCCTTGAGCCAGCTGGTCGATCGCACCGCGCGGCGCGAGTTGGTCGGCCGGGCAAGCTCGGCGCAGGACCGACGGGTCGTCATGCTCAGTGTGACGCCCGCGGGGAAGGTGCTCGCCGAGGCCGTTTACGCCGAGATCGCCAAGCGCCTGCCCGAGATCGCGAAGAACCTCGACGCCGACGATCAGCGCGACTTCGAGCGCGTGGCCACCGCCATCGTGGACACCTCGGACCTCTCTTCACCCGCATCGAACCAATCCATCGCACCGTGAGGTCCTGCTACGCCCGCACCTTGACGATGTTCATGCCGTGAACTAATGTCGTTCATGTCGTGAACTAATAAAGGGTGGCAGCGATGAGGACACAGACGACCGGCACGATCGCCGTCTTCGGTGCGACGGGGCAACAGGGCGGGGCGGTGGTCGACGCGCTGCTGGACCACAAGGCGCGGGTGCGGGCCTTGGTCCGCAACCCGCAGTCCGACCGGGCTCAGGCACTGGCCGCCCGCGGCGTCGAGCTGACGGCCGTCCGGGCCGACGACCCGGCGTCGCTGACCGCCGCGCTGGCGACGGTCGAGGGGTTCTACTTCATGACCCCGGAGGCGAACAGCCTCGAAGAGGTCGATGCGGAGATCCGCATCGGTACCGCGCTCGTCGACGCGGCGGTCGAGGCGGGCGTCCCGCACGTCGTGTTCAACTCGGTCTTCGGAGCGGACCGGGAGTCGGGTGTGCCGCACCACGACTCGAAGCACTCGATCGAGGAGCACCTGAGGAAGTCCGGCCTCAGGGCCTCGATGGTTCGCGCGACCGCCTTCATGGAGAACTTCGCGAGCGTGATGGCACCGAGCCTGGAGCATGGGGAGATCGTGCTGAGGCTGCCGCTGCCGGAGGACGTCGCCCTGAAGATGATCTCGGTCAGGGACATCGGCCGGGTTGCCGCCGCACTCCTGCTCGACATCGCGGAGGCGCCCGGCGGAGCCGTCGAGCTCGTCGGCGACGAGCTGACGGGCCCCCAGATCGCCGCGGCGTTCGGCGCGCGCGCGGGGCTCCCGGCACGGTACGAGGCCGTCCCGTTGAGCGTGCTTCCCACCGACCTCGACAAGGTGATGTTCCGTGAGTTCGCGAAGGCGGCGGAACACCCTTCGGACCCCGCGGTGGTGCGCTCGATCGAGCCGGCCACCCTGGACCTGGCCGAGTGGATCCGAGCCACCGGCTGGACCGCGCGCACCAACGTGGCTGGTTCCTGAGCCTCCGGCCGCGATGAACGCCCCGCGACCGTGCCCAGGGACTCGGGGCGCTGGGCACGGCAACTCATCCGCCAACGGGTGAAGCGCTGAGATCGATGAGTGGCTGAACGGGGACCCACCGAACCCGACGAAGGAGATCGAGACGAAGTCCATCCCCGTCCAGGGGCCTCTCGTTGGAGACGCGGTCACCAGACTTGAACCCGCCCTACATCGTCTTCAGTTCGATGCCCAAGTGAGAGGCCCCGGATGCACAGCGAATCCCACCACGATCCGACGTGTGGACCGCCGGTGTCTCTGGATGCCGGCACGTGGTCGAGGGCGGTCGAAATGTATCGCCATCGGTACTCATTCGTCGCTGTGGGGTCGCGGACCGGGGAGGACTGGCTGCCCGACGTGGCCGCGATCATGCGCAGGGGGGTGGCGGACCCCCGGGGGTGGCGAGGCGACGACCCCGAAGTGGGGGAACCGGAGTTGCTGGAGGACCCCGCCTTCCCGTTCCGCGTTCCGCCGGTGGACGAAGAGGGCGCAGCGCAGTGGCGCAGGGGACTGTACGAGATCCCACGCCGTTCGGTGGTTCGTCTCCTTGTCATGCTGGCCACCAATGAGATGAACGTGCCTCGGCAACGTGGGTTTGCCGAGCGCAGAGCCGGCATGGAACGCCACGCGGAGGTGATCCTTTCGCGCTTTCCCGGCGGATCGGCATTCTTCACCAACACCAGTCATGGCGGTGAGGATCCGGACTTCTACGAGCGGGTTTCCGGTTGTTGGCCGATGTCCCAGTACGCCTGGGACTTCGGGCTCCTCGCGGTATCTGGTGACGAAATTGGCCTGATTTGGTCCTTCGATCCCCGTTGAGAGGTAGCAACCCATGCTGACCAGATCCGCCACCTACCCCGACCGCGAAACCGCCCACTGGGCCACCCAGCAGGTGGTGACCGCCAACGAGCAGAAGATACATCGCTGCTGCAGGCGATGATGCTTGCCGGGCGTGAGCCCGTCGATGTGCGCGCGGCGCGTGTCGTCCTCAGGCGGGAGCAGAGCAGCCCGCACGGCTTCGTGTGCTCACCACCGTCCCGATCTACCTGTAGAGGTCCAGCGCCGTGTCCATGAAGCCGCTCGAGTTCGACCGTCGCTACGGCGAGTTGGACCAGGCGATCAGCGCGTACACCGGCATGCCGGCCGACGACGAGCCGGACAGGCCGAGTGACGCCTTCCGGGCCTACCTGCGCCACACCTGGCACACCCGTCCCTGGGCTCTGGCCACGGCCGAACGGCAGATCCGGGAGTGCGCCCGCAACCCGCTGGCCCAACTGCGCCAGCGCCTCGGCGAGTTCTACCCCGTGCCGGACGTCGGACTGCCCCAGTCTTAGATCCAGGACTGGCTCTTCGTGATCGCGGACCACCTGAAGCGGTCGATCGAGGAGGACGAGTTCCCGGACCACGACGCGGCCGTACGCGACTACGGCGCTGCGACGGATCCGCAGCTGGTCGCCCGCCTCACGGGCGAGCTGCGCGAACTGCTCGCCCTCGCTCTGGAGGAGTCCGACTACGCCCTCGCCCTGGCCGAGCTGGGCATGGAGGTCGACCCGCCCCGGGACCACTCCCCGAGCGGCTGGCTGGTCCACCTCGCGGACGGTCTCGGCGGCTTCAAGGCGGACTACGGGCCTGGGCCCACCAGTCCTTGACGTGGGCGCAGGCGCAGCCGGGCCGCTCAGCGGCCGCCCAGCGCCTCCAGCTCCCTGGCCGCCTCCGTCAGGTCCTTCGCGGTGTCGATCGCGCGCCAGTAGGAGCCCTGGGGGATGGGGAAGCCGGCCAGGCGGTTCTCGCGGGCCAGCCGGGGGAAGGTGGTGCGCTCGTGGTCGCCGCGCTCCGGGAGCATCGCGGCGAACTCCGGCGAGAAGACGTACACGCCCGCGTTGATCTCGAAGGTCGACGGCGGCGCCTCGATGAAGTCGGTGATGTGGCCGAAGCCGTCCGTCTGCACGGCGCCCCACGGCAGCCGCGGGCGGGCCAGGGCGAGGGTCGCGACGGCGTCCCGCTCGGTGTGGAAGTCGGCCATGTCGCGCAGCGAGAACCGGGTCCAGATGTCGCCGTTGGTGGCGTACCAGGGCCGGTCGGGGTGCGGGAGGTGGGCGGCGGCGTACCTGAGGCCGCCGCCTCGGCCCAGCGGCTCGGTCTCCACGACGGTGGTGACGGAGAGCGGCAGGTCGGCGCTCTCCAGCCACTTCTGAAGGACTTCGGCGAGGTGGCCGCAGGAGACCACGACGTCGGTGACGCCCTCCTCGGCTAGCCAGGCGAGCTGGTGGCCGATGATCGGCGTCCCGGTGCCCGGGATCTCGACCATCGGCTTGGGCCGGTCGTCGGTGTACGGGCGCAGCCGGGAACCCTGCCCGCCGGCCAGGACGACGGCTTGAACGGGGCGGCGGGACGCGGCGCTCGGATCGGTCATGCCCGAACTGTACGCGGCGCCCCACGCGCCTCCGGAGGGTGATAGGGCCTGTCTGACAATTCGCGTCGTCGCCCGAAGGGCGGCCGCGCGGCGTCAGGTGCGTGCTCTGGGGGTCCCCCCGGCCGGAGGCTGGGGGAGTGCCGGCCCCAGACCCGCGTACTGGCCGTACTCGGGTCTGGGGCCGGTGCGGCGAGTGGGGGTACCTCCCACGCCCTTGAGGCAGTGGGGGAGCGTGCATGGCGTCGCGCGGCAGACGGGAATTGTCAGACAGGCCCTAGCTGTGCGCGGCCAGGACGCCCGAGGCGAAGGCGGTGTCGCAGACGGGGCGGGCGTAGGACTGGGCGCGCGTCGGGCCGTAGACCTTCACCGCGGCGCGGCCGAGGGCGCGGGCGATGGTCGCGCAGTGGTCGGCCAGCGACGGGCGCTCGTTCACCGCCTGCTGGAGGTGGGTCAGCGCGACGCCCGGGTCCTCCTCCTGCAGCTCGGTCAGCAGCCGGTCGCGCAGCACCTCGTGCGGGGCGCGGGCGGCTCGGGCGGAGGAGGCCTTCGGCGAGGTGGCCTCGGACGCGGCGAGCACCGAGTCCGAGGGATCCCCGGACCAGTTGACGCGGGTGACCGCGAGAGTCCCGGAGAGCACCAGGACGACGGGCAGGACGAAGGCGAGAGAGCGGCCGATCCGGCGGGCGGGGCCCCGGCCGCGTCGCGTCTGTCGGGTGGTGGAGTGCTTCACGGAGTGCTTCACGCGAGTGAGGGTAGCGCCCGGTAATGATTTGGCGACATTTAGTCACCCTATCGGGGGATGAAGAGCGGCCGTGAACGGGATAGGAGATTGACGAACACCGGTCGAAACGTCCGTTGTGCCGGGGTATTTGTCGACAACGAAAAGAGCCCCGCAGCAGGCCGCGGGGCTCTTTTCGTCAACGCGGGTGAAATCACCCGGTCGCGTGGTTTCTCAGTCGGTGAGGCGCTCGCCCGTGGAGGACGAGAACACGTGCGTCTCGCCCGGACGCGGCACGACGTGGACGGTCGCGCCCTTCTCCGGCACCGCGCGGCTGCTGACCCGCACCACGAGGTCCGTGGTCTCGCCGCCGACGTCGACCGTGCCGTAGATGTAGCCGTCGGCGCCGGTCTCCTCCACGACGTTCACCGAGACCGCGAGGCCGGCCGGGGCGTCCGCCGAGTCCTTCGACAGGGTCTTGGACGCGCCGCCGTTCAGCTCCACGACGTCGAAGTGCTCCGGGCGGACACCGACGGTGACCGTGCGGTCGCCCTTGTCGGAGGCGGCCTTCAGGGCGTCGCGGTTGACCGGGACGACGCTGTTGCCGAACTTCACGCCGCCGTCGGTGATTGGCACCTCGACCAGGTTCATGGCCGGGGAGCCGATGAAGCCGGCGACGAAGAGGTTCGCGGGCTTGTCGTACATGTTCCGCGGGGTGTCGACCTGCTGGAGCAGACCGTCCTTGAGGACCGCCACGCGGTCGCCCATCGTCATGGCCTCGACCTGGTCGTGGGTGACGTAGACGGTGGTGATGCCCAGACGGCGCTGGAGCGAGGCGATCTGCGTACGGGTGGAGACGCGGAGCTTGGCGTCCAGGTTGGACAGCGGCTCGTCCATGAGGAACACCTGCGGCTCACGCACGATCGCGCGGCCCATCGCGACACGCTGGCGCTGACCGCCGGAGAGCGCCTTCGGCTTGCGGTCCAGGTACTCGGTGAGGTCGAGGATCTTCGCGGCCTCCTCGACCTTCTGCCGGATCTCCGCCTTGTTGACGCCGGCGATCTTGAGCGCGAAGCCCATGTTGTCGGCGACCGACATGTGCGGGTACAGCGCGTAGTTCTGGAACACCATGGCGATGTCCCGGTCCTTGGGCGGCAGGTGCGTCACGTCGCGGTCACCGATGCGGATGGCACCGCCGTTGACGTCCTCGAGCCCGGCGAGCATCCGAAGCGAGGTGGACTTGCCACAACCGGACGGGCCGACCAGGACGAGGAACTCGCCGTCCTCGATGTCGATGTCGAGACCGTCGACGGCGGGCTTCGTGGAACCCGGGTACACACGGGTCGCCTTGTCGAACGTAACAGTGGCCATGATGAATGGGCCCCCTTCTACCGGCAGGAACGTGCCGGACGATCCGTTGTAGGAAGGTGGTGGTGTAGTCCACACGGGTGAAGCTGAGCAGGACGGTACCCGGCGTTCACCTGATCTGTCAGTAGCTGGGAGTCGGTGAATTTCGCTGAAACTTTCGAGGCGGGGGGCTCTGAGGCAGAGCACCGCACTTTTGACCGCGCCGCAAGGCTTCCTGCTTCATCGCCCACCGCCACCCGCGCACGGCCCTCACGAGCCGCACCCGACCGGTCTTACACGGGCTCCACAGGCATTCCGGCCGACGGCCCGTCGGTCCGTACCGCACCAGCCGCTGCTACGCGGCCAGGAAACACTCCTCCAACTCGGACGCCTTGATCACCGCTGGCGGCCTCCTGCCCGGCGGCAGCCCCGACGCCACCAGCCAGTACAGGCGCACCCCCTCGTCCCGGAGGTTCACGGCGGCGTTCACGTCCCGGTCATGCGGCACACCGCACTCGATGCACGTCCACTCGCGGACCGAGACGTCCAGCCTCGGGCCCTTGCAATGACACGCCGAGCAGCGTCGGGTCGAGGGGAAGAAACGGTCGACGATGACCAGCGTGCGCCCGTACCACTCGCACTTGTAACGCAACTGCCTCAGCAACTCGCCCCACGAGGCATCCACGATCGCCTGGTTCAGCTTCGCCTTCCGCCTCCTGCCTCTACCCCGGGCCGCACGCAACAGCGTCGCCACCGACAGATCCTCCACCACGAGCACTTGGTTCTCGCGCACGAGGCGGGTCGTCAGCCGGTCCAGCATGTCCTTGCGCACGTCCGTGATGAGCGCGTACAGACGGGCGATCTCCTGTCTCACCCTGTTCCGGTTCCTCGACCCCTTCGCCTTCCTGTGCAGCTCCCGTTGCAATCGCGCCAGCTTCTCCGCGTACCGCTTCAGCAACCTCGGGTGATCAAGCTTCGTCCCGTCGTCCAACGTGACGAGCGAGGCCAACCCCACATCGACACCAGCCGCCCTCGGCTCCGGCGAACCGGACACCAGGGCCATCGGGAGTGGAGCGATGTACTCCTCCACCAACACGGACACGAAAAACCGCCCCGCCCGATCCCGAGTCACCGACAACCGCACCGGGACCACACCGGCGGGCAGCGCCCGCGACCACCGCATGTCCAACGACCTGGACTGCTTCGCGAGCGTGATCCGCCCCGTACCCGGCCGCTCCGGATCCTCGACCCACTTGAAACCCGTCCGTGCAAACGTCGCCGTGTCCCGCGAACGCCCCTTCCTCTTCGGCCGCGGATACTTCGCTCCACCCTTGAAGAACCGGCCGAACGCCTGGTCCAGGTGGCGCAGAGACTGCTGCAGCACAGTCGACGAGACCTCTGCCAGCCAAGCCGTCTCCTCACGCCGCTTCCAGCCCGTCAGCGCCCGGCACGTTTCTGCAAACCCCACCCTGACCCGGTGCCGCTCCCAAGCCCCCGACCGCAGTGCCAGCCCCTCGTTGTAGACCCACCGGCACGCTCCGAACGTCCGCTGCAACTGCCGCGTCTGCTCCTCGGTCGGATAGCAGCGGAAGCGGTAGAGGCGGTGGTGCGTGTCCGCGTTCTTGACGCGACCCTTCAGCGCGGTCGCCTTGCGGGTGTGGTGCTTGCGGCGGTCACCGATGCCGAGAGTCTCGCGCTTGATGCGCGCGGCTTCCTCACCCTGGACCGCTTTCGGCTTCTCCGCCGTCTCCCCCATGGATCTTCCTCCCCGACGATCCGATCTTCGGAACAGCACGTCAGACCGATCAACGAACGGGTGCACGGATCGTTACGGTCTGTCGTGGCGTCGGGTGGAGAGGGGAAGTTCGTGGCTCGGGGAAACGGGGCTGTGTACAGTGGAGCCGCCTGCGCGTACGGCGTTGTTGTACGCGATGCCTCCTTAGCTCAGATGGCCCAGAGCAGATCACTTGTAATGATCAGGTCGTCGGTTCGAGTCCGACAGGGGGCTCAGAGAAACCCCAGGTCAGATGACTTCTGGTCTGGGGTTTTGCGTTGCCTCGGCGGTTCAGCCGGCTGAGGCGTTCACGGTCTGTCCGGACATCGCCTGGTGCAGCCGTTCGCCGAGCATCCGCAGGTAGTCGGCGGCGACGAATTCGTCCTCTGCGTTCTCCGTCTCGAAGTCCAGGGTTCCGACGGCGGTGCCCACGCGGACCATGCCGAAGAACCGCTTGGTGTCCCTGGTCGGACTCTCCCGCTCCTGGAAGACGCTGCCGTCGCCGATGGATTCGACGTCGATGGTCCGGATCGGGTCCGTCGGCGGCTCGGCGAGCACCGCGCGTGTGATCCCCTCGTCCTGGAAGCTGATGATCTCGAAGGTCACGTTGGTGTGCGTCCAACCCGGCAACGCCCGGTACACGTCTTGGCGGGACAGGACGGTGTCCGTCGAAGCGTCGGTTTCCTCGGGTGCGCCCGCGAGCCCCGCGCTTCCGTCCGCCCACTGCCCTGAAGGGGTGGTGGGAGTCGTGCGGGTGGTCGGCGGGGCGTCCCCCGTGACGACCTGCACGGTGCCGTAGACGCCCAGGACGAGCAGTGTGACGAGCACCAGCGCGGCCGCGGTCAACGAGTACCGCGCGTTGCGCGTGTTGTTGACGGTCACCGGTCCGAGGGAGAAGGTGTTGTGCCCCTTCACTGTGGAGCAGGCGTCATGGCGCCCAGAGCGCTGGAGAGGCTGTGGGCGAACTCCTCGTCGGCGTCGATCTCGTCGGAGAGCGCGGCCCGTAACCGCCGTCTGGCTTCCGGGCTTCCGGGGTCCGTGTCCAGCCCCCGTAGTGCGGCGCGGCCCTCCTCCGTGCGGGAGAGCCGGTCCGTTACCATCGCGTAGATCGTCTGGCCGGTGCCGGAGCCGACGGCGGTGACCGCCCCGCTGGCCAATTGCGTCAGGATTCCTGTCACAGCGTCGATCACGGCGCCCCCTCCCAGTCCCGCTGTTCGCGGGATTCCGTCCCGGCGTGTATGTGTACGTGTACATGACGTTACGGATCCGGGTGTGGGGGTGTCACTGCGGAGGGCATGGTTCCTGGCCGGTCCTACTTGCCCTCCGGAAGGGGCTCCGCCTCGCAGACCGTGCCGGGGGCGGGGAGCCTGCCGTCGAGCAGGTAGGCGTCGACGGCGTTCTGGACGCAGGTGTTGCCGCTGTCGTAGGCGCCGTGGCCCTCGCCCTCGTACGTCAGCTCGACGCCCACCTTCTCGCCGAGGCGCCGCGCCATGCGGGCGGCGCCCTCGTAGGGGGTGGCGGGGTCGCCGGTGTTGCCGACGAGGAGGACGGGGGGCGCGCCCGGGGCGCTGACCTCGGGGTGCCGGGCCGCTCCGGGGACCGGCCAGCCGGTGCAGGACAGGGTGCTCCAGGCGAGGCCGGGGCCGAAGAGGGGGGAGGCCTCCAGGAAGTCCGGCAGGCGGGACAGGACGTCGGCGACGGTGTAGCGGCTGCTGGAGTCGTCGCAGGTGATGGCCCTGAAGGCGTCGTCCTCGTTGCTTTCCTCGTCGGTCGTGTCGTCGGTCGTGTCGTCGGTGTCGCCGCCCGTGCCGTGCTGGCCGAGGGCTTCGGCGAGGTCGTGCAGGACGTCGCCGTCGTCGTCGGCGGCGGCTTCCAGGCCGACCCGGAGCGCGGGCCAGTAGTCCTGCCGGTAGAGGGCGCCGGTGACGGCCGCGACGAGGGCGTCGCCGTCGAGTTCGCCGTCGTCCGGGGTGGGCAGGGGCGTGTCGTCCAGGGCCGCTTCCAGGCCGACGACGAGGTCCACGACGTCCTCGGCGTCCTCGCCCAGCGTGCAGCCCTGCCGGGCGCACCAGGCGGCGAAGTGCTCGAAGGCGAGCTGGAAGCCGCCGGCCTGGGCGAGGGCCTCCTCCATCATGTCGTGGGTCGGGTCGACGACACCGTCGAGTACGGCGCGGCCGACGCGCTCGGGGAACAAGTGCGCGTAGACGCCGCCGAGTTCGGTGCCGTAGGAGATGCCGAGGTAGTGCAGCTTCTCGTCGCCGAGTACCTGGCGGATCAGGTCCATGTCCTGGGCGGCCTGGGTGGTGCCGACATAGGGGAGGACGTCGCCGGAGTTCTTCTCGCAGGCGGCCGCGGTCTCCCGGTTGAAGCGGACGAGCGCGTTGGTCTCGTCGTCCCCGTCGTCGGGGATGTTGTCGATCTCGTCCTCGTCGGGGAGGCCGGTGTCCGGGCAGCGCACGCCGCCGCTGTTGCCGACGCCGCGCGGGTCGAAGCTGACGAGGTCGTAGCGGGTGCGGAGTTTCTCGTAGTCGGCGGCCAGGCCGGGAAGGGTGGCGACGCCGGAGCCGCCGGGGCCGCCGAAGTTGAAGAGCAGGGAGCCGATCCGGTCGTCCGGGGTGCCGCTGGTGCGGGCCCGGACCAGTGCGAGGTCCATGGTCTGGCCGGAGGGGTTCTTCCAGTCCAACGGCGTGCGCAGGGTGGCGCACTGCCACGGGGTGCCGTCGGGGAGCGCGCCGGGGGCTTCGCCGCCGCCCTGGATCGGGGCCGGGGCGGGGCAGTCCCGCCAGTGCGGGGACTGGGCGCGGAGGTCGTTCAGGGCTTGTGCGTCGGTGGTGGTGCCGCCGGTGTCGCCTTGCCGGTCGCCGGCCCGGTCCGTGGGCGCGCAGGCCGTCAGGGAGGAGGCGAGCAGGGTGGCCGTGGACAGCAGGACGGCGGTGGATATCGCTCGTGCTGTGGGCATGGCCTCAGCCTCCGGTGGCCCGGAGGGGGGCGCATGGTGTGGCGTCCGTTCGGGTGGGGGCGTGGCTGCTTCCGGGGGTGCGCGGGGCCCCGCCGGTTCGGGCCGGTGTGCGGTGGCGGGGCCCCGGGCGGGGTCAGGAGCGGTTGGCGCTGGAGGGGCCGAAGAACTCGATCTCGGCGATGGCCACCTGCTTCTTGGCGGACGCCGCGTGGGCGGATTCGACGGTGAAGCGGACCTTGGTGACCTCGCCGACGCGGAACGGGCGTCGCTGGCCGCCGGCGCCCTGGTCGAGGGTGAGGTCGCGGGTCTTGATCGAGCCGTCCTTCATGGTGATCGTCGCCTTGATGCGGTGCGGCAGGGCGGATTCCTGCAGCTTGTTGGCGCTGGAGGAGACACCGGGGGTGATGATCACGTCCAGCAGGCGGGTCGGTTCGGTGAAGGTGGCCTCGATCCACTGGCCCTGGCCGGACTCCGTGACGCCCGGGCCCCACCAGGTGTTGCTGAGCTTGTCGATGAGGAGCTCGGGATTGTGGCCGGGGAAGGAGCGCGAGGCCTTGATGCCGTCGGGGGAGACGGGGGCGCGCTTGGCGAAGTGGTCGCGGGTGTTCTGGACGCCGTCGGGGATGTACATGAAGCCGAGGACGGCCAGGGTGGCCAGGACGGCGAGGGTGATCCAGGTGCCGATGCGGTCGAAGACGCGGCGCAGGCGGGGACGGTCGCCGGCCCACGGGGTCTCCTGGCGCCGTCCGCCGAAGAGCCGCCGCCACCAGGGGGCCCGCACGGAGGCCTGGTCGCCGCTCGCGACCAGGGGCATGGCGCAGCGGGCGCAGTAGTGGCGGTCGGGGCGGTTGGGGGTGGAGCACCACGGGCAGGGCGGGCCGTTGGCGATGTCCGGCTGGTGGCCGGGGGCGCGGACCTGCGGCCGGTCCGCGTCGGGGCGGCCGGGCAGGACGGGGGCGACGGCGGGGGGCGCCGCCGGGGCGGGTGCCTCGGGGTCGGCGACGGGGACGAGGAGCGAGCGGGCCCGGTCGGACATGGTGTCGGTGAGCGCGTTCGGGGCGGGCGCGGAGGCGGCCGCGGAGGGCACCGGGGCGGTGGGGGCGGTCTCGTCGGTGCCGGGCGCCGGGTGGGCGGCGGCTCCCGGAGTGGCGTCCGGGCCCGCGGCGGCTCCCGCGCCGTGGGTCGCGGCGCCCGGCGTGTTCCCCGTGCCGGGCGTGTCCCCGGCGCCGGCCGCGGCGTCCGCGGCCGGGGTGCCTGCCGGACGGCGGGGCTGGGGCAGGGTCGGGTTCTCCCCGATGGCGCCGGTCGGTTCGTCGGCGGGTGCCGTGGCCGGGCGGCCGGTGCGGGCGGGGGGCACGCCCGCGCCCGCGAAGGCGTCGAAGCCGGGGCGCTGGTCGGACGTGGCGGCGGCGGGCCGCGCGGTGCGGGCGGCACCGGCCTGGTCCCAGCTGAGTACGGCGCCGCACGCGTCGCAGAAGGACTGGCCCGGTTCCGCGGGGGTCCCGCACTCGGCGCAGTTCTGCGTGGTCATCTCTCCGGGGTCCTTTCGGAGGCGGTCACTTCGACCGTGTAGGGCATGTGGGCGGGGCGGGCGGCGGCGACGAGGGCGTCCAGCCGGTGGACGTCGACGGGCCTGGGTTCGGGCAGCCGGAGGGCGACGTGCAGCCGCGGGCGGGGGCGGCCGGGGAACGGGCCGAGCGGCCGGGCGTTCCACGAGGCGCCGCCGCTCTCGGTGATCTCCGGCGCGACACCGAAGGCGAGCCGGACGGTCTCGGACAGGCCCTGCAGCGTGCCGCGTACGCGGTGCAGCCGGGCGGCGGCGGCGACCGCGGCGCGCAGCATCGGTTCGGCCTCGGTGCCGTCGGTCTCCGCGCCGACCCAGGTGCCGAGCCACTGCGCGAAGTCCGCCGGGGTGAGGGCGGGGTCGAAGTAGGTGTCCAGGCAGTCCAGGACGTTCAGGATGGGCGCGAGGACGTCGTCGAGCCCGGCGACGAAGCGCAGCGCGAGGTCGTCGTCGGCGAAGACGGCCGGCAGCATCGACGCGATGGGCAGCGACGAGCCGAGTCCGTCGACGGAGCCCCGCTGCGAGGCGGACGTCACGCGCCGTCCCCGATCACGCGGACCCGGTGGTCGTAGGAGAAGACCAGGGCGGGTGCGTCGAGGTCGATGCGGTTGGTGGGGTCGCCGCGCTTGCCGGTGAGCGGGTCGGCCGGGTGCAGGACCACCTCGTCGACGAGTTCGACGCCGGGGACGCGCTGGAGGACGGCGAAGAGTTCACCGGTCTGCACGGGGCGTCCGAAGGGCCAGCCCCTGCCGTCGGCGCCGCCGGTGAGCGGGTCGAGGTGGCGGTAGAGGGCGTCGTGGGTCTGCCGGCGTACCCGGTCGGCGTCGACGTCGCGGAAGGCGTGCACGGTGGCGACGACGGTGACGCCCTGGTAGTAGGGCGGGCCGACGGCGAGCCGGGTGCCGATCAGGCGGCGTTCGTCGAGGTGGCGGGTGATGCGGTTCAGGAGGGCGTCACCGGGGACGAGTTGCTCGAAGCGGAGGCGGCCGCCGGGGTCCGGGACGGCCTGGGGGACGACGAGGACGCGGACGGCGTGGGCGCCGTACTCGTTCTCCGCGCCCTCCAGGCAGGTGATGCGGGCGGTCTCGGGGGCGGCGCGGCGGGCGAGTTCCTCGTAGTCGCGCAGCGTGACGGCGCGTTCCTGGGCGCGCAGCGTGATGGGGGCCCGCAGCTTGGCCTCCTCGATGGTCTCGCCGTCCACGCCGCCGAGGGCGGCCTCGCGGTTGACGACCTCGGAGACGTACGGGATGGAGGTGCGCAGCACCTGTACGGCGCCGCGGGCCACGTTGCCCGCCCTGCCCCCGCCGGTGCGGTAGCGGCGGGCGCGGACGACGGCACCCTTGGGCGGGACGGCGCCGTACTGGCGCAGGGCGCCGTCGGCCTCGCGGACGGCGGGGCCGAAGGCGATCTCGCCGGTGGTGGCGTCGACGGTGATGTGGTGGTCGCCGGGGTGGGAGCCGGAGAAGTGCGGGACGACCTGCCAGTCCTGCCAGCCGTCGTCGGCGGCGGTCTGGAGCAGGACGGACGGTTCGCCGGCGACGACGGGGGCGTGTTCGAGCCTCAGCCGCTGGCCGGGCAGGCCGGTGGACTCGCCGAGGGGCTCGTCGTGGACGGTCTCGGCGTGGATGGCGCCGGTGGTGCCGCCGATGGTGTAGGCCTCGGCGGAACGGATGGTCGGCGAGGTGGTGTAGAAGGGCTGGCCGCTCAGCGGTTCGGTGACCCGGCAGCGGATCCAGCCGGCCTCGTGGCCGCCGTTGCGGGACAGCACGTGGCCGCCGGGTATGTGGAGCACGACGTCGCCGGGGCGGTTGAGACCACCGGTGCCGTCGCGGTCGACCTCGCAGGACTGCCAGCCGTCCTCGGTCCAGGCCTCCCAGACCAGCGGCGGCTGGCGCGGGTCGACACCGACGCCGTCGACGCGGCTGTCGAGTTCGAGCGCGAGCGCGCAGTCCGGGACGGCGGCGCTGAGGCCGATGAGCATGCAGTCGCCGGGGCCCGGCGCCTCGGCGAAGCACAGCACGTCCTTGCTCTCGGCGAGGTCCGTGGTGCGGTCGCTGACGGCTTCGCCGCGCACCTGCGTCACCAGGCGGTCCATCGCGCACGGGACGATGCGCAGATCGTGCTCGGTGGCGAAGACGACGGCCTCGTCGCGTTCGGTGCGCAGGGTGGCGACCTCGGTGCCGACCGGGACGAGGATCGCGTCCTCCTGCGGCGCGGACAGCCAGAAGGTGACGTCCGTGCGCGCGGCCGACGGCGGGAAGAGCGTGATGCCGACCAGGTCCAGGAAGGCGAGGTGGTTCTTGTCCGGGACCCGGTTGAGCCGGTAGACGATCTGGTCGGCCATGTGGGCCACCGTCTCCACGAGCGTGACGCCGGGGTCCGAGACGTTGTGGTCGGTCCACTCCGGGGCGCGCTGCTGGATGTAGCGCTTGGCATCGTCGACGAACTGCTGGAAGCGGCGGTCGTCGAGGTTGGGGGAGGGCAGGGGCATCAGCGGTCGCTTTCGGGAGAGCCCGGGAGGCCGGCCGGCGCGTCGGGGAGGTCGGGCTCGTCGTGGGAGGGGATGACGTAGAACGGGAAGACGAGGCTGCGCGGGTTGTTGGTGCCGCGGATCGAGTAACGGACGTCGATGAAGAGGACGTTCTGTTCCTCGCCGGTGGTGACGTCGACGTCGTGGACCTCGATGCGTGGTTCCCAGCGGTCCAGGGTGACATACACCTCGTGCTGGATCCGGCCCGCCGTCTGCTCGTTGACGGGGGCGAAGACGAGGTCGTGGATGGCGCAGCCGAACTCGGGGCGCATCGGCCGCTCACCGGGCGCGGTGGCGAGGATGAGCCGCATGGCCTCCTCCACCTCCTGCTCGCCGCTGACGAGGGCGATCCCGCCGGTGGGCCCGATGCGCAGCGGGAACGACCAGCCGGAGCCGACGAACTGTTCGGCCATCAGAGGACCTCCTGGCTTCCTCGGGGACGGTTCATGCCGCGCCGGGTGTGGGGATCGTGTTGACCTTGAACGAGGGGGCCAGGACCGCGAAGCTCGCTCCGGTGACCTTCGTCATGGGCGAGTTCAGCGTGAGGCTGACGCCGCCGGTGATGTTGGTGACGGCGCTGATCAGGTTCATGGCGGCGGTCCCCGACAGGTTCAGGGCGGCTCCCGCGTTCACTCCGACCGCGCCCGGGCTGCCGATGTTGACCGAGCTGCCGCCCTGGATGGTGAGGGGGCCGCCGCTCTTGATGTTCAGGGCGCGTCCGGCGGTGAGCGACAGGCGCCCGCCCGCCTCCACCGACACCGAGCGGCTGCCGGTGATGCTGACGGAGCCCTTGCTGTCGACGGTGATCTCGGTCTTGGTGCGGTCGAGGTTGATGGTCAGCCGGTCGTTGCCGCTGGCGATCCGCACCCCCTGCTTGCGTCCGCCGGTGCGCTGGCTGAGCAGGTCGACCCGGTTGCCCTGGCGGTCGGACAGGGTGTGCCGTACGGCCTTCTTCTTCAGGCCGTCGTGCAGCGGCACGTCGCTCTTGGTCGGCACGTCCCGGCCGTTGTAGAGGCCGCCGATCACGAACGGGTGGTCCAGCGCCCCCCGGTCGAAGGCGACCAGTACCTCGTCGCCGACGTCCATGGGGAAGATGCCGCCGCCCGCCACGCCGCCCATCTGGACGCTGCGCGCCCAGTCGCTGACGTACTTGTCGTCGAGCCACGGGAACTGCAGCTTGACCCTGCCCTGCTTGAGGGGGTCCTGTACGTCGGTGACGATGGCGTTGGCGACGCTGGGCAGCCGGGCGGCGCTCGCCGGGTCCGTGCCGCCGCCGCCGCCCGAGGTGAGCCCGTACAGGGAACGCCACTGGCGTCCGCTGACCGTGACCCAGGACTCGTAGGGGACGCCGTCGCCGAAGTGGTGGCGTACCGAGGTGACGGTGTACTTGCCCTCGAAGGGGGTGCCGACGTCGGTGAGGGCGACGGGGACGCCGGGCCGCAGGTCGGGGTGGCCGTTGGCGGCGACCTCCAGCTCGGCGAAGGAGGCGGTGACGTCGGAGGCGAGGGCCTTCGCGGCGTTCCGCACCTCGTCCTGCTTGTCGTACGGGTTGGCGGTCTCGACGAGCTTGCCGGGCTGGAACTTGCCGGCGGCCGTGCCGGGCGTCCACTTGATCTTGATACCGGGGTCGGTGGTGGCCGGCGCGACCTCGGTGATCTTCTTCTTGGTGGTGACGTTCCAGCCGCGCGACTCGACCTTGCCGATCTGGTCGGCGGCGGTGACGGCGGCCCGCAGCCGCAGGATGTCGTGCCCGGCCTGGAGGACGAAGGTGCTCTGGTCGCCGTCCGTGTTCGGCGAGGGCGCGCCGGCCGACGGCTTGGGCGTGACGAACCGGAACTTCCCCTTGGAGTCCAGATACATGATCATCTTGCTCTCGTCGGCGAGCCGGGCGAGGAAGTCCCAGTCGGTGACGTTGGACTGGGAGATGAATCCGTAGGTGCCCTTGGTCGCCTGGATGCGGCCGACGGAGACGCCGTCCATCTTCACCAGCTTGCGGGCGATGTCGGAGGCCTTCTGGTTGCGGTACGCGGCCACGCGGCGCTGGCGCATCAGCCGGTGCCCGTAGTCGTAGCCGCGGATGACGGTGAAGCTGCCGGTGCCGTCGTAGTCGGTCTCCAGGCCGGTGACCTCACCGGTGAGCAGGGGGTTGTTCTTGCCCTGCCCGTCGGCGATCGGCGTGATGACGACCTTGGTGCCGAACTGCACGTTCAGGTCGCCGAGGAGCCGGTGGTAGGGGTCGCGGAAGGTGAGCCGGAACGCCGCCGGCACGTTGACGCCCTGGTCGACCCAGCCGTCGGTGAGCATCGGGGCGACGGTGTCGGGCAGCGGGGCGCCACCGATCTTCACCTCGACGATGCTGGAGAAGGCGCGGCGCACCATCAGTGAGGCACCTCCTCGGTGGCCGGCAGGATCAGTTCGGTACCGGTCGGCAGGTGGGACGGGTCGTCGATGCCGTTGGCCTCGGCGATCACCCGCCACGCGTTGGCGCTGCCGTACTCGCTCCAGGCCAGCGACTGGAGCGAGTCACCCGCGACGACCCGGTGCACGCTCTGGGCGGTCAGGGCGCCGGAGGTCGGGTTCTGCCTCGGGGTCGGGCCGGGAATCTCCACCAGGGCCATCTGGCAGGTGGCGCGGATGGGGACGCCGGCGGTGCCGAAGAGCGTGTACTGGGTCTCGATGGACGCGACGTACGCGTTGAACCGGGCCGTGGAGAACGAGCCCCACTCGAAGATCACCCAGGGCGGTGACGGCTGCTTGGCGGCCAGGCTCTTGGCGGTGACCTCGCAGCAGACCAGCAGCGACTCGACCTTCTTCATCACGGTGTTGCCGCCGGGCTTCATGGAGGAGTCCAGGAAGATCTCCAGGGTCATCTCCCGCGGCTCGGCACCCTGGAACTGCGGCTTGGCGGCCTTGCGGATGGCCGCCGTCGGGGTCGCCTTCCAGTTGGAGCGCTGGCTGATCGACAACTGCGCCGGGTTGAACTCGAACGGGAACCGCTTGATCAGCGCACCGGGTGAGACGGACTTGCCGGTGGGCGGCTCGTGGATGGCGAGGTTGGCGCGTACGAGGCTCTTGCCGGCGCCCTTGCTGCTCTTGGCCATGGTTCTTCCTCTCTGCTCCGCGGCGCCGTCAGTCCGTGAACCCGTGGTGGGCGATCTCCAGGACCTCGTTGGCCACGGACGCGCTGCCGGGGTCGAGGCTGGGGCCCTGCCAGCTGACGGGCAGGACGTCGATCAGCCCCCAGCGGGCGACCAGCGACCCGTCCGCGCGCAGGGCGGAGATCTGCGCGGTGGGCCGCTGGATGCCGGTCTGCACGGACGAGATCCACTTGGCGACCTTCGCCGTGTCCGGGGTGAGGGGGCGGGTCAGCCGGATGTTGGAGTAGGTGACGCGGGTGGGCAGTTGCCAGACGAAGCCGTTGTTGCCGCCCTCCTGGCGCTGTTCCACCTCCACCTGGGTCGACAGGCCCTCGCACCCGTTGAAGTAGCCGAGGCTCTCGCCGTCGATGGCGAGGCTGAACCAGATGGAAGAGCCCGGGTCCTTACGGGTCATCGGGGGTCGACCTTTCTTGTCGGGGAGCGGTGGCGGCGGGCGTGGCCCTCGGTGCGGTCCGGCCGTCCGGCGGGGCCGGTGCGGTCCGGTCAGCGCGGGTCGCGCAGTCTGCCGATCCGTTCGCGGTCCATACGCAGTTCGGTGCGGACGAGACGGGTGACGCGGCCGATGATCCGGTGCACCAGTTCGTCGAGCTGGAAGTCGGTGAGCTGCCGCGGGTCGAGCCCGCCTTCGGGGACCGCCGTGTACCCGGGCGGGGGCTCCTCGGGGGGCCGTGCGCCCCCGCCCGCCTCGTACGGGGGCGGGGGGTCGCTGTACGGGGGCGGCGGTTCGTCCGGGGCGGGCCGGGACGACGGGGTGTGCAGCCGGGACAGGTCGTCCGCCACGGTGGCGGCCGCGGCGGAGGCCAGGGCGGCGGTGGTGTGTCCGGCGCGGCGGGAACGGCGGAAGGAGAACCGCTGGACCGGCGGCATGTCGGCGGCCCCGGCGCCGGCCGGGGCGAGGGCGTCCGGCGTGGTGTCCGCGGGCGCCGCCTGCGGGGCGACGGGCATCTCCGGCCGGGCCGCCGACGGCCGGGGCGGGGTGAGCGGGGCCACCGGGAGCAGGGCTCCGGTGGCGGCGCCGGGGGACACGGGCTTGCGCAGGGGTACGGCCTTGGCGGGCGCGCGCTGGACGACGGGAGGCGTCGCCCCGCCGCCACCGGGCAGCGGCGGAGGCGTGGGGTGCGGCGCCGCCGGGGCCGTCGCCGGGGCCGTTGCCGCGAAGGGCGGTACGGCGGGGGTGGCCGGGGCGGCGAAGGGCGGTGCCCCCGCGGGTGTGGCGGCGGCTGTGGTCGTGGTCGTGAAGGGCGGTGCCGCGGGCGCGAAGGCCTGGGCGGTGGCCCGCTGGACGGGCGGGAGCACGTCGCCCCCGGTCGTGGCGGACGCGGGAGCCGGGGACCGCTTGGTGAGCGACGTGGTGAGCGACGTGGTGGCGGGCGGGGGCGCGGAGAGGGGCGCGCCGAGCGGAGAACGACGCGCGGGCACCCCGGCCGGGGCGGCCGGGGACGTGGGTGCCGGTGCCTGTGCCGCCGCCGGTGCCGCCGTCGCGGTCGGACGTACGGCGCTGACCGGGCCGGACGAGGTGGGCGCGCCGAGTCCCGGACGCCGCCCGGCCGCGCTGCGCTGCACGGGGGCCGCCGGTGCTGTCGTCCTGCCGGTCTCCGGCCGGGACAGCGGTACGGCGGGCGTGGGCGCGGTACGGGCCGCGGGCGTGGTGGGCGAGGCGGGTGCGGTGACCGCGGCGGCGGGGCTCGGGTCGGTCGGTGCCGACGGCTCCGCCGGTGCCGCCGGGGTGGCGGAGGGCGCCGCGATCGGGCCGTCGGTGTGCCGCTCCGGCGCCCGCTGGACCGGCGGTAGTGGTGCGTCGCCCGGTTGCGCGGAGGGCGGCCGCACGGGCTGTGACGGCTGGGCGGCCGACGCCCGGCGCTGGACGGGGGGTTGGCCGGCCGGGGTGGCGGGAACGCCGGGTGCGGTCGCCGAGGGGCGCCCGCCTCCGGTGGCGTCACCGGTGCCGGTGGGGCGTGCGCCGGACGGCGCCGCCGTGTCGCCGCCGGACTCGGCGGCCGGTGCCACGGCTCGCTGGACCGGGGGACCGACGGGGGTGGCTCCCGCCGACGGCGACGGCGACGCTGTGCCGCCGGTGGGCGGGGTGCCGCTGCCCGCCGGGGTGGCGGCGGACCGGGACTCCGCCCGGCGTACCGGGGCCTGCCCCCGCGCCGCGTCCGAGGGGGTGCCGGACGCGGGCGTGACCGTCCGCGCGTGGGCGTCGGACCCCGGCTCGGGCTGTGCCGCAGCACGTTGCACCGGGGCGCCGGGCGTGGTCTTTGGCGAACCGGTCCGGCGGTCACCGGCGGAGGCGGGGCGGTCGGGCTGTGCGGCGTTGCCCGCCGGGGGAGTCGGGCCGCCGTCGGTGCGGCGTACGGCACGCTGCACCGGCGGCGTCGAGGCCGTGGCACCGCTGCCCGCCGGTGCGGACGCCGGGCTGTCGCCGGGGCGTACGGCGGGCCGCCGTGCCGGGGCGGTGGACGCGGGGCCGTTGCCCGCGGCGTCGGTCGGCGCGGTGCCGGACGGCTGTGCGGCGGTGCGCTGCACCGGGGGTGTGCCGGATGCGGTGCCGCTGTCGGCCGGTGCGGAGGGCGACGGGCCGCTGCCGCCGGACGGTCGTGGGGTGGCCCGTTGGGCGGGCGGGGCGGTGGACGTGGAGTTGTCGCCCGGTGTGGTGGCCGCCGGACTGCCGCTGCCGGGCTGTGCCGGGGAGCCGGACGGGCGAGTGGCGGCGCGCTGGACCGGGGGCGTGCCGGGTGCGGCGCCGCTGTCGGCCGGTGCGGTGGCCCGCTGGACGGGCGTGGTGCCGCTGTCCGGTGCGGTGGCTGCCGGGCCGCCGGGGCGCGGGGTGCCGTCGCGTCGTACCGGGGTGTCCGGTGTGGGGCTGGCCGGTCGTGCGGCGGTGCGCTGGACCGGTGGTGTGCCGGGCGCGGAGGCGCGGTTCGTCGGTGGGGTGGGCCGTTGGGTGGGCGTGGTGCTGTTGTCCGGTGCGGGGCTGGCCGGTCGGGCGGCGGTGCGCTGGACCGGTGGTGTGCCGGACGCGGAGGCGCCGCCCGTCGGTGCGGTGGGCGACGGGTTGCCGCTGCCGGGCGGTGCGGTGGGCCGTTGGGTGGGGGTGGTGCTGTTGTCCGGTGCGGGGCTGGCCGGTCGGGCGGCGGTGCGCTGGACCGGTGGTGTGCCGGACTCGGAGGCGCGGTTCGTCGGCGCGGTGGGCGGCGGGTTGCCGCTGCCGGGCGGTGGTGCGGTGGGCCGTTGGGCGGGGGTGGTGCTGTTGTCCGGTGTGGGGCTGGCCGGTCGGGCGGCGGCGCGCTGGACCGGTGGTGTGCCGGACGCGGAGGCGCTGCCCGCCGGTGCGGAGGCCGACGGGCTGCCGCCGTCGGGTCGCCGTACCGGGGCAGCCGGTGCCGTGGCGTCGTCGGACGTGCCGGGGGCCGGTGTGGTCCCGGGCGCGGGTACCGCCCGCTGGACGGGCGCACCGGTCGGCGCGGGCGCCGGGGTGACGGAACCGTGGGCCGGGGAGGCACCCCCCGCCGGTGCCGAGCCGGGGTCCGCTCGGTCGGCGTCCGCCGACGAGGGCGCCGTGCCGGAGGACGCCGGGGCGGCTCCCGTGGTCCGGCGGCTCGCCGGCAACGCTCGGCGCTGCACGGCCGGCGTTCCGGACGGGGCCTTGGTCAGCGACTGCCGCGGACGCGGGGCGGCGGGCGGCGCGGGCACCGGGGTCACCCGGACCCCGCGGGAAGGCTGGGCCGGTGCGCTCGCGGGCGCGGCGGACGGCGCCGACGCGGCGGAACGCGCCCGCTGGACCGGCGCGGCCGCGGGCGCGGTCGGCAACGTGTTCGCCGTCGGGGCCGCCGACGGCGTGGGACCCGCAGGAGACCTGCCCGACGCACCACCGCGCGCCCTCGGGGCGGGACCCGTGGGCGCGGTCGGTGCGGTGGCCGGGGCCGGTGCGTCCGCCGGTATCGCGCGCAGTGGCGCCACCGGCATCCGCTGCACCGGCGGTGGGCCGGCCGGGCGGGCCGGCGGCGTGGACGAGGTCTGCCGGGCCGACGAGTCGAAGGCGCCGGACAGCAGGCGGTCGCCGGCCGCCGGGTTGAGTACCGCCGGGGACGGCGCCCCGGTGAACGACGGGTCCTGCCACGTCGGAAGGCGGCCGCCGAAAGCCGCGTCCGCCACCCCCGCGCGGTCCGCTCCGGTGGCGCGCTGGATCGGCGGCAGGCCCGTCCAGGCCGCGACGGCCACGGGCGCGGGCCCGGGCGCGGATGCCGCAGGGGTGCCCGCGCCCGGGTCCGGACGCGAGCCGGTGTTCGCGGGCGGACCCGTCTGCATGGGTGGGTCCGCCGACGATGCGGCGGTCCCGCCCCCGTTCCCGTTTCCCTCGCCGCCGTCGCGACGGCCCCGCAGCCGGTCCAGGAGTCCCACCGATCAGCCCTCCGCCGTGCCTCGCGTCACGAGGGACGCGATCTGGTCCGTGTACCGGCGGCGGTCCTGGTGTTCCAGGTCCAGGATCGCCTCCAGGCTCCAGTGGAAGTGGTAGGCGACGTACGCGATCTCCTCGTGCAGCCGGTCGGTCGCGTACGTCACGATTCCCCCAGGCGGCTCCCGCCGAGTTCCACCTCGAAGGGCTCCGAGCAGTGCGGGCACTCCACGGCCGCGCGGGTGTGCCCCTCCGCGTTGATCTGGCGGTAGAAGTCCTGGAGGAACGCCAGGTCAGAGGCGAACATGTTCTCCACGACACCGTCGTGCACCATCGCCAGCGTGCCCAGCCGGGTGATGACCCGGCCGAGCAGCACCACCGACAGGTACGCCGGGTTCTCCTGCACCCGCACGTCGCGCAGCGGGATCAGCTCGTCCCGTGCCGTCGACAGGCGCATCACACCGTCCCGGTGCACCGTGCCCGACTCGTCGACGTACCCGCGCGGCAGTTCGAAGGGGAACTCGGTCTGCATCTGCTGCCTCGGGGCGGTGTCGACGGGTGGCCCGGCGGGAGGGCCGGCCGGAGAACCGGCCGGCGCCTCCGTGGGCGCGGCGGCGGGAGCCGAACGGGGGAAGTCCGCTCCCGCCGCCGCGGTCTGGGGTGCCGCGGCGGGTGCCTTGGCGGTGCTACGGCGCATTACTCGACGACCAGTTCTTCGAACACGATGGTGATGGTCTCGGTGAGCGCGTTGGTGTCACCCGCCTTCAGGGTGCCCGCCACGACCTTGCTGCACCAGGCGTTGCGCAGGTTCCAGCGCTTGACCGGGTTGTCCTCGTAGTCCATCACGATGATCGTGGCGTTCTTGCGGGCGGTGGCCATCCGGCCCGCCATGGAGTCGTTGATCCACTGGGTGAACACCGACGACTGGCTCATACCGCGTTCGACCTGGACCGAGCCGTCCTTGGCCACGCCCGGCATCAGGGTGACGTTGTTGCGGCCGGTCGTGCCCTGGTTCTGCTGGTACCTGATGACGTCCTGCTCGATCTGCAGGTTGGAGACCGAGTTGAGGTACTCGACCATCACACCGTCGATCTGGATACCGAAATTCGGTGCGACGAGTACGTCTTCTGGTTTGGGGAGAGACATGAGTTCGCTGTCCTTCTAGAGGATGTGGGACAAGGGCGGGGGCGCGATCCGCCTACTCGTCCAGTTCGCCGCCGCCGCTGGAGAACTGGGCGAGCCGGAAGATGACGAACTCGGCGGGCTTGACCGGCGCGATGCCGATCTCGCAGACGACCCGGCCGAGGTCGACGGACTCCGGCGGGTTGGTCTCCTCGTCGCACTTGACGTAGTAGGCCTGGTCGGGGCTCTGGCCGAAGAGGGCGCCGTTGCGCCACTCGTTGACCAGGAACGCGGAGACGTTGCGGCGGATGCGGGCCCAGAGGTTGTGGTCGTTCGGCTCGAACACCACCCACTGGGTGCCGATCAGGATCGACTCCTCCAGGTAGTTGAAGTACCTGCGGATGTTCAGGTAGCGCCACGCCGGGTCGGAGGAGAGGGTGCGGGCGCCCCAGACGCGGATGCCGCGGCCGGGGAAGGAGCGGATGCAGTTGACGCCGATCGGGTTGAGCAGGTCCTGCTCACCGCGGGTGATCTGCAGCTCCAGGTCGACGGCGCCGCGGACGACCTCGTTGGCGGGGGCCTTGTGCACGCCGCGCTCGGAGTCGTTGCGGGCCCAGATGCCGGCGACGTGGCCGCTCGGCGGGACCAGGCGGGACTGGCCGGTGGCCGGGTCGAAGGACTTGATCCAGGGGTAGTACAGGGCGGCGTACTTGGAGTCGTAGCCGGCCGTCTCCTGGCGCCAGACGCGGATCTGGCGGGCGTTCTGGCTGGGCGGCGGGTCGATGATGGCGACGCGGTCGCCCATCAGCTCGCAGTGGGCTATGAGACCGAGCTGGACGGCCTTGACGGCCTCCAGGTCGATCGCACCGCGCTGGTAGGCGGCCATCAGGTCGGGCACCGCGACCATGGAGATCTCGTCGATCGCCTCCAGGCCGCCGAAGCCGGTGCGGTCCGAGGAGTCGCCGAGGTACTGGGCCGGGCCGGGGTGCGCGCTCTCGGCGCCCTGACCGGCCGGAACGGCGGGTGCGGCGGACGGCGGCGCGGGCAGCGTCAGGCTCTGGTTCTCCGGCCGGACCAGCTGCGCCGACGGCGCGGCCTCGGTCACGGTGATGAGCTTGGAGCGCTCCTTGACCTGGGTGACGACGTAGGAGCGGTTGCCCTTCTTGGCGCTCACGTCGAAGGTCTCGACCGGCTTCTCGCCGTCCTTGACGATCAGCTTGAAGCGCTCGGCGGGGCCCTCGCCCTCGGGGTCGGCGACCTCGACGGTCAGCGGGCCGCTCTGGCCGGCGGCGTTGGCCGTCACGGCGAAGGTGCCGAGCTGCTTGGGCTCGGCGGCGGGCAGCGCCTTGGCGGTGCTGCCGGTGACGGCCGCGGGGGCGGCGGCGCCGTTGACCGAACCGTCGGCGGCGGCGTCCTCGGCCGAGCCGCCGACGCGGACGACGTAGGCGGCCGAGCCGCCGTTGTTGAAGAACCCGTAGACGGAGTGCGCGAGGTAGTACCCGCCGGTGAAGTCACCGAAGGCCGCGACGTACTGCGTCCAGTTGGTCACCAGCGTGGGCTCGTTCAGCGGGCCGGTCGGGGCGAGACCGACGAAGGCCGCCACCGACGTGCCCACTCCCTCGATCGGGCGCGAGCCGCTGGCCACCTCCTCGACGTAGACGCCGGGCGACAGGTAGGACGGCATGCTCTGCTCTCCTCGGGGTACGAGACAGGACGCCCCTCAGCCTCACGCGCGCGTTGCCGACGCCGAAACGTCCCCGGGTGCCGGAGCGGGGGCAGGTTCCTTGCCCCTGGTCGTGCCCGTTGGGGCAGACTCCCGCCGCTTCCCGGCACTTCCCCCCGAAGACCCCTGGCGGACGCCCGGCGTTTCTGATTCAACATCTTGTGTCGACTGTCAGTTCGCCAGGATGTCATCTTGCGATCAAGCCCCGTTCCGGGGCGCGCCGTCCCGCCGCACCGGGGCGCTGCCCCGTGTGGAGCGGGGACGGTGACGGGGTGTCAGGAGGGGATCGTCCGTGTCGGACCGCTTGAACCAGACGCAGAGACACCGCCCGGCCGAGGCCGCTGCGGCGCGGTCCCGCCCGCAGGCACGTCAGTCACCGCCCCTGGCCTCGCTGCAGGCCGCGGCGGGCAACCGGGCCGTGGCCTCGGCGATCCAGCGCGGGTCCGGTACGGCGATCCAGCGCGCGGCCGGTACGGCCCAGCTCCCCCGGGGCGCGGTCGTGGCGCGGGCGACCTCGGCGCCGGTGGACGACCTGCGGATCACGCCGGTGACGGAGCCCGAGCGGCCGGGTGGTGAGACGGGCCGGGGAGCTGGCACGGCGGGCGAGCAGCAGGCGGCCGTGGACGAGGTGGCCGACCAGAAGGCGAAGGTCGCGACCGCGTCGCTGGCGCGGGCCGGCGCGGAGACCGAGGTGTGGGAGGCGTCCGGGGAAGCGGCCGAGGCACGCAGGAAGGCGGCGGCGGCCCGGGGCCGGGCGGAGAAGCTGGAAGGGGCCGCCGGGGCGGCGGAGCGGAGCCGGACGAACTCGCTCGAGACCGAAGAGAAGTTCACCGAGGCGGCCGGCGCGGCGATGGGGAAGCAGCAGACCGCCGAGGAGCGGGCGGGCACGCTGCAGGACGCCGAGCGTGGGGAACGCGCGGCGGCGGGAGCGGCCCGTGCCGAGGAGCGGGAGCACACGAAGAAGGCCGGGGAGGCCGAGGGGAAGAGGAAGGCCGCCGCGGAGAGGGTGGCGGACTTCGAGAAGCAGGTGGCCGAGGCCAGACGGAAGCAGGAGGCCGCCGAGGCCAAGGTGGCGCAGTTCAGGAAGCAGGCCAAGCAGGCCAAGGAGCAGCAGGAGGCCGCCGAGGCCGAGGCACGGGCGAAGGCGGAGGCCGAGGACCACGCGGTGCGGCAGGCGGCCAAGGCCGAGGCCGAGGCGGAGGCCGAGGACAAGACCGCGCAGAGCGTGCAGAAGTGGGCCGACAAGGCGGCCGACGCGCTGAAGCAGGCGGGGGAAGCCGAGGAGCTGGCACGTCGGCGGGCGGGGGAGGCCAAGGGCGCGGACGAGGCCCGGAAGCAGGCCGCGGACGACGTGGAATCGTGCGCCGAGGACCGGGACACTGCGCAGGAGCAGGCGAAGGCGGCCGGGGACCTGGCAGCGCGGCACGAGAATAACGCCGACGTCGCGGCGCAGGAGCGCGGCAAGGCCGAGAGGCAGGCGGCACGGCACAAGAAGGCCGCGGACGAGGCGCTGCGGCAGGCCGACGGGGCCCAGGCCGACGCGGACAAGCACGCACACATCGCGGCGGAGCGGCGGCAGCAGGCGGAGGCGGTCCGCGCCGAGGAGCGGGGGCACGCGCAGGAGGCGACCGAAGCACAGGCCAGGGCGGCGGCCGCGGGACAGCGGCAGTTGGACCAGAGGGCGGCCCAGACCACGGCGACGACGGCGCTGAGGGAGGCCAAGGAGGCCCGGGAGGCGGAGAAGAAGGCGACGGAGGCCGCGGCGGCAGCCGCGAAGAAGAACGCGAAGAAGAACGCGGCGGAGACCGCGGAGCAGACGGACGGAGCAGAGCCGGCCGGTACCGGCAAAGCCCGCGGGACCCGCCGCAAACAGGCCAGGGAGGCGGCCGGTAAGGGCAACGCCAAGGTCAAGGCATGGACCGACGTCCCCGACGTGGCGGCCCTGCGAGCCAGCGCGCCGTACAGCGGAACGCAGCGGGCGGAGGCGACACAGCACGGGAACACCGGGACGGTGCAAGACACCGCAGCCCAGCAGTTGGGCGAGGCCGTGCCCAACACGGTCGCCGACTTGACCGGCACCATCGACAACGTCAAGGCGTTGAAGAACTCGTACAAGAAGCGCGACGAGTCGGGTCCGGCCTCCCACGATCACCGGAGGAACCTGCGAACCAAGTTCAACGGCGCGGTGACGGCCGGCCTCATGCTCATCAACGACGCCGTGAAGGGCGCCGACAACATCGGCAGAGTCACCGAGAACGCGGCCGGAATGGCCGAGCTGGGCGCTGCCAGCGGTGGCCTCACCTCCGCGTTCTCCGCCCTGACCCTCGGCCGCGACATCAAGGTCTTCAAGGACACGCATGCGCAGCGCAAGGAGCTGAAGACGCACTTCAGCGGAGAAATCGCCAAGCGCGACCGGAAACTCCAGGAAGTCCTGGACGCCTTGGGAACGGCCAACACGAAACTGGCCCAGGATTCCATCAGTCTGGCGGCCGCGGAGACCGGCGCGGAAGCGGAGGCGCTGCAGGCGGTCGAGGCCGATCGCACCCACATCGAGGGCCTGAGGGAGGAACTGATGGGGCACCTGGCCAGCGGGCGGGACTACGCGGTGCTGAAGAAGAAGAGGAAGCTCAGGCGCCGCGCCATCAACGGCGGCGGCAACCTCGCCCGCACCACGGCCGGCGCCGTGGCGATCGCGGCCGCGGCAGGAGCGGTCTCCGGCGGGATCGGGGCCGGTGTGGTGGGCACTACGACGGCGTTGGCCCTGGGCGAAGGCGCGGTCGAGAAGGGCCTGCGGAAGGCCAACAAGCGTTACGACTCGGTACGGGACTACCAGAAGCACGCTCGGACCACCCACGCTCAGGAGGGCACACCGGAGCCCGAGAAGCCCAGGCTGGACGAGGACGGGCGGGGCAGAAAGAGCGACGCGTTGAAGGAGGCGGTCATGGTGACACACTCCATCAAGCAGGGAAAACGGCAGCTCAACGCGCAGGAGCTCTATGCGCAGGCGGCCGGGCCGGCCGTGCCCGTGGGCGAGAACGTCCCCGAAGATGTCCGGCGCCGCGCCAGGGCTTTCCTCAAGGCTCTCAAGTGCAGCCCGGCAAAGCACAACCAGGACGACGATCAGTGGCTGGCGTCGCTCAACGACCCCGACCTGCAGACGGAGTGGGAAGAGGCGATAGCCAAGTCGCTCTCCTCGCTCTGAGCGCCCCGTGCCCTGCGCCGCCGTGTCAGAGGGCGACACCGGGGCCGTTGCCCCCGGTGTTGCCCGCGTGGACCTGTCGGTGGCGGGGAAGGTCCGGTAGGGCTGAGGGTCACACGTCCGGTGTCGAAGGGAGCGCATGGTGCGCGCGCACGAGGAAGCCGCCGACCAGCAGGCCGCCCGGGGCGGCCGCGCCCCGCACCGGGCCGCGCCGGCGCCCACCACCGGAGTGCGCGGAGCGCCGATGACCCCGGCGGCGGTCCTGGCGCTGCAGAGCTCCGCCGGCAACGCCGCCGTCCAGCGCGTCGTCGCCCGGGACGCACACCAGCACGGCCCCGGCTGCGGGCACACCGTCCAGCGCCGCATCGACCCGAGCGCGCACCAGCACGGCGCGGGCTGCGGGCACGACGGGATCGACGACCGGAGCCCGGAGGGACAGCACCAGCTCCTGAAAGACGCCAAGGGGGAGCCCAACTCGACGCTCCCCGGCTCCTTCCTCGACAAGGCGGTGCCGTTCTACGACAACCCCGCCCTCGCCGGCGCCCGCATGTACACGGGCCCGGTCGCCCAGCGTGCGACGGCGGCCATGGGGGCCGAGGCCATGACGATCGGTATGGACGTGTTCCTCGGCCCGTCCGCCATCGGCAACGAGGAGATCCTCGCCCACGAGGCCAGCCACCTCGACAAGAACAGCCGGGGAGTCACGGAGACGGGCAGCGGGAGTGGCGGCAGCCCCGCCGTCACCGACCCGGGCCAGAGTTCCGAGGTCGCGGCCGTGAACGACGGAGCGGCCTTCAAGGCCGGGCACACCACCGCCCCGTCCCTCGTCGCCCAGCGAGCGGTCGCGGACGACGTGGAGGACGCCGAGTAGTCCCGGGCACCGCACGAACGGCCCTTTGGGGCAACGCCCTTTGCCCCGCCGGTTCCTGACGCTCCGTCGGGCCGGCCGTAGCGTCGGCGTGTGAGCCTGTGGACTTCGCTGGAGCCCGCGTCCGCGACTGTGGACCCCGGCAGTAGTACGCGTGTGCGCCTGAGGGTGCGTAATACCGGTGATGTCGTCGATGAGTACCGGTTCGAGCCAGTGGGGGATGTGGCTCCCTGGACGACGGTGGAGCCGCAGACGCTGCGGTTGTATCCGGGGACGACGGGGACGGTGGAGTTGACGTTTGCTCCGCCTCGTACGCCTGATGCGGTGGCGGGGCCGAATCCGTATGCGGTGCGGATTTTGCCGACGGAGCATCCGGATGCGGTGACGGTTCCGGAGGGGAACTTGACGGTCACCGCGTTTTCCGAGGTGCGGGCGGAGTTGGTGCCGCCGACGGTGAAGGGCCGGTTCCGTGGGCGGCCGCGGCTTGCGGTGGACAACCTCGGTAATACGAAGGTGACGGCGTCGATTGCGGGCAGTGATCATGGTGATCATCTGTCGTATGAGGTGCGGCCGGGGAATGTGCAGATCGAGCCGGGTCGTGCGGCGTTCGTGGAGACGAGGCTGAAGCCGAAGCAGGTCATCTGGTTCGGTGCGAAGGAGGAGCGGCCGTACACGCTGGCGGTGCGGCGTTCCGGGGTTGATCCGACGGAGGTTGAGGGGACGTATGTCCAGCGTGGGTTCCTCCCGCGTTGGCTGGCGACGTTCTTCGGGATCTTCCTGGCGTTGGCGATCGCGTTCGTGATGATCTGGATCGCGTACAAGCCGCAGGTCCGCAGCAGTGCGACGGAGAAGACCGAGCAGGCCGGTGTCGCGCTCGCGCCCAGCCCGAGCGCGACACTGGAGAGTCTCCCCAGCAGTGCCGAGTCGGCGCCCGTCGAGCAGCCGCAGGTGCAGCAGCCGTCGGCCACGAAGGAGCCGGAGAAGGACAACGGCGGAGGCGACGGCGGCGACAAGGGCGGCGGTGGGGGCGGAGAGTCCAAGAAGCCCAAGCCGCCCGTACGCACCGCGGCCACGGCCGTGAAGGAGGTCGCCGCCCGCAGCGAGGGCCGGCACATCTGCTACCGCGCCTATGTGGCCGACCAGGGCTGGCAGCCTCCGGTCTGCGACGGTGCCGAGGCCGGCACCGTCGGCAAGAACCTGCCGATCAAGGCCCTGAACATCGCCGTGTCCGGGACCAAGGGCGTGACCGGCAACGGCGCCCATGTCGTGGAGGCATGGCTCAACGGCAGCAAGTGGGAGAGCGTCCCCGACCAGACCGACATGTACCTGGGCAGCACCAAGGAGGCGGTCTCGCCCATGGAGGGGTTCACCCTCAGGACATACGAAGGCACCGTCTGCCCCAACACCCACGTCAAGGACAAGGGCTGGCAGAAGCAGGGCTGCACCGAGCCCGGCGACTGGCGGTACTTCGGCAGCAACATGGAGAACGACCGACTCCAGCTGGAAGCCGTGCGCATCACGGTCTGACGACGTATGCGAGGGCAACCGCCTTTGCCCTTGCGACTCCTGACGTATGGGTAAGGCACCGCCTAGCGTCGGGCGGGTGAGCCTTTGGACCTCCCTGGAGCCCGCGTCCGCCACCGTCGACCCCGGCAGCAGCACGCGTGTGCGCCTGCGGGTCCGCAACACCGGTGATGTCGTCGACGAGTACCGGTTCGAGCCAGTGGGGGATGTGGCTCCCTGGACGACGGTGGAGCCGCAGACGCTGCGGTTGTATCCGGGGACGACGGGGACGGTGGAGCTGACGTTTGCTCCGCCTCGTACGTCTGATGCGGTGGCGGGGCCGAATCCGTATGCGGTGCGGATTTTGCCGACGGAGCATCCGGATGCGGTGACGGTTCCGGAGGGGAATCTGACGATCACCGCGTTTTCCGAGGTGCGGGCGGAGTTGGTGCCGCCGACGGTGAAGGGCCGGTTCCGTGGGCGGCCGCGGCTTGCGGTGGACAACCTGGGCAATACGAAGGTGACGGCGTCGATTGCGGGCAGTGATCATGGTGATCATCTGTCGTATGAGGTGCGGCCGGGGAATGTGCAGATCGAGCCGGGTCGTGCGGCGTTCGTGGAGACGAGGCTGAAGCCGAAGCAGGTCATCTGGTTCGGTGCGAAGGAGGAGCGGCCGTACACGCTGGCGGTGCGCCGGTCGGGGGTTGATCCGACGGAGGTTGAGGGGACGTATGTCCAGCGTGGGTTCCTCCCGCGTTGGCTGGCGACGTTCTTCGGGATCTTCCTGGCGTTGGCGATCGCGTTCGTGATGATCTGGATCGCGTACAAGCCGCAGGTTCGCAGCAGTGCGACGGAGAAGACCGAACAGGCCGGAGTCGCGCTCGCGCCCAGCCCGAGCGCCACTCCGGAGACCCTCCCCAGCAGCGCCGAGTCCGCACCCGAGACGGAGCCCGAGCAGCCGGCCTCCGAGAAGCCCGAGAGCGACGGCGCCGGCGGTGGAGGCGACGGCGGGGGCAAGGGCGGCGGGCAGTCCAAGAAGCCCGCCAAGCCGGACGTGGTGCCCGCGATGAACGTCATGCTGCGCAACGCCACCACCCACATGTGCGCCGACATCCCCGGACGGGGCAAGGGCAAGATCAACGGGCTCGTCCAGCAGGCCAACTGCCACGAAGAGGGCGACAACGAGTACTGGAACCTCGAGGTCAAGTACGAGCACGGCGGCCCCAACGGGGTCAAGCTCTTCCAGATCCGGAACGTCACGGACCAGCTGTGCATGGACCTCGGTGAATACGGCGCCCGCCCGGAGGGAACGGGGGTCGCCGAGTTCCACTGCAACGGCACCAAGGCGGACAACCAGCTGTGGTGGATCGACAAGCAGGCGAGCGGCGACTACTGGATCCGCAACTTCGCCAGTGCCCACAAGTGCCTGAACGTGAAGGGCCAGAACGGCGGCACCGAGACTCCGCTGAACATCGCCACCTGCACCAACACCGACGACCAGGAGTGGAAGATCATCCACCCGTCGAAGGACTGACGCCGGGTCCGAAAAGTCGTACGATCAGGTACCTCGGGGCAGTGAGTACTGCCCCGGGTGCCGCTGACCCATGGGGAGTTGACCCGTAGCGTCGGCGTGTGAGCCTGTGGACTTCCCTGGAGCCCGCGTCCGCGACTGTGGACCCCGGCAGTAGTACACGTGTGCGCCTGAGGGTGCGTAATACCGGTGATGTCGTCGATGAGTACCGGTTCGAGCCAGTGGGGGATGTGGCTCCCTGGACGACGGTGGAGCCGCAGACGCTGCGGTTGTATCCCGGGACGACGGGGACGGTGGAGCTGACGTTCGCTCCGCCTCGTACGCCTGATGCGGTGGCGGGGCCGAATCCGTATGCGGTGCGGATTTTGCCGACGGAGCATCCGGATGCGGTGACGGTTCCGGAGGGGAACTTGACGATCACCGCGTTTTCCGAGGTGCGGGCGGAGTTGGTGCCGCCGACGGTGAAGGGCCGGTTCCGTGGGCGGCCGCGGCTTGCGGTGGACAACCTGGGCAATACGAAGGTGACGGCGTCGATTGCGGGCAGTGATCATGGTGATCATCTGTCGTATGAGGTGCGGCCGGGGAATGTGCAGATCGAGCCGGGTCGTGCGGCGTTCGTGGAGACGAGGCTGAAGCCGAAGCAGATCATCTGGTTCGGTGCGAAGGAGGAGCGGCCGTACACGCTGGCGGTGCGCCGGTCGGGGGTTGATCCGACGGAGGTCGAGGGGACGTATGTCCAGCGTGGTTTCCTGCCGCGCTGGCTAGCGACATTCTTCGGGATCTTCCTGGCGTTGGCGATCGCGTTCGTGATGATCTGGATCGCGTACAAGCCGCAGGTCCGCAGCAGTGCGACGGAGAAGACCGAACAGGCCGGTGTCGCGCTCGCGCCCAGCCCGAGCGCGACACTGGAGAGTCTCCCCAGCAGTGCCGAGTCGGCGCCCGTCGAGCAGCCGCAGGTGCAGCAGCCGTCGGCCACGAAGGAGCCGGAGAAGGACAACGGCGGAGGCGACGGCGGCGACAAGGGCGGCGGGGAGTCCAAGAAGCCCGCCAAGCCGGCCGTGAAGCCGGTGGTCCCCGCCCAGAACATCCTGCTGCGGAACACCACCAGCCACATGTGCGCCGAACTCCCCGGACGGGAGAAGGGCGAGCTGGACGGACCCGTCCAGCAGGCCGTCTGCGACGACACCGACGGGGACAACCAGATCTGGAACCTCGAGGTGAAGTACAAGAAGGCCGGTCCCGGCGGGGCGGACCTCTTCCAGATCCGGAACATCAAGGACCAGTACTGCATGGACCTGCCCTACCACGGTGCCGTTTCCGTGGGGACGCCCGTCACCGAGTTCAAGTGCGACAGCACCAGCGCGACCGACAACCAGTTCTGGTGGGTCGACAAGCAGGAGAGCGGGGCCTACTGGATCCGCAACTTCTCCAGCAACCAGAAGTGCCTCGGCGTCGAGGGCGCGAACGGCGGCGCCCTCTTCTCCAAGATGGTGCTCGACAACTGCAGCAACGTCGACGACCAGGAGTGGGAGATCATCCACCCGAAGAAGGGCTGACGGCCGGAGGGGACCCGGCGGCCGTCACCAGCCGCCTTCCCCCGGTACCAGCCTCCCGGCCTTGCGGTACTCGCGGCGGGCGCCCTCCAGGAGGTCGTCCGCCGTCACCATGTCGTCGCGTCCGGCGGCGAGGTACGCGGCCGTGACGACCGCGCTGCGGATCGAACCGCCGGCCAGCTCGAAGTCCCGTGCCAGCACCCCCGGGTCGATGCCGTCGGAGGACGGGACCCGCGACAGGCTGTGCCGCCACAGCGCCAGGCGCTGCTCGACGTCCGGGAACGGGAAGTCGACGACCAGGTCCAGGCGCCGGGTGAACGCCTCGTCGATGTTGGCCCGCAGGTTGGTGGTGAGCAGGGCGATGCCGTCGAAGGACTCCAGCCGCTGGAGCAGGTAGGCGCTCTCCATGTTGGCGTACTTGTCGTGGGCGTCCTTGACCTCGGAGCGCTTGCCGAAGACGGCGTCGGCCTCGTCGAAGAGGAGTACGGCGTCCGTGCGGTCGGCCTCCGTGAAGATCCGCTCCAGGTTCTTCTCGGTCTCGCCGACGTACTTGTCGACGACCGACGACAACTGGACCACGTACAGGTCGAGGCCCAGGTCGGCGGCGACCACCTCGGCCGACAGCGTCTTGCCGGTGCCGGACTCGCCCGCGAACAGGCCGAGGACGCCCCGGCCCCGGCCACCGCCCGCGCTGAGCCGCCAGTCGCCCAGGACCCGGTCGCGGTGGCGGGCGCGCAGGGCCAGCTCGCGGAGCTGCACCAGGGGTTTGTGGGGCAGCACCAGGTCCTGCCAGTCCACGTCCGGCCGGATCCGGCGGGCGTGGCTCTCCAGCCCGGAGGCCGACTGACGCCGGGCGGCGAGCCGGACGTGCTCGGCGCCGACCGGGGTGCCGTCGAAGGCGGCGAGGGCCTGGGCGGTGTGCGCGGCCCGCTGGATGCGGTCGCCGCCGAGCCGGTACGGGGCGACGGCCGTGGCCAGGTCGAACCCGTCGGCGTCGGCTCCCAGCGCGGCCCGCCAGACGGTCACGCCACCGGCCCGGCGGCCCGGGGCGTCCAGGACGAGCGGGTCGGCCGGGGCCCAGTGGGGGTCGTAGGGGCGCGGGTCGGTCATGAGTACGGTCACGCCGGTCGCGGCGGTCAGCGCCCGCACCAACGGGCCCGGCTTCTCGGGCAGGCCCGACACCACGATCGCCCGGCCGCCGAGGCGGGCCTCGCGCAGCAGTTCGGGTACGTGGTCCTCGGGCTCGGTGCAGCGCAGCGCGTCGGCGCCCGCGGCGTCCAGGACGGTGGCGAGGGCGGCCAGGCCGTCGCCCTCGCGCGGTTCGCGCAGATAGGCGGTGAGCGGGCCGTCCTGCAGCCGGGCGGCCAGGCGCCGGACGAACACGTCGGCGTCGCCGCCCGCGGCGGGCAGCGGGCCCGGCATCGGAAGCAGCAGGCCGAGGAGCGCGGCGTCCGGGGTGTCGTCGCCGAGGAGGTGGCCGACGAGCCGGTCCGGGACGCGCAGCGAACGGGTCAGGAAGGGGCGCTCGGGTTCCTCGACCTCCAGCAGACCCAGGGCGCGCAGCGGGGCCGAGGCGTGGAAGCGGGACCGGGCCGTGGCCACGTGCGCGGGCACCCCGCACAGGTCGAGGGCGAGGCCCACGGTGGCGCGGCGGCGGCTCACGTCGTTGTTGAGGTAGCCGTAGAGCGGCTCGAACGTACGGTCGACGTCGGGGGCGAGGGCGACGAGCAGGGCGGCCTTGTCCAGCTCGGTCAGCCCTGCCTGCTCGGCCAGCCGGGCCAGCCGGTCCCCGAGGCCGGCCGGAGTGCCGGCGGGGACGGGCGCCACGGGCACGCCCTCGCCCACGCCCGCGGCCACGCCCTCGCCCACGGCCGCGGCTGCGGGCTCGGCGTCGGCGGACGGCCAGGTGCGCAGCAGGTGGTGGACGGCCTCGTCGGGCAGGTACAGGCCGCGCAGCGGATCGTCGGCCGTGGGGTCGTCGGCGGTGCGGTGCTCGACCAGCGCGGCCACCCGCTCCCGCAGGACTTCGAGCCGGGCGAGCAGCGCCCGGCCGGAATCGCCGGGCGGGGCGGCGGCCGGTGTGCCGGTGGTCGAGGCGGGGGCGGGAGCGGGGGCGGGGGCGGGAGTGCGGGTGTCGGCGGTCGTCACTGTCGTCACTGTCGTTTCGTGCGGCCGTCCGTCACGGCCTTGCGGGCCGCGCGGGCCGCCACCACCTGGTGCGGCCGGTGCGAGCGGCCCTCGGACATCGGCGGGTCGCCCTCGACGCCGCCGATCCGGACCGTCGCGCCCTCGGTGACCGGGGGCCCGGCGTCGTACTCGGGGTAGGCCGGGAAGGGCGCGGTCACCACCAGGTCGAGGGACGGCTTCAGCTCGCCGCCCAGGGCGGACCAGATCTCGGCGAGGGAACGGGACTCGGTCTGGACACCGGCCACCGTCATCGGCACCGGGAGATTCATCGCGCCGAGCGCGCCGGGGAGCTCGTGGGGGGGAAGCTGCTCGCGGGGCAGCAGGGTCGCCAGTACGGCGGACAGCAGCCGGTGTTCGTCCTGCGGGGTCTTCGTCCAGGCGGTCACCAGGTACGACAGCCGGAACCAGCGGGGCGGCTGGCGGCGCTTGACGACGATGTCGTCCTGGTCGCGCACCGCCACCTGGCCGCGGTGCCGACGGCCCACGTCCTCGCGGATGTCGTACAAGTAGGCGTTGACCACGGGCGCGTTGCGCCGGGCCGCCCAGTCACGGGTGGGTGCCTCGAAGGCCACGTCGATGCCCGAGTCCGTCAACGCCCCGCCCTTGAGGAGGGCTTTGAGGACCTCGTCCACCTCGTGGATCACGCTAGCGCTCCCGCTCTGCCCGCACTCGAGTCCGCGCGGCCCGCCCGCTGCCGCCGGTCACCGGTGCCGGTCACCGATGCTCTCACCGATCGTTCCTCCGGCCCGTCCCGCCCGCACGCGCCCCGGGGACGACGGACGGGCAGGATGCCGTGCCCGCGCGGACCGACGGGCCCGCTCTCGATTGCCCGTTCGGTCAGATGTAGCCTTCCCGAAGGGCATAGGCCACGGCGTGGGCGCGGTTGCGCAGATGGAGCCGCGTGGTGAGTCCGTGCATCACGTTCTTGACGGTGCGTTCGGAGTAGGACAACTTGCCGGCGATCTCTCCGGTGTCGAGACCCTCGGCGACCAGCCGCAGGACGTCCACCTCTCGGGGTGCGAGGCCCAGCGAGGGGGCGCCGGGGCGACCCGCCGCGCCTCGGTGCAGCGTGCCCACCTGGCTGATGAGCCGGCCCAGCAGGTCGGCCGGCAGGTCGCCGTCGCCGCGCGAGGCGGCCAGTACGGCCTGCACCAGCCGGTGGGCGGTGGCCTCGTGCCGCCAGACGATGGCGCCGACGCCGCACTCGACGACGTCGAGCAGTTCGCTCTCGCGGATCGCACCGGTCACCAGCACGGCGCGCGCGCCCTCGCTGCGCACGATCCGGCGCAGCCGGGTGAGCGCCGCGTCGTCGAGCGCGTCCTCGATGAGCAGGGCCACCGTGCCGGGCCCCGACTCCTCGCGCAGGTCGATCTCCGGGTGCCGGCGCAACTGGCTGACCGCGCCCTCACGGCTGATCGGGTCCGGAGCGGACACCGCCACCGGGACCCGCCGGTCGGTGACGCCGACCGCTTTGCCCGGCCCGTGCGTGGACGTCGTGGACGTCGTGGATGTGGCGGATGTGATGGATGTGGTGGTGTTCCGGGGTGAGTTGAGCAACCGTTTCCCCCCTGTTCACGTGCCCGCACTCCGGCACAGGCCGGTAGCGGATGTGCGAGTTCCACACTTATGGGACTGCTGGGACTTCGCAATCGTGGAGCACCACGAGGCACACCACGAGACCAGCGCGCCGACCCCCGCGAACGGCCGTCGCGCGGGCGTCCCGGCAGGTCAGAGGGGCCCCGCGAGGTCGCGGGGGCCCGTGGAGGCGGCCACGGCCCACCGTGACCCGCGCCACTTCGCACCACCGTTCACCGCAGTCGTTCGTCTCACACACCGGGGGAGCACCATCCACCACAGGAGGCACCGATGACCGGACCGCTCCGTGAACGCGACGACGCCCATGCGCTGTTGTCCGCCGAGATCGAGCGCGCCCGGGCCGGCACCGGCCGCCTCGTCCTGCTGCGCGGCGCCAGCGGCACCGGACGCACCGCCGTACTGGAGACCGCCGCCCGGCACGCCGAGGACCGCGGCCTGCGGGTGCTGCGCGTGCGCTGCTCGCCCGAGGACACCTCGGTGCCCTTCGCCATGGTCCTCCACCTCCTCGGGCCGGTACCGGAGTTCACGGACATGGCGCCCGGCGGCGACGACCGGGGCAGCGCGGCCCGGCTGTGGCGGCTGCTGCGCTCCTACGCGGCCGAGGGACCGGTGCTGGTGGCCGTCGACGACGTCCACCTCGCCGACGACTCCTCGCGCCGCTGGCTGACGGAGGCGGCCCGGCACGTCGACCGATTACCGGTACTGCTGGTCGCCACCGAGCGCAGCCAGTACGACGTCGACCCGCGGCCCGCCGGACTCACCCAGGCGCTGTCGCCGTCCCTGGTGCGCACCCACACCCTCGCCCCGCTCAGCGACTCGGCGGCGGCCGGGCTGGTCCGCGACGCCTTCCCGGACGCGTCCGCCCGCTGGACCGAGGAGTGCGTACGGGCCGGTGCGGGCAGCCCGCTGCTCCTGCACGCCCTGCTGGACGACCTCGGCGGCACCCCGCACCCCGACGGCGTCCCGCCCGTGCCGGACAGCTGCGCCGCGCTGTACCCCGGGTCCTACCCGGCGGCCGTCTCCTGGTGGCTGAACAGCGCGGGCCCGGCGACGGCCGACGTGGCGCGCTGCCTGGCGGCCCTGGAACAGGCCTGGCCCACCGGCCCGCCGGACCACCGGGCCGCCCTCCGGCATGCCCTCCCACACCCACAGCCGTCCCCGCCGGGCGCCGCGTACCGGCAGTCCCCGCCGTCGGACGGCGTGTACCGGGAGGCGTCGCCGTTGACCGGCGCGTACGGTCAGGCATCGCCGCCGGCCGGCGCGGACCGGCTGGCGTCGCCGTCGGATGCCGCGGGCCGGCAGGCGTCGCCGCTGAACGGCGTGTACTGGGAGGCGTCGCCGTCGGATGCCGCGTACCCGCAGGCGTCTGCGTCGGGTGCCGCGTACGGGCAGGCACCGCCGTCGGACGGCGCGTACGGTCAGGCATCGCCGCCGGCCGGCGCGGACCGGCAGGCGTCTGCGTCGGGTGCCGCGTACGGGCAGGTACCGCCGTCGGACGGCGCGTACCCGCAGGCCCCGCTGTCGGACAGCGCGTACGGGCAGGCTTCGCCGTCGGCCGGCGCGGACCGGCAGGCTTCGCCGTTCGGTGCCGCGGACCGGCAGGCGTCTGCGTCGGGTGCCGCGTACGGGCAGGCGTCGCCGCCGGGCACCGCGTACGGGCAGGCGTCGCCGTCGGACGGCGCGGACCGGCAGGCTTCGCCGTTCGGTGCCGTGGACCGGCAGGCGTCTGCGTCGGGTGCCGGGTACCCGCAGGCCCCGCTGTCGGACGGCGCGTACCCGCAGACCCCGCTGTCGGGTGCCGGGTACCCGCAGACCCCGCTGTCGGACGGCACGTACCCGCAGACCCCGCCGTCGGACGGTGCGTACCGGCCGGGCTCGGTGTTCGGTGTCGTGCGTCGGCACACTCATGAGACGCCCACGGCGCGGACGCGTCGGCCTCGGGACATCGCGCCGGGCTGCCGGGACGTGTGGAGCGCGGACCCCGGCGGCGGCGCGGATCCGCGGACACCGCTGCCCGGCGGCCCCGGCCCCGGCGCGGGGCTCCCGGAGCACGGCCCGTATCCGCACCCCGACGAACTCGCCGGACCCGTCGGCGGGGCACCGTACCCGTTCCACCGGCCGTACGGCGAGCCTTACGACGGACGACCGGAGTCCGCACCCCGCGCCGCCTACGGCCGCACCGGACCGCCCGCCCACGCGCCGCACCGTACGACGCTGTGGCGCACCCCGCCCCCGCCCCCGGCGCAGGGGTCGGCCGGGGACCCGGTCGACGTGCTCGCCGAGGCGGCCGGGGCCGACCCCGCGCGGATCGAGGGCTGGCTCGCCGCCATGACGCGGCTCGGTCTGCTGCGCCCCGACGAGCGCGGCCGCCCCCGCTACGCGCACCCGTTGCTGCGCGACGCCGTACTGACCGGCTGGCCCCGGCCGCGCCGCGAGGCCGTGCACCGGTCGGCGGCGGAGGCGATGCTGCGCCGCGGCGACCGTGTCGAGTCGGTCGCCCGGCACCTGCTGCGCACCCCGGCCGTCGGCCTGTCCTGGGCGCTGCGCGTCCTGCGCGACGCCGTGACCGTCGCCGTGCACGACGCCCGTCCCGCCGACGCCGTCGGCTATCTGCGCCGGGCGCTGGACGAGCCGGTGTCCGACGATCTCAGGCAGCGGCTGCTGACCGAACTGGGCTCCCTGGAGTACGCGTCGGCCGACACCCCGGCCGCCATCGCCCGGCTCGCCGAGGCCCAGCACCTGCCCGCCGAGCCGCGCAACCGGGTGCGTACCGCCGTCGCCCTCGGCACCGCCCTGGCAGGGCGCGGCGAGATCCGTACGGCGATGGAGGTACTGCGCCGCACCGAGGGCCGGCTGTCCGGCCACCCGGGCCTGGCCCGCACCGTGCAGACCGCCACCGCGCTGCTGTCCGACGAGGACCTGGCGACCCGGCAGGAGGTGTACCGGTGGCTGTCCGAGACCGGTCGGCACTCCCCGGAACTGGTCGGCACCGCGGGGCAGGCCCTGCTGGTGCGGTACGCGGCGACGGCCGCGCTGATCTCCGCCGACGAGGCGATGGTCCGGGTGCGGGACCTGCTCGCCCAGCCCACCGACCCGCTGGCCGAACCCTTCCTCCTCGGCACGGCCGCCGCGGTCGCCCAGTGGGCCGACGAACTCGACGAGGCCGAACGGCTCGTGGAACGCGGCCTGGCCGGACAGCACCCCGCCCTGCTGCACCCGATGCAGCACGCGCTGCTCAACACCCGCGCCGACATCGTTGCCTCCCGCGGCGACCACGCCCGGCTGCTCGCCCTCGCCGCCGACCGCGGGCCCGGACCCGGCCCCGGACCCACCAACCGGGACGCCCACGCCCTGATGGCCCTGGTGCACACCGGCCGCACCGACGAGGCCCTGCACTACGCCGACCGCTTCGACCTGCGCGAGGTGCCGGAGAACTGGGAGCTGAACCGCTACCTGTACGCGCGGGGCGTCCTGCGCGCCGCCACCGGCGACCCGGCGGGCGCCCTGCACGACTTCCTGGAGTGCGGGCGCCGCCAGGCGGCCCGGGAGGTGATCAGCCCGGTCGTCACCCCGTGGCGGACCGCCGTCGCCGAATGCCGGCTGGCGCTGGGCGGCGGCCCGGAGGCACTGGCCCTGGCGACGGAGGAACTGCGGCTGGCCCGGGTGTGGAACACCCCGCGCACCGTGGGCCGCGCCCTGCGCGTGCTGGGCACCGCGACCGGCGGGCGCCGCGGCCTGGAACTGGCCGAGGAGGCCGTACGGACCCTGCGGGACGCGCCCGCCGACACCGACATGGAGCTGATCCCCGCGCTGCTGGCCCAGGGCCGCCAGCTGCTCGGCGCGGGCGAGCGCGGACGCGCCCGGGCCCGGCTGCGCGAGGCGGCGGAACTGGCCGAAGGCAAGGGCGCCCTGCGCTGGCTCACCCTGGCCGGGCAGGCCCTGCGCGAGGGCGGCGCCCGCGGCCCGGTGGCGTCCCGCACCGGCGCCGACGCACTGACCGGCAGTGAGCGCCGGATCGCCGAACTGGCCGCCGACGGCCGCACCAACACCGAGATCGCCGACCTGCTGCACCTCGCCCGGCGGACCGTGGAGACCCACCTGACCAGTACCTACCGCAAGCTGCGGATACGGCGCAGGACGGAGCTGCCGGCCGCCCTGGAGCGCGGCGGACGCCGGGAACGGGAGCCGCGCCCCGACAGCCGGCGCTGAGGAACGCCGGTGACCCGCGCGGTCCTCACAGGTCGCGCAGCAGCCGCCCGATCTCCAGCTGCTCCGTCTCCAGCGGGTCGCCGTCCTCGACGTTCCACAGGCTGTTCTGCAGCACGCGGCCCAGCGACCAGGCGCGGGCCCGCTCCCGGTCGAGCCCGAGGACGTCGGTCATGGCGTCGAAACGCCACCGGGTCTCGCCCGGGTCGTAGCGGTTGTCCAGGGCGGGCAGCAGGTCGAACCCCGGGTCGCCGGCCAGCGGCTTGGGGTCGATGGCGATCCAGGGGGCGCGGTCCGCGGCGAGGACGTTCTCGTAGTGCAGGTCCCAGTGCAGCAGCCGGTCTCCCGGCTCGTCGGCGACCTCCCGCACGGCGGCGGCGCAGTCGGCGACCAGCCGCCGGTCGGCCGGGTCGGGGATGCGCTCCAGGGTTTTGGGCGTGCGCTCCAGCATGCCCCGCGCGATGTCGCCGAGACGGCGCATGCCGGGCGGTGCGGGGGCCGCGGTGAGGTGGGCCAGCAGCCGGGCGATGACCAGGACGGCCTCGCGGGAGTCCGCGACGTGGCTGAGCATCCGGCCGGCGTCCAGGCGCTCCAGGAGCATCGTCCCGGTCGCAGGGTCGTGGTCGAGCAGCCGCACCGCGCCGTCCCCGTCCCACACCTGTAGGGCGATCGGCTCGCCCTCGGACTCGGCGTCGCGGATCTGGAGCTTCAGCACGGCCCCGGTGCCGTCGCGGCGCACCACCGGCAGGACCAGCGCCGCCCACCCGTGCATCGACGGCCCGTCGAGCCGCAGCTCCCACCGCTCCAGGAACCCGGCCGCCAGCGCGGGCAGCCCCTCGACGAAGGCCCGCCCGGCCGCCCCGTTGTATTTGGCCTGCGCGGCAACGAGCCCTTCAGGTACGACAATCACCCCCAGAGGCTACCCAGCTGCGGGCAGTCGTCTACCCAGCTGCGGGCAGTCGTGCCGCAGGGCGGCACGGGTGGGCGCAGCGGCACCCCGCAGCGCCGGGCCGCGCACCCCACCCCGCCCTCAGCCCACCGGCTCCCGCACCGCCCGATCCGCCGGCACCCCGTGCTTGGGCGCCTTCGCCGTCACCATCACCCCCGCCACCACCCCCGCCAGCAGCATCACCCCGGCCGCCACCCAGATGGCGACCGTGTACCCGTGCACGATCCCCTCCCGCACGATCAGCTCCCGCTGGGACGGGTCCCGCAGATGCGACGCGATCCACGACGCGCTCGTGCTGGTCGCGATGGTGTTGAGCAGCGCCGTGCCGATCGAGCCGCCCACCTGCTGCGAGGTGTTGACCGTCGCCGAGGTCACGCCGGAGTCCTTCGGGGCGACCCCGGCGGTGGCCGTGGAGAACACCGGCATGAAGGTCAGACCCATGCCGAGGCCCATCAGGAGCAGCGCCGGGAGGATCTCGGAGACGTACTCCGAGTGCACGGTCATCCGCGTGAGGATCACCATGCCGCCGGAGGCGAGGAGCATGCCGGGGACCATCAGCATGCGCGGGCCCACGTGCGGCAGCAGCCGGGCCGAGATCTGGGTGGAGCCCACGACGATCGCGGCGGTCAGCGGCAGGAACGCCAGGCCGGTCTTCACGGGGGAGTACCCCAGGATCTCCTGGAGGTAGTAGGTCATGAACAGGAACAGCCCGAACATGCCGATGACCGCCAGCATCATCGTCAGGAAGCAGCCCGCGCGGTTGCGTTCCCGGATGACGTGCAGCGGCAGCAGGGGCGTCGGCGCCCGGGTCTGCCACCACACGAAGGCGGCCAGGAGGACCACGGCCAGGCCGAACAGGGCCAGCACCAGCGGGTCGGTCCAGCCGCGGGGCTGGGCCTCGCTGAAGCCGTAGACGAGGGCGACGAGACCGCCGCAGCCGAGGACCACGCCGGGCACGTCGAGCCGGGCGTCGGCGTGCCCGGGCCGGTCGTGCAGCAGGGCGAACGCGCCGATCACGGCGATGACGGCGATGGGGATGTTGACGTACAGGCACCAGCGCCAGTTCAGGTACTCGGTGAGCACGCCGCCGACGATGAAGCCGATCGCGGAGCCGCTGCCGGCCAGCGCGCCGTAGATGCCGAAGGCCTTGCCGCGTTCCTTCGGGTCGGTGAACGTCGTCGTCAGCAGGGACAGCGCGGACGGCGCGAGGACGGCGGCGAAGACGCCCTGGAGGGCGCGGGCGCCGAAGAGCATCGCCGAGGTGGTGGCGGCGCCGCCGATCGCGGAGGCGGCGGCGAAGCCGATCAGCCCGATGACGAAGGTGCGTTTGCGCCCCACCAGGTCCGCGACCCGCCCGCCGAGCAGCAGCAGGCCGCCGAAGGCGAGGGTGTAGGCGGTGATCACCCACTGGCGGTTGGCGTCGGACATGCCCAGATCGCGCTGGGCCGAGGGCAGCGCGATGTTCACGATCGTCGCGTCGAGGACGACCATCAACTGGGCCAGGGCGATCACCACCAGCCCCCACCAGCGGCGGGGGTCGGCCTCCGCGGGCGCGGCGGGCCCACCTGTCCGACCTGTCCGGGAGCCACTCATTTCGCCAGAAGACCACGATTCGGGAGGTGTCGCATCCTGTTGCCCGAGCCGCCGGGCGGATCGCCGCGCAGGCCGCCGGTCATGGTTCGAGGACCACCTTCCCGGTGGTTCCCCGGTTCTCCAGGGCGCGGTGCGCGGCGGCGGCGTCGGCGAGCGGGAAGCGCCGCACGGCCGGGACGAGCCGGCCCTCGGCGGCCTCGGCGAGGGCGCGCAGTTCGAGGGTGCGTACGGGGTTGGCGCCGCCGGCCCGTTCCATCATGACCGGGCCGAGCACCTGCTGGGAGACGCCGTCGACGAAGTACGGGGCGCCGTCGTGCAGGCCCTTGCCCGACCAGCCGAAGACCAGGTGGCGGCCGCCGGGACCGAGCAGGGCGACCGCCTCGCGGGCGACGTCCCCGCCGACGCCGTCGAAGACGACGGTGGCCTCCCTGCCGCCCAGATGGGCGCGGACCTTCGCCGGCCACTGGGGGTCCAGGTAGTCGACGGCGAGATCGGCGCCGTTCGCGGCGACGAGCGCGGTCTTGTCCGGGCCGCCCGCGAGGCCGACCACGGTGGCGCCGGCGTTCTTCGCGTACTGCACCAGCAGCGTGCCGATGCCGCCCGCGGCAGCCGGGACCACGGCCACCGAGCCGGGTCCGAGGTCGGCGAACTGCAGGATGCCCATCGCCGTACGCCCCGTGCCGATCATGGCGACGGCCTCGGCGAAGTCCAGGTTCGCGGGGATCTCGTGGACGCGGGCGAGGTCCGTGACGGCGAGTGCGGCGTAGCCCCCCGGGGCGAAGCCGAGGTGGGCGACGACGCGCCTGCCCAGCCAGCTCTCCGGCGCGCCCTGCCCGAGGGCGTCGACGAGGCCGGCGACCTCGCGGCCGGGGATGGTGGGCAGCTCCGGAAGCGTGGGCGAGGGCCCCTTGACGCCCTCGCGCAGGGCGGTGTCCAGGAGGTGGACGCCCGCCGCGCGGACGGCGATGCGGACCTGGCCGGGGCCGGGCGCCGGGTCCTCGACCTCGTCCAGGACGAGATTCCCGGCCGGGCCGAAGGAGTGCAGTCGGATGGCGTGCATGGCGAGACCCCCAGGTTTGAGGAGTGGAGCGGTTACCGGCCCCACTCAACGACCTCAAGCACGCTTGAGGTCAAGTTCGCGCCGCCCGAGGGCGAGGGAGACCGCCGTCAGGGCGCTGTTGAAGGAGACCTCGGAGAGCAGACCGGGCGAGGCGACCTGGTCACCGGCGAGGTAGACGCCGTCGCCGCGGTCGACGGCCGGCCGGTCGCGCCAGGTGGTGCCGGGCAGGTCGACGGCGCCGGTACGGCCGTTCGCGACCGCCTCGCGCCGCCAGGTCAGCCGCTCGCGCCAGCCGGGGAAGCCCAGGTCGAGCAGGTGCTCGGCGCGTGCGGTGCCGTCCGCCTTCGACTCGTCGGGCGCGATGGGGATCTGCCCCTGGATCAGCTGCTCGCCCGCCGGCGCGAGCGTGCGGTCCTGCGCCGTGAACCGCTCGATCCACCCCGGCGCGTCCAGGTCGGAGACGGCGAAGGCGTCGCCGCGCCGGGTCCGTACGGCCAGGTCGACCAGGGTGGTGCGGCCGCTCGGCCAGGTCAGCGCGGGGTCGTCCAGCAGCCGGCGGGCCGCGTCGAGGGACGTGGCGACGATGACGGGGGCGTCGGTGGGCAGCGTGTCCACGCGGGACAGCGTCTCCATCCGCACCCCGAGGTTCCAGGCCAGGGCGGCCATCCGGTCCACCACCCCGCCCCAGCCGCCGCGCGGGTAGTGCGCCTCGGGCGGCAGCTTGGCGGCCCGGCGCAGCCGCTCCTGCACGAAGGCGGCGGACAGCGACCCCGGATCGTGGTGGAAGAGGGCGACCGCGCAGTAGTGGGCGGCGGCCCGGGCCCCCTCCTCACCCGCGATCCCGGTCGCCCAGGTCAGGAAGTCGACGTCGACCGGCGCCGGCCCCACCCCCCGGCGCAGCAGTTTCAGCATGGCGAACGGCGGGGTGCGGCGCAGCGCCCCCTTGTGCCGCAGCCGCAGCCGGGCCGCCTCCAGCGGCGGGATGGGGGCGAGCGGACCGATCAGGTCGCGCCGGCGCAGCCAGGCCCAGTGCGGGCCGCCGTTGTAGAGGGCGTGCGGGCCGTCATTGGTCCGGTAGGGGCCGTCGGCCGTCCGGGCCCGTCCGCCGAGCGTGTGGTGGGCCTCGTGGACGGTGACCTTGGCGCCCGCCTCGGCGGCGGTGATGGCCGCGGTCAGTCCGGCGAAGCCGCCGCCGATGACGGTGATGCGATGCATGGCTCGGGTTCTCCCTCGGTTCGGGGTCGCGGTCGGGTCGCCTGGCACGGCGCCTGTCTGCCCGTACGACGTCCGAGGGGGTGCCGGATGTGACATCCGGCCGGAGGAAGGAAGATTTCCGCAGGTCGCGGAGGGATGTCAGTGGCGGGGTGCAGCATGTTCGCATGGCGAGGAGAACGGCACGCACGACGGGCACGACGGGCACGGCGGGAACGGCGGGCGGGCGCGGCACGACGACGCTCCGAGCGGCGAGACGCCCGGAGCTGCGCCTGCCGCCGCTCACGCCGTACGAGGACGACGGCGGCCTGGAGCCGGACGGGGACTACGACGCGCTGGACTTCCGGGAGACGGACCTGACCGGCCAGGACGGCGCGGGCGCCCGCTTCATGGACTGCGCGCTGACCGGCTGCGCGCTGGACGAGGCCTCACTGCGCGCCGCCCGGCTGCTCGACACCCGCCTCACCGGCGTCCGGGGCGTCGGCACGAACCTCGCGGAGGCGACCCTGCGCGACGTGGAGCTGCTCGACGCCCGCCTCGGCGGCACCCAGCTGCACGGCGCCGTACTGGAGCGGGTCCTGATCCGCGGCGGCAAGATCGACTATCTCAACCTGCGCCGGGCCCGCCTCAAGGACGTCGTCTTCGAGAGCTGCGTCCTGGTCGAGCCGGACTTCGGGGGCGCCCGCCTGGAGCGGGTCGAGTTCGTGGACTGCGCCCTGAAGCAGGCGGACCTCAGCGCGGCCACCCTCACCGACGTCGACCTGCGCGGCGCCGCCCCACTGGACCTGTCCCGAGGCGTGGACCGCCTCTCGGGCGCGGTGATCAGCCCCACCCAACTCCTCGACCTCGCCCCGGTGCTGGCGGCGGAGCTGGGGGTGCGGGTGCTGGGGGAGGAGTAGAGCCCCGGCCCCCGGTCCCCGCCAGTACTTTGGCGAGGACCGGTTACTCAAGGGTGATCGTGGGCGCAGGTCACCCGTGGAGCTTGGCGAACTCCACGAGACCGGCCACCCCATCACGACTCCTCCGGCTCGCTCCGGGGAGTCCAGCCCTCTCGGGGACCTCCGCTCACGCAACCCCGCGGCTCCCGGACCGACGACGGGGGACGTCGATCCGGGGCCGCGGTGAGCGGTCAGGGCTTGGGCGGGGACACGAATCCCCGGACAGGCCGCTGCTCCTTCGGGTCACGCGTGGCGGGCTGCTGCGAACGTCTCCACGCTGCCACCAGTTCCGCGTAGCGTGGGTCGATCCATTCGGACACGGTGCCTCCCTTCACGGGCAGGCTACGCCGCCCCGGGCTTCGGCTTGGGCGTGATGATGATGGTGCACTCCGGGGCGTGCTGGCACTTCGCCGCCACCGAGACGAGGGTCTCGTCCGTCGGCGGCCCCCACAGCTCCGGGTCCGCCTCCCAGCCGAGCGCCGCGATGGTCTCGCGGGTCCGGTCCAGGATCGGCGGGTCGTAGCTGGTGGGGTCGTAGCCCGGGGAGTGGTGTACGAACGTGCCCGCGCCGCCGAGCCGCTCGCACAGGCTGGCGTACATATGGGTGTGCAGGATCAGGGCGTGCCAGCCCTCGTCGACGATCCGCGACGGGGCCAGGCCCACGCCCGGGTTGGTCGCGCAGGCCGCGACGAACTTGAGGCCCTCGTCGACGATCCGGCCGGCCATCTCCTTGGCCATGTCCGGGTTGGCGTCCATGACGGTGCCGCGGACGCTGGCGAACTGCTGGTCGGTGATGAGCATGCGCACGAGGGCGGGCAGCGCCAGGGCGGGCGGCGGGGTCGGGCCTGGAGGTAGGGTCACGGGATCTCCTTCGCTGGTTGCGGATGGGGATGGCCCGCCCGGGTCGGGGCACCTTGCCGGGTCTGCCCGGCCTGGGCGGGAGTCTGTGGGCGGCCTACGACGCGCGACCCAGGGCCTGGTGGTGGTCGGCGAGGGCGTTCGCGGTGCGGGCCATACGGACGGCGACGGACAGGCGCACCCGGTCGGTGTCGCCGTCGCCGAGGCGGAGCCGCATGCGGGCCTCTCCGATGCACGCCAGTGCGCACGCCCGGGGAACGTCGTCCTTGGGCAGTGCTCGGGTGAGGGCCTCCACCGCGGGGATCAGCCCGGCGATGTCCTCGCGCAGCCGAGCGGTCATCTCCGCGACCTCCGCGGCCTCGAACGACTCGGCGTCAGCCGCGAGCAGCCGGCGCGCCGTATCGCGGACCGTGGCGATGTCCGGCGGGGCCGAGGCTCCCCCCGCTTCGGTGGCGGCCGGGGTTGCAGCGTTTGCCATGTCGACGCTCCTTGCAGCGTTGGTCACGCCCCGGGGCCGTTCGCGCGGTCGCCGGGGTCTTCCAGCCCATGGTGATGCCCCATCAGGCCCTAACCGGCGCGGGCGGGCAGACAGTTGGGGCGTAAGGGCGCTAGCTTCGAAAGCGTCCAAACGTCCACAGGGGGAGCCTTGAATACGGCCTTACGATCAGCTATGGATTCCGCCGGACTTTCGCCGCGGCAGCTCGCGCTTCGCGTCGGTGTCTCGGGGAAGACGGTGGAGCGCTGGATCGCCGACGACGAGCTGATCCCGCACGCACGGAACAGGGAAGACGCATCGCAGGCGTTGGGAGTTGAGTCAGACATGCTGTGGCCCAAGGCCGTCAGGGACCGGCTGAAGACGGGCGGGGACCGCGAAGTCGTCCAGACCTACCCGTACCGATCTGCCTGCCCGTCGACAGTCTGGGCAGGGATGATCGCTGACGCGTCCGAGGAGCTGCTCTTCGCCGGGTACACCAACTACTTCCTGTGGACCCAGGTACCGGCGATCGCGGCGACGCTGCGGCAGAAGGCGGCGGCTGGGTGCCGGGTGCGGTTCCTGCTCGGCGACCCCGACGGCGACGTCACCAGGCAGCGGGAAGCCATCGAGGGCGTGGCGCTCACGGTGTCCACCCGCATCCACATGTCCTTGGAAGAGCTGGCCAAGCTGGCTGACGTTCCGGAGATCGAGGTGCGCTACTCGGCGGCCGAGGATGCAGTGAACCACGTGAGCCTGTCCGTCTTCCGCTTCGACGACCAGGCGCTGATCACCCCGCATCTGGCGCGCGTCGTCGGCCACGACTCCCCGCTGATGCACGTGCGGCGCCGAGGGCAGGGCGGACTGTTCGACCGGTTCTCCGAGCACGCCGAAGAGCTGTGGGGCCGAGGTATGCCGGTTCCCAGCGCCGTCGTCCCCAATCAGGCGTAGGGGTCTCGCTCTCACGGAAACCCCTGGACGCACGAAAGCGGCCCCGCCCTCCCGAAGGAGAGCGGGGCTGCGGTCGCCTGCCCGGACGGGATGCGCGAGGCGTTGATTCGGTTCCTTGCCGACTTCGGGCTGAACTTCGGTGCTTTCGGCTTCGCCGTGACCGCGGACGGCGGATGGTGGTTTCGACTCCCTCGTGACGCAGGTGGCCGGAGCCGTCTTCCCCGATCAGGTCGGACAGGTCTCGTTCATGCTCGCGCGCCCTCATCTCCCGCCGCCGCTGGGTCTCCTGCCGAATCTCGGCGAGGGCGACGCGCTCCCCGCCGAACCGGGCGCGGACGTGCTCGACGACTGGACCGCGCGCTTCGTCGCGCAGTTCGCCGCACCGCACGCACAGCGGCTCACACTGGAACGTGACGGCAGGACGGAACACGTCCTGATCGACGTGCCGCCGGGACATGGGCGGTCCTCTTCCAGGACGGCGCACGGTGGATGGTGCGGCAGGGCGGCCCGGCTCGGCTGTGGGACGAGATCACCGTGCGCCTTGCGCGGTGGCGGGCCGACGGGCGCCCGTCGGCCGACCGCAGGCGGCTGCACGTCGGCCCGGTGGATAGAATCTCACCTGGGTGTGACCGCTGTCAGACGTCGCCCTCGTTACCAGTCGAGGCCGAGATGTTCCGTGTGGACACCTTTGCTTCTGTGAGGGCCCGCTGCCTGAGGTCGCCGAACAACACCATCGTGGTGGCGGCCAGGACGTCGTCCCTGCCGACGGTCCGCCGGTCTCCCGTGCGGGTGGACAGGGCCCCGACGACATCCTTGGGGAACGGGAGCGCGGCCGCTTCGTCCGGCGTCCCCAGGATGACCGTGCCGAAGCGTTTGACCCCGCCCTCGCGGACGACCACGGCCGCGCCCCGGGCGAGGTCCGTCAGGAACACGCTCGCGATGCCGTCCAGGTCGCGGACCATCGCCGGGACGGCCGTCGCACCCCGGCTCCGCAGCAGCTTCCTCATCCCGGCCTCGAACCGGTGGGCTCCGGCCACGGCACTTGGGGTGCGCGTCCCCCTGCGCTGACGAAGGGGGACGAGGACACCGTCGGCGTCGTACAGGTCACCGGTCCGGCATCGGAACGTCGGGCTGTGTTCGTACCATGTGCCCCCCACTTCCAGCTCGACGTCGCGGTCGGTCGCCGAGATCAGGTCCCCGGGTATCAGCTTCCTCCGGGACTGCTCCGCCGCCGCTCTCCTCGCGCCGTCGATGATCTCCGTCAGCACCGTCCGCGTCACCGACGCGGCGGCCCACGCGGCCGACCGGGAGACGTGCAGCGGGGTCACGTCCCGGAACACCGCTTTGACGAGGGAAGGCTTGAACGGCGCGGGCTGGGCGGTCATCGGAAGTGACGCTCCTTGCTGTCTAGTCGGAGGGCATCCGCGGAAAGCGGGCCTGGAGGGTCCAGACGGCCGGGTTGTCCGCGAGGTCGTCGTGGAGGTCGGTGAGGTCGGCGAGCAGGTCGTGGAGGAAGTCGCGGGCCTCGCGGCGCAGTTCGGTGTGGGAGAAGGAGAGCGGGGGTTCGTCCGCCGGGAGCCACTCCGCCTCGATGTCGACCCAGCCGAAGCGGCGCTCGAAGAGCAGGCGGTCGGTGGACTCGGTGAAGTCCAGCTCCGCCCGCTGCGGCCGGGCGGCCCGGGAGCCGGCCGGGTCGCGGTCGACGTGCTCGACGATGTCGCACAGCGCCCAGGCGAAGTCGAGCACCGGCACCCATCCCCAGGCTGTGGACAGCTCCCGGTCCGCCTTGGTGTCGGCGAGGTACACGTCCCCGCAGAACAGGTCGTGGCGCAGCGCGTGGACGTCCGCGCGGCGGTAGTCCGTCTGCGGCGGGTCCGGGAAGCGGGTGGAGAGGGCGTAGCCGATGTCGAGCACGCAGGTGATGGTGTCACGGACGGGGGCGCGGAGAGGGGCGGGTCCGCGGCCGCGGCCACGACCGCGGGGCCCGACGGGGTCAACTGCGCCGGGAGCACCGGCTTTTCCACCCGTCGCCCCCTGTCTCTATCCTCGTCCCCAATCCCGGTGCGCAAAGTGTCGTCGGGGGAGAGGGAGCAGGCATGGACGGGTTGATTCCGGATGATCCCGAACGGATCGGCAGGTACCGGTTGCTCGGCAGGCTCGGTGAGGGCGGCATGGGCCGGGTGTACCTGGCGCGCTCCGACCGGGGCCGGACGGTGGCCGTCAAGACCGTCCGGGAGGAACTGGCCCGCATGCCGGACTTCCGGCGGCGTTTCGCGCAGGAGGTGCGGGCGGCGCAGCGCGTCGGCGGTGAGTGGACCGCGCCGGTGCTGGACGCCGACACCGACGCCCCCACCCCCTGGGTCGCCACCGGGTATGTCGCCGGGCCCTCGCTCGCCGAGGTCGTCGACCGGCAGTACGGGCCGCTGCCGTCCCCCACCCTGCGGGTGCTGGCGGCGGGCCTGACGCGGGCGTTGCAGGCCATCCACGCCGCCGGCCTGGTCCACCGCGACCTCAAGCCCTCCAACGTCCTGGTGACGATCGACGGGCCCCGCGTCATCGACTTCGGCATCGCCCGCGCCCTGGACGCCTCCACGCAGTCCGCCGAGGGGCTCACCAAAGCCGGCGCCGTCGTGGGGTCGCCCGGCTTCATGTCCCCGGAGCAGGTGCGCGGCGAGAAGGTGTCGTACGCGAGTGACGTCTTCTGCCTCGGCGCGGTGCTGGCCTACGCGGCGACCGGCCGGATGCCCTTCGGCACCGACGAGGGCGGGCTGCACTCGCTGCTCTTCCGTATCGCGACCGAGGAGGCGGACCTGACCGGGGTTCCCGAACCCTGGCAGGGCGTCGTCTCGGCCTGCCTGGTGAAGGAGCCCGAGAAGCGCCCCACCCCCGAGGAACTGCTGACGTCGATCGAGGACATGGCGGGCGCGGACGACACCCCGGGCGGCGCGTGGCTGCCCGGCGAGGTGCTGGCGGAGCTGGGCCGGCACGCCGTACAGCTCCTGGACAGCGAGGACCCGGAGGACCGGTCGCCGGTCGGAGCGGCTCCCGCCGGAGCGGCTCCCGTCGGAGCGGCTCCCGCCGCGGGCTTCGGGCCGCCGCCCGCCGCGTACGGTCCGGCGACGCCCCCGTGGCAGGGCCGCTCACCGCTCGACGCGGGGCCCGGCGCCGCCCGGCCCTCGCCGTACGCCACCCCGGCCCCCGCGGCGGCGCCGGTCACCCCGTCGCCGTACGCCCCGCCGGCCGCCCGCCCGGCGAAGGGGCTGGCCACGGCGCTGAACGTCCTGCTCATCCTGTTCGTCGTGCCGGTGCTGTTCAGTTTCATCGTCCTTGCGACCGTCTACGGCGAGCTGGGCGGGCGGTCCGGTTCGTCGTCCCCCAGGGGCATCGACGACTTCAGGGCGCTGCAGGTGACGGGTCTCGTGGCCGACGGCCTGGGCCTGCTGGTGCTGCTCGCGGCGGCGGTCGTGTGGGTGTGCTGGTTCCGCCGGATGCGGCAGAACGCCGAGTCGTTCGCGCCGGGCCGCATCCGCTACCGGCCGGGCCTGGCGGTGGGCTCCTGGTTCATCCCCGTCGCCAACGTCCTCCTGCCCAAGCAGATCGCCAACGACATCTGGACGGCGACGACCGGCCGCCCGGCGGGCGCCGGACGGTGGCTGATGCACACCTGGTGGTGGCTCTGGGTGGCCCACCTCGCGACAGAACTGAGCGCCTACCAGACCTGGGACGAGAGGAAGACCGCCGCGGGCGCCAGGGAGACCGTCCTCAACGCCCTGGGCGGCGACGTCGTCGCCGTCGTGAGCACCGTGTTCGCCGTGCTCTTCGTCTCCCGGCTCACCAGGCTCCAGGGGGACCGCGCCGCCGGGGCCGGCCGGGTCGCCGGGGCCCGCTGAGGTCAGTCCGGTGCCGTGGCGCGGCGGACCGCGTCGCGGAGCAGGGCGCGTCGGCGGTCGTGCACGTCCGCGGGCTCGTCGGCGGTCGCCGCGTAGACGTTGCTGACCGGTGACCAGGCCATGGACATGGCGATGACGAGGGCCAGCACGTCGAACGGGTCGCCCGGCCGCACCCGGCCCGCCGCCTGGGCCTCGGCGACGGCCCGCAGCTTGGCGTCGTCGCGGCGGTCGGCGTCGTCGACCAGGTGCCCCGCCGGACGCCGCTCCAGCCGCGCCCAGGTGGCCAGCCGGATCAGGTCGGGGCGGCGCAGGTACTCGTCGTAGAGGCGCACGGCCCAGTCCGCGAGGTCGCCGGCGTCGATCGGGACGACGTTCACGATGCGGTCCAGCGAGCCGAAGAAGATCGCGTCGAACAGCCCGTCCTTGCTGCCGAAGTACGCGTAGAGCTGAGCCTTGTTGGTGCGGGCGGCGGCCACGATCCGCTCGACGCGCGCCCCGGCGATCCCGTGTTCGGCGAACTCCCGGGTCGCGACGTCCAGGATGCGCCGGTGGGTGGCGGCGCCGCGGGAGGTCAGGGGCTGGTCGGGGGTGTGGCCGGGGGTGTGGTCGGGGGTGTGGTCGGGGGTGCGGTCGGGCATCTCCGCAGACTATCCCACGCTTAAACAGAACAGTTGGTTTGCCTGATGCCGAACGGGCGCCTAGGCTCAAATAGACCGAACAGTCTGTCTGAAGAGCCGGAGAGAGTCATGAGGACCACTGTGGGCTGGCGGGCGACCGGGCCGACGCTGCGCCGCGCACCGCTGGAACGGCGCGACCTGCGCCCCGACGACCTCGCCGTCCGGGTCGACTACTGCGGCGTCTGCCGCACGGACCTGCACGCCGTCCGGGCCGGGGCCGCCGACGGGAGCGGCCCGCAGCCCCTCGTCCCGGGCCACGAGTTCACGGGCGTGGTGACCGAGACCGGCACCGGCGTCACCCGGTTCCGGGCCGGCGACCCGGTCGCGGTCGGCAACATCGTCGACTCCTGCGGCGCCTGCGCCATGTGCCGGCTCGGCCAGGAGAACTTCTGCCACGCCTTCCCCACCCTGACCTACGGCGGCACCGACCGCCTCGACGGATCGACCACCCTCGGCGGCTACTCCCGTGAGTACGTGCTCGGCGAACGGTTCGCGTACGCCCTCCCCGCCGCTCTGGACCCGGCCGCCGCCGCGCCGCTCCTGTGCGCGGGGATCACCGTCTGGGAGCCCCTGCGCGCCCTGGGCGCCGGACCCGGCACCCGGGTCGCCGTGGCCGGTCTCGGCGGCCTGGGTCATCTCGCCGTGAAGTTCGCCCTCGCGCTCGGCGCCGACACCTCGGTGATCAGCCGGTCGCCGGACAAGGCCGAGGAAGCGCGCCGACTGGGCGCGCGTGAACTCGTCGTCTCGACGGACCCCGAGCGGATGGCCGCCGCCCGCGACCGGTTCGACATCGTCATCGACACCGTCTCCGCCCCGCACGACCTCGGCGCCTACCTCCGCCTGGTCGCGCTGGACGGCACGCTCAGCCACCTCGGGCACCTGGGACCGGTCACCCTGGAGACCCTCGACCTGCTCATCGGCCGCAAGAAGCTCGGCTCCGCGGGCAGCGGCGGCCGGAAGGGCACCGCCGAGATGCTGGCCTTCTGTGCCGCGCACGGCATCACCGCCGACATCGAACTCCTCCCCTCCGAGCGCGTCAACGAGGCCCTCGACCGGCTGGACCGGGGCGACGTCCGCCACCGCTTCGTCCTCGACCTCTCCGACCTGGACCGGCCCGGACCGCCGGGCCCGGCGGACGGATAGGTTGCCGGAGTGATCCTCACCCCGCTCGCCCTCACCCCCGACCACGACATCCCGGGCCCCGTCTTCACCGAACTCACCGCCCTCTACGCCTCCCACCGCGCCTTCCACGCGCTCAGCGGCGACTTCCCCGACCCGCAGGACATCCGTCCGCAGCAGGTCGCGGCCGCGCTCGCCGGCGAACTGGCGCGGCCCGGCGCCGAGGTGCTGCTGGCCCGGGACGCGGGGCGGCTGGTCGGGGTCGCGGTGACGCTCGCCCGGCACCCCGACCCGTCCGACCCGGACCCCTGGATCGGGCTGCTGATGGTGGACGCCGGGCTGACCCGGCAGGGACACGGCAGCCGGCTCGTCTCCCTCGTCGAGGAGCGTCTCCGCGCCGCGGGCCGCACCGCCGTACGGCTCGCCGTCCTCGACGGCAACACCGACGCGCTCTCCTTCTGGACCGCCCTCGGCTACACGGCCGTCGACCACCGCCGCGACCTCCGGTCCGACCGCCCCTGCGCCGTGCTGCGCAGGGAGTTGGAGAGCGACAGGCCGCGCACCCCGCGCCGCGCCGCCCGCGTCGCCGTGCTCGACCCCGAGGGCGCCGTCTTCCTCCTGCGCTACGACAACGTCGAGGTCGGCGTGCACTGGGCGATGCCCGGCGGCGGCCTGGAGGCGGACGAGAACCCCCGCGAGGGCGCCCTGCGCGAGATGCGCGAGGAGACCGGCTGGACCGACCTGGCACCGGGTCCGCTGCTCTGCACCTGGGAACACGACTTCACCCACCTGAGCGTCGGCCCCGTCCGCCAGTACGAGCACATCTACGTCGCCCAGGGGCCCCGCCGGGAGCCCACCGGCCCCCACCTGGCCGCCGCGCACGCCGCGGACGGCATCCTCACCTGGCGCTGGTGGAGCCGGGCCGAACTGGCCGCGGCGCCCGAGCCGCTCTGGCCGCCGGACCTGGCCCTGCTGCTCGAAACCTTCGGGGGCCACGAGGGCTGAGGCGGCGGCGGAGGAGGAGGAGCGGGCGGCGGCTCACGGCGCGTCCGGCCGGCCGTCCCCGCGCAGCCAGTCCGCCCAGATCTCCGAGAAGTCCTCGTCCGGCGCCGACTTCTCCACGTACGCCGTGAAGTCCTCGGTGTCCGCGTTGCCGTGGCGGTGCGCCGCGGCCCAGCCGTGCAGCAACTTCCAGAAGGCGTCGTCGCCGACCGTCTCGCGGATCTTGTGCAGGACCATCGCGCCCCGCTGGTAGACGGGACTGTCGGAGATGTGCGCCGCGTCGGGCGGGTCCGCGGGCGGGAACGCCCAGATCGAGTCGTTCGCGGCCTCGTCGTCGTAGTACGTCCCGTCGTAGAGCGCCTCGAAGGTCTCCTGCGCCGTGTCGCCGCCGTGGTCCTCCTCCCACAGCCACTCCGCGTAGGTGGCGAAGCCCTCGTTGAGCCACATGTCCCGCCAGGTCTTCGGGCTGACGGAGTTCCCGTACCACTGGTGGGCGAGTTCGTGGACGAGCAGCACGGTGTCGGGGGCGCCGGGGAAGTAGGGCCGGTTCTGGGTCTCCAGGGCGTACCCGGCGTCCTCGTCGCGGTCGACGATCGCGCCGGTGGAGGAGAAGGGGTAGGGGCCGAAGTTCTCCCGCGCCCAGTCCATGATCTCGGGGATCCGCTTCAGGACCTTCCGGCTCGCGTCGGCCTGCGTCGGGTCGACGGCCGTGTACACCGGCAGACCGTCGTCCGTGGTGGAGCGGGCGGTCTCCCACTCGCCGACGGCGACGGTGACGACATGGCTCGCCATCGGCTCGGCGGTGTGCCAGGTGAACGTCGTACGGCCGTCACGGGTCCGCTCGTCCCGCAACTCGCCGTTGGAGACCACGCCGAGGCCCTCCGGCACGGTCATCGCGAGGTCGTACGTCGCCTTGTCGGAGGGATGGTGGCTGCCGGGGAACCAGGCCATCGAGCCCGTCGGCTCGCCCAGCCCGACCGCGCCGTCGGCGGTGGGCAGCCAGCCCTCCTCGGAGTCGTCGGGGTCGGTGATCGTCTCCGGCTCGCCGGAGTACCGGACGGTCACCCGGAACGTCTCCCCGTCGTTCAGTTCCTCGGCCGGGCGGACCGTCAGTTCCTGTCCGGCCCGGTTGAACCGGGCGTCCCGGCCCTCGACCGTGACCTCCTCGACGTCCAGGCCCTTGAGGTCGAGGTCGAAGGCGGACAGGTCGCGGGTCGCACGGGCGGTGATCGTCGCGGTGCCGGTGAGGTGCCCGACGCTGGAGCCGGCGTCAGCGTCGGCGTCGGGGTCGGCGTCGGCATCGGGGCCCGGGTCGTAGTCCAGCCTCAGGTCGTAGTGGCCGATGTCGTAGCCCCCGTTGCCCGCCTTGGGGAAGTACGGGTCGCGCACGCCCGAGCCGCCGGGGGTGCCCTCGACCGCGCCGCCGCCACTGCACGCCGCGAGGGCGACGACGGTGGCGGCGGCTACGAGCAGACGAGGGGTGCGCACCTCGTGATCCTATGGGGTGTTTCACGTGAAACGCCCGCTGGGAGCGGCTGTTGGGACCGAGGGGGATCGAGAGCGGCGGCCCGGACAGGGCCTAGCGCAGCGCCGCGGCCCCGGCCTGGGCGAACTTCTCGTCCAGGGTGCCGGACGGGGCGCCCGCGACTCCGATACCGGCGATCGGCGCCTTGCCCGCGGTGACCGGGACGCCGCCGCCCAGGAACAGCGTGCCCGGGATGTCCTTCAGGTTCGGGGCGTTCTCCAGGCGGCCCTCCAGTTCGCTGGTCGGGGCGTTCCAGGAGACGGCCGTGTACGCCTTCTTCTCGGCCGACGCGTAGGACTGCGGACCGGCGCCGTCGCCGCGCATGGTGAGGATCGTGTTGCCGTTGCGGTCGACGACCGCGACCGTGATCCGCTGGCCCTCCTTCTTGGCGGCCTTCAGCGCGGCCTGCGCGGCCTCGGCGGCGGCGTCGATCGTCAGATGGGTGGAGGTGGTGGTGTCGCGCTTGCCGGCCGCGGCGGCCGGGGCGGCCGACACCGCGGAGTCCCGGGCCGCCTCGGGGGCGGAGGCGTTCGCGGCCACCGTGCCGAAGGTGCCGGCGGCGACGGCGGCGAGCACGGCACCGCCGGTGGCGATGCGGGCACGGCGGGAGAGGGTCTTCTTCATGGTGGTCTGCTCCTGCGGGTCAGGCGGTCGGCTTCGTGCTCTCCACTCTCCGGCCCGCACCGGGGACGCACGGTCGCCGTTCCGGCTGTTCGTGGGCGACGGAACGGGCGACGGAGGGGTCGTCCGATCGGTTGACCCGCAGGGCGTCCAAAGAGGGCACCATGGGAGTGTTCGTGCAGCTCAGCCGTCTTCTGCGGCACGTTGTAGGACAGCGGAGCGGAAGCGACGGGTGAGAGGAGGCGGGTGCCGGATGCCGATGCCGATGCCGTACGACTCCTACGCCTCGGACACGTCGAGTGACACGGCCGACGCGGACAGCCGGTGGCTCGGCGCCGTGATGCACGTGGCCTTCTTCCTGCTGCTCGGCGGTGCCCTCGCCCGCTTCCTGCTGCGCCACCCCGGTGAGCCCCGCACCCCGTGGATCCTCGCGCTGTCCCTCACCCTCGCGGTGCTGCACCTGCTCGGGCCGGTCCTGAGCGGCCCCGGGCCGTCCGGTCCCGGCGCTCCGGCCGCCCGGCGACGGCTGGTCCGGCTGGGCCTCGTGGTCGCGGTGTGGATGGTGCTCGTCGTCCTCGCACCCAGCTTCTCCTGGTGCGCGGTGCCCCTCTTCTACACCGGCCTGCGCATCCTGCCCGCCCGGGCGGCGCTGGTGCTGGTCACTGTCCTGACGGTGTTCGTCGTGGCCGCGCAGTTCCGGCTCGCCGGGGGTTTCGACCCCAATCTGCTGTTCGCCCCGCCCGCCGTCGCCGCGATCGCCGCGGCCGTGTTCCTGCACACCGAACGGCAGGCGGCCCGGCAGCGCGCCCTGATCGACGACCTGATCCGCACCCGCCGCGAACTCGCCGCCTCCGAACGCCGCGAGGGCACCCTCGCGGAGCGCCAGCGGCTGTCCATGGAGATCCACGACAGTCTCGCCCAGGGCCTGTCCAGCCAGCGGATGCTGCTTCAGGCCGCCGAGCGGGTCTGGGAGTCCGACCAGGACAAGGCCCGCGCCCATGTCCGGGGCGCGGCCTCCGTCGCCGAGCACAACCTGGCCGAGGCCCGCCGCTTCGTCCACGACCTGGCCCCGGCCGACCTCGCCCGCGGCGGCGGCCTGGAGGCGGCGCTGCGGGCCCTGGCCGCCCGGGAGTCCGGCGACCACCTCACCGTCCGCGTCCACGTCGACGACGGCGCCCGCGTCCCGCCGCTGCCCGACCGCGTCCAGTCGGCCCTGCTGCGCATCGCCCAGGGCGCCCTGGCCAACGTCCGGGAGCACGCGGGCGCGTCCACCGCCGCGCTCAGCCTCACCCTCCTCGACGACGAGGTCGTCCTGGACGTCACCGACGACGGGCACGGCTTCGACCCCGCCGAGCCGTCCGACGCCCCCGCCGGGACGCGCGGGCACGGGCTGCCCGCCATGCACGCCCGCCTGCGCCAGCTCGGCGGCACCCTGACCGTCGAGTCCGCGCCCGGCGAGGGCACCGCCCTGTCCGCCGCGATCCCCCTGGACCCGCCCCGGACCGGCCCGGCAGATCCGCCAGACCCGGCCGACCCGCAGGAGGCACCCCGATGACCGACCCGGCCGCCCGCCGCCCGGCGTCCGCCCCCGTGCGCATCCTGGTCTGCGACGACCACGTCGTCGTACGCGCCGGGCTGCTCGCCCTGCTCGACAGCGCCCCCGGCATCGAGGTGGTCGGCGAGGCTGGCACCGGAGAGGAGGCGCTCGCGCTCGCCGCACGGCTGGCGCCGGACGTCGTCCTGATGGACCTTCAGCTCGGTGCGGGCATCGACGGCGTGGAGACCACCCGCCGCCTCACGGTCGCCACCGGAGCCGCCCCCGCCCGGACACCGCACGTCCTGGTCCTGACCACCTACGACACCGACGCCGACATCACCCGCGCCATCGAGGCGGGCGCGACCGGATACCTGTTGAAGGCGGAACGCCCCGAGGAGCTGTTCGCGGCCATCCACGCCGCCGCCCAGGGCCGTACGGCACTGTCCGGGCCGGTCGCCGGCCGGGTCATGGCCAACCTGCGCAGGCCGCGCCCCGCCCTCACCGGCCGCGAGCGCGACATCCTGGCCCAGCTCGCCACCGGGCTCGGCAACCGGGAGATCGCCCGCGCCCTGTTCATCAGCGAGGCCACGGTGAAGACGCATCTGCGCCGCATCTACGACAAGCTCGGCGTCGACACCCGGGCCGGCGCGGTCGCCGTGGCCAAGGAGCAGCGCCTGCTGCCGTGAGGCCCCGCCCCGCCCCGCCCCGCCCCGGCCCGCCCCGCCCGTCCGGCACAACGCCGAAGGCCCCCCGGCCGGACGTCCGGGGGGCCTTCGTACGGAACCGACGGGCGGGTGAACCTCAGACGTTCACGCCGAAGTCCTGGGCGATGCCCGTCAGGCCCGAGGCGTAGCCCTGGCCGACGGCGCGGAACTTCCACTCGGCGCCGTTGCGGTACAGCTCGCCGAAGACCATGGCGGTCTCGGTGGCGGCGTCCTCGGACAGGTCGTAGCGGGCGATCTCGGCGCCGCCGGCCTGGTTGAGGATGCGGATGTAGGCGTTGCGCACCTGGCCGAAGTTCTGCGAGCGGTTCTCGGCGTCGTAGATCGAGACCGGGAAGACGATCTTCTCGATGTCGGCCGGGAGACCCGCCAGGTTGACGTTGATCGCCTCGTCGTCGCCGGCGCCCTCGCCGGTGCGGTTGTCACCGGTGTGGACGATGGTGTTGTCCGGCGTCTGCTTGTTGTTGAAGAAGACGAAGTGGGCGTCGGAGTAGACCTTGCCCTGCGTGTTGACCGCGATCGCGGAGGCGTCGAGGTCGAAGTCGGTGCCGGTGGTGGTGCGGACGTCCCAGCCGAGCCCCACGGTGACTTCGGTCAGGCCCGGAGCCTCCTTGGTGAGCGAGACGTTGCCACCCTTGGACAGGCTTACAGCCATTGTTGGGAGTCCCTTCCCTCGTTTACGTACGGCAAGAAAGCTACAGCTACCACCATGAACGTCGAGAGGGGTCCACAAGGTTCCGCCTCTCTTTACTCTCTTTACCAAGAGCGGGATCAGGATATTCGAGTGACGCGGGCCGCCCGCGGACGGGAACATGGAGGGCATGTCCGGTCCCCATGTCATCCGCGGCTCCGTCTCCCTGCCCGAGGCCGAGCTGGTCTGGCGTTTCTCGCGCTCCTCGGGGCCCGGCGGACAGCACGTCAACACCACGGACACGGCGGTGGAGCTGCGCTTCGACCTGGCGCGGACCGAGGCCCTGCCCGAGGTGTGGAAGCAGCGGGCGCTGGAGCGGCTGGCCGGGCGCCTGTCCGACGGGGTCGTCACCGTCCGCGCCTCCGAGCACCGCTCCCAGTGGCGCAATCGGGAGACCGCCGCCGTACGCCTGGCCGCGCTCCTCGCCGAGGCCACCGCGCCCCCGCCCAGGCCCCGCAGGCCGACCCGCATACCGCGCGGCATCAACGAACGCCGGCTGCGGGAGAAGAAGCAGCGCTCGGACACCAAACGCGGGCGCTCCGCGCGGGGCTGGGACTGACCTGACCGGCGGGCCCGCGTCTCAGTCCAGCTCCAGCACGCCGACCGTCTCCTCCTCGGCCTTCTCCCCGTTGGGACGGAAGCCGAGGCCCAGGTAGAAGTTCTGCGGACCGTGCCCGCCGGGATGCCAGGTGACGAAGCACTGCGTGCCGCCGCGGCGCCGGATCTCGCCGGCCACCGACTCCACGGCGAAGCGGCCGTATCCCCGGCCCTGCTCCGCGGCGGCGATGTTGAGGCGCCACAGGCCGGAGCGCAGCGCGCTGCCGTCGTCGTACCAGTCGACGCCGAAGAAGCCCATGAGGAAGCCGACCGGACGGTCGCCGTCGAGGATCAGGCGCGGCCAGGCCTTCTCACCGTGGACGTACGCCTCGGCGAGGGACTTCACCACCGGGTCGACGGCGAACTCCTGCTCGGGGCGCACCCGTATGGCGAGCGCGGCCTCGATGTTCGCGGGAGTGATCGGCTCCAGTCGGAGCCCGGCGCTGGTCGTCATGTGCGCACCCTAGGCAGGGCGCGAGGGCACGGGCGAGCGAATTGCCCGCTCAGCCCAGCTGCCGGTACCGGCCCCGGAAGTACGTCAGCGGACCCCCGTCCGCGCTCGGCAGCGTCGCGGTCAGGACCCGGCCGATCACCAGCGTGTGGTCGCCGGCCGGCACCCGCTGTTCGGTGCGGCACTCCAGGGTCGCCAGGGCGCCGCCCGCCAGGGGCGCCCCGGTCGCCTCCCCCCGCGCGTACGGGATGTCCGCGAACAGGAGGCGGTCGCTGACCCGGCCCTTCATCGCGAAGCGGCCCGCGATGTGCCGCTGGCTCTCGGAGAGGACCGACACGGCCCACAGGGGCTGCTCGTCCAGCAGGTCGTCCATGCGGGAGCCCTCGCGCAGGCTGACCAGGACCAGGGGCGGGTCCAGGGACACCGACATGAAGGCGGTGGCCGTCATCCCGACGTCCTCGCCGCGCGGCGCCAGCGGGTCGTCGGGGTCCAGCGGCGGCTCCTGCGCGGTCACCAGGACCACGCCCGAGGCCAGCCGGGACATGGCGGCACGGAACTCCTCGTTGCTCACCCCCTCAGCATGCCCGGAGGCGGGCGAGGTCAAGGGGGACGCGGGGGTCGCGGGAGACCCGGGATACGTGAGAGACGGAGTGTTCGGCACCCCGTCACGCTAATCTCCGGTGCGGGGGCGGGGCATCGGACCCTGGTCCCGAACGGGACCTAGGACCATGGAAGGAGACGTGCGCATTCCTGTGAACTTTGCGATCGGTAAACGCACGGGGAACCCGCGGAAAACCCAGAAATCCCCACTCAATTGTTCATGTTTCGCTGTGACTTGAGTCACAAGAAGCGGTAATTGTTGACCCTGTGTACCGAGTGCGGAGCGCACTGTGATTCAGTGGCGGGGAACCTGCAAGAGCACGATCCGGGGCACCCTCAGTAAAGGCGCCGAAGACAACCCTTGATTCACTGCGAGGTCTCGGGGGGAGGGCGAGCATGGAGACCGACTCGGAGCCCTACGTCCGCCTTGCCTCCCTGCGTCAGCTGCACCAGGCCATGGCCGACATGAACAAGGCCCGCAGCCTGGCCGACACCCTGCAGGCCGTCGCGGACGGCGTCGTCCAGGCCCTCAACTACGAGCTGGCGTGCGTCAACCTGGTCGGCCCCGACGGCGACCTCGTCGTCGCCGCCTTCGCCGGCAACCCGGCCGCCGAGGCACTCATCACCGGCCGCTCGGGCTCCCGCGAGTCCTGGGACCGGCGCCTGGGCATGGGCGAGCAGTGGGGCGACCTGATCTTCATACCCCACACCGAGGGCTGGGTCCTCGACGACGACGACGTCCCGCAGTGGTACACCGACGGGCCCGCGCCCCGCTTCGAGGACGAGTGGCACCCCTCGGACCGGCTCTTCGCCCCGATGTACGCCCCCGGCCCGCAGGGCGCCGGCAACAGCGGCGAGCTGATCGGCGTCCTGTCCGTGGACCGCCCGCGCAACGGCCGCCGCCCCGGCGCCTGGGGCCGCGAGGCTTTGCAGATGTACGCGTTCCAGGCCGCCATCGCGATCAGCAACGCCCGGCTCCGCTCCAACATGCAGCGCGCCCTGGTCCGCCTGGAGCGCGACCAGCAGGCGCTCAGGGCCAGCGAGGAGAGCTTCCGCCAGGCCTTCGAGTACGCCCCCTCCGGCATGGCCATCGCCGAGATGGGCGGCGACCAGCACGGCCGCATCCTGCGCACCAACGACGCCCTGTGCCGGCTGCTGGGCCGCCGCGCCTCCTCGATGCGCCGCTACGCCTTCTCCGACCTCGTGCACCCCGAGGACATCGGCACCCTGCTGCGCACCTCCGCCGAGGGCGGCCGGGCCGAGCTGCGCCTGGGCCGCCGCGACGGCACCTACGTCTGGGTCTCGCTGCGCAACAGCGTCGTCGCCGACGCCGCCGACGGACCGCGCTTCCTGCTCACGCACGTCGAGGACATAGAGGAGCGCAAGCGGCGCGAGCTGCACCTCGCCCACCGCGCCTCCCACGACTCCCTCACCGGCCTGCCGAACAGCGCCGAGCTGCGCTCCCGCCTCGCCGCCCGGCTCTGCCAGCGCCCGCAGTCCTCGCACGCGGCCGTGGCCGACGCCATGGACGCCGCCTACGGGCACTCCGCCGTGTTCGACTCCGGCGGCCACACCTTCGACTTCACCGCCGCCGCCGAGCCGTACGGCGCCTTCGACCACCACGTGCACGCGGTGGCCCCCGAGGACGGGCGCGACGACGGCACCAAGGGGCTCGCGGTCCTCTTCTGCGACCTGGACGGCTTCAAGTCGATCAACGACCGGTTCGGGCACAACGCGGGCGACGCCGTCCTCATCGAGGTCGCCCGGCGGCTCAGCGGCGGCGTCCGCGACGGCGACACCGTGGCCCGGCTCGGCGGCGACGAGTTCGTGATCCTCGCCAACGGGCTCGGCCGGGCCGACGCCCAGGACCTCGCCGTACGGCTGCGGGGCGAGATCATCCAGCCGATCCGGGCCGAGGGCCGGGCCGTCCGGGTGGGCGCCAGCTTCGGCATCGGCTGGGCCCACTGCGGCATGACGGCGGACGAGGTGCTCAAGTCCGCTGACGAACGGATGTACGTCGAGAAACGATCTCGTCCCAAACAGCACCGCCGTGCCGGATGATCACCAGGTCAGCGCGTTGATGCGGTCCGAGTCACCCTTTTGGGTCAGTGGGAGCGGGTAGGCTCGCCATCTCGACCCGTACCGCACCACGCACCGCATCTGGTTAGGAGACCTAGGGATGACGCCCGGCAACAACGGCGCGAGCACGCCCGAGGACGACGACCCCTTCGGCTACCTCTACGCCGACGGGCAGGCCAACGGGGCCCAGCCGCCGTCCGGTGGCTACGGCTATCCGAACTCGGTCAACCGGGTGCGTCCCGTCGGCACACGGCAGTACGGCGCACCGCAGGGCGGCCAGGGCGCCCAGACCGCCGCCTACGGCCAGGCCGCCCCGCCCCAGCAGGGCGCCTACGGCCAGCCGCAGGGCGCGTACGGGCAGCCGAACGCGCACTACGCCGCGCCGGAGACCCTCCCCGGCGGTGGCGGTCCCGGTGCCCCGCAGCAGCCGTCCGGGCGCGGCGGGGGCGGCGGACGCCGCGGCCCCAACACCAAGGGCCTGCTGATCGGCGCGGTGGCGGTCGTCGCCGCCGTGGTCATCGGCATCGCCGTGGCCATGACGAGCAGCGGCTCCGACGACGACAAGGGCGGCAACGAGGCGGGCGGCGACCCGGCCCCCACCCAGTCCGAGAGCACCGAGCCCAGCCCGTCCGCGAGCGACGGCGCCGAGGAGGAGGTCGAGCTGCCCGCGACCGACGCGAAGGCGCTGCGGCTGTCGCCCGGCATGGGGACCGCCTCCGACTTCGAGGGCGCGGAGTCCGACGGTGGCGTCTACGTCACGGGCTTCAACCAGGTCGGCGCGAAGGTCACCTGGACCGTCGACGGCATCGAGAAGGCCGGCGGCTACCGGCTGAACGTGCGCTACGGCATTCCGGGCAAGGACGCCGACGCGACCCTGGTCATCAACGGCAAGGCCTCCGCGCGCCCGCTGAACATGAAGAACTTCGGCGGCACGCCCGAGGGCGACTGGGAAAAGGGCTGGCAGACCACCTGGGCCAACGTGAACCTGACCAAGGGCACCAACACCATCGAGCTGGCGTGCAACGAGGGCAACAAGTGCGACCTCGTCCTCGACAAGCTCTCGCTCTCGTCCGAGTGACCGGCCGGCCCGGGTAACCGCACCCGGGCCCCGCATCCGCACCTGGGCCCCGCATCCGCACCCGGGCCCCGCACCTGGGCCCAGCACCCGGGCCCAGCACCCGGGCCCCGCACCCGCACCCGGGCCCCGCATCCGCACCCGCATCCGGGCCCCGCATCCGCACCCGGGCCCCGCATCCGCACCCGGGCCCCGCATCCGGGCCCCGCACTCAGGCCGCGCCCGCCTCCGCCGTCACCGCGACGCCGCGTCCGAGCAGCTCCTCGTACGCCGCCCGGTCGAACTCGCCCGCCACCGGCGCCAGCACCGTCGCCGCCGACAGGGCGACCGCGCGGGCCAGCCGGTCCGGCCAGGGCAGGTGCTCCACCAGCCCGGAGAGCAGGCCCGCGACCGCGGAGTCGCCCGCGCCGGTCGGGTTGCCGCGCACGTGAGCCGGCGGAGCGGCACGCCAGCGTCCCTCCGGGGTCACTGCCAGCAGCCCCTCGGCGCCGAGCGAGGCGATGACCGAGCGGGCACCGCGGCGCCGGGCGGCCTGCGCGGCCCGCTGCGGCTCGTGCGAGCCGGTCAGCTCGGCCAGTTCGTCGGCGTTCGGCTTGATCAGGTCCGGGCGGGCGGCCAGCCCCCGGCGCAGCGGCTCCCCGCTCGTGTCGAGGAGCACCGGCACGCCCGCGGTCCGCGCGACCCGCACCAGCCCGGCGTAGGCGCCCACCGGGACACCCGGCGGCAGGCTGCCGCACAGGGCCACCGCGGCCACGCCGGCCAGCAGGTCCTCGTACGCCTCCTGGAAGGCGTTCCACTCGGCGGGCGCCACGGTCGGTCCCGGCTCGTTGAGCTGGGTGGTGTCGCCGGTGCGCTCGTCGACGACGGCGACGGTGCGCCGCGTCGCCCCCGCGACCGGCACCAGCGCGTCGGTCACCCCGGGGACGCCGGTCAGCCCCTCGCGCACGACGCCCCCGGTGGTGCCGCCCGCGAAACCGGTGACCGTGACCTCGTGGCCGAGGGCCGCCAGCACGCGGGCCACGTTCAGCCCCTTGCCGCCGGGCCGCTCGGTCACCTCGGTCACCCGGTGCGAGGCGTGCGGCCTGAGACCCTGCACGCGGTAGGTGATGTCGAGCGCGGTGTTGAGAGTGACGGTGAGGATCACCGTGCCGACCTCCCCCGATCGTCTGCGGCTGGGTGTGCCCGCGGAGCAGTGCTCCACGACACGATCATGCCAAACGGGAGGCGGTCGGCCCAGCCCCCGGCCCCGAGGGGACCCGGGGACGGATCAGCCCAGTTGGGGATCGACCACCCATGCGCCCCGGCGCATCACGCCCACCAGGTCGAAGGCGTCGTCCAGGACGACCAGGTCGGCGTCCTTGCCGGGTTCCAGGGAGCCGATCCGGTCGTCCAGGCCGAGGAGCCGCGCCGGGTTGGCGGAGATCGCGGCGACGACGTCCCCGACGGGCAGCCGGTCCACCGTCACCGCCCGCTTGAAGGCGCGGTCCAGGGTGAGCGTGGAGCCCGCGATCGAGCCGCCCTCCACCAGCCGGGCCACGCCGTCGGTGACCTCGACGTCCATCGGGCCGAGCTGGTAGCGGCCGTCGCCGAAGCCGGCCGCGTCCATCGCGTCGGTGATGAAGGCGACCCGGGCGGCACCCGCGTGGTGGAAGGCCAGCTGGAGCGCGGCCGGATGCAGGTGCGTGCCGTCGTTGATCAGCTCGACGGTGATCCGCTCGTCCTCAAGCAGCGCCGTGATCGGACCCGGGGCGCGGTGGCCGACCGGGGGCATCGCGTTGAAGAGGTGGGTGGCGACGGTGGCGCCCGCGTCGATGGCCTGCACGGTCTGCTCGTACGTCGCGTCGGTGTGCCCGACGGCCGCGATGACGCCGTGCTCGACCAGCAGCCGTACGGAGTCCAGGCCGCCAGGCAGCTCGGTCGCCAGCGTCATCATCTTCGCGTGCCCGTGCGCCGCGTCGACCAGCTTGCGCACCTCGGCCGGGTCAGGGTCGCGCAGCAGCTGCTCGTCGTGCGCGCCCTTGCGGCACGGCGAGATGAACGGCCCCTCGAAGTGGATGCCAACGATGTCGCCCTGCTGCGCGAGTTCGGCGAGCAGTCCGGCCCGCCGGGCGAGGAAGTCCAGCTCACCGGTGACGGCGGAGGCGACCACCGTGGTGGTGCCGTGCCTGCGGTGGGTCTCGACGCCCTTGAGGATCTCCTCGGGCGTGCCGCTGGTGAAGGAGGCGCCGCCGCCACCGTGGTTGTGGATGTCGACGAAGCCGGGGACCACCCAGTGGCCCGCCAGGTCGACGGTCTCGGCCTGCGGGGGAGCCGTGTCCGCGATCCGCGTGCCGTCGACGATCACGCGGCCGTCGTCCACGGTCCCGGTGGGCAGTACCACCCGGGCACCGGCGAGAACCTTGCTTGGGGCCATCAGGTGGTTACCTCCGGGGGAGTCGCGGCCGTGGCGGCCGTGGAAGCTGGGGAAGTCGGAGCGGGCGGAGCGGGCGGAGCAGCGGTGTCGAGCAGGTCCCAGGCCATCAGCCCGGCACCCAGGCAACCGGCGGTGTCCCCGAGTGCGGCGGGGACGATCTCCGGCAGTTTCTGGAAGGTGACGCGCCGCCGGACGGCGTCCCGCAGCGGTGTGAACAAGGTTTCCCCCGCCTCGGCGAGGCCGCCACCGATGATCAGGACACGTGGGTCCAGCAGGGTGAGCGCGGTGACCAGCCCGTCGGCGAGCGCGTCCACGGCGTCCTGCCACACGGCGAGCGCGCGGGCATCCCCCGATTCGACGGCCTTGGCGCAGTCGGCCGCGTCCGCCCCGGGGTCGCCGCAGGCCTGGGCCCACGCCTGGCTGACCGCCGACGCGGAGGCGAAGCGCTCCAGGCAGCCGCGCTGACCGCACGGACAGGCGATGCCGCCGGGGCGTACGACGACGTGGCCGATCTCGCCCGCGAAGCCGTGGGCGCCCGCCTCGACGCGGCCGTCGATGCCGATGGCGCCCGCGATCCCGGTGCCCAGCGGCACGAACAGGAACCGGTCGGCGCCCTGCCCGGCCCCGATCCGGCCCTCGGCGAGGCCGCCGGTGCGCACGTCGTGGCCGAGGGCGACCGGAATACCGCCGAGCCGTTCGCCGAGCAGCGTCCGCAGCGGCACGTCGCGCCAGCCGAGGTTGGCCGCGTACACGGCGACGCCGCGCTCGGCGTCGACGATGCCGGGGACGGCGACGCCGGCGGCGCGGGCGGGCTCGCCGAACCGGTCCGCGCCGTAGGCCCGCAGCTCGGCGGCGAAGTCCAGGATGCCCGCGACGACCGCCTCGGGTCCCCGCTCGCGTCCGGTGGCCCGGCGCGCCTGGTGCAGCAGTTCGCCCCCAGGCCCCGCAAGGGCGGCCTTCATCCCGGTGCCGCCCACATCGAGGGCGATGACATGTCTCACGGGGACAGTGTGGCCCGTACACCCGGGAGAGGTCTAGTCCACTGCGGTGGTGTAGACCTTAATCCGGTAAGCGAACGCGCGAACGAGCAGTCAGGGTTGGGGAACAGGGTGCAGCGGCGTAGGACAGGAACGATCGCGGTGGTGTCCGCACTGGGCATGACGGCGGTCCTCGGCGGCTGCGGTCTCACCGGCGACTCAAACGGAGTGACCCTGAAGCTCGTCGCCGCCGACTACGGCGACAGCAAGGACAACAGCTCCCAGAAGTACTGGGACGAGCTGGCCAAGTCCTACGAGGCCAAGAACCCCGACGTGCAGGTGGACGTCAGCGTCTACTCCTGGAACGACGTCGACCGCAAGGTCCGCGAGATGGTCGAGGCGGGCGAGGCGCCCGACATGGCGCAGATCGGCGCCTACTCCGACTACGCGGACAAGGACCTGCTCTACCGGGCCGACGACGTGCTCTCCATCCCGGTCCAGGCCGACTTCGTCTCCCAGCTGGCCGCCGCGGGCCAGGTCAACGGCGTGCAGTACGGCCTGCCCTTCGCGGCCTCCACCCGCGTGCTCTTCTACAACAAGACCCTCTTCGACAAGGCCGGGGTCCAGCCGCCCAAGTCCTGGGACGACCTCGCCGAGGCCGCCGAGGCGCTCAAGGAGAAGGGCGTGAAGTACCCCTACGCCCTGCCGCTGGGCGCCGAGGAGGCGCAGGCCGAGACGATGCAGTGGATGCTCAGCGGCGAGGGCGGCTACACCGACGACGTGGGCACCTACTCCGTCGACTCCCCGCAGAACGTCACCACCTTCACCTGGCTGCGCGACGAACTGGTCGGCAAGGGCCTCACCGGCCCCGTCGCCCCCGGCAAGCTCAACCGCGCCGACGCCTTCGCCGCGTTCGCGGCCGGCGACGTGGGCATGCTCAACGGGCACCCCTCGCTGATGAAGATGGCGTCCGACAAGGGTGTGAAGTACGGCATGGTGACCACGCCCGGCATCGACGGCGAGAGCAAGAACACCCTCGGGGTCTCCGACTGGATGACGGCCTTCAAGAAGAACGGCCACCAGGACGAGATCGGCGACTTCCTCGACTTCGTCTACAGCGAGGAGAACGTCCTCGACTTCTCCCGCGAGTACGACCTGCTGCCGGTGACCACCTCCGCCTCCCAGACCATGAGCGCCGCGCCGGAGGACGAGAACCTCAAGCCCTTCCTGGACGAGCTGCTGCTCTCCGAGCTGTATCCGGTCGGCAAGACCTCCTGGGCCGCGGTCAGCGCGGACGTCAAGAAGCGCATCGGCCAGGCGGTCGCCACGGGCGCCAGCCCCAAGGAGGTCCTCGGTCAGATCCAGGCGACGGCGATGAAGGCGGGCAGCGCGGAGTAGCGGCCGCTGTCGGCGGCGGGCGTTACGGTGCCGTACATGGACCCGGGAGAGCTGGCCGAGCGCGAGCGGAGCATCCTCGCGCTGGAACGCCGGGGCTTCACCGGCCCCGGCGCCAAGGAGCGCGCCATCCGCGAGGAGCTGGGCCTGGCCCCCGTCCGCTACTACCAGCTCCTCAACGCCCTCCTCGACGACCCCCGCGCCCTGACGACCGACCCGGTGACCGTCAACCGCCTGCGCCGCATACGCCAATCCCGCCGCACGGACCGCTGAGCCCCGCCCCGCCGGACCGGGCGGGACCTGGCGCGGGTCCCGCGTCGAGTGCCTGAGTGCGGGGGGGGGGGAGCCCGCACCATCCGTTCACCGTGCGAGCCGGGCCACCGCCCCGGTCCACATGGGCCGCCGGGCCCGCCCGCCACAGCGGCTCGCCGCTCCGGCCGGCCCGCCACGCCGGGTCCGCTCGGGGCACGGGGCCGGGTCGTCGGTATGGGGGACCGCGTCGGTTTCTGCGAGGCGCCGGTGGTGGGTGGGGTGCCGGGCGGGGGTTCCGGGTCGGAAGGGGCCGCCTCGGGATGATGGGGCCGGCCATCCGGGCATGCCGGCTGTGGGGCCGCGGGGCCGGGCCGTCGGTATGGGGGGACCGCGTCGGTTTGCGCGAGGCGCCGGTGCCGGGCGGGGGTTCCGGGCGGGAAGAGGCCGCCCCGGGATGATGGGGCCGGGCACGCCGGGAGCCGGTCGTCGTGCCGGGGCTTGTGCGCGACGCGTGGGTGCGGTCCCGGGGGGATAGGTTCGCCGTATGGGCAGCCACCAGGACTACTCCACCCGAGACGACTCCCCACCGTCCCTGCCGACGCCCGCGACGGCGGCCGGACGTGAAGGGCTCGACGCCCTCCTCGCCGACCCCGGCCGCGCGGTGGTCGCGCTCGACTTCGACGGCACGCTCGCCCCGATCGTGCCCGACCCCGACCGGGCCCGCGCCCACCCGGACGCCGTACCGGCGCTCGCGGCCCTGGCCCCGAAGGTCGCCTCGATCGCGGTGATCACCGGGCGCCCCGCCGAGGTCGCCGTCCACCACGGCGGCTTCGCGGACGTCCCCGGCCTCGACCGCCTCGTGGTCCTCGGCCACTACGGCGCCGAGCGCTGGGACGCCGCCACCGCCACCCTCACCACGCCCGAGCCGCACCCCGGCGTCGCCGCCGTACGCGCCGAGCTGCCGGGCCTGCTCGAGCGGTCCGGGCCGGCGGCGCAGGGCACCTGGACGGAGGACAAGGGCCACGCGGTCGCCGTCCACACCCGCCGCGCCCCCGACCCGCAGGCCGCCTTCGACGCCCTGCGCGCCCCGCTCACCGGCCTGGCCTCCCGGCACGGCCTGATCGTCGAGCCGGGCCGCCTGGTCCTGGAACTGCGCCCGCCCGGCATGGACAAGGGCGCGGCGCTGCGGTCGTACGTCCACTCCCTCGGCGCGGCCTGCGTCCTCTTCGCCGGCGACGACCTCGGGGACCTCCCGGCCTACGCGGCCGTCGACACCCTCCGCACCGAGGGCACCCCGGGCCTCCTGGTCTGCAGCGCCAGCGACGAGGTGACGGAACTGAGGAAGCGCGCGGACGTCGAGGTGCCCGGCCCCGCCGGAGTGGTGGCCCTGCTGGCGGCCCTCGCGCGCCGGCTGGCCTGAGACAACGTCACGGACGGTTCCCCCGCCTGTCACAGGCGTGTCCGGACACCGCGGGCGGGGCAACCCGGCCCGCCGCCCCCGCTGTCTTGCACGCCGTAAGGCCTGCTCAGTGAGGCCCACGACCGTGGAGGAAACCGCCATGTCCGCTCGGAAGACCCCGATGCTCGCCCTCGCCGCCGTGGCCCTCGGCCTGGCGCTGACCGCCTGCGGCACCGGCGGCGACGGCGGGAACGGCGGCACCGACGACGCCGCCGCCCCCGCCGCTACCGCTACCGCGACCGCGACCGCGACGAGCACCGCACAGCCCCCCACCGCGGACGACGGGACCGCCACCGGCGGCGCGTCCTCGCAGCCCCCGGCGGCGTCGAAGCCGGACCAGGGGGCGGGGGAGAAGTGCACGGACCGGCTGGACTACGCCGGTGACCCGAGGTCGAACGCCGAGATCAACTCGATCGGCGCGGACACCGGCACCTGCCCCGAGCCGCAGCCGGGCGGCACGTCTTCCGGCACCCCCAAGGAGGACGGGGTCAAGTGCACGGACCAGGTGAACTACGCCGGTGACCCGCGGCCGAACGCCGAGATCAACTCCATCGGCGAGGAGACCGGCACCTGCCCGCCGGTCCAGGACAAGTAGCCCGCGTCAGCCCCGCAGCGCCTCCAACTGCTCCAGGAACCACCGGGCCGGGGGCAGCGCGGTGCCGGCGGCCGCCAGCCGCTTCGAGCGCTCGGCCCGGTCCCCCGCCGGCAGGCCGAGCGCCGCGTGCAGCGCGTCCGCCGTGCCCACCACGTCGTACGGGTTGACCACCACCGCGTCCTCGCCCAGCTCCTCGTACGCGCCCGCCTCCCGCGACAGCACCAGCGCGCACCCCGCGTCGGAGACGACCGGCACCTCCTTCGCGACCAGGTTCATCCCGTCCCGGACGGGGTTGACGAGCGCCACGTCCGCCAGCCGGTACGCCGCCAGCGACCGCGCGAAGTCGTCCTCCAGATTGAGCACGACCGGCGTCCACCCCGGCGTCCCGAACTCCTCGTTGACCGCGTTCGCGACCCGCTCCACCTCGGCCGTGTACTCCCGGTACACGGCGAGGTCCTGCCGCGAGGGGTAGGCGAACGCGACGTGCACGACCCGCTCGCGCCACTCGGGCCGCCCGGCCAGCAGTTCCCGGTAGGCCAGCAGCCCCCGCACGATGTTCTTGGACAGCTCGGTGCGGTCCACCCGCACGACCGTGCGGCGCGCGCCGCCCCCGGGCGCGGTGCCGATCTCCTCCCGCAGCGCCGCCATCCGCTCCTCGACGTCGGCCTCGTGCGACCGCTTGCGCAGGAAGTCGCCGTCGGCGCCGAGACCGTGCACACCGATCTCCGTGCCGCCGAGCCCGCCCACCACGGTGTCGCAGCAGGCGGTGAACGCGTCGGCCCAGCGCCGGGTGAGGAACCCGAGCCGGTCGGCGCCCAGCATCCCGCGCAGCACCTGCTCGGCGATGTCGTCCGGCAGCAGCCGGAAGTAGTCGACCGGGGCCCAGGGCGTGTGCGAGAAGTGGCCGATGCGCAGATCCGGACGCAGCTCGCGCAGCATCCCCGGCACCAGCGTCAGGTGGTAGTCCTGCACGATCGCGACCGCGCCCTCGGCCGCCTCCTCGGCCAGCGCCTCGGCGAAGGCCCGGTTGTACGCCTCGTAGGAGGCCCACTGCCGCCGGAACTCCGCGTCGAAGACCGGCTCCAGGGGCGTCTGGTAGAGCATGTGGTGCACGAACCACAGCACCGAGTTGGCGATCCCGTTGTACGCGTCCGCGTGCACGTCGGCCGGCACGTCCAGCATCCGTACGCCGTCCTCGCCGGCCCCGCGCCGCACCGCCTCGCGGTCCCCGTCGGACAGCGCCGAGCACACCCACAGCGCCCCGGCGTCGGGCCCGATGGCCGACAGTCCCGACACGAGCCCGCCGCCGCCCCGCTTGGCGTGCAGCGACCCGTCCTTGCGCACCTCGTACGAGACCGGCCCACGGTTGGAGGCGACCAGCACCTGAGCAGCACCGAAGCTTGAAGCCATACGCCTCAACCTAGCCCGGCCCCTCGCACCTCAAACGTTTCCCCGTGTCACCCCGGCGGCGATTCGGTCACGGAACTTGTGCGGGAAGTGTGAACAGGTTGAGGATGTGCGGTGCACATTTCAACTTTCTGGGGGGGGGTGGGCGCACCATGCCCATACGCACACGGCACCGGCGCACGAGCAGACTCGCGGGCACGGCGGCACTGATCGCGGCCTCCGCGCTGGCCCTGGCGGGCTGCGGCGACGGAGACGGCGACGCGAGCGCCAAGGCGGCGGCGGCCACGACGGCGTCCCCGACCGCCACCGTCACCGCCACGCCGAGCGGCAGCCCCACCCCCGAGGCGTCCCCCAGTACCGAAACCCCGACGCCCACGCCCACCCCGACCGCCGTCACCCTGCCGGACTTCACCGGCCGGACCATGGGCTCGGCCGTCCTCGCCGCCAAGGGGGCGCACGTCGACTACACCGTGCTCCTCCAGGGCACCGGGCAGCGGGCCTCCTCCTGGGGCCTCGACGAGAAGGTCTGCGAGCAGAGCGGCGGCTCCGGCACCGTGACCTTCACCGTCCCCCGCGACGGCCGCGACTGCGCCGGGCGCCTGCTGCACACGCCCAAGCCGGCCCCCGAGCCGTCGAAGACCCGGGACAGCGGCACGGGCGGAACCAGCGGCGGCACCGGGGGCGGCGGCGCCGGCGCCTGCGAGCTGATGAGCCCCGCGGGCAACTGCTACGCCGACGGCCAGTTCTGCGCCAAGAAGCACCGGGGCCTGAGCACCCACGGCCGCGGCGGCGAGTACCTGACCTGCGAGCGGGACTCCGGCGGCAGGTGGCGCTGGTCGGACGGCGTCTCCGGCTGAGCTGGTGGGCCGTTTCCGGTTCCTAGGCCACCTTCCGGGCCGCGTACTCCGCGATCTCCGTCATCGGGGGCCGTTCCTCGGTGTCCACGGCGTAGGTGCGCGGCTCGAAGCCGTCGACGCCCCGCTCGAACTGGGTGAGGGCCGGGCGCACCAGGTGGCCGCGGGCCAGGCGGAGCTGGGCGGTGCGGTAGATCGCCGCGGCCATCCGGCCCAGCGCCCGCCCGTCCTGGTGGCGGTGGACGCGGACCCCGACGTCGACCTGCGCGAGCGCGTCCAGGCCCACCAGGTGCAGGGCGTCGACCAGCATGCCCAGCTCGACGCCGTAGCCGACCGGGAACGGGAGCCGTTCCAGCAGCGAGCGGCGGGCCGCGTACTCCCCGCCCAGCGGCTGGACGAAGCCGGCCAGCCGCGGCCAGTGCATGTTGAGCAGCGGGCGGGCCATCAGCTCCGTGACCCGGCCGCCCTGCCCGGCCGCCCCGGCCAGCGGGCGGTCGTACATGGCCTTGACGAGGTGCACGTCCGGATCGGTGAGCAGCGGGCCCACGATCCCGGAGACGAAGTCGGCGGAGAACTCGCGCAGGTCCGCGTCGACGAAGCAGACGATGTCCCCGCCGGTGACCAGCAGCGAACGCCACAGCACCTCGCCCTTGCCGGGCACGGCGGGGATGCGGGGCAGGATCGCGTCGCGGTGCACGACGCGCGCCCCGGCCGCCGCGGCCACCTCGGCCGTCCGGTCGCTCGACCCGGAGTCCACGACCACGATCTCGTCGACGAGCGGGTGGCGGAGCACCAGCTCCCGCCGGATCACCGAGACGATGTCGCCGACGGTCGCCTCCTCGTCCAGCGCGGGCAGCACCACGCTCACCGACTGCCCGGTGGCGTGCTTGGCGGACAGAAGGTGCTGGACCGGCCGGTCCGCGGCCGACCAGGAGCGTGCGTTCAGCCAGCGCTCGACTTCTTCCAGCACGTCCCGTGGTCTCCTTCGTGATCCATTGTGATCCATCTCGCGGTACGGACGACTATCTCAACCGTCCTGGCCTTCGGTTACAGTCTTGAACAACGCGTGGGACCACCGCATGCCGGGGTCGCCGCGTGTACCACCGCGAAACAACTTCATACCGCTCATCCAGAGGGGCAGAGGGATACGGCCCGATGAAGCCCCGGCAACCCTCCAGTCGGTTCTTGTCACACGGACGTGGCGAGGCTCCCGGCTAGGGAAGGTGCCAAATCCGTCTCACGGCGAGATGCGTCGTGAGGAAGATGAGGAGAAAGGGCCTCGCCTCCATGGCTGTGCAGACTGCCGAAACCTCCACGAACACCCCGGGCGCCACCGACGGCACCGTCGACCTCGGCCCCGCCGCCGCGCTGAGCTGCCGGGAGTGCGGCCACCGGGTTCCGCTCGGACCGGTCTTCGCCTGCGAAGAGTGTTTCGGCCCCCTCGAGATCGCCTACGACTTCTCGGCCTACGACACCGAGGAACTGCGGGGGCGGATCGAAGCGGGCCCCGCGAACATCTGGCGCTACGCCCCCCTGCTGCCCGTCCCGGCCGACGTCGCGACCAAGCCGAACATCAACCCCGGCTGGACCAAGCTCGTCCAGGCCGACAACCTCGCCCGCGAGCTGGGCGTCACCGGCGGTCTGTACGTCAAGGACGACTCCGGCAACCCCACGCACTCCTTCAAGGACCGCGTCGTCGCCCAGGCCATCGAGGCCGCCCGCGCCTTCGGCTTCACCACCCTGTCCTGCTCCTCCACCGGCAACCTCGCCGGTGCCGTCGGCGCCGCCGCCGCCCGGGCCGGCTTCCGCTCCTGCGTGTTCATCCCGCACGACCTGGAGCAGGGCAAGGTCGTCATGGCCGCCGTCTACGGCGGCGAGCTGGTCGGCATCCAGGGCAACTACGACGACGTGAACCGCTTCTGCTCCGAGCTGATCGGCGACCCGGCCGGCGAGGGCTGGGGCTTCGTCAACGTCAACCTGCGGCCGTACTACGCCGAGGGTTCCAAGACCCTCGCCTACGAGATCTGCGAGCAGCTCGGCTGGCGGCTGCCCGACCAGATCGTCGTGCCGATCGCATCCGGCTCCCAGCTGACGAAGATCGACAAGGGGCTCAAGGAGCTGATCGAGCTGGGTCTGGTCGAGGACAGGCCGTACAAGATCTTCGGTGCGCAGGCCGAGGGCTGCTCGCCGGTCTCCGCGGCGTACAAGGCCGGGCACGACGTGGTCCGCCCGCAGAAGCCGAACACCATCGCCAAGTCGCTGGCCATCGGCAACCCGGCCGACGGCCCCTACGTCCTGGACATCGCCCGCCGCACCGGCGGCGCCGTGGAGGACGTGACCGACGAGCAGGTCGTGGACGCGATCAAGCTGCTCGCCCGCACGGAGGGCATCTTCGCGGAGACGGCGGGCGGCGTGACGGTCGGCGTCACGAAGAAGCTGATCGAGAACGGGGTGCTCGACCCGTCGCTCACCACCGTCGTCCTCAACACCGGCGACGGCCTGAAGACCCTCGACGCGGTGGCCGGCACCGGCCTCACCGCCACCATCCGCCCGAACCTGGACTCCTTCCGAGAGGCTGGCCTCGCATGAGCGTGACCGTTCGCATCCCGACCATCCTGCGCACCTACACCGGCGGCAAGGCCGAGGTCAGCGCCGACGGTGCCAACCTCGGGGAGGTCATCTCCGACCTGGAGAAGAACCACACCGGCATCGCCGCCCGCGTCCTGGACGACCAGGGCAAGCTGCGCCGCTTCGTCAACGTCTACGTCAACGACGACGACGTCCGCTTCGAGCAGGGGCTGGAGACCGCGACGCCGGACGGCGCGGGCGTCTCGATCATCCCGGCGGTCGCTGGCGGCTGATACGTGTCGTAGCGTGAATTGCCCTCTCCGTGAGAGAAACGGAGGGGGCAATTCCATGTGGTTGAGCACGGTAGAGTTGGGGAACGCGCTCCCGATCGGCACAACGGGAACCGTTAATTCCTGCCGCCCGCCCGACAAGAAGCAGCCAAAGTGCGAGCGTATTTCGCGGCTTTTGTTCCCTTTGCGTGACCCGACTTGACCCGTATTCAGGCGAAAGTTCGCCACATTCCGGACCGGGTACGTCCAGATTTCTCGTCCGATTGACCTGTTGCAGACGGCAGTTGGACAGATACATTCAGCCGCGGTCGACGCGTTCCGGCGCACGCCCCCAGTCGTGAGGGGGCGAGGTCTGACCCGGGTCCGCGAAGTGCGGATCTGTGCAAGGGCCAGTAATAGGGGAGTTAGGCATGGCTCAGGGCACCGTCAAGTGGTTCAACGCGGAGAAGGGGTACGGCTTCATCGCGGTCGACGGTGGTGCGGATGTTTTCGTCCACTACAGCGCGATTCAGATGGACGGCTACCGCACCCTCGAAGAAGGCCAGCGGGTCGAGTTCGAGATCTCGCAGGGTCAGAAGGGCCCGCAGGCCGACATGGTTCGCCTCAGCGCCTGAGACGCGCGGCCACCGCAACCCGGTCTTCATCCGAAGGGCCCGTACCTCCTGGGGTACGGGCCCTTCGGCCTGCCCGGACGCCCGTCGTCCCCTTGTTCGCGGGTGGCTGACGGGAGGGCTCGATCCCCGAGAGGCGCTTGCACTCGACCATGCCGAGTGCTAATCATTGGCGTTAGCACTCTGAAGGTGAGAGTGACAACGAAGGACCGGGTCGGTGAGGCCCGCAGGCCGGGTGGGGAAGGAACCACAAGGCCGGCGAGCCGTCCGTCGCGGGCGCGGGCGCGGTCCGAAGGAATCACCCCCAGTCCTGGAGGGACCACTTCACATGGCCAAGATCATCGCGTTCGACGAGGAGGCGCGGCGCGGCCTCGAGCGCGGCATGAACCAGCTCGCGGACGCCGTCAAGGTGACGCTCGGCCCCAAGGGCCGCAACGTCGTCCTCGAGAAGAAGTGGGGCGCCCCCACGATCACCAACGATGGTGTCTCCATCGCCAAGGAGATCGAGCTCGAGGACCCGTACGAGAAGATCGGCGCCGAGCTGGTCAAGGAAGTCGCCAAGAAGACGGACGACGTCGCCGGTGACGGTACGACCACCGCGACCGTCCTCGCCCAGGCCCTGGTCAAGGAAGGCCTGCGCAACGTCGCGGCCGGTGCCAACCCGATGGCCCTCAAGCGCGGTATCGAGAAGGCCGTCGAGGCCGTCTCCGCCGCCCTGCTCGAGCAGGCCAAGGACGTCGAGACCAAGGAGCAGATCGCTTCCACGGCCTCCATCTCCGCCGCCGACACCCAGATCGGCGAGCTGATCGCCGAGGCCATGGACAAGGTCGGCAAGGAAGGCGTCATCACCGTCGAGGAGTCCCAGACCTTCGGTCTGGAGCTGGAGCTCACCGAGGGTATGCGCTTCGACAAGGGCTACATCTCGGCGTACTTCGCCACCGACATGGAGCGTATGGAGGCGTCGCTCGACGACCCGTACATCCTGATCGCCAACTCCAAGATCGGCAACGTCAAGGACCTGCTGCCGCTCCTGGAGAAGGTCATGCAGTCGGGCAAGCCGCTGCTGATCATCGCCGAGGACGTCGAGGGCGAGGCCCTGTCGACCCTGGTCGTCAACAAGATCCGCGGCACCTTCAAGTCCGTCGCCGTCAAGGCCCCGGGCTTCGGCGACCGCCGCAAGGCCATGCTCGGCGACATCGCCATCCTCACGGGCGGCGAGGTCATCTCCGAGGAGGTCGGCCTCAAGCTGGAGAACGCCACGCTGGACCTGCTGGGCAGCGCGCGCAAGGTCGTCATCACCAAGGACGAGACCACGATCGTGGACGGCGCCGGCTCGGCCGACCAGGTCCAGGGCCGGGTCAACCAGATCCGCGCCGAGATCGAGAACAGCGACTCGGACTACGACCGCGAGAAGCTCCAGGAGCGCCTGGCGAAGCTGGCCGGCGGCGTGGCCGTCATCAAGGCCGGTGCCGCCACCGAGGTCGAGCTCAAGGAGCGCAAGCACCGCATCGAGGACGCCGTCCGCAACGCGAAGGCGGCCGTCGAGGAGGGCATCGTCGCCGGTGGTGGCGTGGCCCTGCTCCAGGCCTCCCAGGTCTTCGAGAAGCTGGAGCTGACGGGTGACGAGGCGACCGGCGCCAACGCCGTGAAGCTCGCCCTGGAGGCCCCGCTGAAGCAGATCGCCGTCAACGGCGGTCTCGAGGGCGGCGTCGTCGTGGAGAAGGTCCGCAACCTGACCGTCGGCCACGGCCTGAACGCCGCCTCCGGTGAGTACGTCGACATGATCGCCGAGGGCATCATCGACCCGGCGAAGGTGACCCGCTCTGCCCTGCAGAACGCCGCCTCCATCGCCGCGCTGTTCCTCACCACCGAGGCCGTCATCGCCGACAAGCCCGAGAAGGCCGCTCCGGCGGGCGCCCCGGGCGGCATGCCGGGCGGTGACATGGACTTCTGATCGACCGTTTCCGGTTGATCGACCGTCCAGCACGGACCGAGGGCGGCACTCCCCGAGAGGGGGGTGCCGCCCTCGGGCCTTTCCGCGTTCCCGGCCGGGCGCCGTATGTGTCCCGGGTCACGGCGGATCGGCGGCCACGGACGGAATGCCCCGAGCGGGCCGGGCCGTTCACCGAGGAGTGCGATGAATGCGCGCGCACATACCACCCGGTACCTACTCCAGGGAGCCCGCAAGTGACCGCCACCCCCACCGAGGCCGCCACCCGCGCCGCCCAACTGCTCGCCCGCCCGGCCACGATCAACGGCCTCACCGTGCCGAACCGCATCGCGATGGCGCCGATGACCCGCATGTTCTCCCCGGGCGGCATCCCTTGCGAGGACGTGGTCTCGTACTACGCGCGCCGCGCCGCCGCCGGGGTCGGCCTGATCGTCACCGAGGGCACCTACGTCGGGCACGAGTCCGCCGGGCAGAGCGACCGCGTGCCGCGTTTCCACGGCGAGGAGCAGCTCGCCGGGTGGGCGAAGGTCGCCGGGGCGGTGCACGCGGCGGGCGGCACGATCGTGCCGCAGCTGTGGCACATCGGCATGGTCCGCAAGGCCGGGGACCAGCCCTTCCCGGAGGCCCCCGCCGTCGGCCCGTCCGGCCTGCGCATCGGCGAGGACGAGCCCACCGGCAGGGCGATGACCCAGCGCGACCTGGCCGACGTCATCGGCGCCTTCGCCGAGTCCGCCGCGGCCGCCGAGCGCATCGGCTTCGACGGCGTGGAGATCCACGGCGCCCACGGCTACCTGATCGACCAGTTCCTGTGGTCCGGCACCAACCGCCGCACCGACGCCTACGGCGGCGACCCCGTGGCCCGGGCGAAGTTCGCCGCCGAGATCGTGGCCGCCGTACGGGAGACCGTCTCCCCGGACTTCCCCGTGATCTTCCGCTACTCGCAGTGGAAGCAGGAGGCCTACGACGCCCGTCTCGCCGAGACCCCCCAGGAGCTGGAGGCCATCCTCGCCCCGCTCGCCTCGGCCGGAGTGGACGCCTTCCACGCCTCCACCCGCCGTTACTGGGTCCCGGAGTTCGAGGACTCGGACCTCAACCTCGCCGGCTGGACCAAGAAGCTCACCGGCAGGACCGCCATCACCGTCGGCTCGGTCGGTCTCGACGGCGACTTCGACAAGGCCTTCCAGGGCGAGGGCGCCTCCGTGCGCGGCCTCGACAACCTCCTCGACCGCATGGAGCGCGACGAGTTCGACCTCGTCGCCGTCGGCCGCGCGCTGCTCCAGGACCCGCGGTGGGCCGAGAAGGTCCTCACCGGCCGTTTCGACACGCTCGCCCCGTACGACGCGTCGGCTATCAGGACCCTGAGCTGAGCGGAGTGCGGGCCTCCAGCTGGTGATCGTGTAGCCGCCGCTACCCGGCCGGCACGCAAACTGGCCTGCGCCCCTGCACCCACCCGCACGCCGCTGATCATCGACGCGTTGTCGTGTCCGGCCTCCGTGCGGGTGCCGGCACCCACGCACCCCGGGGGAGAACGCCCACCACGTCCGCACACCGGCCCAAGATTGAGAACCTGCCTGCACCGGTGTGGGCAAGGGGTTGGGAACTGCTGGCCGTTGACTGTGTAGGAGTGTGCTCTGGCATGAATGGGTGAGCACGGTGGTGGGGTTGGAAGGTTCTGTCTCCGAGAGCGAATGAGAGTTCGCCTGCCGAATGCGTGTCCTTTGGCGAGGGCGTTCGTTGAGGGTGGTGTGCAAGGTCGTCTCGGCTGATCGGGGGTTCCGGGTGGGTGGTCTGCGGAAGCTTGCGGCGCCGTTCGTGGCACTGGGCCCGTCGGGGGTGGCGGTGCGTACCCGGTTCAAACAGCTCACCACCATGGACGTGGAGGTACTGCGGCAGGTCGGGGCGCATCTGGGCGCACTGGCGTCCCGTGACCTGAGGGCGCGCTGTCGTGACGGGCTGGACCATGATGCCGGGGCGTGGGCGGTGCGCAAGCGGGAGTTGACGCCGGTGTCGTCGGCCCGTTGGGCGGGTGCGATCACCAAAGCCACGCATGATCAGTGGGCGCTGGCCCGACGCGGTGCCCACGCCCACATCCAGTCCCTGGAGGCGGGGGTGCGGACGCTGCGCCACCGGCTGTCACTCCCGGTCGGTGAGAAGGGCTCGAAACGCGCTCCGGGTGGGTACAGGAGTGGGCGGGAGTGGCACGCCAAGGCCCGGCGCCTGCACGTGCTGGAGGACCGGCTCGCGCGGGCGCGTGCGGACTGGGAGGCCGGGCGGGTGCGCGTGGTGCGGGGTGGCAAGCGGCTGGCTCGCACGCGGCATCACCTGACGGACGCCAGGCTCACCGAGGCCGGGTGGCGTGAGCGGTGGGAAGCAGAGCGTTGGTTCGTGCAGGCGGACGGGGAGTCCGGGAAACGCTTCGGCAACGAAACCATCCGCATCAGCCCTGACGGCGAGGTGTCCCTCCGGCTCCCGGCTCCGCTCGCTCATCTGGCCAACGCGGCGCACGGCCGGTACGTCCTCACCGGCCGGGTGGTATTTGCGCACCGGGGGCAGGAGTGGGCCGACCGCGTGGCCGCGCACCGGGCTGTCGCCTACCGCATCCACCACGACACGACGCGCGGCCGCTGGTATCTGACCGCGTCCTGGCAGAAACCTGTCACCCGCACCCTCCCGCTGACTGCGGCGCTGGCAGAGGGGGTGATCGGGGTCGACATGAACGCCGGCCACCTCGCCGCCTGGCGCCTCGACCTCCACGGCAACCCCGTCGGCAATCCGCGCCGCTTCTCCTACGACCTCACCGGCCCCGCTGAGCATCGTGACGCGCAGGTCCGCCACACCCTGACCCGGCTCCTGCACTGGGCCACCACCTGCGGCGTGAAAGCGATCGCCGTCGAGGACCTGGACTTCACCGCGGAGAAGACCAGGGAGAAGCACGGCCGCAGGAAGCGGTTCCGGCAGTTGGTCTCCGGCATGCCCACCGGACGGCTCCGCGCCCGACTCATTTCCATGGCCGACCAGACCGGCATCACGATCATTGCAGTCGACCCCGCCTACACCTCCCGCTGGGGTGCCCAGCACTGGCAGAAACCCCTCACCAGCAGCACCCGTAAAACGACCCGGCACGATGCGGCGAGCATCGCGATCGGGCGACGCGCCCAGGGCTTTCCCATCCGGCGTCGGACGGCACCGCCCCGCACCCACCAGAGCGATGGATGCGGGCATCGGACCGTCCAGGCCGGACCGGAGACTCCTGGACGTGAGGGAACCCGCCCCCGTATCCCCGGACCACGGACACGATCCGTGCCACCGGACACGGAGCGAACGCGGGCGACCAGGACACCCAACACCGTTCGGGATGTCCGCAGCGGGCAGGAGTGGGTCCAAGACCCACTCCTGCTCACTGAATAGGAACGGTCAGGGCTCGTACGACCAACTGCGGCCCGTCTGCCGGTACTCGGCCACTGGGATGGGCTCCACGCCGGGCCTCATCCGATAGGTGTACAGGTGTCCTTGGTGAGACATGGCGGCAACTACGGGCGGCCGGCGCCCGGGTGTACCCCCCGCGGGGGCGTCGGCGGCGCCGTTGGCCGCGGCAGCGCTCGTCCTGGATGCCGTGGCCGAGGTCGGGCGGCGGGTGCTGCGCTCCCGCCGCTGGCCCGACGCCCTACGCCGTCTCCCGCACCAGGTGACGCTGCTGTCCCGCTGCATGGCCGAAGCGGCGTGCCTGAGTACCGCTTCGGCGTGGGTGCCGTGGTCGTGCTCAGTGCCAGCGAGGCCCTGCACGGGCTCGCCGGTCTCCTCGGCGGCCCGCACACTCGTTTCGTCCACGAGGTCGTCACCACAGAGGACGCCGCGCTGCGGCTGCTGGGCCGCCTCGTGCGCCCCGGTGAGCGGCGGGTGCAGGTGCTCGCGCCCACGGAAGCGGTCCGTACCGATCTCGCCGGCCGCTTCGCCGAGCTCCGGGTGCAGGTGCGGCCGTCCGGGAATCACCGGGCGGAAGGACACCGGCCAGGGAACCGCCCACCGGTCGTCGTGCACCACTTCAAGTGGCGCGGCGGCGTCGCCGAGGACGTCGAGCGGCGGGCCCTGCACTCGGCGGATGGCACATGGCAGACCGCTTCTCCTGCGTGGCTCTCCGAGGCCCGCCAGTGCATGGGCCACCTCGTCCAGCATGGCGGACGGATCAACGTGGACGATCCGAGGTTCGGCTTCCGGCCGGTGTCGCTGAGGGCGGTGCCCGACTGGTGGGCGGCCGAGGCGACTCAGCTTGTCTCCGCCTGGCGGCCCCCCGTCTACGGCCGCGCCTGGAACGAGTCCTGGTCGATGACTTCCTCGCCTTCCACGGAGGGCGGGTCGAACCGGGCGTAGAAGTCGTCCAGGGCGCTTTCGCTGACCGTGAGGGCGTTGGCGTCCTGGCGCTGGTTGCGTTCTTCCAGGCGGCGCAGCAGCTCGGCCCGGTCGACGGGGAAGTACAGCAGCCGCCACTGGCCGCCTGCCGACTCCACGAGCTTCTTCCACTCCTCCCGGGCCGGGCGCAGCCACAGGCCGTGGTCGAGGACGACGTCCCGGCCGGCTGAGACGAGCTCGAGCAGTTCTTCGCGGATCTCGGCGACGATCGGCGTCTCCAGAGCGAAGTAGTCGGGCTCGGGGTAGTCGACGCCGTATCGGCCGTGCCGTTCGTGGACCCGCTCGTCGACCGAGAGCCGGACAGCGCCTGCGGGCTCCAGTCGCTGCTTTGCGTACGTGGTCTTGCCCGACCCTGTCAGCCCGACCAGCAGGTAGACGGTCGGGGCGGCGTCCGAGGCGGCTCTCTGCCTGGACTCGGTGTTCACTCGTGCACTCCTCGCGTGGCATCGCTCTCTCCACTTCCAGACTGCCACCTCCAAGGCCTCGGGGCCCTGAGATCCACGAGTGCCGTGCCTCTCTCCTCTTGATCCCGGTGCAGGCACGCACAGTTTGTTGAGACGCTCGGCCATCAAGCGCGGACGGACAGGGAGTCGCACGGCATAGGGTCCGGAGTATGACGATCCCTGGACCTGTCGAGTCGGTGGAACCCGTGGTGCGCACCTCCGCCGGTGCGGTGCGCGGCCGGACCGAGGACGGGCTGACCGTTTTCCGCGGCATCCCCTTCGCACAACCCCCGGTGGGGGACGCCCGCTTCGCCGCCCCGCGCCGCCCCCGCCCCTGGAACGGCGTGCGCGACGCCCACGCCTTCGGCCCGCCGCCCCCGCAGGACCTCGGCGCCGTGGGCGCCACCGGTGTCCCGGCCGTCCCCGAGGGCGACGACTGGCTCACGGTCAACGTCTGGACCCCCGCACCCGACCCGGCCGCCCACCGCCCGGTCATGGTCTGGATCTACGGCGGCGCCTACAAGTTGGGCCACTCCGGCAGCCCCGCCTACGACGCCCGCCGCATAGCCGCCGACGGCGACCTCGTCGTCGTCACCCTCAACTACCGCGTCGGCATGGAGGGTTTCGCCCACATCGAGGGCGCCCCCGCCAACCGGGGCCTGCTCGACCAGATCGCGGCGCTGGCCTGGGTGCAGGAGAACATCGCCGCGTTCGGCGGTGACCCCGACCAGGTCACCGTCTTCGGCGAGTCGGCCGGGGCCGGTTCCGTGGCCTCCCTGCTCGCGATGCCCCGGGCGGCCGGACTCTTCCGGCGGGCCATCGCCCAGAGCGTGCCGGGCACGTTCTTCTCCACCGCCCTCGCCGCCGACATCGGCACCGCCCTCGCCGCCGAGCTGGGCCTGCGCCCGACGGTCTCCGACCTCTCGGAGGTCACTCCGGACCAGCTCGTCAAGGCGGGCCAGGCCCTTGCCCCGAAGATGCCGGGCAACGTCCCCCGCTGGGGCCAGGCGGCGCCCACGGTCACCCCGTACGCGCCCGTCGTGGACGGCGAGTTCCTGCCGGTCACGCCGTGGCAGGCGCTCGCGTCCGGCGCGGCCCGCGACGTCGAGCTGATTGCCGGTCACAACCGCGACGAGAACCGCCTGTTCACTGCGATGGCGGGCAAGCTCGGCGAGATCGGCGAGGACCGTGCGAGCGCCGCCCTGCGCCTGTACGCCCCGGGCGGCGAGGCCGCCTACCGCGCCGCGTTCCCGGAGGCGTCGGCCAACGACCTTTACGAACGTGTCCAGACCGACTGGCTGTTCGCGATGCCGTCCCTGCACCTGGCCGAGGCCCACCTCGCGGGCGGCGGCCGGTCCCACGTCTACGAACTCACCTGGCCCGCACCGGCCTTCGACGGCGCCCTGGGTGCCTGTCACGCCCTGGACATCCCGCTCGTCTTCGGCACCTTCCAGGAGAGCCTCGCGCTGCTCCAGTTCGGCGGTGCGGAGCCCTCCGAGGAGGCGCTGGCCCTGTCCGCCCGCTTCCGCACCGCCTGGACGGCGTTCGCCCGCACCGGCGACCCGGACTGGCCCGCGTACGACACGGAGCGGCGCCTGGTGCGGGTCTTCGACGCCGAGCCGACCGTCGCGCCGTACCCGGAGGAGACCTCCCGACGCCTGTGGGAGGGGTACGAGTTCGCACCCTTGCCCCTGCTGGATCCGCCGGCATGACCTTCCGGGGCCTCAGGCATCTCAGGCATCCCCGGCTTCCAAGTGGCCGTGGGGCCGCCCGCTTCTTGGCCAGTGTCGTGCTTCCGCGACCCGCGTCAAGGGCGCTCCGCGTCGCCTGCGGCGATGCCCCTTCGGGTCCCCCTTGACCCGGCTCGCTCCAGCACGGGTGAGAAGCGTGCGGGCGGCCGGGGAGGGTGGGTGTCCCGGGTGGGCCGGTCCCTTGGGCGGGTTGCGTCGCCGGGCGGGGTGTGGGGGCGCGACGGCGCCTCGCCTCGCTTGCACGCCGGGCCGGTTCAGCGGCGATCGGTGGGTGGGTGGTGCGGGGTGCGCGTCGGCTGCTCGCCTGCACGCCGGGTGCGCTTGGCGGCGAACGCTGGTGGGTGGTGAGGGGTCCGATCGTCCCTTTGTGCCGCCGGACGGGTGCCTCCCGGCCCGCCGTCCCGTCGGCTGCGCCGCGTGCCCATGCCCGGCCACCCCGTCACGCCGAGAGGGATGCTCCGCCCATCCATCCTCCGGCCGAAAGCCGCTAAGCCTGCCCGGCGTGCTGGCGAGGCGCGAGCGCGCTCCCTCGTGCCGGGGACTGGGTGGCCGACCTGGGGGACCGGCGTGCCTCGGCCACCCGTCTTTCCGGGCCGCTCGCTCGCTTCTCCCTCGTGCTGGAACGAGCCGAGTCAAGGGTGGGCCGCAGGCCCATCGGCGGAGCCGACGCGCAGCGCCCTTTACTCGGGTTGCGGAGGCACGACACTGGCAAGGAAGCGAGTGGCCCCACGGTCACTTGGAAGCCGGGGTCGCCTTGATGCCGTCGAGGAAGACCGACCAGGCATCGGCCTGGAACCGGAGCGTGCGCCCTTCGGGGTTCTTCGAGTCCCGGACCGGGATGGTGGTGGTGCCGGTGGCGACTTCGAGGCAGTTGCCACCGCTCCCGCCGCTGTAGCTGGACTTGTACCAAGTCGCCTCAGTGTCGCTCCTCATGGGCGTAATCCTGCGCCATCGCCTCGATAAGGGCCAGGGAGTTCTGAGGGGGGAGGGCGCAGGCCGAAAGGAGGTCGTAGGTCTGGCGCTGGTAGCGCACGGTTGAAGGATCGTCCTCAAGCCGTCCCATCCCAACGCCCTCGAAATACGCCAGCGGCGGGGCGTTGTCGAAGTCCATCAACTTGATGGCGCCCTCCAGCGCTGCGTGTGCTCCCGACTCGAAGGGCAGTACCTGCACGATGATTCGGTTTAGGCGGACAAGGGCGACGATGTGGCCAAGCGCCTCGGCCATCACCTGGCGTCCTCCCGTCGGCCGACGTAACGCAGCCTCGTCCAGCACCACCCACAACAAGGGTTCTGTTGGATCGTCGAGCAGCTGGGTCCTCTCCATTCGTGCCGTCACGAGCGACTCGATCACGGCGTCCGGTGCGGTGGGCTGATAGGCACGGCACACCGCTCGCGTGTATGCGGGTGTTTGTAGCAGGCCGGGGATCAGCAGGGGTGCGTACTCCCTGATCTCCGTGGCGGTCGCCTCCGCCTCCGCCGCCTCCGCGAAGTGCTCCGGATACTTGGACTTGGCCGACGCCGCGCAGTTCCGTCGGAAGAAGTCCTCCGTGCTCAGGACGTCGTCCAGCAGGCGGGCGTACTCAGGCTGCATCCGGCGCGTGCCGGACTCCAGTTGGCCGATGAAAGAGCCGCTGACGAACAGGCGCGCGCCCAGTTCCTCTTGGCTCAGGCCGGACTTCTCGCGGGCGTGGCGCAGCTCGGCGCCGAGGAGGGCGCGGGGGGACGAGGACGGGTCGAGGTCTTTGGGTCCAGGCATGGTGACGGAACTCCCGGTCGCACAGCAGGGGTTGTTGGAGCGCCCTGTATGGCCAGGTTAGGGGCGGGACGGACACGCTGTGTCGCGAATCACAAACTCAGCGTGGAGGTGAGGAAGGGTGCGGTCGACCGAAGAAGTCGTCGAGTCCCTGCGGCAGGCCCTCGTGGGCGCCGGTGTCGTACTGCCGTCCCTGTGCGTCGATCCGGTGACCGGCGCGAGTGACGAGCCGTTCGCCCTGGTCGACCTGGGGCGGTGCAACGTACGGGTCGCGGAGCGGCTGGCATCGGTGGTGCGGGGCGAGCGGCCGTCCGTCGGCACGCATGCCGTGGACGCGAGGGACGGGCGTGTGGGGGAGGTGATGGGACACGTGGGCGGCAGTGTGCAGTTGCGGCCGGTCGCAGGAGGCCGGGAGTGGGACTGCCCGCGGGCGTCGGTGGGCGTGGCGCGGCCGGAGGAGGTGCTGAAGGCGCGGCTAAGCAGGACGAACCGCGAGAGTGCGCGCCCCTGAGGGTGTGGGCGCCCGCGTGGTTCAATGGCCGCATGGTGGAGGACCGTGCGTCTCTGGGACCGCTGGAACTGACCGACGGCCGTTGGCGGGTCGGGGACGCCACCCGGCCTGACGCCCACTGGGTGGAGTTCCGCCCGGAAGGGCTCCACCAGCACGAGCCGGGCTCCGAGGGGCAGTTGGTCCCGTGGTCCAGGATCATGAACGGCATCAGGATCACCTGGGGCAAGCACCCCTGGGACACGAACAACAGGGGCCTGTACACGCTGAGGGGCATGGTCGCCACGCGTGACGGCGGCTGGTTGCACATGACGCTGCGCCACCCCTACGAGGACCACCAACTGCGCTTCGACCAGCACACGCGCCCCTACCGGGCGGTCGACGCGCTCCGGCTGGAGGCCCTGCTGCGGCAGCTCACCGATGAGGGGAAGCTCCAGCTCCTCGGCGACCCGGCCTGGGTGGGGCGTGCCGCGGCGCGGCTGGCCGACGGGGAGAACCGCCGGATCACCAGCCGTTCGCTGCGGCAGGCGGTGGCGGAGGCCCTGGCGGCAGCCGCTCCCGGCAGCCCCTGACTCCGGATCACGCGGGCGGCCAGGTGCGCAGGGCCGTGTCGGCCACCCGCTGGAGGTCCTCCCGGGTGGCACCCCCGGCGGCCTGTACGGAGATGCCGTTGGCGAAGGTCATGAGGTAGCGGGCGAGGTGCAGCGGGTCGCTGCCGGGCGGCAGGTCGCCGTCGTCGACGGCTTGCCGGAACCGGTCGCGGAGTTGATCGACGCCCCCTTCGCGCCACTCGGCCAGCAGGTCACGGGCGGAGCGTCCGGTCTCGCCGGCGGCGAGTGAGCCCTGGACACCCAGGCAGCCGGCCGGGCAGTCGGGGCGGGTGCTGACCTCCACGGCGCCGTTCAGGAACGCCGTGGCCACCTCGCGGGCGGTGGTCCTGCGCAGGGCGCGGGCGACGTAGGACGCGGGACCCTCCTCGTAGCGCTCCAGCGCCCTGCGGAACAGGTCCTCCTTGTTGCCGAAGGCCGCGTACATGCTGGTGCGGGTGATGCCCATGGCCCCGGTCAGGTCGGTGAGACTGGCGCCCTCGTAGCCCTGCTCCCAGAAGACCCGCATGGCCTTCTCCAGCGCCTCGTCGGCGTCGAAGCCCCTCGGCCGGCCGATCGACCCCTTCTGTCGCGTCTCCATGGCCCCAGTCTACTCCTTCCGTATCGATCGGTACGGATGTGCTACGGTCGCTTTCAGTACCGATCGGTACTGAAGTTCGCGGAGCATTGCGGAGGTCTTTCACATGGGACAGCTCGAAGGCAGGACCGCCGTCGTCACCGGCGGCGGGACGGGCATCGGCCTGGCCAGTGCGGTGCGGCTGGCGGACGAGGGCGCGCACGTGTTCATCACCGGGCGGCGCAAGGAGGCCCTGGACGCGGCCGTGGAGATCATCGGTGCGGAGCGGGTCACGTCCGTGGCCGGTGACGTCTCGGACCCGGCCGACGTGGACCGGCTCTACGAAGCGGTCCGTGCCCGCGGCCGCGGTCTCGACGTGGTCTTCGCCAACGCGGCGACCGCCTCGCTCGTGCCGCTGGAGGAGATCACCGAGGAGCGGTTCGAGGAGATCTTCGGCGTCAACGTGCGGGGCACGCTCTTCACCGTGCAGAAGGCGCTGCCGCTGCTCAACGACGGCGCCTCGGTGATCCTCAACGCCTCCACCGCCGCCGACAACGGCGCCGAGGCGTTCAGTCTGTACGCCGCCTCCAAGGCCGCCGTGCGGACCTTCGCGCGGGGCTGGGCCAACGAACTCAAGGGCCGTGGCGTCCGGGTCAACGCGCTCTCGCCGGGCCCGGTCGACACCCCGGGGATCACCAACCTCTTCGACGGGCCGGACCTGCCCGCCGTCCGCACGAAGCTCGCCGGGGACACCGCGATCGGCCGGATGGGGCGCCCCGAGGAGGTCGCCGCGGTGGTGGCCTTCCTCGCCTCGGACCAGAGCAGCTTCGTCCTCGGCGCCAACTGGTACGTCGACGGCGGCGAGAACCAGATCTGACCCGGCGGCGGGATCAGTCCCGGGCCGGTCCGTCCGGCGCGACGATGCGTTCGACCGCGGCCGTGACCAACTGGTCCCGCTCCTTCTCGGTGAACACGTCCGGCAGGGTGAGCTGTTCGACGATCAGCCAGTTCAGGGCGAGGATGAGCAGCTTGACGGCCGTGGCGTCGCCGGGGAGGCCGGACGCCTCGTGGTGGGCGACGTTGGCGGCGACGTCCTCGCGGACGCGTTCGGTCAGCACCGCGCGCAGCTCGGGGCGCCGGGTGGCCTCCAGGCGCAGTTCGAGCAGGGCGAGGTAGCCGGTGCGGAACCCGGCGACCCGGTCGACCAGTTCGCGCATCAGCCGCACGTAGGTGTCACGGTCGCGAGGGGCCGTGCGCTGGCGCGCGAGGGCGGCCTCGCCGGGGTGCAGCCGCTCGTAGACGCGGGCGCCCGCCTGGGTGAGCAGGTCGTCGCGGTTCGTGAAGTAGTTGGACGCGGTGCCGGGCGGGACGGCCGCCTGCGTGTCCACCGCCCGGAAGGTCAGCCCCCGGGCGCCCTGCGCGGCCAGTACCTCGATCGCGGCGTCGACGAGGGCCGCCCGGCGCTGGTCGTTCCGTCGCACCACGTCAGATGCCGCCCATCGGCTCGATGTCCACCCGTACCGGCGTGCCCCACACCCGCAGCACCTCGTAGTCCGTGAACTCGTGGACCAGCCGGTACGCCATCGCCGCGTGCGGGCCGCGCAGTTGGGCCGCGATGTACAGCTCGGCCTCGCGGCGGTCGCGGCGCGGGGTGCCGCACAGCTGCCACGCCTGGCCGGTCCACTGCTCGGGCAGCCAGCGCTGCTGGGGCTGCGGCCGGTCGCCCCGTACGCCGTAGCGGGACTGGACCGGCTCGGCGGGCCGGGCCGGCAGCGGTCCGCCGCTGTACTCGGCGCGGCGGGCCGTGCGCCGGCGGGTCTCGCACAGCAGGCACAGGTCGGGGGCGGCACTGTCGACCGGCCCGTTCGGGTGCTCCGGGCAGCGGGTGCTGGGAGCCGCCGTCGTGACGCTCTCCTCCAGCTGGTCCAGCGCGCGCTTCAGGTCCGCGCGGACCTCGTGGAGCTTGGCCTCCGGGGTGTCGGTGGTCAGGGCCTCGCCGTGCTCACCGAGGAGACGCAGGGCGCGGCCCAGGGCGGTCAGCTGGGCGTGGTTCATGTACTTCAGAATCGCACACGGTGCGGACGGCCCCGGGCCCCCGGCCGCACCGGAGGCGGCGGGTCGGTCACCCGAGCGCCGCCGCCATCGCCGCCCGAAGGTGACCGCCGGACTCCGCGAGCAGCCGGGCGGCCGTCGGGCCGTCCACGTCGGCCAGCAGGACCAGGATCGCGTGCTTGACCTCGCCGTCGGTCTCCGTCAGGGCGCGCTCGATGTCGTCGTCGGCGGCGCCGGTGGCGAGCGCGACGATCCGGCGTGAGCGGGCCCGCAGCTTCTCGTTGGAGGCGCGTACGTCCACCATCAGGTTCCCGTACGTCTTGCCGAGCCGGATCATCGTGATCGTCGACAGCATGTTCAGGACCAGCTTCTGCGCCGTGCCCGCCTTCAGCCGCGTCGAGCCGGTGAGCAGCTCCGGTCCGGTCACCACCTCGATGCCGTGCTCGGCCGCGGCGGCCAGGGCGCTGCCCCGGTTGCAGGCGAGGCCGACGGTCAGGGCGCCGCGCGCGCGGGCGTACTCGACGGCGCCGACGGCGTACGGGGTGCGGCCGGAGGCGGAGACGCCGACCACCGTGTCGTCGGCGGTCAGCGCGAGGGCGTCCAGGTCGGCGCGGGCCAGCTCGGGGGAGTCCTCGGCGCCCTCGATGGAGGTGACCATGGCGTCCGGGCCGCCCGCGATCAGGCCGACGACCTGCCCGGGGCCGGTGTTGAAGGTGGGCGGGCACTCGGAGGCGTCCAGCACGCCCAGCCGTCCGGCCGTACCGGCGCCCGCGTAGATCAGCCGCCCGCCGCGCGCCATCCGGACGGCCACGGCGTCGATGGCGGCGGCGATCTCCGGCAGCCGCTCGGCGACGGCGGCGGGCACGGCGGCGTCCTCGCCGTTCATCAGGCGGGTGATGTCGAGCGTCGGCAACTGATCGATCTCAGCCAGCTCCGGCCGAAACGCCTCGGTGGCCAACGTCTCCAACTGGGAACGCAGATCGGGGTGATGGGGGGTGGAGGTCATGAGGGTATGGCTCTTTCCAGTGACTTGTAGATGCTGGGTGGTGCGAGGCTCCCAGGGGCGCGGGGAACTGCGCGACCAGCCACAACGAACCCGCGGCCGCGAACGGCGATTACCTGCTGCGGTCCCCGCGGAGCGCCCCGTGCCGATGCGCCAACGCCTCGTAGGACGCCGCCAGAGCCGGCGCGGCCGACTCGTACGTCCGCTGCGCCACCCCCACGAAGAGGCAGTCCACGACCAGCAGCTGGCTGGTCCGGGACGACATGGCCGCCGGTCGCAGCTCGCTCTCCCGGGCGGTGGACGTGGTCAGCACGTGGTCGGCGTACTGGGTGACGGGACTGTCGGGGCGGCCGGTGATGGCGATGGTCGTCGCGCCCCGTTCGAAGGCGACCCGGAGCGGCTCGATGACGTCCCCCGTGGAGCCGGAGTGCGTGATCGCCAGGGCCACGTCCCCCGCGCGCAGCTGCACCGCGTTGGTGACGGCGAGGTGCGGGTCGCCCGGGGCGTGGGCTATGAGTCCTATGCGCAGCATCTTCTGGGTGAGATCCTGGGCGACCAGGTTGGACGCGCCGATGCCGTACACGTCGGTGCGCCGGGCGGCGGTCAGTGCGGCGACGGCCGCGCCGAGCTGGACGGTGTCCAGACCGGCGGCGGTGTCCGCGAGGGTCTGCTGCTCGTCGTAGGCCAGCTTGGCGACCACGTCGGCGATCGGGTCGTCGACCGCGATGTCCGTCGTGATGGCGGGCGCGCGGCCGGACTGCTGCTGGGCGGCGAGCCCCGCGAGCGCGAGGCGCAGGTCGCGGTAGCCGGGGTAGCCGAGCAGCCGGGCGGTGCGTACGACGGTCGCCTCGCTGGTGCCGGTCAGCTCGGCCAGGCCGGTGACCGTGAGGGCCGCGCAGCCGGCCGGGTCGCCCGCGACGGCCTCGGCGACCCGCTGCATGGACCGGGTCATCGACGGCGCCAAGGTGCGGACCTTGGCCGCGAGGGCGGCGGGCGCGGGCGGCGGTGCGGGCGGCGCGCTCCCGCCGCCGGTGGCACGGCGGCCCCCGGAAGCGTTCACGAAAGTTTCCTTCACTTCATCGGTCACTCATGAAAGATATTTTCGTTTCGGTCCGCGGGTCAAGAGTGCGCACAATGGGTGCATGAACCCCATCAGTCCCCTGGAGCAGGCGCTGCACGCCGCGCGCGCCCTCGTGCTCGCCGACCTGGTGGCGGGCGAGGTCGCCGAACCGGACGTCGTCTCGCTGGTTGAGGAGTCCGTCGTACAGCGGCGCTGGTGGGTCGAGCAGTGGCCCGAGGGCGTGGAGTTCGTGGCCGGGCTGGTCGCGCAGGACGTGCAGGACGCGCTGCTGGAGCGGTACGGCCGCTGGCCGCTGTGCCCCGTGTGCGGCTCCGGCGACCCGCACGCGCTGGACGTCGAGCCCGAGCTGGGTCCCGACCCGCACTGGGTGTGCGGCAAGGCGGGCGTGAAGGTCGCGGCCGTCGGCTCGCTGGGCGCGGGCACCGGCACAGCCCCCTCGTGAGGACTCCGGGATGACCCTCTACATCGACCCGCCGACCTGGCCGGGCCACGGCCGTCTCTGGTCCCACCTGGTGAGCGACGCCTCCTACGCCGAACTGCACGCCTTCGCCGAGGCCCTGGGCGTGCCGCGCCGCGCCTTCGAGCGCGACCACTACGACCTGCCCGCCCACCGGTACGCCGACGCGGTGTCCGCCGGTGCGCTGGAGGTCAGCAGCCGCGAGGTGGTGCGGCTGCTGCACGGGGCGGGCCTGCGCCGCCGCAAGGGGGCCGCCGGTGCCGCCGGCGCCGCCGGTACCGCCCCGGGTGCTCAGCCGCGCAGCTCGTAGGCGAACTGCCCGGCGCCCTCGCCGTCCGCACCGGCCTCGGCGGAGTCCCCGGCGACCCGGGTGAACCCGGCGCGGACGATGACCGCCTGCGACGCCGTGTTCTCCGGATCCGTCGTCGCGCGCACGGACGTCACCGTCTCCCGCCCCAGCGCCCATGCGGACAGCGCGCGCAGTCCCTCGGTCGCGTAGCCGTTGCCCCGGGCCGCCTCGACGAGGTCGTAGCCGATCTCCACCCGGCCCTTCTCGTCCGGCACCCCGTGGAAGCCCATCCCGCCGACCGCGCGCCCGTCCTCGCGCCGGACCAGGACGAAGACCCCCCACACCGGGCGGTGGACCCCCGTCTCGTAGGCCTTGACCAGCATTCCGGCGGCGTCCCGGGTGCCCTGGAAGGGCCCGCCGTCGACCCATGCGAAGCCGCCGTCGCCGCCCGCGGCGAGGTCGGCGGCGGCGGCGGGCGTGACGCCCTGGAGGGTGAGCCGCTCGGCCGGGATCACCAGGTTGTTGCGCCAGCGCCACTCGGTGACCGGGGCGCGTCCGGGCAGGTCGCCGCGGCCGGTGGCCCACAGCAGGGTGCGCCAGGGGTCGGTGCCGGGCCGGACGTGCGGGAAGAGCCGGGCGAGGAGGTCGGCGCACCGCTCGGCGGGCGGTGCGTAGGCCAGCCCGAGGCCCTCGGCGATGTCGTGCGTGTGCAGGAACACCTCGATGATCCCCATCGCGGCGAAGCCCTCGCGGTTCGCGCTGCGGAAGGGGTACGGGTGGAAGGCCCGGACCTCGCGCGGGGTGGTGCGGAGGGTGGCGGCGAGCAGCGCGCCGGTGGTCTCGACGACCTGGAGGACGTCCTCGTTGCCGGTGCCCTCGTCGAGGGTGATCTCGAAGGGGACCCACGCCTCGGTGGCCCGTCCGGCCAGCTGACCCGCGTAGGCGACGAGGACGCCCGCGACGTGCTCCGCCGTGTACCGGCAGTCCCACTCCGACCGCCCGGCCCGCACCGACTCCCAGTCCCGGTCCGTCGCCGTCCGCAGCAGCGCCACGGCGCCCGCCACGGCCTCTTCCACCTGTTCCCCGCCCAGTGTCCGCATGCCGGGCAGGCTAGACGCCAGGGGTGTCCGGCAGCGACAGCATTTCCAGCTCGCCGGTGAGGTTGTGGCGGGCGGTGGCCTCCCACTCCCGCCGTCCGTGCGGGGTGTGGAACAGGCTGGGCAGGTCGAGGAGTTGCCGCAGGATCGCGGCGCGGCCCTCGCGGAAGGCCTCGTTCGGCACGAAGTGGTACTCCTCGCGGACGGCCGCCGTGTACGCCGCGTACGCCGACGGCGGCGAGGCGAGGACCGCCAGGTCGGCGTCGCACAGCACCTGGCCGTCGCGGTCGTCGCCCGCCGGGGCGTGCGTCACGGTGAGCCGCACCAGCCGGGCCACCTCGGCGGTCCTCGCCGCCGGAACCCCGGCCTCGGGCAGTGCGCGCTCGGCGAGCCGGGCCGAGCGCTCCTCGTTCTCGGACCGGTCGGGCTGGTAGACGGCGTCGTGGAACCACGCGGCGAGGCGGACGACGTCCACGTCGTCGGCGTGCTCCGCCAGGACGTCGATGCGGTCCAGGACCGCGGTGAGGTGCGCGAGGGTGTGGTACCGCCGCTGGGGCTCCTGCCAGCGGGCGAGCAGGTTGTCGGCGTACGGCGCGGGGTCGGGACCGGAGCCGGAACCGGAACCGGGACCGGCGGTGGCACCGGGGGTGATGGCGCCGGGGGCGGTGGCACCCGCCATGGCGTGGGCGAAACGGGAGCGCAGGGCGTCGAGGTCGGCCATAGGCGCATTCTCCCAGATAATGTTCGTGATAACTTCTAACTGAAGCGCCCGCGTCCCCGGCGGGCGGACCGGGCGGACCGGGCGGACTCGAAAGGCGGCGGGCGGACCATGCCTCAGGCGCGCACCAGCACCCCGCGCGAGCGGTACCGCACCCAGGTGCGCGCGGAGATCAAGGACCACGCGTGGGAGCAGATCGCCACGGCCGGGGCCTCCGCGCTCTCCCTCAACGCGATCGCCAAGCGGATGGGCATGAGCGGCCCCGCGCTCTACCGCTACTTCGACGGCCGCGACGAGCTGATCACCGAACTCATCCGGGACGCCTACCGCAGCCAGGCCGACACCTTCCGGGCGGCCGCCGCGTCCGGCGCCGACCTGGCCGCCCTCGCGCACACCCTGCGCGCCTGGGCCCTGGACGACCCGCAGCGCTACTTCCTGATCCACGGCACCCCCGTCCCCGGCTACCACGCGCCGGGCGACATCACCGAGATCGCCGCCGAGACCATGGCGGTCATCGTCGACGCCTGTGCCGCGCTGCCCGCGCCGGACGGCACCGACGCGGCGTTCGACGCGCACCTCGAGACCCACCGGCAGTGGGCGGGCGACCGCCCGGCGCCGTCCTCCGCGCTCCACCGCGCCCTGTCCTTCTGGTCCCGGCTGCACGGCGTCCTCTCCCTGGAACTCGCCGGCCAGTTCACCGGCATGGGCTTCGACCCCGCTCTTCTCTTCGACGCCGAACTGAAGGACCTGCTGCGCCCCTAACGTGGAGCCCATGACGACTCCCGCAGACCTGCACGACGTACGCGACCCCGAGCTGCCCGGCCGGCTGCTGATGCTCGAACGCGACGAACTGGTACCCCTGCTGCGCTCCCGCGCGGACGCGGACTTCACCCTGCCGGTGGCCGCGTGTCCGGGCTGGACGGTGCGCGACGTGCTGGCGCACTGCTCCAGCGCCCTGATCCGGGTGGTGGAGAAACGCTTCGAGAAGGGCGTCTTCTCGCCCGAGTGCAACGACCGCGACATCGCCGAACGCGCCGACTGGAGCAACGCCCGGGTCGTCGACGAACTGGAGCGCGGCATGAGCGAGGCGGGCCCGGTGATCGCCCGGTCGGACGGCAGGCTGGACGCCGTCGCACTGGGTGAGTGGGTGCACGCCGGTGACGTACGGGTGACCTTCGGCGAGCCGGGGGCGTACGCGGGGCGCGGGCTGGCGGAGGCGCTCGCGCTGCTCGGCACGATCACCCGGGCGCGCGGTCACCTGCCGCTCCACGCCGACCTGGACGACCTCGACGAGCCGCTGAAGCTGGGCGGGGCGAGCGGTGAGCGGCCGCCGGGCCGGTACATCGGCGACGGTCCCACCCTCCTGCGGCTCTACGCGGGTCGCCCCCTGGACGGAGCGGCGGCGTACGAGCTGGCCGGGGTGGAGGCGGCGGAGCTGAACATCTTCGGCGACTGAGCGGCGGCACGGGCACCTCGGCCTGCTGTCGGGGCGTAGTCTTGGATTGGACTAGACCTGTAGCAGGCCGACGAATGGGGTCCCATGAGCAAGCGTGCAGTCCTGGAGGTGATCGCCCTCGACGCCGAGGACGCGGTCGCCGCCCAGGCCGGAGGCGCGGATCGCCTCGAACTGGTCACCGACATGGCGGCCGACGGACTCACCCCGTCGGCCGCGACCGTCGCCGCGATCCGGGCCGCCGTCGACATCGACGTACGGGTGATGCTGCGGCTCGCGGACGGGTTCGCCGCCGGTGACGTCGAGCGGCTGACGCGCGTCGCCTGCGAGATGCGGGAGGCCGGGGCCACGCAGTTCGTGCTGGGGTTCCTCGACGCGCAGGGGGACATGGACCTCGGTGCGGTGGAGCGGATCGCCGAGGTGCTGGACGGGTGCCGGTGGACGTTCCACCGCGCGATCGACCGGGCCGCGAGCCGGGACGCGCTGCGCAAGCAGCTCGCGGACTTCCCGGGCCTGGACACGTATCTGACGGCCGGGGCGGCCGGGGGTGTGGACGACGGCCTGAACGTGCTGGTGGCGGAGGCGCGGCGGCGCGGCGAGCCGGGGTACGAGCAGCAGCTGCTGGTGGGCGGCGGGCTGCGGCTCGACCACGTGCCGGGGTTGCTGGACGCGGGGATCGACGGTTTCCACATCGGTGGCGCGGCGCGGCCCGCGGGGTGGGACGGGCCGGTGTCGGCGGACGCGGTTTCCCAGTGGCGGCGGGTGCTCGGCCAGTAGTCACGCCGCCGCCGCTGCGGGCAGTCGTGCCGCTGGGGCGGCACGGGTGGGCGCAGCGGCACTCGGCCAGCGCCGGTCAGCGTCACCCCCGTACCTCAGCGCACGACCGCCCGCAGTTCACCCCAGTTGCGGCGGCAGACCCGTCGTGTGGGTGACGACGAGGCCCGAGACCGCTCGGGTCAGGGCCACGTACAGGCGGCGCAGCCCCGTCCGTTCGTCCGGCTCGCCGTCGACCACGGCCTGCGGCTCGTCCAGGACCACGTAGTCGTACTCCAGGCCCTTGGCCAGCGAGGCCGGGACCAGGGTCAGACGGGTGGCGCGGGTGGTCTCCTCGCCGGGGCCGACATGGCCGATCCCGGCCGCCCCCAGGGCCGCCGCCAGCTCCGGCACGCGCGCGTCGGCGGCGATCAGGCCGACCGATCCCTCCCGCTCCAGCAGCTCACGGCAGGCCGCCACCACGTCGGCCGCCCCGCCCGGGGCCGTACGGATGTCGAAGAAGCCCGGGTTCTCGCGGATCGACGCGACCGGCGTCAGCCCCGGCGCGATGTGCGGCAGCAGCCGGGACGCGTACGCGATGACGTCCGTCGGCACACGGAAACCGGCCGTCAGCTCCTCGACCACCGCCTCGCCCTTGCCCAGGTGCTCCAGCGCCTGAGTCCAGCTCCGGGTCGCCCACGGCGTGGTGCCCTGCGCCAGGTCGCCCAGGACGGTCGCCGAGCCGGTGGTGCAGCGCCGGCCCACCGCGCGGTACTGCATCGGGGAGAGGTCCTGCGCCTCGTCGAGGACCACGTGCCCGAGGGAGTGGGTGCGCTCGATGAGGTCGGTGGTCTCGTCGATCAGCACGGCGTCGGCCGGTGACCACTTGGCGGACTTCACCGAGCGGGCCGGCTTCACCCACAGCACCGCCTTCTGCTCGTCCTCCGTGAGGATCCCCTCGGCGTGCTCGGCGAGGAAGTCCGCGTCGGCGAGGAGACGCAGGACCAGCTTGGCCGGGTCGACCTGCGGCCAGACCGACTTCACCAGCGCCTTCACGGCCGCGTTGCGCGCCACCGCGTTCTGCACCCGGTCGTCCGGCGCCTCGCCCGCCCGCTCCATCTGCACCAGCACGGCGTGCGCGACCCGCTGCGGCAGCGCCTCGCGGGCGGCGCCGTAGCGGATGTCCCGGGCGAGCAGCTCGCGGACGATCTCCTCCAGCTCGTACACCGGCACCCGCCAGCGGCGCGAGCCGCGCACCACGACCACGCCCTCGGTGGGCGGTGTGACATGGGAGTAGAGGGCCCGGCGCAGGACCTCCGCCATCCGCGCGTCGCCCTTGATCACCGCCGTCGCCGCCTCGTCCGTGCCGCGCACCTCGACGTGGGCGACCAGGTCGTCGACGGTGGCCTGGCGCACCGTCAGCTCGCCGAGCGCCGGCAGCACCTGCTCGATGTAGTGCAGGAAGGACCGGTTCGGGCCGATGACCAGCGTGCCGGTGCGGGCCAGCCGCTCGCGGTGCGCGTACAGCAGGTAGGCCACCCGGTGCAGGCCGACGGCGGTCTTGCCGGTGCCCGGGCCGCCCTGTACGCAGACCGAGCCGGACAGTCCGGCGCGCACGATCTCGTCCTGCTCGGGCTGGATGGTCGCCACGATGTCCCGCATCGGTCCGACGCGGGGCCGCTCGATCTCCTGCTGGAGCAGCCTGCTGGTGGTCGCCGCCTCGGCCGGGTCGAGCAGGTGCTCGTCCTCGTACGCGGTCAGGTCCCCGGCGGTGTAGCCGAAGCGGCGGCGCAGCGAGACGTCCTGCGGGTCCTTCTTCGAGGCCCGGTAGAACGGCTGGGAGACCGGCGCCCGCCAGTCGATCACCATCGGGTCGCCGTCCGCGTCGTGCACGTGCCGGCGTCCGACGTAGAAGCGTTCCCCCTCCCCGCCCTCGGCCTGTTCGGCCCCCGGGGCGTGCAGGTAGTCGAGCCGGCCGAAGAACAGCGGGGTCTCGCTGAGGTCCGCGAGCGCCTTGACGCGCTGCTCGATCTGGCTCTCCAGGACGGCGGCGTTGACCCAGTTCGCCGTCACGTCGGTGATGTCGAGGGACTCGACGTCCTCGCGCATGGCGCGCAGCGCGGAACGGGACGCGGCGAGGTGGGAGCGCTCTTTGGAGAGGGGGTCGTCGTGGCCGGGCGTGGACAAGGGGGTGCCTCCGGATGACCTGCGGTGTGGTGGGCGCGCTGTCGGCGCGCGACGAACCGCCCGGTTTCCGTCCGGACGGCAGCCTTCCGTGGGGAGGCGGGCAAGAGCGGAGATTCTAGGGGAGCGGACGTGGCGCGGGCCAACCGTTTTTCGCGGTCCCGGGGCCGACCGGGGCCCGACCCCTAGGGGATCACGTCATCCGCGCCGGGGGATGCGCTCCCTCCAGAGTCGTAGCCGGGGCGTGCGGGGATTGGGTCCGTAGACCGATGCCGGTCGGGGGCCGGCGGTCGCACCATGGAGACATGAGCGCAGCAACCATCTCCCCCGCCCCGGCACCGGGCCGCGCGTCCGGTGCCACGCCCGTGGCCGGCAGCCACCGGCACCGGCTCGGTGACACCCTGCGCGCGGTCAGGGTGTTCGCGGGCGCCGCCTTCGACGTGGTCGTCCTCGGCGAGTACGGCGAGGAGGCCGGCGTCCGCCGTCACTGAACGTCAGCCGAGGACCTCGTCCGCGTCCATGATCCGGTAGGCGTAGCCCTGTTCCGCCAGGAAGCGCTGGCGGTGGGCGGCGAAGTCCTGGTCGAGGGTGTCGCGGGCGACGACCGAGTAGAAGTGCGCCTGGTGGCCGTCGGCCTTCGGCCGCAGCACCCGGCCCAGGCGCTGGGCCTCCTCCTGCCGCGAGCCGAACGTGCCCGACACCTGGATGGCGACCGTCGCCTCCGGCAGGTCGATCGAGAAGTTCGCTACCTTCGACACGACGAGCACGCTGATCTCGCCCTGCCGGAAGGACTCGAAGAGAGTCTCCCGCTGGGCGTTGGACGTCTCGCCCTTGATGACCGGCGCCCCCAGGTGCTCGCCCAGCTCGTCGAGCTGGTCGATGTACTGGCCGATGACCAGGATCTGCTGCCCGGCGAACCGCCGCACGATCGCCTCCGTCACCTTCCGCTTGGTGTCGGTCGTCGCGCAGAAGCGGTACTTCTCCTCCGTCTCGGCGGTGGCGTAGGCGAGCCGCTCGGAGTCGGTGAGGTTGACCCGGACCTCCACGCAGTCGGCGGGCGCGATGTAGCCCTGCGCCTCGATCTCCTTCCACGGCGCGTCGAACCGCTTCGGCCCGATCAGCGAGAACACGTCCGACTCGCGGCCGTCCTCGCGGACCAGGGTGGCGGTCAGGCCGAGGCGGCGCCGGGCCTGGAGGTCGGCGGTGAACTTGAAGACCGGCGCCGGCAGCAGGTGCACCTCGTCGTAGACGATCAGCCCCCAGTCCCGGGAGTCGAACAGCTCCAGGTGCGGGTAGACGCCCTTCCGGCGGGTCGTCAGCACCTGGTACGTGGCGATGGTGACCGGCCGGATCTCCTTGCGGGTGCCGCTGTACTCGCCGATCTCGTCCTCGGTCAGCGACGTCCGCTTCACCAGCTCGTGCTTCCACTGCCGGGCGGAGACGGTGTTGGTGACCAGGATCAGCGTCGTCGACCTGGCCTGCGCCATCGCGCCCGCGCCGACCAGCGTCTTGCCCGCGCCGCAGGGGAGCACGACGACGCCGCTGCCGCCGTGCCAGAAGTTCTCCACCGCCTGCTTCTGGTACGGGCGCAGCGCCCAGCCGTCCTCGGCCAGCTCGATGGGGTGCGCCTCGCCGTCGACGTACCCGGCGAGGTCCTCGGCGGGCCAGCCCAGCTTGAGCAGCGTCTGCTTGATCTGCCCGCGCTCGGAGGGGTGCACGGCCACCGTGTCGGCGTCGATGCGGGTGCCGACCAGCGGCGCGATCCGCTTCGACTTCAGCACCTCCTCCAGCACCGGCCGGTCGGTGGTGGTCAGGACCAGGCCGTGCGCCGGGTGCTTGGAGAGGGTGAGGCGGCCGTAGCGGTCCATCGTCTCGGCGATGTCGACCAGCAGCGCGTGCGGCACGGGGTAGCGGCTGTACTCGACGAGCGCGTCCACGACCTGCTCGGCGTCGTGGCCCGCCGCCCGGGCGTTCCACAGGCCGAGCGGCGTCACGCGGTAGGTGTGGATGTGCTCGGGCGCCCGCTCCAGTTCCGCGAACGGCGCGATGGCCCGACGGCAGTCGCCGGCCTGCTCGTGGTCGACTTCGAGGAGCAGGGTCTTGTCGGACTGGACGATTAGGCAGGACACACATACCTCCGGAGATAAGGTCGTCTCATGACAGAAACAACGCCTGTCACAGCACGGGCTATGCCCCGTGCCCGACGCCGGAAGGGCGTCCCGGCCAGCGCGCCGGGGATGCGCGCCGCTATCTATGTTCGCCTATCCCGCGAAACCGACGAGACGACTTCGCCGGAACGCCAGCGCGCGGCCTGTGAAGCGCTGTGCGAGGCGCGCGGCTGGGAGGTCGTGGCCGCCGAGGAGGACATCGATGTCTCGGGCTTCTCACGCGGGCTCGACCGGCCGGGACTGCAACGCATCCTGACCAGGCTCGCCGAGCTGGACGTGATCGTGTTCTTCAAGATCGACCGGCTTGCGCGCTCGACCGTCGACTTCGCGGAGATCATGCGACTCGCCGAGCACCAGAGCGTTGCGCTCGCGTCGGCGACGGAGCCGCTCGACCTCACGTCGTCCATGGGCCGGGCGATGGCGAAGGTGATCGCGGTCTTCGCCGAGCTGGAGTCCGACACCATCGGGATGCGGGTGTCCAGCGCGCACGAGCATCTGCGCCGCGAGGGCCGCTACACCGGCGGTCGGGTCCCGTACGGGTACACGGTCGTCCCCAACCCCAACGGGGCGGGCAAGGTTCTCGCGGTCCACGAGGACGAGGCCAAGACGATCAAGGGGATCGTGGAACGGGTCCTGTCCAAGGACTCGCTCATGCAGATCATCAACGACCTCAACAAGGAGGAAGTCCCGTCGCCTGGCCACTCCTCACGCCAGACCACGGGCAAGCGCAGCAACTCCAAGCAGTGGTACACGACGACGCTGCGCAGCATGCTGGGCAGCCCCCAGTTGCTCGGCCAGGTCATCGAGGACGGAAAGCCGATCATGAGGACGGACGGTCTGCCCCTGGTCAACCGCCCGCCGATCCTCGACACGGACACCTGGCAGGCGCTCCAGGACGAGTTGGAGCGCCGGGCCAACCCTGGTGAAAAGCGCCGGGAGGGGACGTCGCTGCTGCGCGGCGTCATGCACTGCGGAGTCTGCGGCGAGCGCATGTACACCTTCAGCGGGCGCAACGGTCAGCTTCGGTACCGGTGCATCGGCCCACTGAAGTACCGCCAGCGTGCGGCGAAGGGGGAGGAGAAGCCGGGAGTGAAGTGCTACGGGCCGACCGTGGCGGGGGTGACCACCGAGGAGCACGTCACCGAGCAGTTCCTCGCGAAGTACGGGCACCTCTCCGTGATGCGGATGGTCCAGGAGGCGGGCGAGGACTTCCGTCCGCAGATCAGGCAGGCAGAGGAAGCGTTGGCCGATCTGCAACAGGACCGCTACGACCGGGGCCTGTTCAAAGGCGACGACGGAGCGATCCGGTACGCGGAGCAGTACGCCAAGCTGGAAGAGCGACTGGCGACCCTGAAGGAGAGGCAGCGAACGGCGAAGCCGGGCGGCGTGAAGGCGGAGCCGACCGGCGAGACGCACGCCGAGCAGTGGAAGCGCTCGGACGTCGCCGGTAAGCGAGATTTGCTGTTGAACGCGGGCGGCTACGTGGAGGTGGCACCCGCGCGCCGTGGCGGCAGGAAGCTGGACATGTCGCGTCTGTCGGTGTACTTCGGCGAGGAGGGGCACATGCGGCGGGCGGCAACGGCGAAGGTGAGCGAACCGGAGACCGAGGCGGCTGACAGCCAGGGCTGACGCCCACGCCACCGGGCACAAACGGCGGTGCCCCCACCGCACGGACGAGGTGGGGGCACCGCAGTTTGTGTCTCAGGTCAGGCGGCGTGCTGGTCGGGTTTGTGCCAAGGGCCGATGACCTTGATTGAGGGGCGGCAATACGACAGCGTCGCACCGCCGCGAGTGGTGAACTCGACTGTTTCTGCGAAGAGTTCGCAGAGGGCGTCCCCGTCCGTCTCGGACAGTGCCGTCCTCAGCGTAGGGACGGATTCTGCCAGGTCCCATGAGGGGGAACTGAGGCGGAAGCCGCCGAGAGCGTGTGCGTCGGCGAGGCGGAACGAGAGGCGAGTATTGGGCTGAGGTTCATAGCCGGGCGCGGCTGTCAGCAGGCCGGCCTTGACGGATTCGGGGCCGGAGATGACGACCCGCATGGAGGCTGATCGGGGCAGCACTTCGAAGTGGTCGGCTTCGTGGCTGTCGTGGGACGGCGATTGCATGCCGAAGAGCTGCCCGATGACCGTGGCGACTTCCTCAGTCCCAGTGGAGACACGCCAGGAGCCTTGGCCACAGTGGAAGCGCCCGACGAAGGTCGTCTTGCGGTTGGTCATGAGAGATCCCCCTCCAGCTTGAGGCGTTGGGTGTGGGCTGTGTCGTGGCGGACCTGGGCTGCTAGGAACTCCTCACCGGGGCTGTAGCCGCTGCTGAGGTAGGTCCAGGAGGAGGCGGTGACGAGGGTGGTTTCGTCGGTGGTGGGGTGGCCGGCGCGTTCGCGGGCGGCTTCTGCCTGGGCGAGGCGCCAGGCGCGGCGTACGTCGCGGAGGGCGCCGAGGGTGGTGGAGTAGGCGCGGGATTTGCTGGAGAAGTGGCCGCGGAAGCCGAGCATGTGAGCCCACTTCCAGAGCTTGAGGTGGGTGAACTCCGGCAGGTGGCCGAGGTCCCAGGCGGTACGGATCATTTGCCGTACGTGCTGCTGGATGGGCAGGGCCTTGATGGGTTCGGTCTGTCCGGTGCCGTCGCAGTGGGTGCACCGGTCGTGGAAGTGGTCGGGGCCGCGTACGTAGCCGCGTCCGGCGCAGGGGCGGCACATCAGGGTGCGGTCGACGGTGCCCGCGCCTTCGGCGTTCTTGGTGGCGTACTTGGCGACGTATCCGGCGACCTTGGCGTCTGTGTACTCGGCAACGCGGGCATCGGTGAGTTCGCCATCGCCGAGGGCGGTGATGGGGTCGACCTTGAATCGCCGGCCCCAGGCGATGACGCGTTCGCCGATGGCGTCGGACTCGATGGTGAGCCGGGCGCGCTCGACGGCCAGGCCCACGGCGGTGCTCAGGGCGTCGAGGGTGGCCCAGGGCGGGGGCGGGGTGGTGTGGCCGTCGGGTCCGTCGAAGCGGATCACGGCGTGGAAGTGGACCAGGCCGCGCTTTTGGTACTCGGCGACCTTGGCGAAGGAGATGCGCAGGGCGGCGTTGAGTGCCTTCTGTGTCATGCCGAGGTGTTCGGCCAGGGCGCGGCGCATGTAGGTGGTGAAGCGTGCCCAGAGCTGTCCGGCGTGGGCGTTCCAGAGCACGGCGCCGGTGTAGTCGTAGGTGGCCGGGTTGAGCGGGGTGCCGAGTTCGGGTGCGTCTTCGGTGTGGGTGTCGCCGCAGGCACAGGGCCGGGGCCTGCCCGTGTTGGTGGTGGGGCGGTTGTGGACTGGGCCGAAGGAGGGGGCGGTGAGGGTGACGAAGGCGCGGGGGCGGTCGCGGACGGTTTCGGAGACGTTCTTGCCGCCGGACAGTCCGGCCTTGATGAGGTGGTAGGTGTCGGCGGCGTATACGCGGGAGCAGGCGGGGCAGCGGGAGGAGCGGCGGTTGCCGCAGGTGGTGAGCAGGCGCCCGGAGGGTTCGTCTTCGGAGCGGTAGGAGCGGACCACTTCTTTGGTGGTCTGGTCGGTGGTGGTGGTCCAGCCGTGGAGGTTGACCGGGGTGGTGCAGCCGCGCAGTTCGCGGAGCTGCTGTTGTACGCGGTCGAAGTCGTGGGTGTTGGCCAGGTGGATCAGGTCCCGCAGGCCGGGGCTGATGACGTGGCGCAGGTCGAGGGGGCGCATGGGTGGCGGGGTCTCCCGTCTGGCGTGAGGGTGGGGCTTGCGGGCAGCAGTCGGTTGCTGGCGAAGGCGTCCGGTTGCTGCCCGCAGGCATGACGAGTCGGCCCGGGGCGTGGGCGAGGGTGGGAGGTGCCGGGTCGGCGGCGCAGGGTGCGGCGCTACAGGGCGGCGTGCAGGGCGGTGGCCATGGGCAGGCCGATGCCGAGGCGCCTCTTGAGCTGGGCCGCTGTGATGGGTTCGCCGTGCTCGGTGTGATGGGTAGCGGCGATGGAGCGCGCTTCGGTGAGCAGCGGCTCAGGGACCTTGACCGCAGGCGCAGCCACGGCGGCCACAGGCGGGGCGGAGGCCGGGGCGGGGAGCGGAGCGACCGGGGCCGTGACCGGTTCGGGTGTGACGGGCGGTGCAGGCGCCAGGCTCGGTTGGGGCTCGTCGGCGACCGGGGCGGGCTGTTGTGCCGGTTCGGTGTCCGCAGAGGGGGCCGGGGTGGTGTCGTCGGCGGTGACGGCGTGGAAGGAGCGCAGGAGCTGTGGGCCGACCGTGCCCCAGCCGAGGAGGAGCAGGGGTGCGACGGCGTCGACGGCGGCGCGGCCGTAGTGGCCGGCGGCGAGGGGTTCGGCGATGTTGAGGGCCAGGGTGAGAAGGCCGGAGATGTGCATGAGGCGGGTGGCCGCCTTCATCTGCTTGGGCGGGACGCCGCGCAGGGACAGGTAGCGCAGGGCGACCAGGAGGCCGACCACGGACAGGTCGACCATGGGGGCGATCAGGGGTGCGATGGGTGCGGGGACGCCCAGGCGCAGGGCGAGCGCCCAGACGTTGCCGAAGGAGAAGACGAAGGCCAGCAGGGCGATGACGACCATGACCACGGTGACGGTGCGTTGAGTGATCCGGTCCTCTGACATGGGGGTTCACCTCCTTTCAGGTGTGGCGGGTCAGTGGCCGTTGGTCATGCGGCCAGGGGCGTCATGGAGTCGTCGTCCGGGTCGGTCTTGGTGAGGTCGAGGCCGGGGAGCTGGCGGGTGAGGAGGTCGGCCGGGTCGGCGGTGAGGTGGGCGGTGCGGGCGGCGATGTGGGCGGAGTCGTCTTCGGTGACGTAGGGGGTGCGCAGGCGGGTGAATCCTTTCTGCCCGTTGGTCTTCATGACCGCGACGCCGACGTAGGCGGGTTCCTGCAGCAGGGTCGGGCTGGCGTCGGGCCAGTCGCGGATGTCGTCGCCGAGGGCGGCCACGGCGGCGTCCGTGGTCTTCTGCGCGAAGGAGAGGCCGACGGGGCACACGTCGCGGATGAAGGTGGGGATCGCGTCGCCCGTGGACTTCTGCGTGGCGAGGATGACGAGGATGCCCACGGAACGGCCCATCTTCACCAGCTCCTCCACCAGCCGGGCGTTCTGCGAGGCCAGCGCGGCGAGCTGCTTGGTTTCCTTGTCGGAGCCCTTGTGGTCGCGGAAGTAGGTGTGTGCCTCATCGATGATCAGGACCACCCAGGGCCAGGCCGCGGAGGGGCCGCCGTGCCACATGTCCTTGCGGCGGAGCACAGTTTTGATCGAGGTGGAGCGGGCGCGGCGCAGCCGTACGAGCCTGCGGAACAGGGCGTTGGCTTCCCTCAGGTCGGCTCCGGCGAAGGCGAACAGGCGGTCCATGAGGTCGGCGTAGTCGCCTTCGTGGGCGGCCATCACCTTGCCGTCCGCCACCGCGATCTGCACCGCCGGGGAGGGTGCGCAGTCGCAGATGAAGCGGTTGATGAGTGAGGTCTTGCCGAAGCCGGGCAGGCCGGCCACGGTGACGCCGGGGACTTCCGCCAAGTCGACACTGACCGCCTGGGCGTACTCGTCCACCCCCAGGTGCCAGGTCGCCAGCTTGTCCGGCACCTTGCCGGTAGGGGTGTGGGAGGTCTCGGTGATCAGCGGATCCACCCGCACTCCGCGGATGAGGACGTGGCCGGGCTTGTCCTGGGAGACGGACACCCGCGTGCACCGCCAGGCGTCCGCGATGTAGGGGGCGGCGTTCTGGAACTCCTCCAGGCCCACCTTGGGCAGGCATCCGGCCCGCACGACCACGCCGAACTGGTCGGGCTTCACCCTGAGAGTTGGCGTCAGCGTCCGGGGCTTGGGCGGCTTGCCGTCCGTGGTGGCAAGCGAGGCCATCGAGGTCGGGGTCTTGTCCGTCACGGACAGGCCCGCCATGGCGGCGAACCGCTTCCAACCCCAGCGCACCCGCACGGCCTGCCGGATGCTGTCCCGCAACATCGAGTCGGCCAGCAGGTAGCGGACCAGCCACACCAGCCCCCACACCACGAGGGCGGCCAGGCCCACCCCAGCCAGGACCGGGAGGTATCCCAGGCCCTCATTCACGTCGTTCAGGGTCACGTCTCTGCCTTCCTTCACTTCCGGATTGCGTTCGGGTGGTGCGGGTGGGTGCTGTGCTCCCGCACCGCCGCGACGTGCTCATGTCGTCGCGGCGGTGCGGGAAGGAGGGTGTTGCGGTGCCCCTCACGCCGCTTCGGTGTCGGCGGTGGGGGTGGCCAGGGTGAGGCGGTCGGCGCGGTAGGCGATGCCGTCCGAGAGCGAGCCGTTGAAGATCCGGGCCCACGGGGTGGCGAACAGCTCCACCGGCATCACCGGCAGGCCCGGCTTGAGGCCGTTGGGCAGACCAGTCTCCGGAACGGTGACCTTCAGCGCCTCGGCGCGGTCCTCCTCCATGAAGAAGAGGGTGATCGTGTAGAGCTTCGCGCCGGTCTCGCGATCGGTCGCGAACTGGGTCTTCTCGGCGTCCGCGTACTTCGGGACCGGCGGGGTGCCGACCATGAACGCGGCGGTCGGGAGCAGACCAACACGGATACGGGCCATGGGTGTTACGTCCTTTCGGTAGGTGCCCCGCCGGGTGGCGGGGCGTGATCAATAGAACCTCGCCCACCTAGCAATGTCAAGCGAACGAAGCTGGCTAGGTGGCCAAGGTTAGGGGTGTGCGCTTGTCGGAGGGGTGTGCTAGGGCTGCTAGATCTCGCTACCCTGATAGCTATGACGCCTGCCAGTTCGCCGAAGCACGACCGCCGGCCGCCCTATCAGCACGCAGCCGACGAGCTTCGGCGCGAGATCAAGGCGGGCCGGTACAAGCCGGGTGACCAGCTCCCTCCCTACCGGGAGCTGCAAGAGCGCTTCGGGGTGGCCAACATGACCGCCCGCGCGGCCCTGAACGTCCTTCGCGATGAAGGGCTGATCTACACCATCCAGGGCCGGGGCAGCTTCGTCGCCGACTACGAGGGCAAGGGGGGTGTCGACTACACCCCGCCCGCTTGGTACTTGGCCAACAGGGGCGAGCCCAGTGGTGACGAGGCGGGCAACCTCACCATCGGGAAGGGGAAGCCCGGCAGCCCCGAGGCTTCCGAGCGCACCCTTGCCGACGTGCTCACCGCGTTGCGCGACGAAATTCGAGCGCTCAGCGCGGAGCATCAGGAACTACGCCGGGAAGTCGAGGCGCTGAAGAAGGATCAGCAGCCAGGCCCGCGTTCCTGAGCCTGGCAACCTCCTGCCGCATCTGCCTTGTCTCACGGCTGAGCCTTGCCACCATGGCGGTCATTTCCTGAATCAGCGCGGACGCCTCCGCCGCCTCCCGGCTGTGAATGCTGACCAGCGTCCCTTCTGCCCTGTCTATCTGCTCGGCCATGTCTCCCCGTTCGCTGCCGTGCCGTCGTTCGTTGTCCCGTTCAGCCAACCGACGAGGGCTTGCCTGAAGGCGTGCCCAGCGGTCATCCAACGCCGGATGAGGGCTTGCCCGTCCTGGTCGGCGAGCCGCCTTTGCGGCGGTTGAGTCAGGTCTACCGGCCGAACCGGACAGGTAGACGACGCGCAGCCTTGTGCTCCCGCCGGACGGGAAGGAAAGCGAAGGAACCTTTCCTCCCGGCCCGTGCTGCGGAACGCAGAAGCAGCTTCCCTGAGGTCCGCGGACAAAGCGAACCAAGCATCCCGAGCCCGCCGCCCCCTTGGTGGAGATCTCCCGGCAATCCGACCCATCTTTCGTACCCGTCAAAGCGCACCTCCCTTCGTTCGCCGAGGACCACCAATGGTCCGGAGAATCGCCGGTTTGGGTAACCGGCGATCGTCGGCTATGTTCGTCCGCCCCGTTTCGAGCGACGCCCGTAGAGGTTGGTTTTTCAGGTCGCGTGTGACACCGACTCCGTGTGACCCCCATCACTTCCTCACCTCTCCTGTGGGTCTCGCCCTGATCGGCGAAGGCGCCTTCCTCGCAGCGGCCGGCGCCACGTGCCTTCACTTGCTACGGGTCGAAAATCGAGGCTTGGTGTGACACTGCCCGCCGCCGTCCCTATGTGACCTCAGTCACAACTCGGCAGGTGTCCAGCCGCTGTCGTTCCACCTCCCCCGTGGGTCATCGGGTCGCCGTGGGTCGTCAACTTCGCCGGAGTCGACCGCCCACTACTCATCCCAAGTCGAATTTCGGGCCCAGATGTGACGCTCGCAGCCGTGGCTTTCATGTGGCGTGTATCACATATCTTGTGGCTTTCCGAATCAGCTCATCACTCAGCCCCGACCGCGAACCCGACCACGCAAGGCCGGCCAAGGTCACGGACGCGTAACGAACGCACCGGCTTTTCCATAGGCCCAACCTTGGACCGGCCTGCCTGTGGATAAAATCCGCCGACCACGAGAACGAATGGGCATCAATACGCTCATAAAGCTCCGGTGGGCGTTGTAGCAATGAGCGTCTTCAGCAGGCCGGTGACGGAGGTGACGTAGGCGTGGGCGGTGCCGACGGATACGCCGAAGCCGGCCGCGATGCGGGCGAGGGTGTCGTGGCGGCGCAGGTACACGAGTGTGACGAGCGCATGCCGGTGCGGCGGGAGCTTGCGCCGCCGGTCACTCTCGCGGGTGACGATGAGCATCGTGACCCACTCGGCCAGAGGGTGAGGCAGGTCGAGTACGGCAGGCTACGGAACCAAAGGACTGCTGTGCTGCTGAGTTAGGACGTCGAATGCCTCTCTCAACGGCACGGGAGCCCTGTCCGTTGCGCACACCCACCGCATGACCCCGGCGTCACTCGATCTGTGGCCAGGTTGAAAAGGCTCAATGATCACGGATCTCGTGACGGCTCTGTCATCCGCCCCGACTTGCGGCATCCTCACGCCATTTGGGCGATCCCGGGAACTTGCGCAAGCCCTGAAGATCGGGGCCGATAGCATCGAGAACCTGCCAACGTGGACCCGGAATAGGCCAGTCCAGCGGGCAGAGAGAGAGAATGCTTGACGCACTCACACAAAGTGGCCCAAGATCCACCCCAGCCTGCGCTTGGCACGTCCATGCCTAAGGAAGTGTCTCGGGCAGGTGGGGAAACTGCCCATTCAGGGAGGGGAAAGGTCATGAGAATGCCGATCTCCATTCATGCAAGACGAAGGGGATTACGCATGCGCAACAACTCCACGAGCCTGAGAGCTCGCGCGGCATCAACTGCCGCGGTGCTTCTGGTTGCCATGGGCGCATCGGCGGTAGCTGTGCCCAACGCTTCGGCGTACACGGACAGCAACAAGGTCCACAACTGCTGGGGTCGCTACTACAACACTGACTTCGACCAGATCTGCGGCAGCGGTGGAGCCCGTGCGACGGGGAACTACAAAACCACCGCTCCTTGCGATTTCGAGGGGGACAACTCGCTGACGGTGTACCGCAACAGGGGGAACGGCACGTCTTATGACGGGCCGGACTGCACCTTTGACGTAGAGACTGGTCAGACCTACTACTTCTGACCGAATTACCTGCTCGGGCGCACCACCCAAAGGACCCTCCCGTCCGCATTGCAGCTGCGGACGGGAGGGTCGCCCGTCGATGATATACAGCAACTGCCGAAGGACCATATGTACGTACAATTGTTCGCCTTGCGCCAAGGGTATCGGGCACGAGTCATCCTGGAAGATCTGAATCTGACGCTCGCACCCGGCGTGACCGGCCTCCTCGGGCCGAACGGCGCGGGCAAAACGACTCTTATGCGGACCCTGGCCACCGTACTGCCACCCGCCGGCGGCACCATCGAACTCGACGGCACCGCCATCACCAGTGAGCGAACGGCCCGGCAGGCACGGCGGCACATCGGCTATCTGCCACAGAAGTTCGGCTGGGACGCGGGGATGAGGGTCCGGGACTTCGTCGAGTACGGAGCATGGTTGAGAGAGGTACCGGGAGCCCGTCGGCGCGAGGCGGTCGAGAAGGCACTGCTCCAGGTAGATCTGTTGGAACGCCGCGATGAGCGCATGTCCCGGCTCTCCGGCGGCATGCGTCAACGCGCGGGTATCGCCTGGGCCATCGTCGGCAATCCGGGTCTGGTCCTCCTGGACGAGCCGACGGTGGGGCTCGATCCGCGCCAGCGCCTTCAGTTTCGCCGCATCCTGTCCGAACTCACGGACACCACTGTCCTCTTGAGTACCCATCTCATCGACGATGTGGCGGCCGCCTGCGACCGAGTGATCGTGCTGCACAGTGGCCGTGTCCTCTTCGACGGCGGCGCAGCCGAGATGGAGGCGCTCGGCCGAGATGGCTTCCCTGGCGCGACTCAGATCGAGCGCGCCTACATGGAGCTCCTTCCCGAAGAGGAGCGCCATCTGTGAGCACGTACTGGCTGCATCTGCGTTGCACCCCGCTTCGTTGGCTCCTTCCCGCACTCCTCGTCCTGGACGTGGCACTCATCCTCACTCGTGATGACTTCTGGCACGGACTGTGGGGAGACACCGGAGCTGTAGCGCAGGGGCCAGCGCTGTACTTGGGCATCTTCGCGGCCGGAGCCGCCGCTTGGAGCGCTGCCTTGCATGACCGACCCGAGGTGGTCGAACCGCTGCGCGCCATGCCCCGGTCGGCCCCACGTGCCGAGTTGCCGCGGTTGATCACGTTGCTGGTTGTCGTGCTCGCGCCATACATCGTTGGGCAAGTCATCGCTTTCACCATCACGGCACGTACGTGGCCACCTGGATTCACCCAGTATCTCGGGTACGCGCTGCTCGGTGCCGCCTCGCTCGTGCTTGCGACCGGCTGGGGTTGGTTGCTCGGACGGCTTCTCCCGGGCCGATGGGGCCCGCTTGCGGGGGCGTTCACTTGGATTATCGCCAACCTCGCGGTCAAGACTGACCTGATCGTAGTGAACGGCCCAGCGCGTGAGCAGCCCGACCTGCCCCTCATCGTGTTGCGACTCATCGCGGCGGTCGTTCTGCTGGGCGCGTGTCTGTGGCTCCCCCTGGGGCGCCAGTCGGTTCGGCGTGCCTCACTGCCCGCCGGCGCGGTGTTGCTTGCGCTCGCTGGCACTGTCTACGCCTCCGGGGTTTCCGTCATCACGACGCGCTCCGGCCCGGAATCCATGGTCTGCGTGGAGGGATCACCCGCGATCTGCCTGTGGCCGGAGGAGGAGAAGTACCGCGCCATGGCAGAGCAGATCCTGGCACGCACCGAAGGGCTGCCTCAGGAGCTGGTCAGACCGGAGAAGGTGTACTCCTACGGCTTGGTCCGGAAAGAGGGCCAATGGCTCGGCGACTTCGACATGGACAGCGGATCCGAGTGGGCCATGGCCGACGGCGTGGCCCGCATGATGAGCGAGAAGACTTTCGCCGCTTGCGAGAACAACAACTTCGCCGGCTGGGACGAATACGCTCGTTCCGGCGACCAGTCAGTCCTCGCCTTGGAACGCTGGCTTGAGAAGCGGCTCGCAGGAGGCGGGACGCCTGCATACACCGAGAGCGGTGTACCCGGACCGGAGGCGGCAGCAATAGAGAAGGGCAAAGCCATGGCTGACAAGCCAGCCGCTGAGCAAGAACAGTGGGCACGCCACACCATCCGGTTCGTCCTGGAGACCTACTGTGACTGACACGGCCGACACCGGCCGTCCAGCTCGCCCGGGCGAGCGGTACCGCCCAGGACGGCATTTCACGCCCTCCTGCGGCGTTCGGCACCCGGCAGCCGTACTGCTTGCCGTGCTCTTGGTCGGCATCGCGGTCGCATGGCTGGGGCACGAACCCAGCCCGCTCCCCACCGCGGCGGGCGACGGGTCCTCGTCAACCCCTAGCTGGCGGATGCTCGCCATGTTCGTCGGTGTGCTGCCGCTGCTGTCACTCCACAGTCCCATGGCAGAACTGGAAGACTGCGCGACAAACCGTTTCCACCGAGGCCGGGCAGTGCGGCTAACTGGGCTATGGCTAGTGAGCATGGTCCTCTTCCTCTCCGTCAGTGCGGTGGAAATCGAGGGCCGGATCCTTGAGGTCATGGCCGTGGCGCTGCCTGGGTGGACCGGACTTGGCCTGGTCAGCGGGCGCCTCCTGGGCTGGCGGCAGTCCTGGGGGCTGCCCGCCGTGGTCCTCTGCGCCCTCACGTACTGGGGGGCCGGAGGTGTGGATGACACACACCTCTGGTGGGACTTCACCGTCCAGCCCGCCCGTGCGCACCCCACTGGTCTGGCCGTAAGCCTTGCTCTCCTCGCACTGGGTCTAGGCGTCTACGCGATCACACCTTGGCGCTTGAGGACGCTGCTCAAGTGGCCTACGCGCGATGCGGTCAGGACCCGGTAGACCGTCGCCCTGGACGGCACCCGTGTGATGCCCCTGAGTTCCACTCGTGCAGCAGCCGGCGCGGTCCCCAGCCCGGATGCCGACGCCGCAACTCACACACCAGAGCCTCCACCTCCGGCGCTGTCCGGTGCGGACACGAGTCCGGCCGGTGCGACCGGTCCGCCAGCCCCGGCAGACCGACTGCTCGTACTTGCGCATGCCCCAGGGCGACGGAGCTGTTCAGAGTTTCTTTACTGGATCAAGGCGGCCCGCCTACGGCGGTCCGCGCGCGCTGGCGGCCAGGGGCCGCCGCCGCTCCATGTCTCCGCCACCGCTGCACCGGCCCCCACCCACTCAGCGCGCAGCACAGCCAGGGCGGAGAGCCCGACCACGAAGCAACCCGACCAGACCGACCACCAGGACCAGCCGACCCCGTCCACAGCAGGCCAGGCCACCCAACCGGCCCACGCTTCGCAGCCGACGAAGGCCAAAGGCTCATGAACGCCGATAGCGCCGGCATCCACGTCGATCACGGTCAAGCCAGCATGGAGCCCAAGGCCGTGACGTTGAGAAGTAGCGTGGTCGGGGTCGGTCCGGGGTTGCTGGAAACACACGTGACGGGTACCTGTTAGGCGAGCCCGCCGCCGTGGCTGACTTTCAGTGGTGAGCGTCAGGACTGGGATGCAGCCGACCGATCTGCGATTGCGTGGTAGACCCGCCCCCGCGCCGGGGGGAACCGGAAGAGACGCGGGGGCGGGAGTCAACGGTTTAGGCGATGCCCGCAGGGACGTCGGTGACGGCCCGCCCGCACCGAGGCGTGGGGTAGCTCCCCGGCCAGGACAGGATGCTGCGGAAGACGAGGCCGGCGAGTCGGCAGCAGGTACACGCGGAGGCAGTACAGAGCGTCGTAGTCCGCCACGGTGAAAACGAACGCGCGGCCGGCGGCGAGGGCGCGAAGAGCTTGCTCGTACACCGGATCGCTGTCCGCCCACGCCAGTAACTCGACATCAGGGCGCGGGGCTTCCGGACCAGCAAGGAGGAGCGGCGCGTCACGGAGGCCCAGAGCCCCGACGTCGGGGGACAGCAGCCGGGCGAAACGGTGCGCGGACGCTCTCAGCCACCGTGCCGCGAGTCGTGGGGAACGGCCGCGATAGGTGGCGAGCAGGACCTCGCGGGAGCCGCTGAGGTCTTGGGCAGTGGCCTCACACCGGAATGCGACGGGAGGTCGCACGAAGGCACGTGCAGAGGTCGGTGGGGCGAGCATCAGCACGTTCGACCTCACCGCCGTCGATCCTGCGCTGATTCCCTCTCCTGGATCATGCGGCCGAGCTGGTTGTAGTACAGCTCGACCTGCGCAGGAGTGAGGACGAGCATCGACTCGCAGACGCCGCCGTCCTCGTAGTGAACGGTCACCGCCATGGCGGCTTGCTGCGCACGCGGGTCGTACACGGCGTCCCGCTTCACGGGCGTGACGTGCGTGACCGGAACCGGTACCGGGCGCAGGGTGCTTCCGTCGGACCTTGCGCGCCAGTCCACGCCTCCGCCAGGCGGACGGAGCTGGTAAGACGCCGAGCTTTCGCTTGGCAGGGCTACCACGACCCCGATCGTTCCCGCCTTGGCCAGATCGATGGCGAGGTCACCAAGGCGGGGGTGGAAGGGGCTGCCTGCGCTCAAAGGGCTCTGAGAGGTGCGGAGTTGCTGCGAGGTTTGATCGGCCATGCCCCGAAGCTAGGTGGATGCTCGGAGCCCAATATGAATCGCAGGAATACGACCCTCACCCGTCGAGGTGGAAGCGGTCTGACATGCGACGCAGCTTCTCACGAGTGCTCGCCCGCTCCGCGTACACGATGCTGCGCAGGGTTGACCTGGCGATGGGATGGTTCCGGACGAGCTGGGGGGCGATGACCTCTGCCTTCTCCAGTTCCTTCAGCGCCTTGTCGCGGTTCCCGTCCCACAGCCACGCGCGGGCAAGGTCCATGTGGTGGTGCCCCTGACGGGAGTTGGGAAGAGACGCGATCAGCTCCTTGCTCGTGCGCCGGTCTATCGACAGCGCCTCACGTTGCTCATGCATCTCCAGTGCGACGCTGATCGCGTGGATCTGCACGTTGCCAGCCGAGAAAGTGAGACTGTGGCGGTCGTAGATCGGAGGGTCGGCGGCCTCAGCCATCCGCTTGGCCGCGCTCCGGGCGTGCTTGATCCGATCCTTCGCTTCTGCCTTACGACCACCCCGCGCCGCCGAGACTGCCGCGCGCAGTTGCAGTGACCCCCATGCCCGCACGGCCAACGGCTCACCACGGTCGTACTCCCGCTGCACGCTGCGAATCGCCTTGTCAGACAGGGCAACAGAGTCGTCCCAATCCGCGGTGGCCCACATGTCCCACACGCGCATCCAGTCGGCGACGGCAGGCATCACCGGGTCGCCAGACAGCCGCGCGGACCATGCGGCCCGTTCACATGCCATGGCGACCAGTTCCGGGTGTCCAAGGGCGTGCGCGGCGGTGTGCGCGAACTTGCAGCACACCGCGTAGATGGCGTACGCCTCTTCCTGCTCGTGGCCGGTGGCGACTTCGGCCAGGGCGCGCGCCTCGCGGAAGAGGTCGGGGAGCACCTGCACGATTGCCACGTTCGCGGCAGCGTCGCGGAGGCGGTGAAGGCGGGTGGTCTCCTGCCACAGCTGTCCGGCTGGGCGGGGGGTTCCGTCGAAGACGGGAGCGAGGTCGTAACGGCGCAGCTCACGCATGATCGCGGCGGCAGACACCTGCCACTGATTCTCGGCCGGAGCGGTACTGTTGTACGGACGCCCGAGCAGGTCGTTCGGGTGTATGTGCAGCTCCGAGGCGACGAGGTTGAGCAGGCCGACGCGGTCGAGTTCGATGTGCCCGCGTTCCATCTTGGACACCCAGCCCTGTGTCTTACCCAGGGCGGCAGCGAGGTCGGCTTGCGTCATGCCGAGGCGGAGCCGTGCGCGACGTGCGCGACGACCGATCTCTTCGGCTTCTTCCAGCATCAGCGCGCCCCCCTTGGGGTGACGCGCCGGCGGTCCAGCGGGCGGCGAGGCATCGTGCTCCATCCATCAGGGCTTGTCCCCTTGACGGTACCCAGGACGCGGGCCGGGTGTGGAGTGCCCAGGACAGGCAGTGGGAACTAGCGAGGTTTCGCCACTAATCAGCCAGACCGCTCCACAGCTCGGACCCTTCCGTTAGTGTGTGCATCACGTCTGATCGTATGGACGATCAGCGGACCATTCACGGGCGGCACCCTTTCGCGTGCGTACGGCCGGACGACGGCTCGGCCAAACGTCAAGTGTGCCTGATCGCGGGCCCGGGCCTACCGGAGAGCGATGTTGATGTTGTTGATGAGCGGGCCCTCCAGCGCGGCGGCCTTCGGGGCGAGGGCGCCGAACAGCGCCGCGGCGGTGATCAGGGCGGCGACGGAGACGGCGACCGCGGAACGGGCGGCGGAGCGGACGGGGGCGGCGGGGATCTTGTCGGGCACGGCAGACCTTTCGAGGAGGGGACGGCGGGCCGGGCCGGGGGACTGGGGGCCCGGCCCGCCGAGGGATCGCTGAGGCGGACGTCAGAGGGTGAGGCCTCCGCCGAGGTCGATGCCGACCGCGGCGGCCTCCGCGGCGAACGCGGCGACCAGGGTCGCGGTGGAGGCCAGAACGGTGGCGAGACGGCGAACTGCAGTGCGCATCGGGCTCTTCCTTTCGCTTCGGTGCAGGACAACCGGTGGCTGCCCGAGCGCCACCGGCTCGATGCGGTTTATGAAAAAAGCTCCCTCTCAGGTGCGAATCACCCGGCGTGGCGTGCATGGATCACGCCGTACACCCGAAAGAGCGGCACCGTCCGCAAAGACTCCCCGCCGGTCAGCCCGTCAGCCCGTCAGCCCGCGTCGTCCGCCAGCTCCGCCACGCCCGTGACCCGGTGCAGCGGGTAGGTGCGCACCTCGTCCGCCGTGTGGTCGTACGCCGTGACGAAGCCGCCCTCGACCCGGATCGGCGCGATCACGCGCTGGCTGGCGGCGCCCTCGGCGTTCACGTAGCCGATCCACAGCGCCTCGCCGGTCAGGACCGCCGCCTGCATCGTGGCCAGCGTCTCGGCGGCGCCCGTGCGGGGCAGCGGGCCGCCCGGCGTGCCGCCCTCGCCGCCGCCGCCCTCGCCGCCGCTGTCCTCGCCGGCGGGGCCCGGCTTGCGCGGGGCCGTGGAGGCGAGATCACCGGCGCGCACGGCGCGGATCGCCGCGGTCAGGAGCGTGTCGTCGGGCGCCGGCGGACCGTCCGGGACCGGCTCGGGGGCGGCCCGCGGCGGGGTGCGGTGGGAGTCCGCGCGGGCGATCAGCACGTCGCCCGCGGCGGACTCGGCGGCCGGTGCGAACCCGATCGCGCGCAGCCCGTCGAGCAGCGCCGCCGGGTCGGCCTGCGCGGCCAGCACGGTGGGCGCCAGGCGGCGCAGGCCCAGACCGGCGGCCCGCTTGTCGGCGAGGATCTCGTCCAGCGTCGCGTCGTCGTCGCAGCGCACGTACGCCGAGGCCGCGCCCACCCGCAGCCGCCCGTGCCGCCGGGCCACGTCGTCGATCAGGTACGTCAGGGGCTGCGGCACCGGCGTACGGGAGTGCCGGGCGAGGAACGCGTGCAGGTCGGCGGCGCTCTGCCCGGCGTCCAGCGCGCGGCGCACCGAGCCCGGCGTGAACCGGTAGACGGTCGCCCCGCCCTTGGACTCCACGTCCGCGAGCACCCCGAGCACGTCGGCAAGGCCGCGCACCAGCGGCCCCGGCGCCACCGCCGTCAGGTCGGCCTGGAGCAGCACGTGGTCCAGCGGTTCGGGGAAGAGCGGCGCGAGCAGCCGGGCGGCGGTCGCGGTGGCCGCGGCCCGCTCGGCGGAGGTCGGGGGAGCGGTCACCGGGGGCGTGCGGTGATGGTGGACGGGGAGCCTGTCGCCCGGACCCTCGGGTGCCTCCGTGTCCTGCGCCGCCGCCCGACGGGGTGCCTCGGGCGCGCCGATCAGGGCCCGCCCCGGTGCCGCGAGGGCGCCGCGCCCGGTGACACCCAGCAGCTCGGCCTGGGACAGCGTCCACCGGGCGATCCGGCTGCGCAGGTCGTCGTCCCGCACCGCACCGGTCCCGGTCTCCCGCTGCTGCCGCGGGCCGCGCAGCGGACGCTCCCAGCGCAACCGGCCCAGCACCGACTCCTCGACCGGCGAGGCGCCCTCGGGCAGCCCCGCGAGCAGGGCCAGCACCCGGTGCCGCACCTCCGGCGCCGCCGAACGGTCCAGGTTCGGGCCCAGCGCCGAGAGCGTGCGGTCCTTCGCGTCCCGCCCGCCGACCACGCCCGGCGTCCGGGTCGCGGTCAGCCACGTCCCCGCCAGCCGCGCCCAGCGCTCGGCGGGCGGCAGCTCGCGCCACTCGTCGTACGCCGGGGTCGCCGCGTACCGCTCGTCGGCCTCCCCGTCGGAGGCGATCAGACCGGCCCCGTAGGCCAGCTCGACCCAGAACGCGGCGACCGGCTCGGGCACGTCCAGGGCGACGGCGGTCCGCTTCAGGTCGCGCACGCTCAGACCGCCGGCCCGCAGCACCGTCGGACCGCCCTCGTCCCACTCCTTCAGCAGCTCGTCGACGGTCGCCAGCGCCGCCAGCGCCTGGCCGGCCGCGGTGGCGTCCACAACCTGTGGACGGTGCGTGGCGGCCGCCTCCACCGGCGGCGGCACCGGCTCGGGCGCACGGTGCGCCCGGCCCGCGCGCAGGTGCAGGGCGACCTCGCGGGGCAGCACGACCGTGCCGGGCGCCGTCGGCAGCAGCAGACCGCGGTCGAGGAGCGCGCGCAGGTGTGCCGCGGGGTCGTGGGTGACCTGGCCGTACGGCGGCCCCCACACCAGCCGGTCCAGCACCTGCCGGGACTCCCCGGGCAGTTCGGCGAGGAGCGCGGCCATCCGCCGCCGGTCGGCGAACAGGCCGCCGAGCGCGGACACGGCGGAGACCGCGTCGTGGGTCGAGGGCAGGCCGACGGCGGCGAGGATGTCCTGGATCCGGCCCGGGGACATGCCCGCCGTCGCCTCCCGAACGGTCGGCCCGAGGCCGGTCGGGGACGGATGCTGCGGGGAGGGCGCGAGCAGCTCACGGGCGGTGCGCACCAGCCGCAGCCGGTCGTCGGCGCCCCACACCAGCGCCTGTTCGCGCAGCAGGGCGGCGGCCCGGGGCAGCGCGGCGGCGACCGCCGGGTCCTGCTCGTCGCCGCCCATCAGGGCGAGCAGCTCGCCGTAGGACGCCGGGTCCGGAGCCACGGCCAGCGCCTCGGCCGTCTGCAGCGCGAACCGGTCAAGACGCTCCAGCGCCCGCACGACGGAGGCGCGGGTACCGGCGCGGGTGGCGAGCTGGGTGAGGTCGGTCGGCACGGGGGTGATGAGGTCGGGGCGGCTGCGCAGGAGGGCGGCCAGCGAGACGTCGTCCCGGACGCGGAGCGCCTCCGCGAGGGACCGGGGGGCCGCGGACTTCTCCTCGGTGCTCATCCGGTCCACGTTAGCGGGTGGGTCGGACGGCGGGGGTGCGTGTGCGAGGGCGCGGTGCCGTCGGCCCGGCGGGGGGAGATTCGGTACCTTCGTCCGACGGGGTACGACAGGGCACGACGGAGTACCGCAACGCACCGCCCCGGAGGGGAACGTGGGGATCGAGAGCGACCAGGTCGTCTTCGAGTATCTGAGCCGCGTCGGCGACGTGGCCCAGCAGCGGCAGCTGCCGTCGGCCACCCGGATGCGGCTGGTGTCGGAGCTGCGCAACGAGATCGACCGGCACCGGGCGAAGACCACCGTGGACAGCCCCGCCGCGGTCCGCCGCATCCTGGACCGGCTCGGCGACCCCGACGACATCGTCACCGCGGCGGGCGGCGCGGGCGGCGTACGGCAGCAGGCGGCGCCGTCGCCCACCGCCGTGCCCGAGCAGCGCGACACCGGCCCCCGCGACGCCGGGCGGCGCAAGGGCCGGCGCAGCCCCGCGCCCGAAACCCCGGCCGCGCCTCCCGCCGCCTCCCCGCCCCACCTGGCGAGCGCGCGGGAACTGGGGGACGTCGGCGACGGGCAGCCGGACTGGTGGCGCGTCGACGACGGCCCCTTCGCCGGCGGGGGGCTCGGCGACAGCGTGCCCGGGTTCGTCGGCGGCGTCGAGATCCCGGAGCTGCTGAGGAAGCCGCCGGGCGCGGTCGACGAGGTGGGGAAGACGGAGCCCGCCGCACCGGAGACCCCCGTGGAGGAGGCCGAGGAGCCGACCGCCGGGGCCGTCGGGAAGCGGGCGGCCCGCCGCCTGCCCCGCCTGTGGCCCGAGGGCGGCTGGAACAACCCGCTCCTGCTGCTCGCCGCGGCCCTGCTGACCGTCGGCGCCGTGCTCGGCAGCCTGGTCCCGCTCGGCCTGGGCTGGCTGATCGCCTACCTCTCCCGCCGGCTCACCCCGGCCCAGTCGAAGTGGGCCGTCCTCGGCCTGCCCGGCACGGTCGCCGCCGCGGGCGCCGTCTGGCTGTGGGGCCGCACCGAGGGCCGCTGGGGCGACCCGGTCGCCGAGGGCCACCTGAACGACGCGATCGCCGACACCTGGCCCTGGGTCCTGCGCACCGCCGCCGTGACCACCGCCCTCTACCTCCTCTGGCGCTCCCGCCGCCCGCGCGACTGACCGCGGGGGCGCCACGCCGACGCGCCGCAGAACCCAGCGGGCGCAACGAGACGCCCGCCCGGGACCCCCGCCCCGACCAGCGGACGCCGGACCGGGTCCGGAAGGTACTCGTCCACGGCGCGCGGCCGATTCGCCCCTGGCCGCACCGGGTGGCGCGGCGAGGCGGAGCAGGGCCCGGCGGGCGGGAGGAGTCGTCTGTCCCGGGTTTCGGCCCGACCTGTGGACGCCGGACCGGGTCCGGAAGGTACTCGTCCACAGCGCGCGGTCGAGTTGCCCCCGGCGGCACCGGGTGGCGCGCCGACGCGGGCCAGGACCCGGCGGGCGGGAGGAGTCGTCTGTCCCGGGTTTCGGCCCGGATCTGTGGACGTCGGGCCGGGGCCGGAAGGTACTCGTCCACGGCGCGTGGTCGAGTCGCTCCTGGTCGCACCGGGTGGCGCGCCGACGCGGGCCAGGGCCCGGCGGGCGGGAGGAGTCGTCTGTCCCGGGTTTCGGCCCTGATCTGTGGACGTCGGGCCGGGGTCGGTGGGTAGTCGTCCAGGGCGCGTGGTCGAGTCGCTCCTGGTCGCACGGGGTGGTGCGGCGACGTGGGGCAGGGCCCGGTGGGCGGGAGGAGTCGTCTGTCCCGGGTTTCGGCCCGGGTCTGTGGACGTCGGGCCGGGGGCGGAGGGTAGTCGTCCAGGGCGCGTGGTCGAGTCGCCCCCGGCCGCGCCGGGTGCCCGTAGGCATGCGTCGAGGGCCCGGCACAATGGGAGCCATGGTCTCCACCACCCGCCCCGCGCCCACCGTCGGTTTCGACCTCGACATGACGCTGATCGACTCACGGCCCGGCATCCGCGCCTGCTACGTCGAGCTGAGCGCCCGCACCGGGACGTACGTGGACGCCGACCTGGCCGTCACCCGGCTCGGGCCGCCGCTGGCCGAGGAGCTGGCGAACTGGTTCCCGGCCGAGGAGATCGAGGACGTCGCCGACCTGTACCGGGAGATCTACCCGGCGTACGCGATCGAGCCCACGCTCGCGCTGCCCGGTGCCCGCGAGGCGGTGGCCGCCGTGCGCGGGGCCGGCGGTCGCGCGGTCGTGGTCACCGCCAAGTACGAGCCGAACGCGAAGCTGCACCTGGCGCACCTCGGTATCGAGCCGGACGCCGTGATCGGCGGCCTGTGGGCCGAGCAGAAGGCCGTGGCGCTGCGCGAGCACGAGGCGGACGTCTACGTCGGCGACCACGTCGGCGACGTACGCGGAGCCCGCGCCGCCGGGGCCCGCTCGGTGGCCGTAGCCAGTGGGCCGTGCGACGCCGGGGAACTGCGTGCGGCGGGCGCCGACGTCCTCCTCGCCGATCTCACCGCCTTCCCGCGGTGGCTCGCGGCCTACGCCGACGGCGAGGGCGACGCCGAGGGGCTCGACGCGGCCCGCGCCTGACGCCGCCCGGCGGCGACCGAGCGGAGCACCCCGGCACCGGCGATCAGGAAGCCCACTCCCATCAGCATGCTCAGCCCGAACATGTAGGTGGGGAAGGGCGTCGTGTCCAGCAGCAGCGGGGCCACCGTGACGAGAGTGGCCAGGGCGCCGACGAAGAAGACGATCGCACCGGCGCGGATCAGCCGGTCGCCGGGCGCGGCGGAATTCGTTTGGGTTTGTTCACGCACCCGACCAGGGTAGTTCCCAGGCCTGGAGAACAGCCGGGGGACGTCTTGTCACCCGTCTGAACACCATTAGCCTTGGTACCGGCGGGTCCGGACGACCCGCCCAAGTGCTATCAAGAGCCGTTTCCGAGCATGTTTCCGAGCAGTTTTCCCGACGAGTACGAGGACGAGGACAGACGTGCCTACCGGCAAGGTCAAGTGGTTCAACAGCGAGAAGGGCTTCGGCTTTCTCTCCCGCGACGACGGCGGTGACGTCTTCGTCCATTCCTCGGTCCTCCCTGCCGGAGTCGAGAGCCTGAAGCCGGGACAGCGCGTCGAGTTCGGTGTCGTCGCCGGGCAGCGGGGCGACCAGGCACTGTCGCTCGCCCTGCTCGACCCGGCCCCCTCGGTCGCGGCCGCGCAGCGCAAGAAGCCGGACGAGCTGGCTTCCATCGTGCAGGACCTGACGACCCTCCTGGAGAACATCACGCCGATGCTGGAGCGCGGCCGCTACCCCGAGAAGACGGCCGGCAAGAAGATCGCCGGGCTGCTCCGTGCGGTCGCGGACCAGCTCGACGTCTGATCTCCTCGCCCCGGCCGTCCTAAGGGAACGCCAGCGCGTTCGGGCCGAGGGCCGGTACGAGTCCCTCGGCCGCCGCGCGGGTCAGCAGGCCCCGGACCGCCGCGTAGCCGTCCTCGCCGAGGTCGGCGGTGAACTCGTTGACGTACAGCCCGATGTGCTGGTCGGCGACGGCCGGGTCCATCTCCTGCGCGTGCTCCATGACGTACGGCCGGGACGCCTCCGGGTCGTCCCAGGCCGCGCGGACGGAGCGGCGTACGGCGTCGACGAGGCGGTTCAGCGTCCGGGCGCCCAGTGACCGCTTCGCGATGATCGCGCCGAGCGGGATCGGCAGCCCGGTGGTGTGCTCCCAGTGCTCGCCCATGTCGGCGAGCTTGTGCAGCCCGTAGTTCTGGTACGTGAAGCGGGCCTCGTGGATCACCAGGCCCGCGTCGACCTTCCCGTCCCGCACGGCCGGCATGATCTCGTGGAACGGCATGACGACGATCTCGCCGACCCCGCCGGGCACCGTGTCCGCCGCCCACAGGCGGAAGAGCAGATACGCCGTCGACGTCTCGCTGGGCACCGCCACCGTGCGCCCGCGCAGGTCGGCGTCCGCCTCCCGGGTCAGCACCAGCGGGCCGCAGCCCCGGCCCAGCGCGCCGCCGCAGGGCAGCAGGGCCCAGTCGTCGAGGACGTAGGGCAGCACGGCGTACGACACCTTGAGCACGTCCAGCTCGCCGCGCTCGGCCATGCCGTTGGTGACGTCGATGTCCGCGAAGGTCACGTCGAGGGACGGGGCGCCGGGGACGCGGCCGTGGGCGAGGGCGTCGAAGACGAAGGTGTCGTTCGGGCAGGGCGAGTACGCGATCTGCAGGGTGTCAGCGCTCATGCGGTTTCCAACTCTCAAGGACGGGTGCGAGCTTCCCGACGGCGTCCGTCAGGGCCGCGAGCGCCTCGCCGATGCGCCAGGCGGCGCGGTCGCGCGGTCCGACCGGATTGGAGACCGCGCGCAGCTCCAGCACCGGCACGCCGTGCGCGGCGGCCGCCTCGGCGACGCCGAAGCCCTCCATCGCCTCGGCCAGGGCGTCCGGGTGGCGCTCGCGCAGCAGCGCGGCGCGGGCCGCGGTGCCGGTGACGGTGGACCCGGTCAGGACGGTGCCGGGCCGGGCCCCGGTCGCCTCGGCGGCGGCGCGGACCAGCGGGGCCGGCGGGAGGTGGGTGACGGTGCCGAAGCCGAGGTCGGTGACCGGCAGGAAGCCGTCGGCGGTCTCGGCGCCCAGGTCGGCGGCGGTGATCGCGTCGGCGACGACCAGTGAGCCGACGGGCGCCCCGGGCGCGAAGCCGCCGCCGATACCGGCCGAGACCACCAGGTCGTAGGGCGCGGCGTCGAGGGCGGCGGCGGTCAGGGCGGCGGCCGTGGAGGCGGCGGCGCGGGCCGGGCCCACCCCGGCGGCCAGCAGGTCCCAGCCGTCCGGCAGCCGGTGGAGGGTGATCCCGGGGCGGGACACCTCGGTGCCCGGCGCCGGGAACGCCCGAGCCACCGCGTCCCGTTCGAGGGGGACCGCGGTGGCCACGAGGAGGTGCACGGAGGACGTGGGCGGTCAGTCCTTCTTCAGCTCGAAGACCCACACACCGGTGATGTTCTGGCTGTCGTCCTTGCCGTCCCGGACCGCGACGGCGACGTTCGTCGAGTCGCCCTGGGCGCCGTACTGGGCGTTGAAGAACACGCTGCCCGGCACGGTGCGGTAGGTCTTGTCGCTGTCCTCGACGAGCTGCTGACCGTTCATCAGGATCGTCCAGTGCTTGTCGGCGAGGTCCGGGTCGACGCCGAACCGCACGGTCTCGTCCTGGTCGACGGTGACGGACTTCGCGTCCTTGTCCTTCAGGCACTTGTTGATCTCGTCGGAGGAAAGGTTCTTGCCCTCTCCGCCGCAGGTGGCCTCGGAGCTGACCGAGTCACTGCCGACCGTGATCGTCGCGATCGGGGTCGGCTCGTCACAGGCCGACAGCAGGAGAAGTCCGGCGGACACGGCGCCGACAGCGGCGACGGCGCGGCGGCGTCGCACAACGCGGTGTCCGATAGCGGCGGTGCCGCGGGGCAACGTGGTCATGGCGGAAGGCTATACGGCGCCTGAGCCCCGCCCCCCACCTGGGTACGGCGTGGCGTGGTCACGCCACTCTCGGCCGAGTCCGTCCCCCGTGCCGCGCCGAGTCGAGCAGCCCGCGTACGGTCGTCAGCCACCCGGTGGCGATGATCGCGGCGGCCACCGACAGGCCCAGCGTGCCGTTGAGCGGCAGCACGATGCCGACCGCGCCGCCGAACACCCAGGAGACCTGGAGCAGCGTCTCCGAGCGCGCGAACGCGGACGTGCGCACCTGCTCCGGCACGTCCCGCTGGATCAGCGCGTCCAGCGACAGCTTGGCCAGCGCCTGCGCGAACCCGGCGACCGCCGCCAGGCACGCCACCAGGAAGGCGCTGAAGAACACCGCGGTGACCACCGCCGCGCCCAGCACGGTCACGACCACCGTCACGATGATCACCTCCGGCGCCCGGGACCGCAGCCACGCCCCGACGGCCGTGCCCAGCGCGTTGCCCGCACCGGCCGCGACGCCCACGATCCCCAGCGACACCGCCGCGCTCTGGCCGGTCATCGGGTGCACCCGCAGCAGGAACGCCAGGAAGAAGATCAGGAAGCCGGTCAGGCAGCGGATGGCGGCGTTGGCGGCCAGCGCGTGGGTCACCGCCGGGCCCACCGTGCGCAGGCCGGGGCGCTTGCCCCGCCCCCGCAGCGGTCCCGGCAGGTGGTCCTCGTCCGCGGCGAGCAGCGCCCGGTCCTCGCCGCGCGCCGAGTCCACCTTCCGCGGCAGCGTGAACGACAGCACGGTGCCCGCCACGAAGATCACGAACGCCCCGTACAGCGGCCAGCGCGGCCCCACCTGCTGGAGCCCCGCACCGATCGGCGCGGCCGCCCCGGTGGCCAGCAGCCCGCACAGGGTGACCCGCGAGTTCGCCTTCACCAGCGAGACCCGGGGCGGCAGCAGCCGCGGCACCACGGCGCTCCTGACCACGCCGTACGCCTTCGAGGCGACCAGTACGCCGAGCGCGGCCGGGTACAGCTCGATGCCGCCGGTGACGACCGCGCCGGACAGCACCAGCGCGAGCACCGCGCGGGCGCCCATCGCGGTCGCCATCGCCGCGCGGCGGCCGTGCGGCAGCCGGTCCAGGAGCGGGCCGATCACCGGCGCGAGGAGCGTGAACGGCGCCATGGTGATGGCGAGGTACAGCGCGACCCGCCCGCGCGCCTCGTCGGTGGGGACGGAGAAGAACACGGTGGAGGCGAGCGCGACGGTGATCATCACGTCACCGGCGCCGTTCACCCCGTGCAGCTCGATCAGCTTGCCGAGGCCCGACTCGCCCGCGCCGTGCGCGTGCGTCGCCCGCCGGATGCCGCGCGCGGTACCGGTCACCGGCAGGCGCAGGACGCGGCCGACCGCACGGAACCGGGAGCCGGGGCCGCGCCACCGGCTCCCGCGCTTGAACTCCGTCCGTGCGGCTGCCACCCCGTCATAGTGCCCCGTCGGCGGCGGCTGTAGCGTCGATACGGCACGGATGGCGGTGATCGAGTCGGGTGCGACCCGCCCGGGAACGCGTGGCCGTACCCCGCCGAAATCCCCGTCGGTGTAGGCCCAGGGCACATGAGCAGGTAGCGTGCGTAGCGCGCCGTGGCGAACGTTCTCGGCCGCGCGCCGTACGGCCATCCCGCAGAATGGATGACGTAGGTGCGCCCGAGCGCGATCGGGCGCGGACGTCGACGCGGTCCACAGGTCCGCTCCGTCCGCCCCTCGCACACAGCGGCGCACTCGTGAGACGGCGTATGGAGAGAAGCGATACCTGTGAGCGCAGCGACAACGCGAAGCCGCACCCCTGACCGCCTGTGCGCCGAGGCCCTCGACCTCGCCCGGGCCGCGGCCGAGGAGGCCGCCGCACCAGGCGTCGTCGGCGAGCACGAGGGCCTGGTGTCGGAGGGCGACCGGGTCGTCACCCACTACTTCGCCTGCAAGGAGATGGGCTACCGGGGCTGGCGCTGGGCCGTGACGGTGGCCCGCGCCTCCCGCGCGAAGATCGTCACGGTGGACGAGGCGGTGCTGCTGCCCGGCCCCGACGCGCTGCTCGCGCCCGAGTGGGTGCCGTGGAGCGAGCGGCTGCGGCCCGGCGACATGGGCCCCGGCGACCTGCTGCCCACCGACGCGGAGGATCTGCGTCTGGAGCCCGGCTGGAGTGGCGAGGACGAGCCGCCGCCGAACTCCGCCGTCTCGCACGAGATGGCCGACCTGGTCGAGGCCGAGGACGCCGAGGTGACCGCCGGGCCGCCCGCCGAGCTGCCGACCGTCCCGGCCCGCGGCACGATCTCGGCGGTCGCCGAGGAGCTGGGCCTGCGCCGTACCCGGGTGCTGTCCCGGTACGGCCTGCACGTCGCCGCCGACCGCTGGGAGGACGGCTACGGCCCGAAGACCGCGATGGCCCAGGCGGCCCCCGCCTCCTGCGTCAGCTGCGGCTTCCTCGCCCGGATCGGCGGCTCGCTCGGGCAGGCCTTCGGCGTGTGCGCCAACGAGTTCTCCCCGGCCGACGGGCATGTCGTGTCGCTGGCCTACGGGTGCGGTGGGCACTCCGAGGCGGCGGTGATGCCGAAGCCGCCGCGGGTGGCTCCGCCGGTGATCGACGAGACGCGGGTGGATCCGTTCCCGCTGCGGCCGGCCGCGGACTCGGGGTCGGTCCCGGTGGCCGAGGACCAGGCGTCGGCGGAGCTGGGGCACTCCTGAGGCCCGCCGTGGGTGGCTGAGGTCCCTGGGGGCTGCGCCCCCAGACCCCCGTCGGCCTTGACGGCCTCGTCCTCAAACGCCGGACGGGCTGGATGATGTCGGCCGGGGCCGCACAGGGTCGGGCGGGCTGGATGATGCCAGGCCTGGGCCGCACGGCATTGGGCGGGCTGGATGATGCCAGGCCGGGGCCGCACGGCATCGGGCGGGCTGGATGGTGTCGGCCTGCGCCGTACGGCATTGGGCGGGCTGGATGGTGTCGGCCGGGGCCGCACGGCATTGGGCGGGCTGGATGGTGTCGGCCTGCGCCGTACGGCATTGGGCGGGCTGGATGGTGTCGGCCGGGGCCGCACGGCATCGGGCGGGCTGGATGGTGTCGGCCTGCGCCACACGGCATCGGAGGGGCTGGATGATGTCGGCCTGCGCCACACGGGATCGCGCGGGCTGGATGGTGTCGGCCGGGGCCGCACGGCGTCGGGCGGGCTGGATGGTGACGGCCGGGGGCACACGGCATCGGACGGGCTGGATGATGCCGGCCTGCGCCACACGGGATCGCGCGGGCTGGATGGTGTCGGCCGGGGGCGCACGGCGTCGGGCGGGCTGCGTGGGCGGTACCTTCGTGGTCCGTCGATGAGGAGAGTCACCGTGAGCATGTTCGTACGGCCTGCCGCCGAGGGTGCCGATCCGTTCGGTACGGCACGGCTGCGGCGCGGGGTGCTGGACGCCTGGGCGACGAGCCCGGCCCGGTTCCGTGAGGACGCCAACGCGGAGGAGGACCTCGTCCTCGGCGGCTACCGCGACCGGCTGGTCGTCGAACTCGCGCAGAACGCCGCCGACGCCGCCGCACGGGCCGGCGTGCCCGGCCGGCTCCGGCTCACCCTGCGCGACGGCGTCCTCGTCGCCGCCAACACCGGCGCCCCGCTCGACGCGACCGGCGTCGAGTCGCTGTCCACCCTGCGCGCCTCCGCCAAGCGGGACGCGGTGGACGGCTCGGTCGGCCGGTTCGGGGTCGGCTTCGCCGCCGTCCTGGCCGTGACCGACGAGCCCGCCGTGGTCGGCCGGCACGGCGGGGTGCGCTGGTCCCTGGCCGAGGCCCGCGACCTGGCCGCCGACACCGCCCGGCACAGCCCCGGCCTGGGGGACGAGATCCGGCGGCGCGACGGGCACGTACCGCTGCTGCGGCTGCCGTTCCCCGCCGAGGGCACCGCCCCCGGCCCCTACGACACGGCGGTCATCCTCCCGCTGCGCGACACGGCCGCCGCCGACCTCGCCGAGCGCCTCCTGCACGGCGTGGACGACGCCCTGCTCCTCGCCCTGCCGGGCCTGGCGGAGGTCGTGATCGAGGCGGGCGACGAGGCGCGCACCCTCTCCCGCCGCGCCGAGGACGCCCTGACCGTCGTGGAGGACTCCCGGCAGGGCGTCACCCGCTGGCGCACCGCCGCCGCGCACGGCCCCCTCACCCCCGACCTCCTCGCCGACCGGCCGGTCGAGGAGCGGCTGCGCCCCCACTGGTCCGTGACCTGGGCGGTGCCCGTCGACGCCGACGACGCTCCGGCCCGCCCCCGTACCAGCCCCGTCGTGCACGCCCCGACCCCCAGCGACGAGCCCCTCGGCGTGCCCGCCCTGCTCATCGCGTCCTTCCCGCTGGACTCCACCCGCCGGCACACCGCGCCGGGACCGCTGACCGACTTCCTCACGGAACGGGCCGCCGACGCCTACGCCGGGCTGCTCGCCGACTGGCGGCCGGTCACCGCCGGTCTCATCGACCTGGTGCCCGGCGCCCTGGGCCGGGGCGAGCTGGACGGCGCGCTGCGGCAGGCGATCCTCGACCGGCTGCCGCGTACGTCCTTCCTGCCGCCCGCGGTCCCCTCCGGGGGCCAGGACGCGCAGGACGACCTTCCGGAGTCCCTGCGGCCGCGCGACGCCGAGGTGGTGGAGGGCGCGGGTACGGACACGGTGCGGGTGCTGGCCGAGGTGCTGCCGACCCTGCTGCCCGCCGGACTCGAACGCCGCGCCGAACTGCGCACCCTGGGCGTGGCCCGGGTGCCGCTGACCGACGCGATCGACCGGCTGGCGGGCCTGGAGAAGGCGCCCGCCTGGTGGCGCAGCCTCTACAACAGCCTCGCCGGGGTCGACCCCGACCGGCTGTCCGGGCTGCCGGTGCCGCTCGCGGACGGCCGCACGACCATCGGCCCCCGGCAGGTGCTGCTGCCCTCCCCTCAGGCCGCCTCCCTCGACCCCGAGGTCCTCACCCGGCTCGGCCTCAAGGTCGCCCACCCCGACGCCGCGCACCCGCTCCTGGAGAAGCTCGGCGCCCTCCCGGCCACCCCGCGCGCCGTCCTGACCACCCCGCAGGTGAGGGCCGCCGTCGCCGCCTCCCTCGACGACGAGGGCGGCACCAACTGGGAGGAGGACGCCCTCGACGCCGAGGAACTGGCCGACACCGTGCTCGGCCTGGTCCAGGGCGCCGGACTCGACGCCGGGGACGAGCCCTGGCTGGGCGCCCTCGCCCTGCCCGACGAGGACGGCGAACTCTCCCCGGCGGGCGAACTCGTCTTCCCCGGCGGCCCGTTCGCCCAGGTCATGCGGGAGGACGAACTCGCCGCCGTGGACGCGGAACTCGCCGAGAAGTGGGGGCCGGACCCGCTGGCCGCCTGCGGCGTCCTCGTCACCTTCGCCCTCGTGCGCGCCACCGACGTCGTCCTGGACCCCGACGAACTGGAGCCCCGCGAAGGCGACTTCGCCGAGCCCGACGACGCGGGACTGCTCGACGCCGTGGACGTGTGGAGCGAGGACGTCCTCGACCGCTTCCCGGACACCCCCGTCCCGCCGGTCGCCACCGAGATCACCGCCGTGCGCGACCTCGACCTCGTGGACGACGACCACTGGCCCGAGGCCCTCGCCCTGCTGTCCCGGCCGCCGCTGCGCGACGCACTCGTCCAGCCCGTGCGCGTCCTGCTGCCCGACGGCACGCACGAGGTCGTACGGCCCTACACCGCGTGGTGGCTGCGCGGGCACCCGGTGCTCGGCGGACGCCGCCCGGCCGGTCTGCGCGCGGCGGGCGGCGACCCGCTGCTGCGGGGCCTGTACGACGAGGCCGACGCGACCGGCTTCGAGGACGAGCAGGTACTGCGCGCCCTCGGCGTGCGCACCTCGGTCGCCGCGCTCCTCGACGAGCCCGGCGGCGCGGCCGAACTCCTGGACCGCCTCGCCGACCCGGACCGCCCGGTCACGGCCGCCCAACTGCACGCCCTGTACGGCGCGCTGGCCGAGCTGGACCCCGAGCAGGTCACCCTGCCGGACGAGGTGCGGGCCGTGGTCGACGGCGAGGTGCGCGTGGTGGACGCCGCCGACGCCGTCGTGGTCGACTCGCCCGACCTGCTGCCCTTCACCTCCGGCGTGCCGCTGCTGCCGGTCCGCCCGGCCCGCGCCGCCGAGTTGGCCGAGCTGTTCCAGGTGCGGCGGCTGAGCGAGTCCGTCACCGGCCGCGTCGACTCCGAGGGCACCGAGCACGACGTACCGGAGCCGGTGCGGGTGCTGCTCGGGGCGCGCACCCCGGCGTCGTACGTGGAGCACGGGGAACTGCTCGTCGACGGCGTGGAGATCGACTGGCGACTGACCGACGACGGCGCACTCCACGCGGCGACCCTGGAGGGCGTGGCCGCCGGCCTCGCCTGGGCAGCGGGCCAGTGGCCCCGCCGCTTCGAGGTGGCGGCGTTGCTGGAGGACGAGTCCCGGACGGAGGAACTGGCAAGGGACCGCTGGTTCGACTGAGGGGCGGCACTTCATGGCGGGGGGTGGGGCAGCGCCCTAAGGGGCGCGGGGAACTGCGCGACCAGCCACAACGGCGCCGCAGCGAACAACAAACCGTCACACCGGGAACCGCCGATCCACCCACCTCCAGGTGAACTCCAGAACGCCAGCACCAACCACCGCAACGCCGACGGCAGTCCACGGCATCGTCACCCCCACCAGCTTCAACGCGAAGAAGTCCTGCAGCCACGGCACCGCCAGCACCACCACGAAGCCCAGCCCCATCGCCGCCACCAGCAGCACCCGCCACCACGTGTACGGCCGGGCGATGATCGCCAGCACCCACATCGAGATCAGGAACAGCGTCAGCGTCGCCGCGCTGGTCTCCGCGTCCAGCGCGCCGGGGCCGGTGTAGTGCTGCCGGGCGACGAGGTACGTCACGAAGGTCGCCGCCCCGGCCACCACCCCGCCCGGGATCGCGTACCGCATGACGCGCCGGACGAAGTGGGGCCTGGCCCGTTCCTTGTTCGGGGCGAGCGCCAGGAAGAAGGCCGGGACGCCGATGGTGAGCGTCGAGAGCAGGGTGAGGTGGCGGGGCAGGAACGGGTACTCCACCTGCGAGCAGACCACCAGGATCGCGAGCAGCACCGAGTACACGGTCTTGACCAGGAACAGGGTCGCCACGCGCGTGATGTTGCCGATGACGCGGCGGCCCTCGGCCACCACCGACGGCAGCGTGGCGAAGCTGTTGTTGAGCAGCACGATCTGCGCGACCGCCCGGGTCGCCTCCGAGCCGGAGCCCATCGCCACGCCGATGTCGGCGTCCTTGAGCGCGAGGACGTCGTTGACGCCGTCGCCGGTCATCGCGACAGTGTGGCCGCGTGACTGCAGGGCGCCCACCATGTCCCGCTTCTGCTGCGGGGTGACCCGCCCGAACACCGTGCCCTCGTCCAGGGCGCCCGCCATCTCCTCCCGCTCGGCGGGCAGCCGGCGCGCGTCCACGGTGGCTCCGGACAGCCCGAGCTTGGCGGCGACCGCGCCGACCGACACCGCGTTGTCGCCGGAGATGACCTTGGCGCGCACGTCCTGGTCGGCGAAGTAGCGCAGGGTGTCGGCGGCGTCCGGGCGCAGCCGCTGCTCCAGGACCACCAGGGCGGTGGGCTCGACGCCCGCGGCGACCTCGGGGTCGTCCAGGTCGCGGGCGGCGCGGGCGAGCAGCAGTACGCGCAGGCCCTGTTCGTTGAGCCGGCCGGTCTCGGCGAGCGCCGGGTCGGCCTCGGGCAGCAGCACGTCCGGGGCGCCCAGCAGCCACGTACGGGAGGCGCCGTCGCCTTCCTCGAAGGTGGCGCCGCTGTACTTGCGGGCGGAGGAGAAGGGCAGCGACCGCGTGTTCCGCCACGTCCCGGCGGACCCGTCGAGCGGGTAGGTGTCGATGATCGCCTGGAGGGAGGCGTTGGGGCGCGGGTCGGACGCGCCGAGGGCGCCGAGCACGGCGCGGACGTGACGCTTGTCGGCGCCGTCGAGGACGCGCAGGTCGGTGACGTCCATACCGCCCTCGGTGAGGGTGCCGGTCTTGTCCAGGCAGACGGTGTCGACGCGGGCCAGGCCCTCGATCGCGGGCAGCTCCTGGACGAGGCACTGCTTGCGGCCGAGCCGGACGACGCCGATCGCGAAGGCGACGGAGGTGAGCAGGACCAGGCCCTCGGGGACCATGGGCACGATGCCGCCGACGGTGCGCGCGATCGAGTCGTCCAGTTCGTTGTCCTTGGCGAGCAGCTGGCTGAGGATCAGGCCGATCGCGGTCGGGACCATCATCCAGGTGACGTACTTGAGGATCGTGGAGATGCCGGAGCGCAGCTCGGACTGGACCAGCGTGAAGCGGGAGGCCTCCTCGGCGAGCTGCGCCGCGTACGCCTCGCGGCCGACCTTGGTCGCCCGGAAGGCGCCGCCGCCCGCGACCACGAAGCTGCCCGACATCACCTGGTCGCCCGGTTGTTTGACCACCGGGTCGGCCTCGCCGGTCAGCAGGGACTCGTCGATCTCCAGCCCGTCGGCCTCGACGCACACCCCGTCGACCACGGCCTTGTCGCCGGGGCCGATCTCGATGACGTCGTCCAGCACGATCTCGGACGTGCTGATCTCGGCGGGCTTCCCGTCCCGGCGCACCGTCGGGCGGACCTCGCCGATCACGGCCAGGGAGTCGAGGGTCTTCTTCGCCCGCCACTCCTGAACGATGCCGATGCCGGTGTTGGCGAGGATCACGAAGCCGAACAGGCTGTCCTGGATCGGCGCGACGAACAGCATGATCACCCAGAGCACGCCGATGATCGCGTTGAACCGGGTGAAGACGTTGGCGCGGACGATGTCGGCCAGGGAGCGGCTGCTGCGCACCGGCACGTCGTTGACCTGGCCGCGGGCGATCCGCTCGGCGACCCCGGCCGCCGTGAGCCCGGTCGCGGGCGAAGGGGCGTCAACGGCGTGCGCGGGATGCTCCGGGTCGAGTCTGTCCGCGTCGAGATGCGTCATGGATTCGACGGTACGTGCGGATTTACGGCTTCACCCATCGAGTGCGGCGAAGATCCGACCTGGGTACGAGACGGGCGGGTTCGGTGTGCTGCCCTGGTATTACTTCCGGTCCGCGGCGGCCGCGGCGGCCGTGGCCGCGGTGTCCCGCTTGATCGCGGCGTCGCGTCCCCGGACGTACCAGATGCCGATCAGGCCGAGACCCGCGCCGGCCAGGCAGGTCCACACCCACCAGGTGTGCCCGTTCTCGTCGAACCAGCCGTAGAAGGGCAGCTGCACCAGGAAGAGGACGAACCAGAGGATGGTGCCGCCGACGATGGTCGCAACCACGGGGCCCTCCAGGGGCTCTGGCGCCTCGTGCGTGGGTGTCCACTTCGTCATGCGTACAGCTTACGAGGAGCGTGCGAACGGGTTGACGGCGCGGCGCCACACGGTGATTCCGCGGGTCTACGCGCGGAGATAGCGATCAGGGGCTCATACGTTCATACTGAACCCGTTTGTCTCTGACCGCTTTCATTCGTAGAAAACACCAATAGGAACACCGACAAGGCCGTGGGGGAACCTGTTGGTGATGAGGTCCCCGCATGTCCACCTCGGCCTCCGCCAAGGTCCCCCCGTCCCCCGAGTCGCCGCAAGACCGGCGGCCCCCGCAGAACGGCCTCGACCGCTACTTCAAGATCTCCGAGCGCGGCAGCACCCTGCCCCGTGAGATCCGCGGCGGCTTCGCCACCTTCTTCGCGATGGCCTACATCATCGTGCTGAACCCGATCATCCTGGGCAGCGCGAAGGACATGTACGGCCACCAGCTCGACAACGGTCAGCTGGTCACCGCTACCGCGCTGACGGCGGCGTTCACCACGCTCCTGATGGGCGTCATCGGCAACGTGCCGATCGCGCTCGCCGCCGGTCTCGGCGTGAACTCCGTCGTCGCGCTCCAGCTCGCCCCGCGGATGTCCTGGCCGGACGCCATGGGCATGGTGGTGCTGGCCGGTTTCGTCGTCATGCTGCTGGTCGCCACCGGGCTGCGCGAGCGCGTGATGAACGCCGTGCCCTACAGCCTGCGCAAGGCCATCGCGATCGGCATCGGCCTGTTCATCATGATCATCGGTCTCGTCGACTCCGGCTTCATCACCCGGATGCCGGACGCCGCCCAGACCACGGTCCCGATCCAGCTCGGCACCGGCGGGCACCTCACCGGCTGGCCGGTCCTGGTCTTCATCCTCGGCGTGCTGCTGACCCTCGCGCTGATCGTCCGGAAGACGCCGGGCGCCATCCTCATCTCGATCGTGGTCATGACCGGCGTCGCGATGATCATCAACGCCGTCGCCGACATCCCCTCCTGGGGCCTGACCACGCCCGAGTGGCCCGGCAACCCCGTCGCCACGCCCGACTTCGGGCTGGTCGGCGAGGTCAGCCTGTTCGGCGGGTTCGAGAAGGTCGGCGTCCTGACCGGCGTGCTGTTCGTCTTCACCGTGCTGCTGTCGTGCTTCTTCGACGCGATGGGCACGATCATGGGCGTCAGCGACGAGGCGAAGCTGACCGACGGCGAGGGTCAGATGCCGGGCATCAACAAGGTCCTGTTCGTCGACGGCGTCGCGGTCGCCGTGGGCGGTGCCAGCTCCGCCTCCGCCACCACCTGCTTCGTGGAGTCCACGGCCGGTGTCGGCGAGGGCGCGCGCACCGGCTTCGCCAACATCGTCACGGGCACGCTGTTCGCCCTGGCGCTGTTCCTCACGCCGGTCGCCACCATGGTCCCGTCGCAGGCGGCGACCCCGGCGCTGATCGCGGTGGGCTTCCTGATCCTGGCCGGTTCGATCAAGGAGATCGACTGGTCGGACTTCACGGTCGCCATCCCGGCCTTCGTGACGATGCTGATGATGCCGTTCACCTACTCGATCACCAACGGCATCGGCATGGGCTTCATCACCTTCTCGGTGCTGCGCCTGGCGGCCGGCCGGGGCCGCGAGGTGCCGGTGGCGATGCACGTGGTGTCGGCGGTCTTCGCCTTCTACTACCTGATGCCGGCCCTGGGCCTGACCTGATCCCGGCTCACGGCACCCCGTAGAACCGTTCCGTCTCCTCCACGGCGGACTGGAACCGCTCGTCGAAGTCATCGCGGATGAGCGTCCGGACGACATAGTCCTGGACGCTCATTCCTCTTTTGGCCGCATGATCCCGGAGCCGGTCGAGCAGCTCCCCGTCTATCCGCAGGCTGAGCACGCTGGTCCCCATGAGCACGAGGGTCGCCCCGACGGGCCGGGTGATGCCTCCATTTCCGGAAACGACTCACTCGTACGGGTGAACTGCGGGTTTCAGTGGCGGGCGTCACGGGCACCGGGGTGGAAGTGCGTTGGTATTTCGCCAGACTAATGAGTTACGCTAAGGAACATGCCGGACCTCAACCATGGCGACGACGCCGCCGCCGTGAACTCCCTGCGCTCCGCCGTGATGCGGTTGTCCCGTCGGCTCAAGCACCAGCGGGTCGACGAGTCGCTCAGCCCCACCGAGATGTCGGTGCTGGGCACCCTGTCGAACTGCGGCAGCGCGACCCCGGGCGAGCTGGCCCGCAAGGAACACGTCCAGCCGCCCTCGATGACCCGCATCGTGGCGCTGCTCGAGGCCAAGGGCCTGGTCAGGCTGGAGCCGCACCCCGAGGACCGGCGCCAGAAGGTCGTGACGCAGACCGAGCAGGCCGTGGTGATGCTCGAGGAGAGCCGCCGCAAGCGGAACGCGTTCCTGGCCACGCTGGTCGAGGGCCTCGACGAGGACGAGTGGGCGAAACTGCGCGCCGCCGCCCCCGTGCTGGAGAAGCTCGCCCACAAGTAAGCAGTTCTCGCGAGGAGGCGAACCCTTTTGAGTACGGGATCCGGAGCAGCTTCCGCCCCCGCACCTGACGGCCCCGACAACCCGACCACCACCACCCCCGACGCCCCTCGCAAGACGTCGATGTTCGCCTCCCTGAAGGTCAGGAACTACCGCCTGTTCTTCATGGGCCAGGTCGTCTCGAACATCGGCACCTGGATGCAGCGCATCGCCCAGGACTGGCTGGTGCTCAGCCTCACCGGCTCCTCGGCCGCCGTCGGCATCACCACCGCCCTGCAGTTCCTGCCGATGCTGCTCTTCGGCCTCTACGGCGGCGTCCTCGTCGACCGCCTGCCCAAGCGGCCCACGCTGCTGGTCACCCAGTCCGCGATGGCCCTGACCGCGCTAGCCCTCGCCGTCCTCACCCTGAGCGGACACGTCCAGGTCTGGCACGTCTACGTCGCCGCCTTCGCGATGGGCCTGGCCACGGTCATGGACAACCCGGCCCGCCAGACCTTCGTCTCCGAGCTGGTCGGCCGCGACCAGCTGCAGAACGCGGTCAGCATGAACTCGGCCAACTTCCAGTCGGCCCGCCTGGTCGGCCCCGCCGTCGCCGGTCTGATGATCACCGGTGTGGGCACCGGCTGGGCGTTCCTCGCCAACGGCCTGTCCTTCGTCGCGCCGCTCAGCTGCCTGCTGCTGATGCGCGCCCGCGAACTGCACGCCGGACGGCCCACCCCGCGCGGCAAGGGCCAGCTCCGCGAGGGCCTGCGCTACGTCGCCGGCCGCCCCGAGCTGATCTGGACGATCACCCTGGTCGGGTTCATCGGCACCTTCGGCTTCAACTTCCCGGTCTTCCTGTCCGCCTTCGCCGACGACGTCTTCGACGCGGGCGCCGGGGCGTACAGCCTCTTCAACACCCTCATGGCCGTCGGCTCGCTGGCCGGCGCCCTGCTCGCCGCCCGCCGCGGCACGGCCCGGCTGCGCGTCCTGATCGCCGCGGCCCTCGGTTTCGGCGCCCTGGAGATCGTGGCCTCGACGGCGCCCGAGCTGTGGCTCTTCGCGCTGCTCATGGTCCCCATCGGCGTCTTCAGCATGACGGTCAACGTCACCGCCAACACCAGCATCCAGATGTCGACCGACCCGGCCATGCGGGGCCGCGTGATGGCCCTGTACATGATGGTCTTCCTCGGCGGCTCCCCGATCGGCGCCCCGATCGTCGGCTGGGTCACCGACACCTACGGCGCCCGGGTCGGCTTCGCCGCGGGCGGCGCGGTGGCCGCCACCGCCGCCCTCGTCATCGGTCTGGTCCTGGCCCGCGTCGGGAACCTGCGCCTGTCGGTCGGCTGGCACCGCGGCCACCCGCAGGTCCGCTTCGTCCCGCGCGAACGCCGGGAGGCACTGGCGCCTGCGGCGTAGGCCGGGTCCGGTGCCCGGTCAGTCGCGAGGGAAGTCGTCGGTCTTGAGGGTGAGGCCGACGACGGTCCCGGTCAGGTCGACGTCCTCGCCGAAGCCGAAGCTGACGGCGGCGTGGTACTTGCCGTCCTTGGGGAGGGTGTGGAGGTGCCACTCGCCGGAGTACGGGTCGACAATCAGGTACACCGGGACTTCGGCGGCGGCGTAGGTGTCCTTCTTGGGGCCGTAGTCGTTGGCCCCGGTGTCCTTGGAGATGACCTCGGCGACGAATTCGACGTCCTGATAGCGCCAGTGACCCTTGCCGTCCATGACCGACCCGTCGGCGAGGGCCGCGACGTCGCAAGCGAATCCGTTCAGCCGTCCGGGGAAGTCGATCCGCACGTCCGAGGCCAGGTGCTTGAATGCGTACTTGACGCGCAGTTGTTCCAGAATGCGGAAGACGATCTCAAAGTGATGGTGGCGCTGTGGCGACATGAATACGTGCCCCCCGACGATCTCGGTCTTGTAACCCTCGGGGACGGGCAACTTCTCAAGCCACTCGAACATGACGTCCAGAGTCAGCTCGACGCTCTCCTCGGCCATCTCGATCCTGTCGTCAAGGACGGTCATCGTGGCGCTCCTCCCCGGCTGCTCCCGACGCGAGTGCAGCCGCGCGGTACAACGATACGCACGGTGACCAGGACACGCGCGGGCGTACACGCGTTCTCCGGGGGAGACTGGCCTGCATGAGACTGTTCGCCGCCGTACTCCCCCCGGAGGGCGTCACCGCCGCCCTCGGCGCCGAGGTGGCCGCGCTGCGGAGGCTGCCGGGGGCGGACGGGCTGCGCTGGACCGGGCGTGACGGGTGGCACCTCACCGTCGCCTTCTACGGTGAGGTGGACGACGGTCTCGTGTCGGAGCTGTCGGCCCGGCTGGATCGGGCCGCACGCCGTACCGAACCCTTCGAGCTGGCGCTGCGTGGTGGCGGGCACTTCGGGCACGGGCGGGCGCTGTGGGCCGGTGTGGAGGGTGACCTCGCGACCCTGCGGCTGCTGGCCGATCGCGCGGAGTCGGCGGGGCGCAAGGCGGGCGTCGAGATGGGGGAGCACCGGCGCTACAAGCCTCACCTGACGGTGGCCCGCAGCCGCGACGCGTTCGACGTACGCCCTTACGTCGAGACGCTGGGCGGCTTCTCCAGCCGCACCTGGACCGTGACCGACCTGGCGCTGGTGCGCAGCCACCTGCCGGAGTCCGGCGTGCCGGGCGAGCAGCCCCGTTACGAGGTGGTCGCCCGCAGCCCGCTCGGCGCCGCCGGTTAGGCTCGGGGGCGTGGAACCGAAGACCCGTAACCGGATCATGGCCGGTGTGCTCGTGCTGATGCTCGTCGTGGTGGCGGTGGCGGCGGCCCTGGGCTGACAGGCCCCTGGGCGGCCGCCGCCGCGCCCACCACCTCACCCCGCTACCAGGCGAAGGCCTCCGGAGCGGGCCCCGGCCCCGGGAAGACCTCGTCGAGCCCGGTCAGCAGCTCGTCCGACAGCTCCAGCTCCACCGCCCTGAGTGCCGACGCGAGCTGCTCGGCGGTGCGCGGACCCACGATGGGGCCGGTCACGCCGGGCCGGGTCAGCAGCCACGCCAGCGCGGCCTCGCCCGGCTCGACGCCGTGCTTGTCGAGCAGGTCCTCGTACGCCTGGATCTGCGCCCGCTTCGCCGGGTCGGCCAGGGCGTCGGCGGCCCGTCCGGAGGCCCGGCGACCGCCCTGGACCTCCTTCTTGATGACCCCGCCGAGCAGCCCGCCGTGCAGCGGCGACCACGGGATGACGCCGAGGCCGTACTCCTGCGCGGCCGGGATCACCTCCATCTCGGCGCGGCGCTCGGCCAGGTTGTACAGGCACTGCTCGCTGACCAGGCCGATGGTCCCGCCGCGCCGGGCGGCGGTCTCGTTGGCCTGCGCGATCTTGTACCCGGGGAAGTTCGAGGATCCGGCGTACAGCACCTTGCCCTGCTGGACCAGCGCGTCGATGGCCTGCCAGATCTCGTCGAAACCGGTGGCGCGGTCGATGTGGTGGAACTGGTACAGGTCGATGTGGTCGGTCCGCAGCCGCTTGAGGCTGGCGTCGACCGCACGCCGGATGTTCACGGCGGACAGCTTGTCGTGGTTGGGCCACGCCTCGCCGTCGGCGCCCATGTTGCCGTACACCTTGGTGGCGATGACGGTCCGGTCGCGCCGGTCGCCGCCCTTCGCGAACCAGTTGCCGATGATCTCCTCGGTACGGCCCTTGTTCTCGCCCCAGCCGTACACGTTGGCGGTGTCGAAGAAGTTGATGCCGGCGTCCAGCGCCGTGTCCATGATGGCGTGGCTGTCGGCCTCCTCGGTCTGCGGACCGAAGTTCATGGTGCCGAGGACGAGCCGGCTGACCTTGAGTCCCGTGCGTCCGAGCTGCGTGTACTTCATGGTCCCCAAGCCAACGACTTGGAGTGCGCTCCAGGCAAGCGGGCCCGCTCAGTCGCGGGGGAAGCCCGCGGTGGGGAGTGTGAGGCCGAGGACGGTGTCGGTGAGGTCCAGGTCCGGCCCGAAGGCGAGCCGGAACTCGGCCGTGTAGTCCCCGTCCTTAGGCTGTGAGAAGACGTGGCAGCGCCCCTGGTAGGGGTCGGCGATGAGGTAGAGGGGGACCTCGGCTGCGGCGTAGGCGAGCTTTTTGGGGCCGTAGTCGTTGGCGGCGGTGCCCTGGGAGATGACCTCGGCCACGAACTCGACGTCCTGGTAGCGCCAGTGGCCCGTTTCGTCCTGCTTCGCGCCGTCGCGGAGCTTGGCCACGTCGGGGCAGAAGCCGTTCTTGTGGCCTGGGAAGTCGATGCGGACGTCCGAGAGGACCAGGACGTCCATGCCGAACCGGTCCTCGATGGGCCGTACCATCCGGCGGATGATTGCCCAATGCGTGTCGCGCTGCGGTGTCATGTGGACGTTGCCCCCGACGATCTCGACCCTGAATCCTTCGGGGACGGGCATCCGCTCCAGGCGCTCGAACCACGCATCCAAGCATTCCGTGTTGGCGTCGGCCATGGCGATCCTGTCTTCAAGGACGGTCATCGTGGCGCTCCTCCCCGGCTGACCCAACGACGAGCACAGCCGCGCGGTACAACGATACGCACGGCGACCAGGACACGGGAGGACGCGCATATGCCAGACCTGGAGCGGGACCGGGACCGCACCGATCACCTCGTCGCCCTCGTCCGGCGGCACCTCGACGAGGACGGCCACGTGCTCGGCGTCTACGCGCACGGCTCCGCCACCCTCGGCGGGCTGCGCCCGTACAGCGACCTCGATCTCCTCGTCGTCCTGGGGCGCCCGACGACGTACGGGCAACGCGCGCGACTCACCGAGGAGTTGCTCGGCGTGTCCGGCGGTGCGGGGCGTCCCGTCGAGCTGATCGCCGTCGTGCGGGACGAGGTCCGGCCCTGGCGGTATCCGCCCCGCCGGGAGTACCTGTACGGCGAGTGGCTGCGCGGCGCCTACGAACGCGGTGCCGTCCCGGAGCCGGAGGACGACCCCGACCTGGCCCCGCTGCTGACGATGGTGCTGCGCGCCGACGCCCCGCTGTACGGCCCGCCGCCCGCAACCCTCCTAGACCCCGTGCCCCACGGTGACCTACGGCGGGCGATCACCGCCGGGGTGCCGGAGCTGCTGGCCGAGCTGGAGCCGGACACGCGCAACGTGCTGCTCACCCTCGCCCGCGTCTGGAGCACGCTCGTCACCGGTGACATCCGGTCGAAGGACGCGGCGGCGGACTGGGCGCTGGGGCGGCTGCCCGCCTCGTACCGGCCGCCGCTCGCCCACGCGCGCGCCGTCTACCTCGGGCAGGAGACGGAGAACTGGAGCGGCCGGGCCGTGCGGGCCTGCGCAGACCGCCTGGTCCGGGAGATCCGGGAGATCCGGGCGGCCTACGGGGACGAAGGGGAAGGGCCGGGGGAGTAGGGCCCGCCGAGCCCCCACTCCTCGTCCAGCACCGTCGCGAAGGCCTGCGCGATCCGGTGCTCGCCGCGCTCGTTGGGGTGGGTGCCGTCGTAGGTGTCCGTGTGGAAGTCGTACGTGGGCGGCGGCGGGACGAGCAGCAGCGGGGAGCCCGCGTCGTCGAGGTCGGCGACGGTCTTCACGAGGAGTTCGTTGAAGTGGGCGACCTGCTCGGCGAAGGTCTCGTCGGCGTCCACCCGGATGTTGTGCAGCACCGGCATCACCGCCACGCGCACGCGCGGGTTCGCCGAGCGCGCGTTCGCCACGAAGGCGCGGACGTTGGCGGCGGTCTGCTCGGCGTTGGTGTAGAAGCCGAGGTCGATGAGGCCCAGCGAGACCAGGAGCACGTCCGCGCGGCAGGACCGTACCGTCTCCGCGATCAGCGGGGTCATGTGGTGCCAGCCCTCGCCCCAGCCGGCCAGGTGGGCGCGGGGGAAGCCGGGGGCGGCGTAGGCGCACGAGGTGGGGGCGTCCGTCACCCGGTCGTGGAGGGTCTCGCGCGGGCCGACGAAGGTGAAGGGGCGGCCGCAGGAGTCGCGCAGGTGCTGCCACAGCCGGTAGCGCCACGTGTGTTCGCCTGCGCTCCCGATCGTCATGGAGTCACCGACGAACATGAACCTGAGCATCCGCTCATCATGGACGATCGGCCTGGTCGACGCGATGTGAGCCCGACCACGCAGGGTGACCGAGGGGGTGACCGCCGACGTGAACGCCCGCGCGGGATGGCAGGCTTGGCGCATGCGCCGACCCTTCGCCCTCCTCGCCTCGGCCCTTCTCGTGGGTGCGTTCGCCGTGCCCGCCTCCGCGGCGGACGCGGACGACGGGCCCGCCGGGAGCGACGGGTTCACCATCAAGGACCCGCGCATCACCGAGTCCAGCGGCCTCGCCGCGTCCCGTCTGCACCCCGGCATCTACTGGACGCACAACGACCAGGACACCGGCCCGTACATCTACGCCGTGGACGGTGCCACCGGCGAGACCGTCGCCCGCGTCGCGCTGTCCGGCGTCGGCACGCCCCGCGACGTCGAGGCGATCGCCATCGGGCCCGGCAACAAGATCTTCGTCGGCGACATCGGCGACAACGACGGCGTGACCTGGCCGTACGTGTGGATCTACGAGCTGCCCGAGCCGACGGACCTGAAGGACCAGACCGTCAAGGCGACGCAGTACGTCGTGAAGTACACGGACGGTTCCCGCGACGCGGAGTCCATGCTGGTCCACCCGAAGACCGGGCGGGTCTACCTCATCGACAAGCACGAGGACGGCGGGCACCTGTACGAGGGCCCGGCCAAGCTCTCCCCCTCCGGCACCAACGTCTTCAAGCCCACCGTCCCCGTCGACCTCTGGGCCACGGACGCCGCCTTCTCCCCGGACGGTGAGCAGCTCGCCGTACGCGGCTACCTCGGGGGCATCTGGTACGACTGGAACGGCGGGAAGATCAAGCGCGGGGAGCGGATCAGCGTGCCCCTGGGACAGGGCGAGTCCGCCACCTACACCACCGACGGCAAGAAGCTGCTGCTCGGCATGGAGGGTGCCAACAGCCCCGTGAAGGCCGAGGACGTGCCCGGCGGCGGTGGCGACTCGGGCGGCGGATCGGGTTCCGGTTCCCATGCCTCGGGTGCGGACTCCGACGGTGCGGGCGGCAACACGCTCAAGGTGGGGGCGGTCGGGCTGCTCGTCGCGCTGGCCGCGCTGTTCGGGCTACGCCGGATCTTCCGGCGCCGCTGAGCCGACCCCCGCTGCGGGGCCGGCTGCCGCCCGTCGCGAGGCCACCAGCACCTCCAGCCCGTCCAGGATGCGCTGGAGCCCGAACTCGAAGTGGTCGAAGCCGGTGCCGAAGGCGTCCTCGGAGAGGGAGGAGAGCACGGGGTAGCGCCCGCTGCTCATGGCCTTCACCAGCACCGGCTCCTGGGCCGCCCAGAACTCCGCGTCCGTCAGCCCGGACCCGCGCTCGGCCTCCCGCTCGTACACCTGCGTGCGGGCGGCCCCGACGACGTACCCGTCGATCATGACGATCACCGAGACCAGCTCGGGGTCGGTCAGGCCCATCGGCTTGATCCGGGCGAGCACCTTCTCCATGCCGTCCAGGGCGGACGGGCCGAGGACCGGGCGGGACTGGTTGACCTCCAGCAGCCAGGTGTGGCGGCGGTAGAGGGCGAGCGCGGCGTGGCCGAGGGCGTGCAGGGCCGAGCGCCAGCCGCCGTCGCCGAGGTCGGCCGGGTTCTCGGAGGGGCGCTGCACGCGGTCCAGCATCAGGTCGAGCAGCTCGCCCTTGCCGGGGACGTAGCGGTACAGGGACATCGTGCCGGTGCCCAGCTCGGTGGCGATCCGGCGCATCGAGACCGCGCCCAGACCGTCCCGGTCCGCGACCTCGACGGCGACCTCCACGATCCGCTCCAGCGTCAGGCCCGGCCTCGGGCCCCGGCTGGGGCGTCGGCCGGTGTGCCACAACAGTTCGAGGGTGCGGCCGATGTCGCCGCTGCCGCTGGTCTCCGTACCGCTTGCCATGGGGTCAGTTTAAGTCCGCGCCGAAAAACTGAGTACGGCGTACGCGCAATCGGGTACGGTGTACTCAGTTAGGGAACGGAAGGGGGACTGGGACCCATGAGCGAGCGACACGCGGTACGGGCCGAGGGTCTGGAGAAGCGCTACGGCGACAAACGCGCCCTGGACGGCTTCGACCTGACCGTCCGCGAGGGCACCGTGCACGGCCTGCTCGGGCCGAACGGCGCGGGCAAGACCACGGCCGTGCGCATCCTGTCCACGCTGATCAGGCTGGACGGGGGACGGGCCGAGGTGGCGGGCCTCGACCTCGCCCGGCAGGCACGTGAGGTGCGGGCGCGGATCGGCCTCACCGGCCAGTACGCGGCCGTGGACGAGGTGCTCACCGGCCGGCAGAACCTGGAGATGTTCGGGCGCCTGTTCCACCTGGGCGGCAGGCGGGCCCGGGCCCGCGCGGTCGAGCTGCTGGAGCAGTTCGACCTGACCGACGCCGCCGACCGGGGCGTGGGCAAGTACAGCGGCGGCATGCGGCGGCGCCTGGACCTCGCGGCGTCGATGATCCTCGCCCCGTCCGTGCTGTTCCTGGACGAGCCGACGACGGGCCTGGACCCCCGCAGTCGCGGCGAGGTCTGGGAATCGGTCCGCGAGCTGGTGGCGAGCGGCACGACGGTGCTGCTGACCACGCAGTACCTGGAGGAGGCCGACAAGCTCGCCTCCCGCATCACCGTCATCGACCGGGGCCGGGCCATCGCCGACGACACCCCGGACGGGCTGAAGAACCTGGTCGGCGGCGACCGGATCGAGGTCGTGGTCGCCGACCGGGCCGAGATCCCACGGGTGGTGAAGACGGTCGCCCGGGTCTGCAAGGGCGAACCCGAGGTCGAAGAGGAGGCGCTGCGCGTGCACGCCCCGGTCACCGACCGGGTGTCGGCCCTGACCGAGGTGGCGCGCACCCTCCAGGACGAGGGCGTCTCCGTCGAGGACATCGGCCTGCGCAGGCCGAGCCTCGACGACGTGTTCCTGCGCCTGACCGGCCACCGGTCGAGCGTGGAGCCCGCGCGGAACGCGGACAAGGAGAAGAAGGAGAAGGCGAAAAAGAAGGAGAAGGAGAAGAAGGAGGCGGTGGCGGCATGAGCGCCCTCGACGTCGACAGCGCGGCCGCTCCGGTGACGGCCCCGCCCGAGCGCGGCCGCCTCTACTGGCTGCTCGCCGACTGCGCCAACATCGTCCGCCGCGGCCTGACCCACTACCAGCGCCAGCCCGTCAACATCGCCTGGCAGCTGGGCTTCCCGATCCTGTCGGTCCTCCTCTACGGCTATGTCTTCGGCAGCGCGATGACGGTGCCCGGCGGCGGGGACTACAAGGACTTCCTGATGCCGGGCATGTTCGTGATGACCATGGCCTTCGGCTTCATCAACACCGCGACCGTGGTCGTGTACGACTCCACAAAGGGGGTCATCGACCGTTTCCGCTCCATGCCGATGGCGTCCTCGGCGGTGGTGGCCGGGCGCGGGGTGACCGATCTGGTCGTGGCCTGCGCGGAGTTGGCCATCATGATGCTGACGGCGATGGCCATGGGCTGGCGCCCGGACGGCGGCTGGGGCTTCGTGGCGGCCTTCGGTCTGCTGCTGTGGCTGCGCTTCGCGCTGATCTGGATCGGCGTGTGGCTGGGCCTCCTGGTCCCCAACCCGGAGGCGGCGGGCGGCCTGTTCGCGGTGGCCTTCCCGCTGACGATGATCTCCAGCATCTTCGTCGCCCCGCAGCTCATGCCCGACTGGCTGGGCTGGGTGGCCGCGTGGAACCCGATCTCGTCCACGGCGGCGGCGGCCCGCGACCTGTTCGGCACGCCGGTCGGCGGTGGCGACTCTTGGGTGGAACAGCACGCGCTGCTGATGGCGGGCGTGTGGCCGGTGGTGCTGACGGCGATCTTCCTGCCGCTGGCGGTACGCAGGTTCCAGCGGCTGAGCCGGTAGGGCCGTTCGGGGCGTACGGGCCGGGGGTGGAGACCGGGGGAGCGGCGGATCTCCACCCCCGGCTCCACCCTTGGGTCCAGGTGTCGCGGCCCTGGTCGGAGGAGCCTTGAGGGCATGACAACGACTGAGTGGATCACCGACATCGCCCTCGTTCTGGTCGTCTTCCGGCAGCTGCGGGAAGGCCGGCTCGACCGCAGGACCTTCCTGATCCCGCTGGGGATCGTGGCCGTCGTGGCGTACTCGTACCTGGACTCCGTCCCGACCGAGGGCAACGACCTCGTCCTGATCGCGGCCCTCACCGCCGTGGGCGCCGCGCTCGGCGTCGCGGGTGGCGTCTACACCCGGATCCGGACCCTCGACGGGCACCTCGTGATCAAGGCGGGCGCGGTGTCGGCGATCCTGTGGGTGCTGGGCATGGGCGCCCGCATGGGCTTCCAGGTCTGGGTCGAGCACGGCGGCGGCGCCGACGACGTCGCCCGGTTCAGCATCGACCACCACATCACGAGCGACCAGGCCTGGGTGGCGGCGTTCGTCCTGATGGCGGTCACCGAGGTGGTCACGAGGGTGGCCACGATCTACGTACGCAGCCGCGCCCGGGCCACGACCGGAGCTCCCACCGCCTCCGCCGCCTCCGCCGCGCCGGTCCTCGACCGTACGGCCTGACCGTGCGCTATGTTCTGCCGGTGGCCGCCACCGAGAACCCTCCGCCCCCGGACCCGGGGGCGGACCCGCGTCCGGTCCCCGGCCAGGACCCGCGGGTGCAGTGGGGCCTGAGCCTCGCGGTCGTCGCCGTGGGAGCCCTGACGATCCGGCCCATGGGATTCAGCGGCCAGGGCCTGGCGGTCGCCGCCCTCTTCGTGGTCAACTCCGCGGCGCTGCTCGGCCGGGGCGTGCCCGAGCACCGGGTCCCCCCACGGCTGGCGCTCGCCTGGCTCTCGTCCGGCATCGTCGCGGCGGCCGCCCTGCTCGGCGTCAGCGACAGCGGCACGGGCTACCTGTTCGCCTACTTCCTCGCCGGGCACATCGGCTACCGGCTCGACACCAGGCGGGCCCTCACCCTCGCCGCGGCATGCTCCCTGCTCTGCGCCGCCGTCCTGTACTTCCACCTCGGGCCGGGAGACCCGGAGTTGCCCTGGCTGCTCGGCCTCACCACCGGCGTCCCGGTCGCGGTCGGCATCCTCAACCGCACCCAGCGCCAGGCCGTACGGTCGGCGCTCTCGGCCGCCGAGTCGGCGGAACGCGCCGCCCGCGCGGAGGCGAGGACCGCCGTCCTCACCGAGCGCGGCCGGATCGCCCGGGACGTGCACGACGTCCTCGCGCACTCCCTCGCCGGCATCAACATGCAGCTGGAACTGGCCGACGCACTGCTCGACACCGGCGACCTGGAGAAGGTCAGGGAGGCCACCACCAAGGCCCACGGCCTGGTCAAGGAGAGCCTGAAGCAGGCGCAGTGGACCGTGCACGCGCTGCGGGAGGACGCGCTGCCGCTGCTGGAGAGCCTGACCGCGATGGTGGAGTCGGCGGGTCACCACGACGCCCTCACCGTCGCCGGCACCGTCCGCGAGGTGCCGGCCCGGGTGACCCAGAACCTGCTGCGGATCGCCCAGGAGGCGTTGACCAACGCGGCCCGGCACGCACCCGGCGGAAAGGTCGGGGTGGACCTGACGTTCACCGCGTCGTCGCTCACACTGAGGATCCGCAACCGGCCCGCCACCCGTGCGGTGACCCCGGGGGTCGGCAGCGGAATGGGGTTGATCGGCATGCGCGAGCGCGTCGCCCTGCTGGGCGGGAGCGTCAGCGCGGGGCCGGTCACCGAGGGACCGGACCAGGGCGGCTGGCAGGTGGAGACGGTGATTCCAGGATGAGCGAACGGACCGAGGAAGAAACGCGGTTGAAGGTGATCGTCGCCGACGACCAGGCCGCCGTGCGGGAGCCGCTCGCCGCGGTGCTCGGCCTGGCCGAGGACATCGACGTCGTAGCGGCGGCCGCGGACGGCACCGAGGTACTGGCGGCGGTGGCCGCCGGCCCCGTCGACGTGGTGCTGATGGACCTGCGCATGCCCGTACTGGACGGCATCGAGACGACCCGCCGCCTGACCGAGGAGCACCCGGAGGTGGCGGTGGTCGTCCTGACCACCTTCGCCGACGACGAGTCGATCCTGGGCGCGCTCGGCGCGGGCGCCCGCGGCTACCTGACCAAGAACGCGGGACGCCAGGACATCACCCGGGCGATCCGGGCCGCGGGCGCGGGCCAGTCCGTACTCGACGGCGAGGTCCAGGCCCGCCTGCTCGCCACGGCCAGGACGAAGGCGACGCCCGCCCCGGGCGAGGCGGCCCGTCAGCCCCTGCCGGACGACCTCACACCCCGCGAACGCGAGGTCCTCACCCTCATCGGCCAGGGCCTGTCCAACCGGGGCATCGCGGAGAAGCTCTTCATCAGCGAGGCCACGGTCAAGACCCACATCAACAACCTGTTCGCCAAGGCCCACATCCGCGATCGCGCGGACGCCGTCCGGCGCGCCATCGGGGCGGGGCTGGCCTGAGGAACAACCGACCTGCCGTTTGACGAGGCCCTTGTCAGACCGGTGTGAAAGGCTCCGCCGATGGAATCGTCAAAGGTCGTCGAGACACTGTGGGACCGGATCCAGGCCCGCGACTGGGCGGGCGTCGCCGGGTTGATCGCCGAGGACGTCGTTGTCGAGTGGCCGATCAGCCTCGAACGCATCGTCGGCCGGGAGAACTTCGTCGCGGTCAACCGTGAATACCCGGAAGGCTGGTCGATTCGCGTCCTCAAGGTGGTGGCCGAGGGCGACGAGGTCGTCTCCGAGGTGGAAGTGCCGCACGACACTCTCGGCGTCTTCCGCGCGGCGTCGTTCTGGACCGTCCGCGACGGGCGGGTCGTTCGCGGGACGGAGTACTGGACGAGCCTGGGGGCCGACCGGCGGCCCGCCTGGCGGGCTGCCCTCGTCGAACCGATGTAGCGCGGCGGGCTCCCGCTCCTCCCTGCCCCGTTCACAGCACGGGGCAGGGCGGAGCGGGAGTTGCGTCCTGCGAGGAGCAGGCCACCAGGGCGAGGGACAGAAACGTCGGGCGTTCGAGGTAATGGCCCAGGGACACGTCTCCGCCCCACCGCAGCCGTGCCTCCGCCGAGGTGATGAGGGCGGACAGACGGCAGGCGTCACGCTGAGCGTCGGACAGGAAGCGGGGCGCGTACTCGGTCAGGCGTTCACGGAGCCATGCTGCGGCGTCCCGCGCGTCGGACCAGGTGCCGCGCACCTGTACGGGCGGCTTGCGCAGCCAGTTCCGCGTTTCCAGCGGGGGCAGGTCGCAGGACGGGAACTCGGCGGCCACCTCGCGATACCGCTGGACCAGCTCCGGCCGGCCCCCGGCGGGCGGCGGCTCGGGGTGCGGAGGACGCCGTAGGGCCTCCTGGTCGAAGCGGGACTTGGGGCCGATCCAGAGGTAGCCGTGGTGATGCAGGTGTCGCACCGGCAGTCCTTCGGTTCTTCGGGCCCCTCCTCCCGGCGAGGCGGCCGGGAGGAGGGGCCAGAGGAGTGCGGGGCGGTAGTCAGAGGGCCAGACCGAAGCGGGTCGGGTCGATCCCGGCCACGCTCAGCTCCTCGGTCGTGAACCGAAGCGGCTCGGCGTCCGGCCGCTTGCTGTCACCGAGGGCCCAGGCGTCGCTGCCGATGCGGGCGAGGATCACGCAGGACTCGCCGTCCGGGTGCGTGTTGCCACCGCACGCCGTCGCGAACGAGGCGTCGGTGAGGTCGAGTCGGTAGAGGTCGTTTCGGTGCGACATTGCTGTCCCTTCCTGGTCGGGGTGGTTTGGGGACGACCGTAGGGAGGGGCAGGGGAGCAGCGGGGCGAATATTCTTCGATATTCTCGCACCGTCACTCTGAATGCATGGACATTCACTCAGAGGAACCGACAAGCTGGGTGCGCAACATCCTTTAGACCCAAGGCGGTTGGTGCGTATGACACGCAGGTTGCGGTTCAACGGGACGGGGAGCAACGGTGGCGGATGCCCGTCCGTACACGAGGACGTGGACAGCGGCGAGGTGATCGTGCACGGGCCCCCGCTCGGTCAGGAGGATGTCGCCCAACTGCAGCACCTTTCGGAGGGCGAGGTCGCCGTGGTGGTGCCGCGCGACCTGCTGGTGGACTGGACCCCGAAGGAGCGGACTCGGCAGGTACGGACGATCGATCTCGACGAGTTCGCCGGCCTGTTCGGCAAGTTCGAGCACACCGCATGGCGCCTGGAGACGCGGCGGCGGTACGCGAGCGACGAGGACGGAGACTCCTGGAAGCAGTTCATGGAGGCCGGACGAGTCGCGGAGGACTGGTCCAAGGGCGATTCGGTAAGTGCCTTCCGCAAGACGATCCAGGCCCAGACGGCACTCGGAAAGCGCATCGAGCGGGTGCGGCTGGTGGATGTGCCGCCCACCACCGGTCAGCGCTACCTGTTGGAGCACGCCCGGTGGAACATCGAGTCGGGCGAGGACATCCGCAACATGCGGCGTGCCGACGCGGACCGGCTCCGGCTCCCCGCCGAGGACTTCTGGCTCTTCGACAGCCGCCTCGTCGCGCTCCTGCGCTTCGATGACGACGATCAGCTCACACACGTGGATCTGATCACCGAGCCCGCAGAGGTGGTGCGCTGCTGCATGCTGCGGGACGCTGCTTGGCACCACGCCGTACCGTGGAAGCAATTCATGGCGGAGATGCGCAGCGAGATGTAGGGGCAAGAGCGGATACCGGTGAGCACGGACTATCAGAGAGCGCGTGAGGAACTGGGGCGAAGGCTGCGGGAACTGCGCGCCGAGAGTCCTGATGGCCGGCTCACCGGTACGGCACTGGCCCGGCGCCTGGGGTGGCCTCAGTCGAAGGTCAGCAAACTGGAGAGCGGCAGGCAGAGCCCCACGAAGGACGACCTCAGGGCCTGGGCCGAGGCGGTGGGGCAGCCTGCCGCTTTCGATGAGCTACAGGCTCGCCTGAAGGGATTCGAGAGCCACATCCGGTCCTGGCGGCGACTGCTCGCGGCGGGGCACGCTCCTGTGCAGGAGACATGGAATGCCGTCGTCGGCGAGACGCGAACGCTGCATGTGTGGGACGGCCATGTCGTCAACGGTCTCTTGCAGACGGCCGACTACGCCAGAAGCCTGTTCGCGTCGCATGCAGGGCTCCGCCGTTCACCGCAGGACACGGAGAACGCGGTGCGCGCCCGTTTGAAGCGGCAGGAGTGGCTGTACCGGCCAGGCAAGCGGTTGAACCTGCTGATGTGGGAGGCCGCACTTCAGTCTCGCGTGTGTCCGCCGGAAGTCCTGGCCGCTCAACTGGACCGGCTGCTCGGCGTGGTGGGCATGGACACCGTCCACCTGGGGATCGTCCCCTTGGACAGTCCGTTGCGCGTTCCGGCCGGGAACGGCTTCTGGGTAATGGACGACCGGCTGGTCACGGTCGAGGACTGGCACGCCGAACTCTGGCTCGACGATGCTGAAACGATCGCTCTGTACCGCCGGGCCTGGGACGCCCTCGCGGAGTCAGCCGTCTACGGCGTGGAGGCGCAGCAGGTGATCGCGCGGGTGCGACGCGGTATCAAGGCCTGAGGACATACGGCCGCACCACGTCGTCCTCGGTCTGCCAGACCGGCGGAGACGATGTGCCGGGCGAGGGCCAGCAGGACTCGTCCCTCGGGTGCGGCAGGTAACGCCCCGCCGCTCGGCAGCGTTTGTGCCAACGGCGCCAGCGGGCGTCGTAGGGGCTGAGGAGTGGCCACACGTAGGGGTCCGGTTCGCGCACCTCACGGGCGAGCGTCGCCGCCGTCCTGTCGGTGCGTCGCCGGGTGAGCGCGTCACGGAGCCGCCGGAGCCACATCGCGCCTCCCCGTGAGGCTGAACCGCACCCAGACGCACTTGGTGTACGGGTCCTGTCTGCACCCCCAGTCGTCCGACAACGCCGATACGAGAGCCAGCCCGCGTCCGCCCTCCTCGTCGGGGCCGGAGTCGTGGAGCCGGGGGAGCCGGTCCCGGTCCGGGTCGGAGACCTCCAGGACCAGGTCCGGGCCGTCCAGGGTGAGGGTGACGCCGACCTGCGCGTACGAGGTGCGGCAGTGCAGTACGGCATTGGCGACGAGTTCGCCGGCCAGCAGGAGGACGGAATCGGCGAGTTCGTCGGCGACGCCCCAGTCGGCGAGGGCCTTGTGTAAACGCTGCCGGGCTGTCGGCACGTGTCGCCTGTGCTTCGGGACGAGGAAGGTCTCGGTTGCGGGCATGGGCTGAAGCTAGAGCTGGATCTGAGATCTGCGCAATCAAAACCGAGAAATATATGCACCGGTCTAACTCGATCGTGTGATTCTTGCGTCAAATCGAGCCGCTGTATGGCAAGGTTGCCGCCGAACAGGGGAGGACTCATGCCCGCAGGTGGACGACCGACCGTACGCAGCAGGCGACTTGGCACGGCTCTCAGGCAGTTCCGGTTGTCCGCGAAACTGGATCAGCCGCAGGCCGCAGAGATCATTGCGTCGAGTCAGGCCAGGATCAGCCGTATCGAGAGCGGACATGCCACGCCTCGCGTCATCGAGGTACGGCTTCTCCTAGACGCGTTCGGCGTTCGGGACGCGGAAGTCCGCTCGAAACTGGAGGACTTGGCCAAGCACTCCAAGAACCGAGGCTGGTGGCTGGAGCATGCCGAGCACCTGCGGCCGGACTACGCGGACCACATCGCCCTGGAAGACGACGCGACCTATATCCGGGAGTGGCAGCCGGTCATGGTGCCCGGCCTTCTACAGACACAGGCCTACGCGGAGGCCGTCGTCGCCGGTGGTCCGCACTACCTCGCGCCGGAGCGGATCGCCGAGTTGGTGAAGGTGAGGTTGGCCAGGCAAGCGAAGATCGAGGAGGGCGGTGCGTCGTACACCGTCATTCTCTGGGAGGCGGTCCTAACGCACCCACTGGTGAGACCCGAGGTTCATCGGGAGCAGTTGTTGGCCGTCCTTGAGGTGGGGCAGCGCAAGAACGTCACCGTGCAGGTGCTGCCGTTCAGCGCGGGCGTCCTGGCCGGGTACTCCTCCGCCTTCTATTCCTTCAGCTTTGACGAGGAGCCCACGGTCGAAGCCGTGGCCATGGACAACCTGCGAGGCACGTCGGTCCTGGAGGGCGCCGAGGACCTCGCCGCTTACGCCAACGCCTACGACGTACTACGATCGTCGGCATTGGCACCGGACGCGAGTGCGAAGCTCATCCGGGGCATACTCCGGAGCTTGAAGGAAGACGCATCGTGACCGAGGTCGTAAGCCCCTTCTGGAAGTCGTCGTACTCGGGTCAGGAGAACGCCTGCGTCGAAGTCGCCGACACGGCCCCCGGCGGTCGCGCCGTCCGCGACAGCAAACAGCAGGACGGCCCCCTGCTCACCGTCTCCCGCGACGGCTGGCAGGCCTTCCTGCGCCAGTTCGCGTAGGCATCGCACGTACGAAGGGCGCCCGGCGGGGGATCCGCCGGGCGCCCTTCGTCTTGCGTGCCGACCGACTTGTCATAGTCCCCTGGCATGTTCACTCGTACGGCTGAGTCGGACCCGAATCCCCGCGCTTAATGTGCCCATGCGATTACGTTCCGTCGCATGGTCAGTTCACCGCATGAAGCGCTGCACCGGATCTTCCGCGTGGATCCGGGGCTGTTCGCCCGGCTGTTGCCGCGGGCGGGCATCGGGTTTCCGGAGCACACCGCGATCGAGCCCCTGGACACCGATCTCACCGAGATCAGGCCGCTTGAGCGCCGCGTGGACAGTGTGTTCCGGGTACGTGTGCCCGGTGAGGAGGGCGGCTTCGTGCTCGCCGTCGAGTCGCAGGGCAAGCCGGATCCGGACAAGCACAACAGCTGGACCTACTACTTGGCCCACATGTACGCCAAGTACCGGTTGCCGCCGTTCCTTCTGGTGGTGTGCAAGGACAAGGCGACCGCGGCCTGGGCGTCGGAACCGATCCGTGTCGGGCGTGGCTTCCACACCAGCATGGTCGTCTTCCCGCTGGTCCTGGGGCCTGGAATCCTCCCCGTGATCACGGAGCCGGACGAGGCGGCCCGAGACCTCGGAGTCGCCGTCTTCTCCGCACTCGCCTACGCCACGGACCCGGGACTGACTGCGATACTGGACGCGCTGGCGTCAGGAGTGGCGGACGACGCGGGGAAGACCGGGTCCGGGGACGTGGACCGGGTGGACTGGGCGGAGATCGTCGAAATCGGACTGGGTGAAGGCCCGGGTCGTGAGTACTGGAGGAATCTGATGGCCACTTACACCCCGAACTTCCCGGGCAGCAATTCGATCGTCGAGGAGTCCTGGCTCGATGGCCGCGCCAAGGGCCAGAGCGAGGGCAGGGCCGAGGGCAAGGCCGATGCCGTTCTGGGCATCCTCAAGGCGCGAGGTATTGAGATCTCCGGCTCTGTCCGGGAGCGGGTCACCGAGTGCACCGATCTCGACGTGCTGGGTACCTGGCTCGGCCGCTCCCTCAGCGTGGCACGCGCCGAGGAGCTGTTCGTCGAGGAGTAAGAGCGTACGGCTACGCGGAAGGCGTCCCGCGGATGAACTGCTGGGCACCCTTCGTCCGGCGTGCCGGGAACGGCTGTGGCTTCTCGGTCAGTGGAGGCGACCGCGTCGTCTGCGCCGAGGATGCGGGACTACCTGAGTACTGGAGGAGCCTGATGGCCGCTTACACCCCGAACTTCCCGGGCAGTAACTCGATCGTCGAGGAGTCCTGGCTCGAAGGCCGTGCCAAGGGCAAGGCGGAGGGCATTCTGCGCATCCTCGAGGTGCGTGGTGTCGAGACCTCCGACGCCGTCCGGGACCGGGTCACCGCCTGCACCGATCTCGACGTCCTGGGCACCTGGCTCGACCGCTCCCTCAGCGTGGCACGCGCCGAGGAACTGTTCGCCGAGGAGTAGGGCGTCCGGATGCGCGGAGGGGGGCCGGCGGGGGCAACCCCCGGGGGCCCCCCCCCGGGGTAGGGGGGGGGGGGGGGGATT
>NZ_JBHWKU010000008.1:0-274047 GCF_042730645.1 Streptomyces sp. NPDC059906
ATTGTGGGGGGGGTTTTTTCTAAACAACCACCCCCCCCCCCACTAACAACGACTGTCTCCAGTCGGGACGACAGGATTTGAACCTGCGACCCCTTGACCCCCAGTCAAGTGCGCTACCAAGCTGCGCCACGTCCCGCTGCCCGCCTGACCTGGGGTTTCCCCCGGCCGAACGTGCAGGAAAACCATACCGCACTCGGGCCGGTGGTCGCGCACCGCTTTTCCGGGGCGTGGTCCGCCGGCGCCCGCTGCGGCGGCTTCAGCACTTCTGTGCGCGGGACGGCTCGGCCGCGGCGGCCGCGGTCGCGCCCGGTCCCGCCGCGGCCGCGTCCACCCGCACCAGCCCGCGCACCGCCGGTATCAGCAGCAGGGCGGCGCACACGGCGAAGCTGGTGACAGCCGCGACGAGCAGTACGTGGTCGGCGCCGAGGGCGGCGGCGGCCGGACCCGCGAGCGCCTGGCCGACCGGCATCATCGCGAGGGAGCCCGCCACGTCGTAGGCGTGGATGCGGTTGAGGACGTCCGACGGGACCTGGGTCTGCACGCTGGTCGCCCACATCACGCCCCAGAAGGACATGCCGGCCCCGGCGACGGCGGCGCCGGCCGCCATGGCGGGGACGCCGAGCCCGGCGCCGACGCTCGCGGGGAAGGCGGCGAAGCCGACCAGGGCGATCGCGCCGGCCCGGAGCATGCGTACCGGCCGCAGCCGCAGGGCGAGGAGGCCGCCCACGACGGTGCCCGCGCCCAGGGCGGAGTTGACCAGCCCGTAGGCGCGCGGGCCGTGCTCCCCCACCACCTCGGTGGCGACCAGCGGCACGGTCGGGCCCCAGACGGCGATCATGTAGACGCACCAGACGGCTATGACGCTCCACAGCCACCGCCGCGCGAGGAACTCCCGCCACCCCTGGACCAGGTCGGCGCGGAAGGCCTTGCTCCCGCGGCCGGACACCGCGCGGCTCCCCGGCGCGAGCGGGGGCAGCCGGAGCAGCAGGAGGCACAGGGCGCTGATCGCGTAGGTGGTGGCGTGGGCGGCGAAGACCCCGCCCGGTGAGGCGAAGCCGACCAGGAGGCCCGCCACCGCGGGGCCGGCGAGCTGGGCGGCGGACTCGGCGACGCGTATCGCGCCGTTGGCCCCCTGGACGTCGGAGGCGAGCCGGGGCACGGTGCTGGCGACGCCGGGCTGGAAGACGGCGCCCGCGACGCCGTTGGCGAAGCCGATGGCGCAGATCTGCCAGAGCACGACGTGCCCGGAGAAGAAGAGCGCGGCGGCCAGGGCCTGGGTGCCGAGCCGTACCAGGTCGGCGCCGATCATGAGCTTGCGGGTGCTGAAGCGGTCGGCGAGGACTCCGCCGAAGACGACCAGACCGGCGAAGGCGGCGGCCGTCGCGGCCATGGCGAGGCCCACCGCGCCCGCTCCGTACCCGTGCTGGAGGAGGCCGGCGGCGAGCGCGACGGGCAGCATGGTGTCGCCGAGGCGGGCGATGGCCCGGGCCGCGAAGAACAGCGCGAAGTCCCGCGACCAGACGGCTCGCGCCGCCGTCGGCCGCCATGACGTACCGGCCATCCCGTGCTCTCCCCTCCCCTTGCGCTCCCCCTGCGCCCGCCTTGCCCTCCCGTGGCACCGTTCGTCCGACGGCCGGGACCCCCCTCCGGTCCCGGCTGTCACGCACGTCTTCGGATCATGCCACGGGGCACTGACAACGCCCGAGGGGTTTTCAGCTCCCGGCGGGCAGCCCCAGCCGGGGGTGGGCCTCCAGCAGCCGGGTCGGGGCCGCCTGGCGCCAGGAGTCGGCGAGGATGTCGCGCAGCTCGTCCTCGCCCTCCAGCGCGGCGAGCCGGGCCCGCACCCAGGCGAACTGGGCCTCGTGTCCGGCGATCCAGAACTTCTCCGGCTCGGCCAGCACCAGTTCGCCGCGCTCCTCCTTCGGGCAGCGCACCGCGAGGGAGGTCTCGTCCTCGGGCAGCGTCGCGAACATCTTGCCCGCGACCCGGAAGGTCGGCATGCTCCAGGCGGTCTTCTCCGTCGTGTCCGGCAGGGACAGGGCGATACGGCGTACGTCTTCTGCGTCCGGCATGACAGGCACGGTATCCGCCGCCACTGACATTCACCCGGCGACGGCGGGCGGGCCCGTCCGCTCGCCGGCCTGCCCCGCGACCTGCCCCGCGGCGTCCTTCGCGACCTGCCCCGCGAGCCGCTTGAAGTAGAGCGTCGTCGGCCGCAGTTCCCCGCGCGGGTCCGCCGCGTAGTCCGGGATGCTGCCGGCCCGGGTCCACCCGGCGGACCGGTACAGGTGCTCGGCCGGGCTGCCGGTCTCGGTGTCCAGGTGGAGGAGGGTGATTCCGGCCGCCGCGGCCGCCTCCTCGGCGGTGGCCAGCAGCAGACGGCCCACTCCCCGGCCGCGGGCCGCGCGGGACACCATGAGCTTGACCAGCTCCGCGCGGTGGCGGCTGTTGGGCTTGTCCGGCAGGGCGAGACTCACGGTCCCGGTCACCCGGTGCCCGTCCCGTGCCACCCAGACGGCGAGTCGACCGGCGGCGACCGCGGCGGCGCGCTCCCGCCACCAGTGCGCGGCCTGCGCGCGAGTGAGCGGGGCGAGGAAGCCGACGGAGGCGCCGCCCGCGACGGTGTCGGTGAGCAGCGCGGCCAAGCCGTCCAGCAGCGCCGTCACCCCGTGCTCGTCGACCCGGGCCACGTTCACGGCAGCACCACCGCGAGCGCGTAGCGTGCCCCGCCGGGCCCGGGGCTCCGGAACCGCGTCGGCCCCCACACGCGCATCCGCAGGCAGTCACCGGCGGCGAGGTGGTGCTCCACGTCCTGCGCCGTGATCTCCAGGACCCCTTCGAGAAGCCAGACGTGCTGCTCCAGGCCGGGCACCGGCGGCCGGTCGTAGGCGATGTCGGCGCCCGCCGCGAGCCGTCCCTCGACGAGTTCGCCGCGCAGTCCCGCGTGCGGCGGGGACACCGAGCGGCGTACGAACCCGGCCGGGCGGTCCTCCCACACGGGTTGCTCGGCGGCCCGCACCAGCAGCACGGGTTCCGCCTCGACCTCGCTGAGCAGCCGGGACATGGTCCGTCCGTAGACCGCGCACAGGCGGTTCAGTACGGCGGCGGTGGGGCTGGTCTCGGCCCGCTCGGCCCGGGACAGCGTGGACCGGCTCACCCCGCTGCGCTCCGCCAGCTCCCCCAGTGACCAGCCGTGTTCGGCCCGCAGTTCGGCCAGCCGGGCGGCGAGGCGGGCGGCGAGGCGGGCGTCCACCGGGTCTGCGGCGACGTCGTCTTCTCTCATATCCGGGACGCTATCCCGCTGGTGAGACGTCCGTGTTACGGAAGGCTCACGCCCGGGCCGCGTCGCCGAGTGCGTCGAGGACCGGGCGGATCAGCGGGTGTTCCTCCGCTCCCCGCCGTACGGCCGCGAAGACGCGGCGGGTGGGCGCCACCCCGTCGACCGGGCGGACGACCACGCCGGTCAGGTCGGTGCCGAGCAGTGCCGAGCGCGGGACGAGCGCCACCCCGGCGTCGGCCGCGGCGAGGGACACCACGGCGCGGAAGTCGTCCGAGGAGTGTTCGAGGCGGGGCTGGAACCCGGCGCTCTCACAGGCCAGCACGACCACGTCGTGGCACGGGTTGCCGGGGTAGGGGCCGATCCAGGTGTCCTTGGCCAGCTCCGCGAGCGGCACCTCGTCGGCGTCGGCGAGGCGGTGGGCGACCGGGACGACCGCGTCGAAGGGCTCGGCGTACAGGGGGACGTGGGTCAGGCGCGGGTCGTCGGCGGCCGGTGCCCCGCGGTACTCGACGGCGACGGCGACGTCGACCTGCCGGTCGAGGACCATCGGCAGGCTGGCGTCGCCCTCGGCGTCCTGGACGCGGACCCGGATGCCGGGAGCCGAGTCGGCGAGGCGGGCCAGGGCGGGCGCGACGACGAGGGCGATGCCGGTCGCGAAGGAGGCGACCGTGACCGTGCCCGCCTCGCCCGAGCCGTAGGCGGCCAGCTCGGCCTCGGCCCGCTCCAGCTGGGCGAGGACGGCGTTGGTGTGGCTGAGCAGGATTTCGCCCGCCGCGGTGAGCCGTACGCCCTTGGCACCGCGCTCGACCAGGCGGTGCCCGGTCTCCTGCTCCAGCGCGGCGAGCTGCTGGGAGACCGCCGACGGGGTGAGGTACAGCGCGGCGGCAGCCGCCGTCACGGTGCGGTGGTCCGCCACCGCTCGCAGGATGTGCAGCCGCCGCGCCTCGATCATGGGATCGATTCTCTCAGGTCACCGGGGGCATCAGGCCGCGAGCTGCCCCCGGGCGGCCACGAAGGCGTCCACCGCGCGGTTGACGTCGTCGGTGGAGTGGGCGGCGGACAGCTGGACGCGGATGCGGGCCTTGTCCTGCGGGACGACCGGGTAGGAGAAGCCGATCACGTACACGCCGCGCTCCAGGAGCAGCTCCGCCATGCGGCCCGCCTTCGTCGCGTCGCCGATCATGACGGGCGCGATGGGGTGGTCGCCGGGGAGGATGTCGAAGCCCTCCTCGGTCATCCGGCGGCGGAACAGGGCGGTGTTCTCGGCGAGCCGTACGCGCAGGTCGTCGGCCGACTCCAGCAGGTCGAGCACCTTGAGGGAGGCGGCGGCGATCACCGGGGCGAGGGTGTTGGAGAAGAGGTAGGGCCGGGAGCGCTGGCGCAGCAGGGCGACGATCTCGGCGCGGGCGGCGACGTAGCCGCCGGAGGCGCCGCCGAGGGCCTTGCCGAGGGTACCGGTGATGATGTCGACGCGGTCCATGACGCCGTGCAGCTCGGGGGTGCCGCGGCCGCCGGGGCCGACGAAGCCCACGGCGTGCGAGTCGTCGACCATGACCATGGCGTCGTAGCGGTCGGCGAGGTCGCAGATCTCGTCGAGCGGGGCGACGTAGCCGTCCATGGAGAAGACGCCGTCGGTGACGATCAGCTTGCGGCGGGCCTCGCCCGCGGCCTTGAGCTGTGCCTCCAGGTCGGCCATGTCGCGGTTGGCGTAGCGCAGGCGCTTGGCCTTGGACAGGCGGATGCCGTCGATGATCGAGGCGTGGTTGAGGGCGTCGGAGATCACCGCGTCCTCGGGGCCGAGGAGGGTCTCGAAGACGCCGCCGTTGGCGTCGAAGCAGGAGGAGTAGAGGATCGTGTCCTCCTGGCCGAGGAACGCGGAGAGCCGGGCCTCCAGCTCCTTGTGCACCTCCTGGGTGCCGCAGATGAAGCGCACGGACGCCATGCCGTAGCCCCAGCGGTCCAGCGCCTCGTGGGCGGCGGAGACGACCTCGGGGTGGTCGGCGAGACCGAGGTAGTTGTTGGCGCAGAAGTTGAGGACCTCGCCGGGGCGGCCGCCCGCGGTGACGTTGACGGTCGCGGACTGCGGGGTGCCGATGACGCGCTCGGGCTTGTGCAGCCCGGCGGCGCGGATCTCGTCGAGGGTGGCGCGCAGATCGTCGCGCACGGAGTCGAACATCTCACAAGCTCCTAAGAGGATACGTACGTCTTCACGCGGTCCAGTCGAGGATGACCTTGCCGCCGCGGCCGCTCGCGGCGTCGGCGAAGGCGGCCTCGAAGTCGCGGTGGGAGTAGCGGCCGGTGATCACGGGGGCGAGGTCGAGGCCGCCTTCGAGCAGCACGGACATGGCGTACCAGGTCTCGAACATCTCGCGGCCGTAGATGCCCTTGATGGTGATCATGGAGGTGACGACACGGGCCCAGTCGACCGGGAACTCCTCGGCGGGCAGGCCGAGCATGGCGATCCGGCCGCCGTGCGTCATGTTGGCGATCATGTCGCGCACGGCCTCGGGGCGGCCGGACATCTCCAGGCCGATGTCGAAGCCCTCGCGCAGGCCCAGTTCGCGCTGTCCGTCGGCGATGGTGGCGTGCGAGACGTTCAGGGCGAGGCTGACGCCGACCTTGCGGGCCAGTTCCAGCCGCTCCTCGCTCACGTCCGTGATGACGACGTTGCGGGCGCCGGCGTGCCGGGCCACGGCGGCGGCCATCAGGCCGATCGGTCCGGCGCCGGTGATGAGGACGTCCTCGCCGACCAGCGGGAAGGACAGCGCGGTGTGCACGGCGTTGCCGAACGGGTCGAAGATCGCGGCGACGTCGAGGTCGACGGGGACGCGGTGCACCCAGACGTTGGACGCGGGCAGGGCCACGTACTCGGCGAAGGCCCCGTCCCGGCCGACGCCGAGGCCGACGGTGGCGCGGCACAGGTGGCGCCGGCCGGCCAGGCAGTTGCGGCACTTGCCGCAGACCAGGTGGCCCTCGCCGCTGACCCGGTCGCCGGCCTTGATGTCGGTGACGTCGCGCCCCGTGTCGACGACCTCGCCGACGAACTCGTGGCCGACGACGAGCGGGGTGCGGATGGCCTGCCGCGCCCAGCCGTCCCAGGCCCGGATGTGCAGGTCGGTGCCGCAGATGCCGGTGCGCAGCACCTTGATGAGGACGTCACCGGACCCGATGGTGGGCTCCGGGACGTCCGCGAGCCACAGCCCGGGCTCCGCCTTCTCCTTGACCAGCGCCTTCAACGCTACGGCTCCTGACGGGGGTGAGGTCCCGGCCGTGGGCATGCCGAAGCGGCCCGCGTCCGGGGAGGGGAGGGGAATCGCACAGCAATCTGCCGTACGACACCGTCCCCGGTCCATCGAGCCTTTCTTAAGCCCGGCCGCAGCTTTGCTTCACGCGCCCGGCGAGGGCCCGCACGCGCCCGCCGCTCACAGGGGGAACCCGTCCTCCGCGCTGCGCTCGATGCGCCGTACGAGGTCGGTGGCCGTCGACTTGATCGTCGCCAGGCCCTCGGTCCCCCAGGTCCGGGGCCGTACGTCGGCGGCGGACACGGTGCCGAGGACCGTCCCCGTACTGTCGATGAGCGGGGCTCCGAGGTAGGACCGGATGCCGAACGTGTCGACGACGGGGTTGCCCGCGAAGCGCGGGTAGTCGCGCACGTCCTCCAGAACCAGCGCCTTGCGCCGGACCACCACATGGGGGCAGAAGCCGTGGTCGCGGGGCTGGACCCGGCCGAACTCGGGACTGGTCCCGTCCCCGCGCGTCACCGGAGGAACGTCCGGCACCCGCAGGCCCGCGAAGAACTGCCCGCCCTCGACCAGGAAGTTGACCATCGCGTACGGCGCCTCGGCGAGGCCGGCGAGGTGCGTGGCGAAGGCGTCGAGGGCCGGGTCGGCGCGTTCCGCGAGCCCGAGCCGGCGCAGCCGTCGTACCCGCTCGGGGGCCTCCCGGTCCTCGGGGGTGAGCAGCAGACGTCCGGCCGGCCGCGGCGGGTCGTAGCTCATGGGCGGACTCCGGCGCCGAACCCCGGCGTCGGGGCCGGGGTGTGGGCGATGAGGTGGCGTACGAGGGTCAGCAGCGTCTGTACGCCGGAGCTGGAGATCCGGGCGTCGCAGCGCACGATCGGGATCTCGGGGTGCAGGTCCATGGCCGCGCGCACCTCCTCGGGGTCGTAGCGGTAGGAGCCGTCGAACTCGTTGATCGCGACGACGAAGCCGAGTCCGCGTTCCTCGAAGAAGTCGACGGCGGCGAAGGACTCCTCCAGGCGGCGGGTGTCCGCGATGATCACCGCCCCGAGCGCGCCCTCGCACAGTTCGTCCCACATGAACCAGAAGCGTTCCTGGCCGGGTGTCCCGAACAGGTACAGGACGTGTTCGGCGTCGAGGGTGAGGCGGCCGAAGTCCATGGCCACGGTCGTTTCGAGTTTGTTCTCGATTCCGTCGAGGTTGTCGGTCGCGGCGCTGACCGTGGTGAGCAGTTCCTCCGTGCTCAGCGGCGCGATCTCGCTGACCGCGCCGACGAAGGTCGTCTTGCCGACGCCGAATCCGCCCGCCACGAGGATCTTCAGGGCGGTGGGGAACGGGTCGGCGCCTTCGCCGTGCGTGTGGTCAGAGCTGTCGTCGTAGTCCATCGAGCACTGCCTCCAGAAGGGCCCGGTCCGTGGGGTGGTGGTGGAACGCGGCGGGGGGTTTGGTGGTCAGCGCGCCGCAGTCGACGAGGTCCGAGAGCAGCACCTTGGTGACCGCCACCGGAAGCCGCATGTGGGCGGCGAGTTCGGCGACCGGGAGGGGCGCCCGGCACAGGTCGAGTGCCTGCGTGTGCTCGGGTCCCAGGTAGCCGAGGGGGGTCGCCCCGGTGGCCATGACCTGGGACATCAGGTCGAGCGCGACGGTGGGCCGGGTACGGCCGTTGCTGACGGTGAAAGGGCGCACCAGCCGTCCGGCGGCGTCGTCGAGCCAGGGCCCGTCGCCGGCCGCGGCCACCGTCAAGGCCTCATCGCCGGGGGTTCGACGGCGTGCTGCCGGGGCGCGGTGACCAGATAGGGGCGGACGCTCTTGACCAGCATCGCCATCTCGTAGCCGAGGACGGCCGCGTCGGCCTCGCGGCCGGCCAGCACGGCGAGGCAGGTGCCGGAGCCCGCGGTGGTGACGAAGAGCAGGGTCGAGTCGAGTTCGACGACGACCTGCCGCACGTCCCCGCCGTCGCCGAAGCGGACGCCGGCGCTGCGGCCGAGGGAGTACAGGCCGGAGGCCAGGGCCGCCATGTGGTCGGCGCTGTCGGCGTCGAGTCCGTGGACGGACTTCACCAGTCCGTCGGCGGACAGGAGCACCGCGCTGCTGGTGTGCGGCACGCGCTGGACGAGGCCGCTCATCAGCCAGTCGAGGTCGGACACTTGGCCGGTCGGCGCATCGCTCGCCATGGTGGATCGACTCCTTGGGGTACGAAGGTCTGCGGGAGCGCGGGTCAGGGGGTGGGGGTGGTCGCGGGGGTGGGGATGGTCACGGGGGTGGGGATGGTCACGGGGGCGTGCGGGGAGACGGGGGTCGTCGTGGGGGCGGGGATGGTCATTCGGCCGTCACGCCCGGATCGCCCTGGGCCGGTGTCAGGGGCGCGGGTTCGCCGTGCTGCTGGGCCTCCGCGAGGCCGACGCCGCGCTGAAAGGCCGCCATCAGGCCCGGGTCGTGCCCGGTGTACTGCTCGGGTTCCTGGCGGGGCGCGGGGCCACCGCGCAACTGGGGCACGATGTGCTCCTGGGCACGGCGGCGCGGCAGTTGGGGCTTCCCCATGGTGCCGCGCACCGCACTGTGCCGCGGGACGGGCGGGGTGTTCGCGTGTTCGGCGAGGACGCCCCGGTCCTCGGGCCGTACTCCGGGCACGGCGGCGGCCGGGGTGGCGCGGTTCCGGTGCGTGCCGCGCACGGGCAGCGGCACGGGTTCGCCGGCGTCCCGGCGGGCCTCGACCGGGCCGAGTGCCTCGGAAGCGGGGACAACCGGCAGCGGTGCGGCCGGTGCGGCCGGAGTCGGTGTGCCGAAGGCCGCTGCGCCGAAGGCCGGTGCGGCGAAGTCCCGTGTGCCCAGGGACGGTACGTGCGCCGTGGCGGACACGTCCGGAGCCGGTGGCACCGCGGGCGACACGGCCCGCAACGGCTGCCGGGGCGACGCCACGTCCACCGGTCCGGCACCGGTGACCGTGGCCGGGTGGGCGGCACCCCCGGGGAGCGCACCCGGCTCCGTGCCCAGCAGCGCCTGCGGCACGACCAGGACGGCCTGGACACCGCCGTAGATGTTGGTCTGCAGCCGCACGGTGATCCCGTGCCGCTTGGCGAGCTGGGAGACGACGAACAGTCCGATGCGCCCGTCCGCGAGCAGGCGGGCGACGTTGACCTGGTCGGGGTCGGCGAGCAGGGCGTTCATCCGGTCCTGCTCACCGACGGGCATGCCCAGTCCGCGGTCCTCGACCTCGACGGCGAGGCCCGAGGTGACGAGGTTGGCGCGCATCAGCACCTGGGTCTGCGGCGCGGAGAACAGGGTGGCGTTCTCGACGAGTTCGGCCAGCAGGTGGATGACGTCGGCGACCGCGTGGCCGCGCAGGGTGCCGTCGATCGGCGGGACCAGCCGGACCCGGGAGTACTGCTCGACCTCGGCGATGGCCGAGCGCAGCACCTCGGTCATGTCGACCGGGTTGCTCCACTGGCGGCGGGAGACGGCACCGCCGAGCACGGCGAGGTTCTCGGCGTGGCGCCGGATGCGGGTGGCGAGGTGGTCGACGTGGAAGAGGCCCTTGAGGAGGTCGGGGTCCTCGATCTCGTTCTCCAGCTCGTCCAGGATGGAGATCTCCCGGTGCACCAGGGACTGCAGACGCCGCGCGAGGTTGACGAAGACCTCCAGCTTCTGTTCGCTGCCCGCCTGGCTGGAGAGCTGGGCGGCGCGGACGACGGCGGTGACGGCGCCGTCGTGGGCGCGGGAGAGGTCGGCGGCGAGCAGTTCGAAGTCGTCGGCGTCGTCCGGCGGTCCGCCGCGCGGGGTGCGCGGGGCCGGGGACTCGCCCCGGCGCAACGCCTCCACGACGGCGCGCAGGTCGCCTTCCTGGCGCGCGGTGCTGCGGCGCAGTGCGCCGACGCGCTCGTGCACGGACCGCGCGGCGCGGTCGGCGGCGACCGCGGCGATGACGACGGCGGCGACGGTCACCGAGACCGCCCCGGCCAGTACGCCCCACAGGACGGGGCCGGGTCGCACCCCGGTGGACCGGACGGTGAACAGGACGACCGCGCAGGCGCCGAGGGCGACCGCGACCGGTGGCAGGACGGCGAGCCTCAGGAGTTGGGGCCGTATGTGGGTCTCGGGCAGCGCGGCGGTGGTACGTGGGGCCGGCCGGCCGTGCCGTCCGCCCTCGCGGCGGTCTGCTCGCGCGGCCGGGGCGCGGAGGTGAGACATCGGTGTCCTCGTACTGGTCCGTGACTGGTCCGTCGGCCCTACGTCGCCCGACGGACACTGACAGTAGTCGGCTGCCCCTCATGTGCGGTGGGCAGTTGCCAAAGTCCCTCGGACAACGTCCCGCTCTGGTATGAGGCCTCGTACGACAGACCGATAAGCCGGATACACAACCGTTCCGGCATGACCCAGAACCAGTCGGACCCGATCAGAAACAGTCACTGTCGGTGACGGCTGACGGGGCGCCGAGTACCGCCGGAGGTACGACCAGACGACCCCGGCGAGTATCGACGAACCCATTGCCCCCCACACCCCCGTGAAACAAGTATATGGATTTTGTATCTTCGATTCACTGGGGGACCCGATGACCGACACCGCCCCGGACGCCGCGAGTTGGGCACCGTCGCCCGGACCGTCGCCGAGGAGACCGGCAAGCCGGCCGGTGACGCCGAACTGGAGGTGGTCCTCAACGGGCCTCGCTGGTGCACCGGCCGCTGGGGGTGGTCGGCGTGCTCGGCCCGTGGAACTACCCCTGCTACACCCCGATGGGCTCCGTCGGGTACGCCCTGGCGGCGGGGAACGCGGTGGTCCTCAAGCCGTCCGAACCGACCCCGGGCGCCGGTGTCCTGCTCGCCGCACTGTTCGACGAGGCCGTGCCCCCGCACGCCGGGCTGTTCACCGCCGTCACCGGCGCCGCGGCCACCGGGGAGGCGCTGGCCCGCGCCGGGGTCGACAAGCTGGCGTTCACCGGGTCGCCCGGGACGGCGCGCAAGGTGACGGCGGTCTGCGCCGAGACGCTGACCCCTTTCCTCGCCGAGTGCGGCGGCAAGGACGCCGTGATCGTCACCGCGGACGCGGACCTGGACGCCGCCGCCGACGCGCTCGTGTGGGGCGCGTTCAGCAACGCCGGGCAGGCCTGTGCGGGAGTGGAGCGCGTCTACGCCGTGCGCGAGATCCACGAGGCGCTGTGCGAACGGGTGGTGCGGCGCGCCGGCGCGCTGCGGCCGGGCCCCGGCGGGGACGCGCACTACGGTCCGATGACCCTGCCGGGCCAGCTCGAGACCGTGGAGCGGCAGGTGACCGAGGCGGTGTCGTCGGGCGCGCGGGCCCTGCTGGGCGGCCCCGAGTCGGTCCGGGCGCCCTACGTCGCGCCCGTCGTGGCGGTGGCCCGCGCCAACGACTCCCGGTACGCCCTGGGGGCCGCGGCGTTCTGCGGCAGCCGGCGCACCGGGGCCGCGATCGCGGCGCGGCTGCGCGCGGGAGCGGTGTCGGTGAACTCGGTGCTGGGTTTCGCGGCCGTGCCGACGCTGCCGTTCGGCGGCTCGCGGGGCTCCGGGTTCGGGCGGATCCACGGCGCGGAGGGGGTGCGGGCGTTCACGGCGGTGCAGTCGACGACCGTGCAGCGCTTCGCCCCGCCGGTCGCGCTGACCTCCTTCGAGGTGCCGGCCGCCGCTCGGTGCACGGTCGTTCAGGCGTTGAGGAGCGGGGCCAGGTAGCGGCGGGCGAAGGCGCGGGCCTGGTCCTCGTCGTCCATCTCGATACAGCTGGCGGGGTTGAGCAGGAAGGAGACGGCCACCCGCACCATGAGTTCGGCGACGGGTCGCGGGTCGTCGCCGGGCCGTCCCTCGGCCTGCTGCGCCCGGCGCAGGTGGCCCGTCACGTAGTCGACGGTGGCGGCGAGCGAGGAACCGCCGTGCACGGTCAGGTACGGCAGCACCACCTCGGGCTCCAGCCGCAGCAGTCCTCCGAAGAGGGGGTGGGCGCGGGTGTGGCGCAGGGCGACCACGAACCCCTCGACGACCCGTTCCCCCATGGTCGGCAGCGCGGCCACCGCTTGGTCCAGTCGCTGGAAGAACCGGCTGTTCTCGCGCAGCAGGGTCTGCTCGACCAGCGTGTCCTTGGTCCCGAAGCGCCGGTAGACGGTGACACGGGAGACACCGGCCCGTTTGGCGACGTCGTCCATGGAGGAACGGCGCAGGCCGAAGACGGTGAACTGCTCCAGCGCCGCGTCGAGGATGCGCCGCGCCGTCGGATCCTCCGTCTCGGTCTTCGCGGCCGTGGTCACGAAGCGGCACCTCCGTCCCGGGCGATCGAGAAACAACTGCCACCACTTTGTCACACGCATCCTGGGGGACTTGATGGGAAGTCGTCTCACCGAAGAGCAGTCCGCGTTCCACCCCGGGCTGTACGGCAGGCTCGCCGAACTGGGCTGGCTCGGGGTGTGCCTGCCCGAGGAGTACGGGGTGCCGGCGGCGGGCTCGCCGACGCCTGCCTCTTCCTGGAGGAGACCTCCTACGGGATGGTCCCGGCCGGGGGTTTCACCGGGCCCGGCGGGCGGCCGACGGGACGTGGCTGATCGATGGGCAGAAGACCTGGATATCCAACGCCCACTGCGCGCGGAGCATCCTGCTGGTGGCCCGCACCGGCGAGGACAAGCACGGCGGACTGACCATGTTCCACCTGCCCGCCGACACCCCGGGCGTGGAGGTGCGGGGCATCGACACCATGGGCGGCCGGGAAGTCAACGACGTCTTCCTGACCGGCGTCCGGCTGCCCGCCGACGCCGTGGTGGGACAGGTCGACGACGGCTGGCGGCAGCTGATGGCCGGACTCAACCACGAGCGTCTCTTCCTCGCCTCGAACATGCTGGGCCTGGCCCGCCGCGCCTTCGACGACGCGCTCGGCTACGTCCGCGAGCGCGAGCAGTTCGGCCGCCCCGTCGGGTCCTTCCAGGCGCTGCGGCACCGGGTGGCCGACCTCGCCACCGGTCTACGGCGATCGGCAAGACGTACGGCATCAGGCGCACCGTCGGGGTGCTGGGTGGTCTGGACTCTGTAGCCGGCTCCTCGGGGGCCGGGGTGTCGCATGGGGCATCCCGCGCCCGGTGTCGTGCCTGGTCGCGGGGTGCCGTTGAGGTTGCGCGGGGTCACTTGAGGTGCTGGTTGAACCAGTCGATGGGGACTTCGGGGTGTTCTCCGAAGTAGTTGTACCCGTCGAAGCGTCGCGTCGTGCCCCTGATCCAGTGCAGTTCCTTGTCTGCCATGGGCAGGGCGTCGTAGATCGACTGCACGTCTTCGGGCCGGGTCATGCTGTCGTCGTGGACTTGCGCCACGAGGGTGGGCACGGTGACGGCCTTGACGTGTTCGACGGGGGACTGCTCGGCGAGGTGGAAGCCGGTGCGTTCGTGGACGGCCTTGTCGAACTTGTCGTAGCCGTCGGGCATGCCGATGGCCTTGACGAACTCTTCGACGATGGGGCGTGCCGAGACGGGTTGGAGCATGACCATGGCCTGGATCTCGGCGAACTCTTCTGGATGCTTGGACCAGGCGACGGCAGTGGAGTCCGCACCGAGGCAGACCGAGAGCAGGACCTTGGTCATGTCCTTGGTGTCCGGGCGGGTGGCGGCGTATCGCAGGGAGCCGATGACGTCGCGGTATTCGAGCAGGCCGATGCCGGCGATGCCGCCGTTGCCCTGGCCGCTGAGTCCGTGGTTGCGGATGTCGTAGGCCAGGATGTTGTAGCCGGCGTCGTGCAGAGCCTTGTACTCGGGCAGGAAGCTGACCTCGAAGCCGCCGAGTCCGCCGAACTCCGGCAGGTGGCCGGGGTAGCCGTAGCGGTTGCCCGGCAGGAAGTGGTTGTGGATGACGAGCCGGTCGGAGTCGGCGGGCATGAACCAGCCCTCCAGCGGCACGCCGTCCATGGACGGGAAGGTGACGTCCTCGTACTCCAGCCCGACCTCGTCGGGGCGGCGCAGTACGGGGGCGCGGCGGCCTGCGGTTGTTCCTGTGGTCCACAGCTGGACGAACTGGTCGAACGCGGCCTGGGCCTGAGTGTCGTTGGCCATGACGGCCATCTCCTTGTCGTGCGTGGGTTCCGGTTGTGTTCTGGAGGTGCCGGCGGCTGGTCCTTGCGCGGGTCTCCAGCTCTCCGGCTTCGATACGGACGGGCTCCTGTGAGCTGTTGAAGCGGAGCTGCTGTCCGTGTTCGCCGTGTTCTCTTGTGGTGTCCGTCCGACGGGTTCGGGCGGGCAGGTCACGCGTCCGCAGTGGCTTGCAGCGAGCGCGTGAGGGTGTGGTGGGCGCGGGTGACGGCGATGGCGGTGGCGGTGAGGATGACGTCGAGGAGGGCGAGGGAGGCGAGCGGGGGCAGCCAGATTGCGGCGGTGCCGGCCGCGATGCAGGCGGCGCAGGCGGCGAGTCGTTGAGTCCAGGCTCCGTGGGCGGTGGCGTGGAAGAACCAGCCGGTGGCGGCCAGATAGAGCGCGGGGCCGCCGAAGAGGAGCAGTGCGAGTGTGACGGAGCCGTGGCCGAGGGAGTGCGCGATGACGAGTTCGCTGCCCACCGCCAGGGCGACCAGGGCGGCCAGGACGAGGTAGGCGCTGTTGACGCCGAGGCGGACGGACCGGACGGGGTCGGCGGTGGTTTCCACGGCGGTACGGAAGACGTCCTCGCCGCCGCCGAAGTACAACGCCCACAGGCACACCAGGGCGGTGAACACACCGGCGGTCGCGACGATGCTGGGCACGTCGACGGGGGCGTCGGCCATCACGCGTCCGGCGGTCAGGACGGTCTCGCCGAGCAGGACGATGAAGAACAGGCGGAGGCGTTCGATCATGTGCTCGGCGTCGAAGGGCAGCTCCCGGCTGCTGAGCGCGCGTTGCGGCAGGGGGTGGGCCAGCCAGGTGCCGGTGAGGTCAACCAGGGCGGCTGCGGCCCACCACCACAAGCGGGCGCCCGAGCCCACGGCGGCGCCGGTGATCCACAAGGGTGCGGAGGCCGCGATCCACACGAGGGTGCGCCGGAAGTGCTCGCGCAGCACGTCCGTGCGGCCGGCCGCCGCGGTCACGGCGCTTGCGAAGAAGAGGATCAGCAGCAGGGGGACGACGAAGAGCCAGGCGCGGTCGTCGAAGGCGTGGGTGATGGCTGCGTTCATGAACAGGCCCAGGCCCATGACGATGACGACCATCCACCGGGTGACGTCGCGCTGGATGTCCAGGAGGGTGGCCTCGTAGCTGGTGTAGGCCCACGTTCCGAACACCGCGACCAGGAGCACGGCGGTCTCGGCGGCGCCGCGCCAGTCCTGGTGCTCGAGCAGGTGGTGGGAGAGCTGGGAGACCGCGAAGACGAAGACGAGGTCGTAGAACAGCTCCAGCGGGGACACCGGCCGGCGCAGCCGGAGTGACTCGGGCACGCTGCTCATGATCGGAAGTCTCCTCTGCCGTGGTGACGGCCGGCGCCGGGGTGGGCTCTTCGGCCCGTGGGCGGCGGTCGTGCGCATGTGTGCCCGACCGCCGCGGCCGTGTAACGCGGGGGCGGTCAGTCCTGCCGGGCGGGCCGGGCCGTCAGGTGCTCGGTGAAGAAGGGAGTGGCGGTGGCGATGGCCTGGTCGACGTACTTGGGGACGTCGTAGAAGTCCATGTGCGTGCCGCCCTCGACGACCTTCAGTTCCTTGGTGCTGCGGGCGCGGCCGTGGAGTTCGGTGGACATCCACAGGGATCCGGCTTCGCTGCCTGCGACGATGAGGAGGGGCTGGGTGAGCAGGTCCTCGACCATGTGGAAGGCGTCGAAGGTGAAGATCCGCGAGACGCTCTTGGTGAACAGGAACTTGTTCTTGGCGTTGGGGTGCTGGGCTCGCGGCGTGAGGTAGTAGTCGCCGGCCTCGACCAGGTCGCGCGGGGTGTTCTCGTCCGGCTCCGGCGGGACATAGGGCAGGTAGGCCGGGTCGGCGCCCTTCGCGGCCTCGGCGGTGCGCTGCTGGGCCAGGGACTGGAGGGTGGGGACGGCGGCGGCGTCGGAGTCGGTGCCGTACCAGCCGCGGCGGAAGCTGGTGCCGATGTTGACGGCGCTGACGGTGGTGAGGGCCTTGATGCGGTAGTCGGTCATGGCGGCGTTCACCGCGTATCCGCCTCCGGCGCAGATGCCGAGGGCTCCGATGCGCTCCGGGTCGACGTAGTCGAGGGTCTGCAGGTGGTCGACGGCCGCGCGGACGTCCTCGACGCGGGCGTAGGGGTCTTCCAGGTGGTGCGGCTCGCCGCCGCTGTCGCCCTGGAAGGAGGCGTCGAAGGCGAGCGCCACGAAGCCCTGCTCGGCCAGTTTGCCGGCGTACAGGCCGGCTGCCTGTTCCTTCACACCGCCGCCGGGGTGGACGACCACGATCGCCGCGTACCGGCGGCCGGGGTCGAAGTCCTCGGGCGTGTAGAGGGTGCCGGCCATGGTGACCTGGCCGTTGGGGAAGGTGACGGCGTCCATCATCTGCTCCTGAAAGTTTTCGTGTGGTGCGGTCGTGAAAGGGGGGTCTCAGTGGGTGCGCAGTTGCGCGAGGTCGTCCCGGATGCGGTCGGGTTCGGCGTCGAGCGGGAGGTTGGCCGTGTCCTTGACCGCGTCCAGGGCGCCCGAACGGTCCGGCTGGGCCATACCGAACAGGGAGGTGAAGTCGGTGGTGGCCGGGCCGGGGCCGGAGAAGACCTCGAAGGTCTTCCCGATCGCCTGATCGTCGAGCAGCGCCTCGACCAGGAGGGCACCGAGTGCTTCGCGGCTGACACCGTCCTCGCCGGTGTCGCCCTGCTCGATCCGCAGGTGCTCCCCGTCCGGTCCGGCATCCAGCCAGCCCGGACGGACAATCGTGTACGGGGCGCCGCTGAGCCGGACAAGGCGTTCGGAGCGGCGCTTGAAGTCCAGGGCGTGCCCGCCGTCGTTGAAGTAGTGCTCCCGGCGGGTGACGAAGATCGTCGTCTGGAGGACGATCCGGGGCCGCCGTGTGCCCAGGGCGCGCAGGACGTTGGCGACGCCGCCGTAGTCGATGCGCTCGAAGGACTCGGGGCGCGCATCGTCGTCGGACCCGTGGACGAAGATCACGGCGTCGATGTCGCGGACGGCGTCCGCCAGGCTCTGCACGCTGGTGAGGTCGCCGGTGACGATCTCGGTGCCGGGCAGGATCTCGCGGGCCCGGGCTTCGTTGCGGGCCAGGGCGAGCGGGGACAGACCGTGGCCGGCGGCTGCGTCGACGACATGTCGGCCGGTGCGGCCCGTGGCTCCGACGACAAGTACGCGGTCGATGGAGGACATAAGCAGTTCCCAGAATTCTGCGGAGTAGGGCATTCGGGGGGCGGCGTGTTCCGGCTCATCGCCCCCGTCGTCATTTCCTGACGACTTCACACTCGCACGCATTCAACGTCGCTGTGAGAGGAGACTTTCATCCTGGGATGAATCCATCCAGGGAGAGAAATATCCCTGGCACTACGGTTGCGTCCCGAGCGACCCTGGGCAGCATGAGCAGTCATGCACGCCCCGGCGAGCTCGGGGCCTTCCTCAAAGCTCGCCGTGCCGAGCTGAGCCCCTCCGCGGCCGGCCTGCCCGACACCGGGGGCCGCCGCCGGGTCACGGGGCTCAGGCGCGAAGAGGTTGCCCGGCTGGCGTCGATCAGCACCGACTACTACACCCGCCTGGAACAGGGACGCATCCAGGGCTCTGCGCCCGTGCTGAACACGCTCGCCCGAGTCCTGCGGCTTGATGCCGATCAGCGGGCCTACCTCTTCGGCCTCGCCGGCCGCCTGCCCGACCGGCCGACGCGCCGCGCACCGCAGCAGGTGCAGCCCCGGCTGCAACGACTCCTCGACGACCTGGGCACCACACCGGGAATTGTCCTCGGCCGCCGTATGGACATTCTCGCCTGGAATCCACTTGCAGCGGCCCTCGTCACGGACTTCGCGAGAATTCCGGAAAAGCACCGGAACTATCTGCGCCTGCTCTTCACCGACCCGGCCATGCGGAAGCTGTACACCGACTGGAAGAACGTGGCCCACACCTGCGTGGCTCAGCTGCGTATGGAAGCCGCCCGCGACCCCGACAGCCCGCGTCTGGCCGCCCTCGTCGGAGAGCTGTCGGTGCAGGACGCCGATTTCCGCACCTGGTGGGCCGCCCACCACGTCGCCGTACGCGGCGTCGGCACCAAAACCCTCAACCACCCCCTCGTCGGCGAACTGACCCTCGACTGGGACACCCTCGCCTCCACCACCCACACCGACCAGCAGCTCGTCATCTGGACCGCCGAACCCGGCACCCCCTCCCACGACGCCCTGTGCATCCTCGCCTCCTGGGCCGACACCACCCAGCGCACCCCCGACACCGACCAGTCGCTGCCCCGCTGACCCCCGCACGGGCTCACTGCCACACTGGAACCATGAGCAGCTCCCACCGGGACCAGAAGGAACTGGGCACCTTCCTCAAGACCCGCCGGGCCGGCCTGGAACCCGGACAGGTCGGCCTGCCCGACACCGGCCCCCACCGCAAGGTGCCGGGTCTGCGCCGTGAGGAAGTGGCGGAGCTCGCTTCGATCAGCACCGACTACTACACGCGCGTCGAGCAGGGCCGCATGCAGGCATCCCTCCCCGTCCTGCACGCCATCGCCCAGGCACTACGCCTCACCGACGACCAGCGCGCCTACCTCTTCGGCCTCGCCGGCCACCCACCGGTCCAGCCGCCCACCCGGCCCGACAGCGCCGTCACCGCACACACCCGGCGCCTCCTCGACCAGCTCACCCAGTCCCCCGCGCTGGTCCTGTCCGACACCATGGACGTCCTGGCCTGGAACCGACTCGCCGCAGCCCTCCTCACCGACTTCGGACAGATCCCCGAGCAGGACCGCAACTACGTCTGGCTCCTGTTCAACGACCCCGCACTGCGCGCCCTCTACGACGACTGGGAGACCGGAGCCCACGCCTGCGTGGCCTACCTCCGCATGCACACCGCACACCGCCCGGACGACCCCCGCCTCCAGGCCCTCGTGACACGGATGACACCGCACACCGACTTCCAGCACTGGTGGCAGGCGCGCGAAGTCGCCGTCCAAAGCACCGGCAACAAAATCTTCCACCACCCCGTCGCCGGCACCCTCACGCTCGACTGGGACACCCTGACCAGCACCAACGTCCCCGACCAGCACATCGTCATCTGGACCGCACCACCCGACAGCCCGTCCGAGCAAGCTCTCCGCCACCTGGCCACCACGACGGCGGTTCGATTCGATTCGGTGAGACATCTCTGAATGCCGGGAGACCGTTCCCATCAGCTCGGCGAGACCATGCACCGGCTCCATGGAACCGCAGCCCTGGACGAATCTGGGCCGCGCTCCGCGCGGGGCGCTCCGTCCGAGGTTCGCAGCAGACGACGCCGTTCGTCAGCAGGGAGACGCTCCAGCATCTGGGCCATCTCCCCCATCTTGTCCCCGACCGGCCTCACCGCTCCCCCGCGAGGTCGAGATCACCCCTGCTCGTCCCGGCCACGCCTTCGACGATCCGGGGGCGCCGCCACGGATGCGCGATCGGACCCGACACCGCCCGCCACCACGCCTCCACCGGCAGCTCCCCCGCCGGCTCGAACGGCTCCCCCGGCCGCGGGAACGCCACCGCCTGGCCGACCTCCTCAGCCGCCTCCTTCGTCCACTCCCCCGGCTCCGCCCACGGGTGCGGCGCCAGGTTGAAGGTGCCCCAGTGGATCGGCAGCAGGGCGCCGTGCGGACGGCCGCCCTGGAGGTCGAGGTGGGCACGGACGCCCTCCTCGGGGGTCATGTGGATGTCCGGCCAGAACTCGGCGTACGCCCCCAGCTGGATCATCGTGGCGTCGAACGGGCCGTGCGCGGCGCCGATCTCGCGGAATCCGTCGAAATAGCCGGTGTCCCCGCTGTGGTACACGCGGTGTTCGGAACCGGCGACCACCCAGGACGCCCAGAGGGTGTGCTGGGTGTTGCGCAGCCCGCGCCCGCAGAAGTGCCGGGCCGGGGTGGCGGTGAGGGTGAGGCCGCCGACGCCCGTCGACTCGTGCCAGTCCAGCTCGCGCAGCCGGTCGGGGGAGACACCCCAGTGTTCGAGGTGGCCGCCGACGCCGAGCGGCACGGCGAACACGGTGTCCGTGCCGGCCAGCGCCTTGATGGTGGGCATGTCCAGGTGGTCGTAGTGGTCGTGGGAGATGACGACCACGTCGACCGGGCCCAGGGCGGCAAGTGGCAGCGGGACCGGATGCAGGCGCTTGGGGCCGGCGAAGGGGAAGGGGGAGCAGCGCTCGCCCCACACCGGGTCGAAGAGCACGCGCTGCCCGTCGATCTCGGCGAGCACGCTGGAGTGGCCCATCCAGGTCAGCCGGAGCCCGGTGGCGGGCGGCCGGGCGAGGTCGGCCAGGGTGGTGGCGTGCACCGGGACCGGACCCTGCGGGGACCGGCGCAGCCGCGCCTCCTTGTTGAAGTAGATCTTGGCGAATTCGGCGGCCGATCCGGAGGGCCGGGTCCGTGCCGTGCCCCCGGGGTTCTGGAAGACGCCGTCGCTGAAGTGCGGCGATCTGCGGATGCGCGCCATGCGCTCACCGCTCGGGTCGGCGCCGAAGGCCGCGGGCCGGGGCACGCTGAACCCGGGACTCGGGGAACGGAAAGCGGCCACGGTACCTCCAGGTGGAGTGGTTCAGGCTCTCATTATGGTCGTCTCGTCCTACGCACCTCGAACGACGGATGTGACATCCGTGTTCCCCCGGTCCGTCGCGACCGGGAAGGGCGTCGGCGCACGTCCCGGCGCCTGTATAGGGTGACGTGCGTGGGGAGAGTGCGGTTGAGCGTGGCGGAGCGGCGCGAGGAGCTGCTGGGCGCCGCCATCGAGCAGATATCGGCGCGGGGCGTGGCGGCGTTGCGGATCGCCGACGTGGCCGCGGCGCTCGGCGTCAGCAACGCCCTGGTGCTCTACCACTTCTCCACGAAGGAGCGCCTGGTCGCCGCCGCGTTCACGCATGCCGCCGAGGACGACCTCGCCCGTCTGCGGGGGCTGCTCGCCCGTCGCACGTCGGCGCTGCGCCGGCTGCGGGCGGCCGTGCGGTGGTACGCGCCGACCGGGCCGGCCAAGGGCTGGCGGCTGTGGATCGAGGGCTGGGCGGCGGCGCCGCGCGAGCCCGCGCTGCGGGAGGTCACGCGCGAGCTGGACCGCCAGTGGAAGGCGGCGATCGCCGAGGTCATCGCCGAGGGCGTGGCCGCCGGTGAGTTCTCCTGCCCCGAGCCGGACGCCGCTGCCCTGCGGCTGACGGCGTTGCTGGACGGGCTGGCCGTGCAGCTCACCTCGTACACGGGCACGGTGTCGCGGGCCCGGGCGCAGGAGTGGGTGGACGACGCCCTGGCCCGGGAACTGGGCCTGGAGCGGGCGGCGTTGACACCGACGCGGCGCTAGCACCCAACGGGGCACCGGCCCGTCGGTGCACCGGCCCGTCGGACGCCGGCCGCCGGGACACCACCGACCCCCGTCCGCGTCAGGCCACCGACGCGATCCACGTCTTGATGTCGTCCGGCGACAGCGTCCCCTTGGCCGTCACGTGGTCGCCCGACGACTCGCCCCGCAGCCTGCGCCCGATCCACGGCACCAGGTACTCGCGCGCCCAGTGCACGTCGTCGCGCCGGACGTCGAGCGTGCCGCGCGGCGGCAGGGGCGGCCAGGGCTGGTCCGGGTCGGCCGGAACGCGCAGGCCCAGGGCCTGCCCCGCGCGCAGCGCCACCCGGGTGTGACCCTCCGGCGACAGGTGCAGCCGGTCGGCGTCCCACGCCCTGCGGTCCTGGACGCTCCGCAGCGACCACAGGTCGAGCACCGGGCAGCCGTAGCGGTCGGCGACGGCGCGGACGTGCCCGTTGTACGTGGCGATCTTGCCGCGCAGGTGCTTGAGGACCGGCACCCCACGGGTGTCGAACCCGGTGGTCACCAGGACGGTTCCGGCCGCGGCGGTCAGCGCGGCCACCGCCAGCTCGAACCGCTCGGCGACCTCGTCGGGATCGGTGCCGGGCCGGATGATGTCGTTGCCGCCCGCCGCGAACGAGACGAGGTCCGGCGCGAGTCCGACGACCCGCGGTACCTGCTCCGCCACGATCTGGTCGAGGAGCCTGCCGCGCACGGCGAGGTTCGTGTACGTGAAGTCGCCCTCGGGGCGCCGGTCCGCGAGCAGTACGGCCAGCCGGTCGGCCCAGCCGACGAACGCCCCGTCGGGGCCGGGGTCGCCGACGCCCTCGGTGAAGCTGTCCCCCACCGCCACGTACGACCCGATCACTGCTCTGCTGTCACTCTTCGAATCGTCTGCCACATCGGCCCATGATTCACCTTGGAATGTGACCTACGCGACCGTAGGGCGGGATTGACGGGCGGTGAGAAAGGCCACGCCTAAAGTATTCGTCAATTCCGGAATACGCGAGGGCCCTGCACGGCGCGCACACCGGGGTCCGGACACGCCGAAGGCCGGACCCGGGGATCGGGGTCCGGCCTTCGGGGCGCGGGGGCCGCGCGGAACCGGTCGTCAGACGGAGACGCCGTGCGAGCGCAGGAATGCCAGCGGGTCGATGTCCGAGCCGTAGTCCGGCGTGGTGCGGATCTCGAAGTGCAGGTGCGGGCCGGTCACGTTGCCGGTGGCACCCGAGAGGCCGACCTGCTGACCCGCCGTCACCGACTGACCGGCGGAGACGGAGAGCGAGGAGAGGTGAGCGTACTGGGCGTAGTGGCCGTCGGCGAGCTGGATGACGACCTGGTTGCCGTACGCGCCGCCCCAGCCGGCGGAGACGACGGTGCCCGCGCCGACGGCCTTGAGGGAGGTGCCGGTCGGGACGACGAAGTCGGTGCCGGTGTGGTAGCCGCTGGACCACATGCTGCCGGACTGGTGGTACGGGGTGCCGACGGTGCCGCCCGCGACGGGGGAGGTGTAGCCGCTGGTGGTGCCCGTGGACTGGCTGCCGGTGTCCGAGGAGGAGGCCTTCTCGGCGTCCGCCGACTTCTGGGCCGGCTTCGCGGCGGCGGACTTCTCGGCGGGCTTCTCGGCGGGCTTCTCGGCGGACTTCTGCGCGGGCTTCTGCGACTGCGCGGAGGACGGCGCCGACGACTTGGCGGCCTGGCCGCCGATCGAGAGCTTCAGGCCGGGGTGGATCAGCGACGGGTCGGAACCGACGGCCTCGCGGTTGTCCGTGTAGAGCTTCTTCCAGCCGCCGTCGACGTCCTGCTCGTCGGCGATCTTCGAAAGGTAGTCGCCGCTCTTCACGGTGTAGGTGCGCGAGTCGGAGTTCTTCTCGGCGGCGGCCTTCTTGGCCGAGGCCGGAACGGACTGCGCGGCCTGCTCGGAAACGGAGTGCGCGGGAGCGGCGTTGGCGGCGGCGGCACCCATCAGCGGGAGCGCGAGCGCGGCGCCGCCGGTTCCGGCGACGGCGATGGTGCGGGTCAGGCGCATGGCCCTGGTACGGCGGTGCTTACCCTTCGCGGGCATGGCGAATTCCTCTCCGGCGCCTGCGAGGTGAGCTGTCGGGTGCGGGCTGGAGATGCCCGGCCGCGCAGAACGCGGCTTTACCCCAAGCCGTTCCGGGAACCGGAACAGGCAGTTCTACCTGTGGGTCCCCCGCTCCTGCCGTGTACGGGTGGTCGATGAGTGCGGGCTCCGGTCGGCGGCAGGATTAGGCGTCCGTCCGGATCGGTGGTGAACGTAAGGGACCAAGACGCACACGGACAAGCGAGGGGTTCCCCCGGCGGGTGTTCCGATTGATCCTTTACGGGAATATCCGGTAACCCTGCGTCGATTTCCGCCGCGCGCTTTTGCCTAAAGCCCCTTGAGAAACAGTTGAATTACGTGAACATGACGGGCAACGCACGGTCACGGATATGACGCTGCTCACGCGCCTCGCATTCACCTTCCGCCATTTCAGGGCCAGTTGCTATTAAGGCACCAATTCGGACAGAAGGCTCTTATCGGCTCGGAATATCCCTCGGGGCGCCATTTCGCGCCCAGGTGATGCCGTATCGTCTGGTGGAGCCCGTCGGCGAGCAGCGGCGGCGGGGCGGAGTGGGAGGAGCCCCCGTGACGCAGCAGGTCCCGTCGACCGAACCCGAGCTGACCGGTGTGCGCAACTTCCGGGACGTGGGCGGACTGCCCACCGTGGACGGGCGGCGGGTGCGGCAGGGGGTGCTGTTCCGCAGCGGTCACCTGGCTCACGCCACCGGGGAGGACGCCGCGTTCCTGGCCTCGCTGGGCCTGCACACGATCTTCGACTTCCGCAACGCGGCCGACCAGAAGCTCGAGGGCCCGGACGTCGACCTGCCGGGCGTGCGCAATGTGAACCTGCCGCTGAGCGACCCGGCCGACGGCGCCGAGTTCTGGAAGATGGTCCGTGACGGCGACCTCGACCAGCTGCGCGAGATCCTGGCCGACGGCAAGGGCGCGGACCGGATGATCGGCTCCTACCGCGCGATCGTCACGGAGCGCACTGCGGAGCACTCCCGCATCCTGCACGCGCTCGCCGAGGACAGCGTCCCGGCCCTGATGCACTGCGCCGCCGGAAAGGACCGCGCGGGCCTGTCGATCGCCGTCACCCTGCTCGCCCTGGGCGTCGAGCGCGAGGCCGTCGTCGAGGACTACCTGAAGTCGAACGCCGCGCACCGCCGCTACAAGGTGCGCCGCAGCGGTTCCGCGGCCTCGGCCTACTCCCCCGAGGTCATGGAGCTGCTCAGTCCCCTGTTCGACGCGCGCGCCGAGTACCTGGCGGCGGCCTTCGAGACCGTCGAGGAGACCTGGGGCGGCGTCGACGCCTACCTGGAGCAGGGCCTGCGGCTCACTGCCGGGACCCGGGAGCGGCTGCGCGAGCGGATGCTGGACTGAGCCACCCGCCCGCGGACGGCGCTACTTGGCGCCCACCTCGAACAGCAGGTAGAGGAAGCCGCCGAAGACGTGCCCCAGGGCGATGTAGATGATCAGTCGCACCCACAGGGCGCGCGGGAGCTTCTCCTCCGTGGCACTCATGGCGTCTCTCCGGGGGTCGGGCCGAGGCACAGGGCGGCCGTCGGGCTCTGCAGCAGGGTGTGTACGAACAGCAGCTCGACCCCGTCGGGGTCCTGCGCGGCGATCCGGTGCGGGGTCATCGAGTCGAAGTGGGCGCTGTCCCCCGCGGTGAGCCGGTGCTCGGTGTCCCCGAGGCGCAGTCGCAGCCGGCCCCGCAGGACGTGCAGCCACTCCTCACCGGGGTGCACCCGCACCACGTCGCCCTGGGAGCCGTACGGAACCTGGACGCGCAGGGCCTGCATGCCGCGGCCCGGCGCTCCGGCCCGCCAGTACGTCCAGCCGCCCGCGGCGGTGGGTTCCATGCCGGCGGCGCGCACGACGGCGTCCCGGTCCGCGGCCGTCTCCCCCAGCAGCTCGGCGACGGTCGTACCGTAGACCCGGGCGAGGGAGAGCAGCATCGGCAGCGAGGGCTGGCGCTGCCCGGTCTCCAGGCGGGAGAGGTGGGCGGGCGAGAGCCCTGCGTCGCGGGCCGCGGCCTCCAGGGTGAGGGCGGCCCGCCGCCGCAGCTCACGCAGCTGGGGCGCGACGGCGGCGACCGCCCCCTCGGCGGGGCCGGTCTCGGAGGAGCTCATGGCTCCATTCAGCCCGAGTCTTGCCCGTCAGGCAAACTTCTTGCCTCAGAGGCAAAAAGTTTGCTGCGCACGCTCAGCGGTTGGCCACCGCCTGCTTGACAAGGATCTTCCCGAAGTCCCACATCAGGCCACCGCCATTGTGCGCGTCCTCCATCACCTCCGTGAAGGCGTCGACGAACCGGTCGGCGTCGTCGGTGTCGACGATCAGCGGCGGGATCAGCTTGATCACTTCCAGGTGGTCGCCGGACACCTGGGTCAGGATCCGGTGCCGTTGCAGCAGCGGCACGACCACCATCTGCGCGAACAGTCCCTTCCGCGCCGCCTGCAGCATCGTCCAGCGGCTGCGCAGCTTCAGGGACCTGGGCCGGCCGAACTCGATGCCGATCATCAGTCCGCGGCCCCGGACGTCGGCGAGCAGCTCGTAGCGGTCCACCAGCTCCGCGAGCCGGGACTTCAGCCGCTCCCCCACCGCGGCGGCGTTCGCGACGATCTCCTCGTTCTCCATCACCGACAGCACCGCGAGTCCGGCGGCCATGGCCTGTGCGTTGGACCCGAAGCTGGCCGAGTGGACCTGTACGCGGTCCATCGAGGAGTACACCTTCTGGAAGATCCAGTCCTTGCCCAGGGTGGCCCCCACCGGCACGTATCCGCCGGACAGCGCCTTGGCCACGCAGACCAGGTCGGGCTCCACCCCGTCCGAGTGCTGGTAGGCGTAGAACTTGCCGGTCCGGCCGAGGCCCGTCTGCACCTCGTCGGCGATCAGCAGCGCCTTGTGCCGGTGCAGCAGCTCCTGCGCGGCGAGCAGGTAGCCGGGCGGGGCCTCGTGCACGCCCTTGCCCTGGACCGGCTCCACGATCAGGGCCGCCACGTCGCCCTTCCTCAGCTCCCGCGCCAGGGCGTCCAGGTCGCCGAGCGGGACGGCGGTGTCGGGCAGCAGCGGCGCGAAGCCCTTGCGGAAGCCGTCCTCGCCGTTGACGGAGAGGGAGCCGGTGGTCAGTCCGTGGAAGGCGTGCGAGCAGTACAGGATCCGCTGTCTGCCGGTCGCGTACCGGGCGAACTTCAGCGCGGTCTCGACGGCCTCGGTGCCGCTGTTGCCGAAGAAGACGCGGTCCAGGTGCGGGCTGTAGGAGAGCAGCTTCTCCGCCAGCAGGCCGGGCAGCGGCGGGCAGTCGAAGCGGGTCAGGTCGGCGAGCGAGGCGTCGAGGACGTCGTGCAGCGCCTTGCGGACGACGGGGTGGTGGCGGCCCAGGCCCATCACCGCGAACCCGGCGAGCATGTCCAGGTAGTCGTTGCCGTCCGCGTCCCAGAAGTGCGCGCCCTCGGCACGCTCGTAGACCTTGTCGAAGCCGATGGTGTGCAGCATGCGCGGCAGCTGGTGGTTGAGGTGCTTGGCGTGCAGCTCGTACCGCTCGGCCCCGCGCTCGGCCAAGAGCGCGGCGAGGTCGAACTCCTTGGTCATTCAGTTCTCTCCTTGCGCTGGCATGACGATCCGTCCGTCGCCGGACATCCGTCCGTCGCCGGGCTGTTCCACTGCCGGTCCCCCCCCCGGTCCCCGGCCGGTTCGGCGAGGGCCAGGCTCGCGGCGATCCGGCCGGCGACGTCGACCGGGGTGAGGCCGATGTCCGCGAGCACCTCGGCGCGCTTGGCGTGCGCGAGGAACTGCTCGGGGATGCCGAAGCGGCGTACGGGGACGTCGACCTCGGCGTCGCCGAGCGCCAGCGCCACCGCGGAACCGGCCCCGGCGGCCCGGCTGTTGTCCTCGACCACGGCCACCAGCCGGTGCCGGGCGGCGAGCGGTGCGAGCGCCGGGTCGACCGGCTTGACCCAGCGCGGGTCGACGACGGTGCAGCCGATGCCGCGGGCCTCCAGGAGTTCGGCGGCCCCGAGGCAGACGGGTGCCATCACGCCCACCGCCACGAGCAGCACCTCGGGCCGGTCCGCGGCGTGCAGGACGTCCAGGCCGCCGATCCGGTCGACGGCGGGTACGACGGGACCGACGGACTCCTTCGGGAAGCGCAGCAGCGTCGGCGCGTCGTCCACGGCGACCGCCTCGCGCAGCTGGGCGCGCAGCTGGTCGGCGTCGCGCGGGGCGGCGATCCGCAGCCCGGGGACGACCTGGAGGACGGACATGTCCCACATGCCGTTGTGCGAGGCCCCGTCGACACCGGTGACGCCGGCCCGGTCCAGGACGAAGGTGACGCCGCAGCGGTGCAGTGCCACGTCCATGAGGAGCTGGTCGAAGGCGCGGTTGAGGAAGGTGGCGTAGACGGCGACGACCGGGTGCAGTCCGCCGGTGGCGAGGCCCGCGGCGGACACGGCGGCGTGCTGTTCGGCGATGCCGACGTCCCAGACCCGGTCGGGGAACCGTTCGGCGAAGGGGGCGAGGCCGACCGGGTGCAGCATGGCCGCGGTGATCGCCACCACGTCCGCGCGCTCCTCGCCGATCCGGACGATCTCCTCACCGAACACGGAGGTCCAGGACGGGCCGCCCGCCGGGCTGAGCGGCTCGCAGGTGAGCGGGTCCATCACGCCGACCGTGTGGAAGTGGTCCTCCTCGTCGCGCAGGGCCGGCTCGTAGCCGCGGCCCTTCTCGGTGAGGCAGTGCACGAGCACCGGGCCGTGGAAGCGCTTCGCGCGGCGCAGCGCCGACTCGACGGCGCCGATGTCGTGCCCGTCGATCGGGCCGAGGTACTTCAGTCCCAGGTCCTCGAAGAGCCCCTGCGGGGCGAAGGCGTCCTTGAAGCCCTTCTTGGCGCCGTGCAGGGCCTCGTAGACGGTGTTGCCGACCACGGGCGTGCGCTGGAGCACGTCCTTGCCCCAGGCCAGGGCGCGCTCGTAGCCGTCGGTGGTGCGCAGGGTCGCCAGGTGGTTGGCGAGGCCGCCGATGGTCGGGGCGTACGAGCGTTCGTTGTCGTTGACGACGATGATCAGCGGCCGGTCCCTGGCCGCCGCGATGTTGTTCAGCGCCTCCCAGGCCATGCCGCCGGTGAGCGCGCCGTCACCGATGACGGCGACGACGTGGCTGCGCTCCCCCCGCACCTGGCGGGCCTTGGCGAGGCCGTCGGCCCAGCCGAGGACGGTGGAGGCGTGGCTGTTCTCGATGACGTCGTGCTCGGACTCCTCGCGCGAGGGGTAGCCGGACAGGCCGCCCTTGCTCCGCAGCTTGGAGAAGTCCTGCCGCCCGGTCAGGAGTTTGTGCACGTAGCTCTGGTGGCCGGTGTCCCACAGGATGCGGTCGTCCGGCGACTCGAAGACCCGGTGCAGGGCGACGGTGAGTTCCACCACGCCGAGGTTGGGTCCGAGGTGACCGCCGGTGCGGGCGACCGCGTGCACCAGGAAGTCACGTATCTCGTCGGACAGTTCACCGAGTTCCGCCTCGGACAGCGCCTTCAGGTCGCGTGGTCCCCGGATGTTCTCCAGAATCGTCACGCTCGGGCCCCCTTCGGTCCGTGGTGTGTCAGCTCACGGTGACGGCCGGCTCCCCCGACGCGCCGTCCTTCTCCATCTGCTCCGCGATCCTCATCGCCTCCTCGATGAGGGTCTCCACGATCTTCGACTCGGGCACGGTCTTGACGACCTCGCCCTTGACGAAGATCTGCCCCTTGCCGTTGCCGGAGGCGACGCCGAGGTCGGCCTCGCGGGCCTCGCCGGGGCCGTTGACGACGCAGCCCATGACGGCGACGCGGAGGGGGACCTCCATGCCTTCCAGACCGGCGGTGACCTCCTCGGCCAGCTTGTAGACGTCGACCTGGGCGCGGCCGCAGGACGGGCAGGAGACGATCTCCAGCCGGCGTTCCCTGAGTCCGAGCGACTGGAGGATCTGGATGCCGACCTTGATCTCCTCGACCGGCGGCGCGCTGAGCGACACCCGGATGGTGTCGCCGATGCCCTGGGAGAGGAGCGCGCCGAAGGCGACGGCCGACTTGATGGTGCCCTGGAAGGCCGGGCCCGCCTCCGTCACACCCAGGTGCAGCGGGTAGTCGCACTGGGCGGCGAGTTGCCGGTAGGCCTCGACCATCACGACCGGGTCGTTGTGCTTGACCGAGATCTTGATGTCCCGGAAGTCGTGCTCCTCGAAGAGCGAGGCCTCCCACAGGGCGGACTCGGCGAGCGCCTCGGGCGTCGCCCTGCCGTACTTCTGGAGCAGCCGCCGGTCCAGGGAACCGGCGTTGACCCCGATGCGGATGGGCGTGCCGTGATCGCGGGCCGCCTTGGCGATCTCCTTGACCTTGTCGTCGAACTGCTTGATGTTGCCCGGGTTCACCCGGACCGCCGCGCAGCCCGCCTCGATCGCGGCGAAGACGTACTTGGGCTGGAAGTGGATGTCCGCGATCACCGGGATCTGCGACTTCCGCGCGATGACGGGCAGCGCGTCGGCGTCGTCTTGAGTGGGGCAGGCCACCCGGACGATCTGGCAGCCCGACGCCGTCAGCTCGGCGATCTGCTGGAGCGTCGCCCCGATGTCGGACGTACGGGTCGTCGTCATCGACTGCACCGACACCGGGGCCCCGCCCCCGACCGCCACCGGCCCGACCTGGATCCGCCGCGACACGCGCCGCTCGGCGATCGGCCGGACCGGTACCCCGGGGAGCCCCAAGGGGATGGCGGTCATGACGTCACTCCCGGTTCCCGGAGACCGTCTCCCGCATGGCGCGCAGGGACTCCTTGAGCGAGCCCATGGTGGCCAGGACGGCGGTGGGCTCGTAGCCGCAGTGCGCCATGCAGTTGTCGCAGCGCGGGTCCTTGCCGCGGCCGTACTTGTCCCAGTCGGTCTTCTCGATCAGCTCCCGGTACGTCGGGACGTAGCCGTCGCTCATCAGGTAGCAGGGGCGCTGCCAGCCGAAGAGGGAGTAGTTCGGGATCGCCCAGGCGGTGCACGGGAAGTCGACCTTGCCCTCGAGGAAGTCGAGGAAGAGCGGGGAGTGGTTGAGCCGCCAGCGGGCCCGGTTGCCGCCCGAGAAGGCCTTCTTGAACAGCTCGCGGGTCTGCTCCACGCCCAGGAAGTGCTCCTGGTCGGGTGCCTTCTCGTAGGCGTAGGCGGGCGAGATCATCATCTCGTCGACCTTGAGGTCGTCGTTGAGGAAGTTGAGCACCTCGACGATGGTCTGCGGGGTGTCGGTGTTGAAGAAGGTCGAGTTGGTGGTCACCCGGAAGCCGCGCCGCTTGGCCTCCTTGATGGCCTCCACGGCCTCGTCGAACACGCCCTCCTTGGCCACGGACTCGTCGTGCCGCTCGCGCAGTCCGTCGATGTGCACCGCGAAGGCGAAGTACGGCGAGGGCTTGAACTTGTCCATCTTCTTGCGCATGAGCATGGCGTTGGTGCAGAGGAAGACGTACTTCCGCTTGGCCACCAACTGCCGCACGATCTCGTCGATCTGCGGGTGCATCAGGGGCTCGCCGCCGGCGATGGAGACCATCGGCGCGCCCGATTCCAGCACCGCCCCGACGGCCTGCGCCACCGGCATGCGCTGCTTGAGCACACCGGCGGGGTGCTGGATCTTGCCGCATCCCTCGCACGCCAGGTTGCAGGCGAAGAGCGGTTCCAGTTCCACGATGAGCGGGAACTTGTCCCGTCGGCGAATCTTCTGTTCGGCCAGGTATGTAGCGACCTTGATGGACTGGCGCAGCGGCATGGCCATCTGGGCTCACCTCCGGGGAAGCAACAAAGAACGGTGCCATTCGAAAAATGCGGGAAGAACGGATCGAAGAACGCGGAAAGCCGATATTCCACCGCGCACGGTGCCGATCCGGACGAGTTCGTGTTCTGGAGCGTCCACGACCACCCGGACGGCCGCAACCGGGCGCGGGCCCGTGCGGACGGCGCTCAGGAGCGTGGCCGCGGACTCCATGTCCACGGCGATCGCGCCGGTCGAGCGCAGGTCGGCCCGTTCGGGGCCGCGGACGACGTGGTCCGAGCCGGTCAGTGGCCCGGTGTGGACGGTGCGCCCGGGGACGGCTCGCGCGAGTTCCTTGACGAGCCGGTCGGTCGCGACGCAGGGGACGGTGGAGCGGGGGTCCCGGGTCTCCTCGGCGACGACCAGGTCACCGGGGTGCATGCCGGGCGAGAGTCCGGCGCAGAAGCCCGTGGCGAGCACGGCGGCGCCCTCGAGCGCCGGGTCGGCGAGGACCCGGGTGACCGAGCCTTCGGCCGCATTGGGGCCCATGCCGGTGCGCAGGACGGTGACCGGCCCGCCGGCGCCGGCGCGGTCGCCGGTGCGCAGGGCGAGGTGCTCGATGCCGAGCGCGCAGGCGATCAGCAGCGGGGACGGGCCGGTCTGCGGGGTCATCAGCTGCCCTTCACCTCGGCCGGTGCGGACTCGGTGAGGGCCTCGGCCGTACGGGACTTCTTGGCGAAGGGCTCCCCGTGGACGTACCGGCCGAGAGCGGTGAGCGGGAAGACCTGGCGGTAGAGGTTGTAGTTGATGGAGAAGTCCCACGGGAAGCCGGTGCCCGTGAAGTAGGGCTCGTCCCAGGAGCCGTCCTCCCGCTGGGTGGCCGCCAGCCACTCGATGCCGCGCGCCACGGCCTTGGACTCCCGCTCCCCCGCCGCCAGCAGGGCCATCAGCGCCCAGCCGGTCTGCGAGGCGGTCGAGGCGCCCCGGCCGCTCCACTCCCGGACGTAGCGGTAGGAGCGCAGGTCCTCGCCCCAGCCGCCGTCCTCGTTCTGGACGGACTCCAGCCAGCGCACCGCCCGGCGGATGGCCGGGTGCGAGGTGGGCAGTCCGGCGGCGGTCAGCGCGGGGATCACGGAGCCGGTGCCGTAGACGTAGTTGACGCCCCAGCGGCCGAACCACGAGCCGTCCGCCTCCTGGGCGTCGAGCAGCCACTGGATGCCGCGGCGGGTGCGCGGGTCGTGGGCGAGTCCCTCGACGGCGAGCATCTCGACGACGTGCGCGGTGACGTCCGCGGACGGCGGGTCGATGACCTCGCCGAAGTCGCAGAACGGCAGCCGGTTGGGGAAGGCGCTGGTGTTGTCGACGTCGAAGGCGCCCCAGGCGCCGTTCTTCGACTGCATGCCGAGGTTCCAGCGCACCCCGCGCCCGATCGCCTTCTCCACCCGCTCCGGGTCGTGGTGCCTGACCCGGCGCAGGGCGAGGACGACCTCGGCGGTGTCGTCGATGTCGGGGTAGTTGTCGTTGTGGAACTCGAACGCCCAGCCGCCGGGCGGGAGTCCGGGGCGCTTCACCGACCAGTCGCCGGGGCGCACGATCTGCTCGCCGAGCATCCAGTCCGAGGCCTTCACCAACTGCGGGTGGTCCTCGGGCACGCCCGCGTCGGCCAGCGCGATGGTGGCCAGGCAGGTGTCCCACACCGGGGACTGGCAGGCCTCGATCATCCGGGCGCCGTCCTCGCGCCACACGGCGAAACGGTCCAGCGACTCCAGGCCCGCGCGCATCACGGGGTGTTCGAGGTCGTAACCGAGCAGGTAGAGGGCGATGACCGAGTAGACGGCCGGGGGCTGGATGCCGCCCCAGCAGCCGTCGTTCTCCTGCCGCTCGATGATCCAGCGGGCGGCGCTGTTCATCGCGGCCTTCCGCAGCCGGCGCGGGGCGACCTTGCGGTAGGCGTGCAGGGCCTTGTCGATGCGCTGGAAGGCGCCGTCCCAGCTGGCCGCCGGGGCCAGGGGGCGCGCCGGGTTGGGGCGGACCGGGTCGGTGTGCAGTTCGTCCAGCGGGAACGGCGCGGGACGCACCGGCCGCTTCGCGGAGACGATGGTGAGCGGCACGATGGTCTGCCGGGCCCAGCAGCCGAAGTCGTAGATGTTGAGCGGGACCCAGGTGGGGAAGTAGATGAGCTCCGGCGGGAGTTCGGGCAGGTCGTCCCACTTCCACCAGCCGAACAGGGCCAGCCAGATCCGGGTGAAGACCCGGGCGGAGGCGATGCCGCCGCGGGACCTGATCCACTCGGCGGCCCGCGTCATGTGGGGCGCGTCGGGTGAGTCCCCGGCCAGCCGGAGGGCGACGTAGGCCTCGATGGTCGTGGACAGTTCGCCGGGGCCGCCGTAGAAGGTGGCCCAGGTGCCGTCCTCGCGCTGCTCGCCGCGGATGAACAGCGCGGCGGCGCGGGTGGTCGCCTCGTCCTGGATGCCCAGGAACTGACGCAGGAGCAGGTCCTCGGCGTCCATCGTGACGTTCGTCTCGAGGTCGCCCTTCCACCAGCCCTCGGCGTCCTGTTGGGCGAGCAGGAAGTCGGTGGCACGCCGGGTGGCGCGGGCGGCGGCTTCGGGTACCCCGGCCGCCGCGGCGGGGATCGTGATGTCGGTGTCGCTGGCCGAGGCTGCCAGGGGCCGCAGGGAGGCTCCGGTGCTTCCGTCGGTCGTCGCTGTCATGGCTTCCCCTTCGTGCAGTGTGCATGTGGTGCGTCTGCTGGGTCCGCCGTCGGCCGGTGCTCGTGTCTCCACGACACCGGCCGGCGACTACGCGAGGGCTATTCGACCGATAATGATCATCTCTTTCGTACGACGACGAAGTCCGCGAGTGCCGTGAACCGGTCCCGCACCCGGTCGGGCATGTCGACGGCGTCGAGGGCTTCGATGGCGATGGTGTGCTGGCGACGCGCCTCGTCGGCGGTCCACTCCCGCCCGCCCGCTTCCTCGATGAGGGCGGCACGGGCCGCGAACTCCTCCTCGGAGAAGTTCGCGAAGTCGCTGGCCTTGGCGTCGGCCGTGAGGATCTCGCCGAGCCGCTCGGAGGCGGGCCCGCCGGCCGCGAGGGCGGCGACGACCGGCAGCGACTTCTTGCGCTGGCGCAGGTCGCTCCAGGTCTGCTTGCCGGTGGCGTCCGGGTCGCCCCAGATGCCGAGCAGGTCGTCGACGGCCTGGAAGGCGAGACCGAGGTGGTAGCCGTACTTCTCGAGGGTGTCGGCGGTGTGTTCGTCGGCACCGCCGAGCACCGCTCCGATGGAGCTGGCGCAGGCGATCAGGGCGCCGGTCTTGTTGCCCTCCATCTCCAGGCACTCCTCGACGCCGACGCGGTCGCGGTGCTCGTAGGAGATGTCCTGGGCCTGGCCGTCGATCAGAGAGCGGCTTGCCCTGGTCAGGCGGCGGGTGGCCCGCCCGGCCTCGGCGGTGCCCAGTTCGAGCAGCACCTCGTTGGCCAGGGCGAACAGGGCGTCGCCGACCAGGATGGCCTGGGCGGGGCCGTGCACCTTCCAGACGGTGTCGCGGTGGCGGCGCTGCTCGTCGCCGTCCATCAGGTCGTCGTGCAGGAGGGAGAAGTTGTGGACCAGTTCCACGGCCACCGCGCCGGGCACGCCGGCCTCGGGCGCGGCGCCGGTGACCTCGGCGGAGAGTACGGCGAGCGCGGGGCGGACGGCCTTGCCGCCGTCGCCGTCCGCGGGGTTGCCCTGGGCGTCGATCCAGCCGAAGTGGTAGGCGGCGACGGTGTCCATGGGAGGGGCCAGGCGGTCGACCGCCGCCCGCAGGACCGGCGTGGCCAGGGTCCGGCCGCGCTCCAGAAGCGCGGTCACGTCCACCGTGGTCCGTCGATCGGCCTTCGGGGCCGGGGGCACAGTGGGCACAGTCATTCCTCCAGTTGCGGTGCCGGGAGTGCGGGAGCCGGTCCCGCGCGGATCGGCCTTCACGCCGCCTCCTCGAAGAAATCGGGAAGGAGGCCGCGGGACCGGCCCAGGGCGCCGAGCGCGGCGGCCGCCGCCCCGACACCGCTGCGAACCGCACTCTCCATGGTCGCGGGCCACCCGGTGGCGGTCCACGCTCCGGCCAGGTAGAGGCCGGGGGCCTTGGTGCGGGCGCCGGGCCGCAGGCGGCCGACGCCGGGGGCGGGGGCGAAGGTGGCGGTGCGCTCCCGGGTCACGAAGAAGTCCTTCACCTCGGCACCCCGGGTGCGCGGCAGCAGCCGCTCCAGTTCGGGCAGGTACCGCTCGCGCAGCACGGTCACGGGCTCGTCGATGTCGTTCTGCGCGGTCGACTGGGACAGCGCCAGGTACTGACCGTCCTTCAGCCCGGAGGCCTCGGTGCGGTCGAACACCCACTGGACCGGGGTGCCGAGGGCCGTGAGGAACGGCGTGGCGAGCACCTTGCGGTCGTAGATCACGTGGATGTTGAGGATCGGCGCGGTGCCGATCCGCAGAAGATTTTCCGGTGCGTCCAGCGCACCGTCGGGCAGCAGGTCGTGGGCCTCGCGCTGGGGTACGGCGAGGACGACGGCGTCGGCTTCGAGCGTCTCGCCGGGAACCTGAACGCTCCAGCCGCCGTTCTCGTTTACAGAGACGGAGGTGACGCGTGTACGGACCTCGGTACGGACGCCCGCGGAGTCGAGCGCCTTGCGGGCCAGCCGGTCGTGCAGTTCGCCCAGCGGGACACGGGCCCACCCGATGTCGGCCGCTCCCGGGTCGGACAGCAGACCGGTCTTGAACACCATCGCGGCGAGCCCCAGCGAGGCGTCGCCCGCGACCGCGTTGAGGGTGGCGACCCCGACCAGGTCCCACAGGGCCTCGATGGCACGCGCCGACTGACCGTGCGCGGTCAGCCAGCTGCCGAAGTCCTGGGTGTCCAGGCTCGGATCGGCGAGGTCGAGCCCCTTGAGCGCGAGCGCGGCGCGCCCCACCGAGGCGCGTTCGGCGAGGGAGAGGTGCGGGTAGGTCGCCAGGCTGCGCCCCAGATGCAGGGGGACGGGCAGCGCGTCGCGCCGCAGTCTGCCGAGCCGGTTGCCCTCGGTCCGCGCCAGGTCGACCACGGGCACGTCGAGACGTTCCTGCACCGGTGCGAGCGCGGCTCCGCCGATCCGGTCGAGGAACCACCGGTAGGCGGTGCAGCAGCGCAGGTACACGTGCTGGCCGTTGTCGACGGTGAGGTCGCCGCGCTGGAAGGAGAAGGCGAGCCCGCCGAGCCGGGGGCGTCCTTCGAGCAGGGTGACGCGCACGCCGGCGTCCGCCAGTGCCAGCGCCGTGGTGACCCCCGCGAGTCCGCCGCCGACCACGACGGCATGCCCGCCGGGGCCGAGGGCCGAGACGTCCGCGAGCACTCCGCCCTCGCGCGTGCCCTTGCCCTGCGTCATGGTGCGCCCTTCCCTGTCCGGCCGCCGCGGTGTTTGAACGGCGTACGGCTGACCGTCTCAGTCAGGGACGCCGACCGCCACCGCAGGGTTGCCCGCCGCTGCCCGCCGCCGGTTTTGTGCGGGTCCCGGGTGTCGAGTGTGCCCGGTGTGTCCATCAGGCGCGCCTCCTGACGGCCCGCCGGGTGACGTGCCGGGCGTCGAGACCGGACAGGCCGCGCACGGCGACGTACGCCTTCTCGCGTCCCGGCAGGGAGACCCGTCCGCGCAGTACGGCCTCGGGGTCGCGCTCGATGCGGTCCAGCAGACGGCGGTAGATGCCGGCCATGGCGGCCACGCAGGCGCCGCTGCGCCGGTCGAGCATGGGCAGCAGCCGGTAGCCCTCGGCGAAAAGGGCGCGGGCCCGACGCACTTCGAAGTGCACGAGGCCCGCGAAGTCGGAGCCCTCGGGTGGGGTGGGCCCGTTGAACCCGGCCGAGCAGCCGAACTTGGCGAGGTCGTCGGCGGGCAGGTAGGTGCGCCCGCCCTCGGCGTCCTCCCGGACGTCGCGCAGGATGTTGGTGAGCTGGAGTGCGAGACCGAGCGTGTCGGCGTACTCGGGCGCGCGCTCGGTGCCACGCGCCCCCGGTTCGGTGCCGAACACGCCGAGCGAGAGGCGTCCGATGGCACCCGCCACGCAGCGGCAGTAGACCTTCAGGTCGTCCCAGGTCTCGTAGGTCTCGCCGCGCAGGTCCATCTGGACGCCGTCGATCAGCTCGTCGAGGCCGCCCAGCGGGATGGGAAACCGCCGGGCCGCGTCGGCGAGGGCGACGGCGACCGGGTCGGTGTCGTCCTCGTCGACCGCGCCGTCCTGGATCCGGGCGAGCACGGCCCGGGTCTCGTCCAGCCGGGCGACCTTGACGTCGTCCGCCAGCACGCCGTCGCCGATGTCGTCGACCCGGCGCGAGAACGCGTACAGCGCGGACATCGCCCGCCGCTTGGGCGTGGGCAGCAGCCGGATGCCGTAGGCGAAGTTGCGTGCCTGCTGACCGGTGACGGCCTCGCAGTAGCTGTAGGCGGCGAGCACCGGTGCCGACATGTTCGCTGACGACTCCACGGACCCGATCACCCCTCTCCTCGCAGGACCACGCCCGCCTCGCGCAGCAAGTGGACCTTGCCTGACTTGGGCGGGCCGGGAAGTACGTCGTGATCCGCCGCGGCGATCGCGTTCAGCGCCGCCCTGCCACCCGCCACGAAGCCCGCGAGGAGCAGTCGCAGTCTGCCGTGGACGCTACCCACCAGGGGGGCGCCTTCATTCAGCAGGTCGCGGGCGCGGGCGGCCTCGTAGGCGATCAGTGCGCGCACCGAGGCGTTCGCGCTGGGCGCGGCGAGGTCCGTCTCCTGGACGTGGAAGCGCTTCATGTCCTCGGCGGGCAGGTAGACACGGTCCCGTTGGAGGTCCTCGGCGACGTCCTGGAGGTGCTCGACGATCTGCAGGGCGGTGCAGATCTCGTCGGAGCGGCGGATCCGTTCGGGGGTGGAAGTGCCGGTGACGGCGAGGACGAGACGGCCGACGGGGTTGGCGGACAGCTCGCAGTAGGCGAGGAGGTCGTCGTAGGTCTCGTACCGTGCGACCAGCTGGTCCTGGCGGTTGGCGGCGATCAGGCCGAGGAAGGGCTCGGGGGTCAGCGCGCGGCGGCGCACGGTGGGCAGCAGACGGCGCAGCAGCGGGTGACGGGGCGCACCGTCGGAGCCGTCGGAGCCGTCGAAGACACGACGCAGGTCCGCCTCGAAGGCGTCCAGCATCAGCAGTCGGTCGTCGGCGCGGTCGTCGGGGACGCCGAGCAGGCGGGCGTCGGCTCCGCCCGGGGCGAGGTCGCCGTCGCCGATGTCGTCGACGAGACGGGCGAAGCCGTAGACGGCCATGAGGTCGGTGCGCCAGGCGCGGGGCAGGAAGAAGGGGGCGACGGGGAAGTTCTCGTCGGCGGCCTTGGCGAGGGTGCCGCGCTCCGGGTCGACGGCGTGCGCCGTGTCGGTGACCGTCATCGCGGGCTGCCCTGGGCGGGGACGGCGCACGCTTCGCGGAGCTGGGGAGTTTCCGTCGCCATTGCCGTCACATCTCCCGTTCTACACTGCCGACCCAATACACACTATTTCGGACACGCCGCCCCGCCACCCGCGCGGCAGGCCCGCCCCAGGGTGTCGGGCATTATCGCCCCATGTGCCGCGTTTCGGGACCGGTACAGCTTACGTTGTACAACTCACGGCCGTCCGTCGGGGTGCACGGTGCATCACAACAACACACCGATTGACTTCAAGATTCCTGAGAACGCCAGGAGTTGACGTTTCCTTTGCAGACGCGGGGCCTGGCCGGAACAGTTCCGGCCAGGCCCCGGCGTGTCGGGCTACTTGCCCGTGAACTTCTCGTACTCCTTGAGCACCTCGTCGGTCGGGCCGTCCATGCGCAGCTCGCCGCGCTCCAGCCACAGGACCCGGTTGCAGGTGTCACGGATGGACTTGTTGTTGTGGCTGACCAGGAAGACGGTGCCGGCCTCCTTCTTCAGCTCCCGGATGCGCGCCTCGGAGCGGGTCTGGAACTTGCGGTCGCCGGTGGCCAGCGCCTCGTCGATCATCAGGACGTCGTGGTCCTTGGCGGCGGCGATGGAGAACCGCAGCCGGGCGGCCATGCCGGAGGAGTACGTGCGCATCGGCAGGGTGATGAAGTCGCCCTTCTCGTTGATGCCGGAGAAGTCGACGATGTCCTGGTAGCGCTCCTTGATCTGCTCGCGGGTCATGCCCATGGCCAGGCCGCCGAGGATGACGTTCCGCTCACCGGTCAGGTCGTTCATCAGGGCCGCGTTCACACCGAGCAGGGAGGGCTGGCCGTCGGTGTAAACCTTGCCGCGCTCGGCGGGCAGCAGCCCGGCGATGGCCCGCAGCAGGGTCGACTTGCCGGAACCGTTGGAACCGATCAGGCCGATGGCCTCGCCCCGGTAGGCGGTGAAGGAGACGCCGCGCACGGCGTGCACCTTGCGCACACCCCGCTTCGCGTCGTCGGAGCCCTTCTTGAGTATCCGGCTCAGGGCGGCCGTCGCGCTGCCCTTGCCGGTCTTGGCGCCGTTGACGCGGTAGACGATGTGCACCTCGTCCGCGATGACCGTCGGCACCCGCTGGTCCTGCTGCTGATCAGCCACGACCGTACCTCTCCTCCGCCTTCCAGAAGTACACGAAGCCGCCCACGGCGAGGACCGCGGCCCAGCCGAGCGCGACCGCCCACACGTGCGGGGGCAGGTTCTCGGAGCCGTAGCCGTCGATCAGCGCGAAGCGCATCAGGTCCATGTAGACGGCGGTCGGGTTCCACTGGAGCACGTCGGCGATCCAGGCCGGCTTGTCCTCCAGCATGATCGGGATGGAGAACATCACGCCCGAGGCGTACATCCAGGTGCGCATGATGAACGGCATCAGCTGGGCCAGGTCCGGCGTCTTGGCCCCCATCCGCGCCACGACCAGCGCGAGACCCACGTTGAAGAGGAACTGCAGGACCAGCACCGGGAGGACCAGCAGCCAGGACAACGAGGGGTAGCTGCCGAAACCGACGACCACCAGGAACAGCACGATCATCGAGGCCAGCAGCTGCTGGAGCTGCTGGAGCGCGAAGGAGACGGGCAGCGAGGCGCGCGGGAAGTGCAGCGCCCGGACCAGCCCGAGGTTGCCGGAGATGGCGCGCACGCCCGCCATCGCCGAGGACTGGGTGAAGGTGAAGACGAACACACCGGTCACCAGGAACGGGATGTAGACGTCCTTCGGCATGCCCTTGCCCGCGTTCAGGATCAGGCCGAAGATCAGGAAGTAGACGAGCGCGTTCAGCAGCGGCGTGACCACCTGCCACAGCTGACCGAGCTTGGCCTGGCTGTACTGGGCGGTCAGCTTCGCCTGGGAGAAGGCGAGGATGAAGTGCCGCCGCCCCCAGAGCTGACGGACGTACTCCTTGAGGCTCGGTCGGGCACCGCTCACGGACAGCCCGTACTTGGCGGCGAGCCGGGCCGGCGTGAGGCCCTCGTCGGGCGACACGGGCTTGGTCATGGCGACCGTGCCGTCGTGCGTTGTCTCACTCACTGGTGGAAACTTTCGTCTTCGAAAATGCTCGGCCGCGCGGGCCTGGCATGGACCTGGTGGCCCCGTTCGGGGCCGGAACACTCTCGGGTACGAGCTTGTCAGATCACCGGGGGGCGGCCCAGCCGGGTCAGGCGCCACACCGTACGCCACCGCATGGGCCGACGGGGACCGCACGGGGTGGCCCAGCCCTCGCGGAAGCCGCCGAACCAGGCCTTCAGCGCGGGTCGCGACGGCCGGCGCAGCAGCGTGAGGGCCATCCAGACGCCGAGGTAGACCGGGACCAGCAGCGCGGGGAGGTTGCGGCGGGCGAGCCAGACGCGGTTGCGGGCGACCATGCGGTGGTAGACCGCGTGCCGGGACGGCGCGGTCGTGGGGTGGTTCAGCACCATGTCGGACCGGTAGTCGATCATCCAGCCCGCGTCGAGGGCCCGCCAGGCCAGGTCGGTCTCCTCGTGGGCGTAGAAGAAGGCGTCCGGCAGCCCGCCGACCTGGGTGAGGACGCGGGTGCGCACCGCGTTGGCGCCGCCGAGGAAGGTGGTGACCCGGGAGGAGCGCATCGGGTCGGCGGCGCGCAGCCGCGGGACGTGCCGGCGCTGGGTCTCGCCGGTGTCCGGGTCGGCGATGCGGAAGCTGATGATGCCCAGCTCGTCGTCGGCCGCGAACGCCTCGCGGCACAGCTCGGCGGTGTCGGTGCGGGCGAGCAGGCCGTCGTCGTCGAGGAAGAGCAGGATGTCGACGTCGCTGCCGCCCGGTCCGAAGGCCTCGATGCCGACGTTGCGGCCGCCGGGGATGCCCAGGTTCTCGGGCAGCTCGACGGTGCGCACACCTTCGGGCACCTCCGGGACGGGCGAGCCGTTGCCGACCACGACCACCTCGACCTGGTCGCCGTCCTGCCCCGCGACCGAGTCGAGCAGGGCGCGCAGCTCCTCGGGGCGGTTGCCCATCGTGATGACGACCGCGCCGACCTTCACGGGCGCGCTCACTTCAGCCTGCTGGAGGCGAGGATGGACACCAGGTGCAGCAGGGTCTGCAGCAGCGCGATGCCGGCGAGTACGGCGGTGCCGAGGCGGGTGAAGAACAGGTCGCCGCGCGCCTGGTCGACGATGGCGAGGACCAGGATCAGCAGCGACGCCTCGATGCCGAGGATCAGCCGGTGGAACTTGAGCGCGCCGGCGGCCCGGCGGGCCAGCGCCATGCCGGAGGAGCGGATCTCGGAGGCGGCCTCCTTGACCGGCGGCATCCCGTTCTGGTGCCGGGCGACGCCCACCAGGTCCGTCTCGGCCTTGATCAGGATGGCGCCGAGCGCGGCCAGGGTGCCGAGGAAGGCCCACAGCCAGTCGATGCGTCCGGTGCCCCAGAGGTCGGCGGCGCGCAGGCCGAGGCCGACCAGGACCGCGGCGTCGGTCAGGTAGGCGCCGACCCGGTCCAGGTAGACGCCGCCGAGCGAGTACTGCTTGCGCCAGCGCGCGATCTCGCCGTCGACGCAGTCGAGGAGCAGGTACAGCTGGACCGCGACCACGCCGAGCACGGCGCCCCAGATGCCCGGCACGAGCAGCGCCGGGGCCGCCAGCACGCCGCAGACGGTCATCAGGTACGTGAGCTGGTTGGGCGTGATCCTGGTGTTCACCAGATAGCGGTCGATCCGCAGCGAGACCTCGCGCATGTAGAGGCGTCCCGCCCAGTGCTCACCGCTGCGCCGGTCCTTGACCCCCGCGGGATGGACGACCGGGCGTAGTTCAGCTACCGATGGCCTTGACATAGTCGGCGTACAGGTCCTTGATCTGGTCGGTGGTGAGGTCGAGGTGCTCGAGGATCGTGTAGCGGCCGGGCCGCGTCTGGGGGGCGAACTCCACGGCCCGGAAGAACTCCTCCGGCGTGAACCCGATCTCCTCGGGCAGCACCGGCAGCCCGTGCCGCCGCAGGACCTCGGCCATGTGGGCGGACTCCTCGTGAGCACCGCGCAGATACATCGCGAAGGCCGCGCCCAGGCCGCACTGCTCGCCGTGGGCGGCCGCGCGCTCGGGGAAGAGCAGGTCGAAGGCGTGGTTGATCTCGTGGCAGGCGCCCGAGGAGGGCCGCGAGTCGCCGGAGACCGACATGGCGATGCCGCTGAGGACGAGCGCCTCGGCCAGCACCTGGAGGAAGTCGTTGTCGCCGATGCCGCCGGGGTGGCGCAGGACGGCCTCGCCGGCCTGGCGGGCCATCGCGGCGGCCAGGCCGTCGATCCGCTCGCCCTTGATCCGGTTGGCCAGCTCCCAGTCCGCGATCGCGGAGACGTTGGAGACGGCGTCGCCGATTCCGGCGCGTACGAAGCGGGCCGGTGCCGCGCGGATGACGTCCAGGTCGATGACGACGGCGATCGGGTTCGGCACACCGTAGGAGCCGCGGCCCGCGTCGTTGTCGAGGGTGGCGACCGGGGAGCACAGTCCGTCGTGCGCGAGGTTGGTGGGCACGGCGACCAGCGGGAGGCCGATGCGCGCGGCCGCGAACTTGGCGCAGTCGATGATCTTGCCGCCGCCGAGGCCGACGACCGCGTCGTAGTGGCCGCCCTTCATGGCTCCGGCCAGCTTGATCGCGTCGTCGAGGGTGCCGCCGCCGACCTCGTACCAGTCGGCGCCGGGTAGGGACGGGGCGACGCGGTCGCGCAGCCGGGCACCGGAGCCGCCGCTGACGGCGACCGCGAGCTTGCCCGAGTGGGAGATGCGCTCGTCGGCGAGCACACCCCCCAGGTCGTCGAGGGCACCCGCGCGGATGTCGACGACGACCGGCGACGGGATGAGCCTCGTCAGTACTGGCACGCGATCTCCCTGCCCTTGGCGAGGTCGTCGTGGTTGTCGATCTCGACCCACTTGACGTCGCCGATCGGCGCCACGTCGACCTTGAAGCCGCGGTTGACCAGCTCCTGGTAGCCGTCCTCGTAGTAGAGCTGCGGGTCGCGCTCGAAGGTGGTCTTCAGGGCGTCGGCCAGCTCCGCGGCGGCCTCGCCCTCGATGAGGGTGACGCCGATGTACTCGCCGGTCGCCTCGGCCGGGTCCATGAGCTTGGTGATGCGCTGCACGCCCTTGTCGGGGTCGACGACGACCTTCATCTCCTCGTCGGCGAGGTTCTTCACCGTGTCGAGGGCGAGGATGATCTTCTTGCCGTCGCCACGGGCGGCGAGCAGGGTCTTCTCGACGGAGACCGGGTGCACGGTGTCGCCGTTGGCGAGGATCACGCCGTCCTTGAGGGCGTCACGGCCGCACCACAGGGAGTAGGCGTTGTTCCACTCCTCGGCCTTGTCGTTGTCGATGAGGGTGAGCTTGACGCCGTACTTCTGCTCCAGCTCCGCCTGGCGGTCGTACACCGCCTCCTTGCGGTAGCCGACGATGATGCCGACCTCCGTCAGGCCGACCTCGGCGAAGTTCGCCAGCGTCAGGTCGAGGACCGTGATGCTGTCCTCCGTGCCCTCGGGGCCGACCGGGACCAGTGCCTTGGGCAGGGTGTCGGTGTAGGGGCGCAGACGGCGTCCGGCGCCGGCCGCCAGCACGAGGCCGATCATGCGGGTTCTCCTTCGTCGTGTACGGCGGGTGCGCCGACCTGGTGGGCGGCGACCCAGAAGCGGATGCTCTCGACGAGCACCACGAGTGCCACAACCACGGCGAGGGCCGTGAGCGCGACCTTGAACTGTGTGGCGGTGAGGAGCACGGCCAGCAGGGTGATCACCAGCGTGCGGCCCTCGTGCCCCCCGACCGTCCGCACCAGCCACTGCGGCGGCGCGCCCGCGTCGCCGCGGATGCGGTAGACCGTGTCGTAGTGATGGTAGGCGACCGCGGCCACCAGCCCGAAAGCCGCCGGAAGGGCCCCGTTCACGTCCGCTTTCGCGGCCAGGAACAGGACGGTGAGGTACTCGGCGGCCCGGAAGAACGGGGGGACCATCCAGTCGAGGGCGCCCTTGAGGGGGCGGGCGACGGCGAGCGCGGAGGTCAGCACGTACCCGAGCGCGGCGACCAGCGGCCAGGGTCCGCCGAAGTCGGTGAGCGCGGCGGCGGCGACGACGGCCGCTCCGCCGAGGAGGGCGACGGCGGGGGCGGTGAAGCCGGGCAGCCGGCGGGCGGCGGTGCGCAGGCCCTTGGCACCGGCCTCGGCGAGCGGGCCGGAGTCGGCGAGGTCGGCCAGCGCTTTCGCCGCCCGGTCGGTGCGGGTGGCCCTTCGGGTCAGCGAGCGCAGGACGCGGCCCGCGGTGGTGTACGTCGCGGCGAACGCACAGCCGATCAGCAGCGCGTAGAAGGTGATCCGGGGCGTGGTGAGCGCGGTCAGGACGGCGATCATGGCCCAGCGTTCGCCGATGGGCAGCACGATCATGCGGCGCAGCCACACCGTCCAGCCGACGCCGTCGAGCTTGTCGGAGAGGGCGGCGGTGGGGCTGGCCAGCGACAATCCACCGAGCGCCGAGGCGTCGTGATTGGCCTCGTTGAAGGAGAAGTCGACGACGTGCCGGCAGGTCTGGAGCACCATCGCGCCGAGGGCCAGGGCCCACACGTCGTCGCCGCCGCGGGCCGCCCCGAGGGCGAGGCCCGCGTAGTAGGCGTACTCCTTGGCCCGGTCGAAGGTGGCGTCGAGCCAGGCACCGAGCGTGGAGTACTGAAGGGAGTACCGGGCGAGCTGTCCGTCGGTGCAGTCGAGGACGAAGGAGGCGATGAGCAGGACGCCGGCGGCGACGAAGCCGCCGCGGGTGCCGGTGGCGGCGCAGCCGGCCGCTATGAGCGCGGTGATCAGCGAGGCGGTGGTGACCTGGTTGGGGGTCAGGCCGCGGCGCGCGCACCAGCGGGCGATGTAGCGGGAGTAGGGGCTGATGAAGTGGGTGGTGACGAAGCCGTCGCGGGCCTTGACCGCCGACTTCAGGCGTACGGCCTCGTCGTCGACGGCGGCGACGGCCTGCCGTGCCTCGTTGCGGGCCTGCGGGTCGGCCGGGACGGCGGCTACGAGGCTGCCGAGTTCGGGCCGGTGCACCTCGGCGCCGTCGGCGTCGAGGGCGGCGGTGATCCGGTCGGCGAGGCTGTCGACGTCCACGGCGATGCCGCCGCCCGCGGAGTTCTCGCGCGCCATCGCGCGGGTCAGCGTCTGGCGGGCGGCCGGCTGGGCGGTCACCGCGCCCGGGATCGCGGCGAGCGGGAAGCGGGGATCGGTGAGGCCGAGGCGCAGCGCGTGCGGGTGGCCCACGAAACGGGCGTCGACGACGGCGACCCGCTCCGCGCCGGGGACCCGGGCGAGGAGGGTCTCGGTCTCGGCGGCGCCGGCTGCGAGGTGCACGTCGAAGCCCAGGGACCGCAGCTCGCTCTCGATCGACGAACCCGGGACCGGCTGACCGGTGAGGATGGCGGTCGGCAACCGAACTCACTCCCTGGTGCCGGCGCCTGAACGCCGGGCCTGTGCATGGTGGGACGCCCGTGCCTGGGGCACCCGGGCGGCATGTCGGCAGAGGGTATCGGATGCCGGGAACGCCGTGTTCACCGCCCGTTTGACGGTCGGTCGACGCCACTTGCTCCCGCCTTTGCCGCGATCATCATCGTGGATTCGGGGCCCGCCCGACAAACCGCGCCCCCAGACCGGGCATCGCGGACATCGCACAGTGTCCGCGCTTGTTCGCACAGGGTCAGGATGTGCCTTGACCTGCGGAACGTTTCCGCAGGTCAAGGCACATGACAACGGTCTTCAGTGCCGCGTTGCCCGATACCCCCTACCCGTAGTTGACTGGCATCCGGACGCCGGGTCGCCGGACGCCGGTACACATAGGGAGGCGGCTTTCTCATGGGGGCTGGGCACGATCACGGGCACGCGCACGGGGGGCACGCCGGCGGGACGGCGACCGCCGCGTACCGGGGCAGGCTGCGGGTGGCGCTGGCGATCACCCTCACCGTCATGGTGGTCGAGATCGTCGGCGGTCTGGTCGCCGACTCCCTCGCGCTGATCGCCGACGCCGCGCACATGGCGACCGACGCCCTCGGACTCGGCATGGCCCTGCTGGCCGTGCACTTCGCGAGCCGCCCGGCGAGCGACCGCCGCACCTTCGGCTACGCCCGCGCCGAGATCCTCGCCGCGCTGGCCAACTGTCTGCTGCTGCTCGGGGTCGGCGGTTACGTCCTGTACGAGGCGATCGACCGGTTCGTCACGCCGGCCGACACCGCGGGCGGCCCGACTGTCGTCTTCGGCGCGATCGGCCTGGTGGCGAACATGGTGTCGCTGTCGCTGCTGATGCGCGGCCAGAAGGAGAGCCTGAACGTGCGGGGCGCCTTCCTGGAGGTGGCGGCCGACGCGCTGGGCTCCCTGGCGGTGATCGTCTCGGCGCTGGTGATCCTGGGCACGGGCTGGCAGCCCGCCGACCCGATCGCGTCCCTGCTGATCGGTCTGATGATCGTGCCGCGTACCTTGCGGTTGCTGCGCGAGACCCTGGACGTGCTGCTCGAGGCAGCTCCCAAGGGCGTGGACATCGCGGAGGTACGCGCCCACATACTGGCCCTCGACGGGGTCGAGGACGTGCACGACCTGCACGCCTGGACCATCACCTCCGGCATGCCCGTGCTGTCGGCGCACGTGGTGGTGAACGGCGAAGCGCTGAGCGCCATCGGCCACGAGAAGATGCTCCACGAGCTGCAGGGATGTCTGGGCGACCACTTCGACGTGGAGCACTGCACGTTCCAGCTGGAGCCCAGCGGTCACGCGGAGCACGAGGCGCGGCTGTGCCGCTGAGCCGTGACGCGGCGGACGACCGGGGGCGCGCACGCAGCGGAACGCGCCGCCGAACGCCCCGTTCCGCCGCCGCACCACCGGAGGAAGCGCGGACCGGACGGTTCCCGCGGCGCGCCCCCGGGAACGGTTCACCGTCGGACCCCTGCTCGGTGTCCGACCGGCCGCCCCCGGTGCCCGCACGGGCACGCAGGACATGCGGGTGTGCCGGGAAGTGCCGAGAGTGCCGGATTCGTACGGCACACTTGGGGCGCGAGGACCGATGTGAAGGATGGGTATGCCGATCACTCCTGCCACCGCGACGCCCAGCTCGTCGAACGGCACCGCAGACGCGATTTTGCTGGAACTGGTCGACGAGGACGGCGTGACGATCGGCACCGCGGAGAAGCTCTCCGCGCACCAGCCGCCGGGGCGGCTGCACCGCGCCTTCTCCGTGTTCCTCTTCGACGAGCGGGGGCGGCTGCTGATCCAGCAGCGGGCGCTGGGCAAGTACCACTCCCCCGGCGTGTGGTCCAACACCTGCTGCGGTCACCCCTACCCCGGCGAGGCGCCGTTCGCCGCGGCGGCCCGGCGGACGTTCGAGGAGCTGGGGGTCTCGCCCTCCCTGCTCGCCGAGGCGGGCACGGTGCGCTACAACCATCCCGACCCGGCCTCCGGGCTGGTCGAGCAGGAGTACAACCACCTCTTCGTCGGCCTGGTGCAGGCCGAGCTGCGCCCGGACCCGGAGGAAGTGGCGGGGACGGCCTTCGTGTCCCCGGCCGAGCTGACCGAGCGGCACGCGAAGGACACCTTCTCGGCGTGGTTCATGACGGTGCTGGACGCGGCCCGGCCGGCCGTGCGCGAGCTGACGGGCGCCTCCGCGGGCTGGTGAGGGACGTCCCGGCGCCGGACCACCGCGAGCTAGTGCGGGGCGTGCTTGAGCGGCAGGGCCGCCCAGATCACCTTGCCGCCGCTCGCGGTGTGGGCCACGTCGCAGGCCCCGCCCGCCTCGCGGGTCGTCTCGCGGACCAGGAGCAGGCCGCGCCCACCGGTGCGGCCGTGGTCGGCCTCCAGGGCGGTCGGGCGATAGGGGTGGTCGTCCTCCACGGCCACCCGCACCCACTCGGGCCCGACGGCGACCTCCACGGCGAGCACCGGCGAGAGCACGGCCGCGTGCCGGACCGCGTTCGTGACCAGTTCCGAGACGATCAGCAGCAGGGCCTGCGTCACCTCGTCGGAGACCGGCACGCCCTGGCGCACCAGCAGGTCGCGCACGGCGTGCCGGGCCTGCGGGACCGAGGCGTCCACGGCGGGGGCGGTGAACCGCCAGACACCTTCGTACGGCAGCGGCCCGGCGGGCCCGGTCTCGTCCATCGTCCGGTCGCCACCCCTGGGCTCGATTGTCACCACACCCCTGAGTGTTGGTACCGCGCCGCGCCGCCCCCACGGACTGAACACAAGTCAGCATGTATCGAGCGGTTTCTGACCGTTGGCGCATGAGACGCGACCGTTCCTGTCCCGCCCGCCCGGCCGTTCGAGGCGGCGAGGCCGGTGGATAGCATCCGGTCCATGGAGCCGCAGCTGCTGCACCGGGTCGCCGACTCGGTCGCCACCGTCGTCGTCCACCACCCGGCCAAGCGCAACGCCATGACGACCGCGATGTGGCGGGCGCTGCCCGGCCTCCTCGACGGCCTGGCCGCCGACCCCGGGGTGCGGGCACTGGTGCTCACCGGCGAGGGCGCGACCTTCTGCGCCGGGGCCGACATCTCGACCCTGCGCGAGTCGGCCGAGGAGGCGCAGGGGCTGGCGGTGCGGGCCGAGGAGGCCCTCGCCGCGTTTCCGAAGCCGACGCTCGCGGCGGTCCGGGGTCACTGCGTGGGCGGCGGGGCGCAGTTGGCGGCGGCGTGCGACCTGCGGTTCGCCGAGGAGACGGCGCTGTTCGGCGTGACCCCGGCCAAGCTGGGGGTCGTGTATCCGGCCTCCGCGACCCGGCGGCTGGTGGCGCTGACGGGGCCCGCCACGGCGAAGTACCTGCTGTTCGGCGGCGAGTTGATCGATGCCGCGCGGGCGCTGCGCACCGGCCTGGTGGACGAGGTGCTGCCGGAGGGCGAGCTCGGCAAGCGGGTGGCGGAGTTCACCCGGGTACTGGTGTCCCGTTCCCTGCTGACGCAGGCCGCGGCGAAGGAGTTCGCCGCCGGACGCACGGACCGGGACGCCCACTGGGCCGCGCAGGCGCGGGGCAGCGGCGACACCGCGGAGGGGGTCGCCGCCTTCCTGGAGCGCAGGCCGCCGCGGTTCGGCTGGAACGGGCCTACTTCAGGATGAACCGGTTCCTCGTGCGGAACTCCTCGACGAGGTACGCGGGCGCCTTGTCCGGGGACCCGGCGTCGTAGGGCGGCTGCGGGTCGTACTCGGTGAGCAGCTGGACCGCCTGGGCGTGCTCGTCACCGGCGATCCGGCCGACCAGGGTGAGGCCCATGTCGATGCCGGAGGAGACGCCGGCCGCGGTGACGTACTTGCCGTCGGTGACGACCCGCTCCCCGGTCGGCTCGGCGCCGTACCGCTTCAGGAGGTCCAGGGCCAGCCAGTGCGAGGTGGCGCGGCGGCCGCTCAGCAGTCCCGCGGCGGCCAGCAGCAGCGAGCCGGAGCAGACGGAGGCGGTCCAGGTACTGGCGGCGTCGGCGGCGCGGAGCCAGTCCAGCAGGGTCTCGTTGCCCATCTGCGCGTCCTGCCCGGGGCCGCCCGGCACGACCACGACGTCCGGGTCCGGCACGTCCGCCAGGGTCCGGTCGGCGGTGAGCGCCAGGCTCCCCGTGTCGTTGCGGACCGGCCCGGTCCGCTCGGCGACGAACACGGTCTCCGCGCCCGGGATGCGGCTCATGGTCTCGTACGGGCCCACGGCGTCGAGGGCGGTGAAGCGGTCGAAGAGAACGATGGCTGTGCGCACGTGCTGCCTCTTTCGGTTCGGTGGTACGGCGGGTGGGTGTCCCGGTGGGTCAGGAGACCGGCGCGGGCCGGAACCGGCGGCGGTACTCCAGCGGTGAGGTGCCGAGAGCCTTGACGAAGGCGCGGCGCATGGCCTCCGGCGTGCCGTAGCCGCTGGCGCGGGAGACCTCCTCGACTCCGTCGCCGGTGTCCTCCAGGAGCCGGCGGGCGTGCTCCAGCCGGACCCGGTCGACGTAGCGGCCCGGCGTCGTGCCGGTCTCGGCCTGGAAGGCGCGGGCGAAGTGGCGCGGGGAGAGACTGGCGCGGGCGGCGAGGGACTCGACGCTCAGGTCGGCGCCGGGGTGCTCTGTGATCCAGTGCTGCAGCTCCCGCAGCGGCTCGCGACGGGCGGTCTGGGCGGCGAGCTGGGCGCTGAACTGGGCCTGGTTCCCGGGTCGGCGCAGGAACACCACCAGGTGCCGGGCGACGGTCAGCGCGACGTCCCGGCCCAGGTCCTCCTCCACCAGCGCGAGCGCGAGGTCGATGCCGGAGGTGACACCGGCCGACGTGGCCACGTTCCCGTCCCGGATGTAGATCGGGTCGGGGTCCACCTGCACGGCCGGGTGGTCGCGGGCGAGCCGGTCGCTGCAGGCCCAGTGGGTGGTGACGCGGCGGCCGTCCAGCAGTCCCGCCCGGGCCAGCAGGATCGCCCCGGTGCAGACGGAGACCAGGCGCCGGGCGCCCGTTCCGTGCTCGCGCAGCCACTCGGTCAGGCGCGGGTCGGGGTTGCGGGTGCCCTGGCCGCCGGGGACCACCAGGGTGTCCGGCCGCGGCCCGTCGCCCAGTGCCTGGTCCGGTACGAGGTGCAGACCGCTGGAGGTGCGCACGGGAGCGCCGTCCAGCGACGCCGTGCGGATGCGGTACGTCCCCGGCGTGTGCTGCTCGGCGCCCGCGAAGACCTCCACGGGGCCGGTGACATCGAGGCTCTGGACCCCGTCGAAGAGGAGGACCAGAACGGTTCGGCCGGTTCGGCCGGTTCGGTGCGCCATGCCGTCGATTCTTCGCCCGGCCGTGGTACGGCCGCAATGACGAGAACCCCTCCTTTCCTGCCATGCGTCCCGCGGGCCCGAAGCAACGTACTGAGCGGTTGGTAACGTGCGTGGCATGACAACTGCCGCCATCGACGCACGCGCGGGCCGCCGCTGCCACAACGCGCTCAACTCCCTGCACTCGACGCACTACTTCTCCCCCGACCTGGGCCGGGAGCTGGGCGACCTCGGGGTCACCGAGGCCCCGGCCGTCAATTTCGCGGCCCGCGCCGCCGCGCTGGGCCCGGTCGGCGCCGGTGCCGTGACGGCGGCGTTCTACAACTACAAGCACGACCTGGTCGCCCGGCACGTGCCCGCCGTGTGGGAGAAGGTCACCCCCGGGCAGGCCCTGGCGGCACGACTGCGCGCCGTCGACGCGACGCTGCGCCGTCTCCTGGGCGAGGAGGCCGTGGCGTCGGCCGGGATGGCGGAGGCGGCCGGGCTGGCGCTGCGCGCCGCCGAGGCCTGCACGCGCGGCGCCCGCCCGCTCTACTCGGCCCACGCGGACCTGCCGGTGCCCGACGCGCCGCACCTGGCGTTCTGGCACGCGGCGACCCTGCTGCGCGAGCACCGCGGCGACGGCCACCTCACCGCGCTCGTGACGGCCGACCTGGACGGGCTCGAGGCGCTGGTCACGCACACCGCGACCGGCAAGGGTCTGGCGCCGAAGTGGGTCTTCGGCACCCGGGGCTGGACGCAGGAGGAGTGGGACGCGGCCGTCGACCGGCTGCGGGGACGCGGGCTGCTCGACGCGGCCGGCGGGCTGACCGAGGGCGGCGCGGCCCTTCGCGAGGGCATCGAACGGGAGACGGACCGGCTGGACGCGGCCCCGTACGCGCACCTGGGGGCCGAGGGCGTGGCGCGCCTCACGGAGCTCGGGACGGGCTTCGCGCGTACGGCGCTCGGCGCGGGCGCCTTCCCGGCGGACCTGCTCGCCGGGCGCTGACGCGACACGCCCGGGCGTCCACCGAAGGTGCGCGAACGGGCATGCGGAGCCGGTACGGAGGTACCCGTTCGTTTCCCGGCCGGAGCGGCCGGGAGACGAAAGGGGCAACTCGTGTTCCGTGCCATCGCAGACGTACTGCGCCAGATCGGTGGCGCAGTCGCCACCGTGGTGACGCTTCCCTTCCGGGCCCTGGCCCGGCTCTTCGGCGGGGCCTCGTCCGCCACCCGGGGCCGCCGGGTCTGATCCCGGCCCCCTCCCCGCCGGTTGCCGACCGGCCGGGGCGGTGCCCTGATCCCCGATTGTCGGTGCCACCTGCCACAATTGCCGCGCAACCTCAGTGAGAAGGCGGTACGGGATCGTGACGACACCCGACGTAGGGTCCATCGAAAGCAGGATCGCCGACGAGCTCGGCGTACGGGAGCGGCAGGTGAAGGCCGCCGTCGAGCTGCTCGACGGCGGCTCGACGGTGCCCTTCATCGCCCGCTACCGCAAGGAAGCGACCGAGATGCTCGACGACGCGCAGTTGCGCACGCTCGAGGAGCGGCTGCGCTATCTGCGGGAGCTGGAGGAGCGGCGCGCGGCGATCCTCGACTCGGTCCGCGAGCAGGGCAAGCTCACCGAGGAGCTGGCGGCGCGCATCCGCGCGGCGGAGACCAAGGCGCGCCTGGAGGACATCTACCTGCCGTTCAAGCCGAAGCGGCGGACGAAGGCGCAGATCGCGCGCGAAGCGGGTCTGGAGCCGCTGGCCGAGGGCCTGCTCGCCGACACGTCGGTGGACCCGCAGGCCGCGGCGGCCGCGTTCGTCGACGCCGGCAAGGGCGTGGCCGATCCGCAGGCCGCCCTGGACGGGGCGCGCTCGATCCTCACGGAGAAGTTCTCGGAGGACGCCGACCTGATCGGTGAGCTGCGCGAGCGGATGTGGACGCGCGGGCGGCTCGCCGCCAGGGTCAAGGACGGCAAGGAGGAGGCCGGCGCCAAGTTCGCCGACTACTTCGACTTCGCCGAGCCGTTCACCGACCTGCCCTCGCACCGCGTGCTCGCGATGCTGCGCGGCGAGAAGGAGGACGTGCTCGACCTCGCTCTGGAGCCCGAGGAGCCAACCGAGGGCCCGTCGTCGTACGAGGCGATCGTCGCGAGCCGCTTCGGGATCGCGGACCGCGGCCGGCCCGCGGACAAGTGGCTGGGCGACACCGTCCGCTGGGCTTGGCGCACCCGCATCCAGGTGCACCTGGGCATCGACCTGCGGCTGCGGCTGCGCACCGCCGCGGAGGACGAGGCGGTCGACGTGTTCGCCGCCAATCTGCGCGACCTGCTGCTGGCCGCCCCGGCGGGCACCCGGGCGACGCTCGGGCTCGACCCCGGCTTCCGCACCGGTGTGAAGGTCGCCGTGGTCGACGCGACCGGCAAGGTCGTGGCCACGGACGTGATCCACCCGCACGTCCCGGCCAACCGGTGGGACGAGGCCATCGCCAAGCTCGCACGGCTGGCGAAGGAGCACACGGTCGACCTGATCGCCATCGGCAACGGCACGGCCTCCCGCGAGACCGACAAGCTCGCCGGTGAACTCATCACCAGGCATCCCGAGTTGCAGCTCACCAAGGTGATGGTGTCCGAGGCGGGCGCCTCCGTGTACTCGGCCTCCGCCTTCGCCTCCCAGGAGCTGCCGGACATGGACGTCTCGCTGCGCGGCGCGGTGTCGATCGCCCGGCGGCTGCAGGACCCGCTGGCCGAGCTGGTGAAGATCGACCCGAAGTCGATCGGCGTCGGCCAGTACCAGCACGACCTCTCCGAGGTGAAGCTGTCCCGCTCGCTGGACGCGGTGGTCGAGGACTGTGTGAACGGCGTGGGGGTGGACGTCAACACGGCCTCCGCGCCCCTGCTCGCCCGGGTCTCCGGCATCACCTCCGGGCTCGCGGAGAACATCGTGGCGCACCGCGACGCGAACGGGCCGTTCTCCTCGCGGACCGCGCTGAAGAAGGTGTCCCGGCTCGGACCCAAGGCGTACGAGCAGTGTGCGGGCTTCCTGCGGATCCGGGGCGGCGACGACCCCCTGGACGCGTCCAGTGTGCACCCGGAGGCGTATCCCGTGGTGCGGCGGATGGTGACCACCGCCGGGCAGGAGGTGACCGGCCTGATCGGCAACACGTCGGTGCTGCGGTCGCTGAAGCCGGACCGGTTCGTGGACGAGACGTTCGGTCTGCCGACGGTCACGGACATTCTGCGGGAGCTGGAGAAGCCCGGGCGCGACCCTCGGCCCGCCTTCAAGACGGCCACCTTCAAGGAGGGCGTGGAGAAGCTCTCCGACCTGTCGTCCGGGATGGTGCTGGAGGGTGTCGTCACGAACGTCGCCGCGTTCGGGGCGTTCGTGGACGTCGGTGTGCATCAGGACGGGCTCGTGCACGTGTCCGCGATGTCGAGGACGTTCGTGAAGGATCCGCGGGACGTGGTGAAGCCCGGGGACATCGTGAAGGTGAAGGTGATGGACGTCGACATTCCGCGGAAGCGGATCTCGTTGACGTTGCGGTTGGACGACGAAGCCGCGCCGCAGGGGGAGCCGAAGAAGGAGCGGGGCGGGAAGCCGCCTCGGCAGCGGCAGCAGCGGGGTGCCTCCGGCGGTGGGGGGAAGGGGCGGCCTTCGTCGGCGCCTGCCGCGTCCAACGGGGCGATGGCTGACGCGTTGCGGCGGGCCGGGTTGGCGTAGGCCGTCCGGCGCTGGGGGCGGGGCGGGGGTGGGTGCGCGGCCCGGCGGTGCGGGGTGCCGCTGCGCCCACCCGTGCCGCCCCAGCGGCACGACTGCCCGCAGCTACGGCGGCTGGCGACTGCCCGCAGCTGCGGCGGCTGGCGGCTGCCCGCAGTCAGGCGGGAGCCTCCGTCACCTTGCCGTTCGTTACCTCCAGGCGGCGGGTGACCTTGACCGCGTTCAGCATGCGGCGGTCGTGGGTGATCAGGAGGAGGGTGCCTTCGTAGGCGTCCAGGGCCGACTCGAGCTGTTCGATGGCGGGGAGGTCGAGGTGGTTGGTCGGCTCGTCCAGGACCAGGAGGTTGACGCCTCTGCCCTGGAGGAGGGCGAGGGCGGCCCTGGTGCGTTCGCCGGGTGAGAGGGTCGACGCCGGGCGGACGACGTGGTCGGCCTTCAGGGCGAACTTGGCCAGGAGGGTGCGGATCTCCGCCGGTTCCAGGTCCGGGACAGCCGCACGGAAGGCGTCGAGCAGCGTCTCGGGGCCGTGGAACAGCTTGCGGGCCTGGTCGACCTCGCCGAGCAGGACGCCGGAGCCGAGCGCCGTGTGCCCCGCGTCGAGGGGGACGCGGCCCAGGAGGGCCCCGAGGAGCGTGGACTTGCCCGCGCCGTTGGCTCCCGTCACCGCCACCCGGTCCGCCCAGTCGATCTGCAGGGAGACCGGGCCGAGCACGAAGTCGCCGCGCCGCACCTCGGCGTCGCGCAGGGTGGCCACGACCGCGCCCGAGCGGGGCGCCGAGGCGATCTCCATGCGCAGGTCCCATTCCTTGCGCGGTTCCTCGACGACATCCAGGCGCTCGATCATGCGCTGGGTCTGGCGGGCCTTCGCGGCCTGCTTCTCGCTGGCCTCGCTGCGGAACTTGCGGCCGATCTTGTCGTTGTCGTTGCCCGCCTTGCGCCGGGCGTTCTTGACGCCCTTGTCCATCCAGGCACGCTGCGTCTGGGCCCGGTCCTGGAGGGAGGCCCGCTTGTCGGCGTACTCCTCGTACTCGTCGCGGGCGTGCCGGCGGGCCACCTCGCGTTCCTCCAGGTACGCCTCGTAGCCGCCGCCGTAGAGGTTGATCTGCCGCTGGGCGAGGTCGAGTTCGAGGACCTTGGTGACGGTGCGGGTGAGGAACTCGCGGTCGTGGCTGACGACGACGGTGCCGGCGCGCAGGCCGGTCACGAAGCGTTCGAGGCGCTCCAGGCCGTCCAGGTCGAGGTCGTTGGTCGGCTCGTCGAGCAGGAAGACGTCGTAGCGGGAGAGGAGGAGGGAGGCGAGACCGGCGCGGGCCGCCTGGCCGCCGGACAGGGACGTCATCGGCTGGTCCAGGTCGACGGTCAGGCCCAGCGCGTCGGCGGTCTCCTCGGCGCGGTCGTCGAGGTCGGCGCCGCCGAGGCCCAGCCAGCGCTCCAGGGCGGTGGCGTAGGCGTCGTCGGCTCCCGGGGCGCCGTCGACCAGGGCCTGGGTGGCCGCGTCCATGGCGCGCTGGGCGTCGGTGACGCCGGTGCGGCGGGCCAGGAACTCCCGCACGCTCTCGCCGGGGCGGCGCTCCGGCTCCTGCGGGAGGTGGCCGACGGTGGCGGTGGGCGGGGACAGCCGCAGCTCCCCCTCCTCCGGGTCGGTCAGCCCGGCGAGCATCCGCAGGAGGGTGGACTTCCCCGCGCCGTTGGCTCCGACGAGACCGATGACGTCGCCGGGTGCGACGACGAGGTCGAGCCCGGTGAACAGGGAGCGGTCGCCGTGGCCGGCGGCGAGGTTCTTGGCGACGAGGGTGGCAGTCATCAGACCGTAGATGTTAGCCGCGGCCCGGCGCGCCCCGGCTCACCGCCGTCACCAGCACGCTTCCCGGCGTCCGCGCCACCACGAAGGCCTCCCCCTTCACCGCGCCCGCGTCCAGGGCGACGCGGTGGGCGCCCGGTCCGAGTACGCCGTCGAAGACCTCGCGGACGTGCGTGCGGTGCAGGCGGTCGAGGCGGTAGGCGGTGAGTCGCACCCGGCAGGGCGAGGTGACCTCGACGTCCGCGCCCGCGGCGCTCGCCGTGAGGCGGGTCAGCCGGCGGCCTTCGGCCGGGCCCGGGGCCAGGGCGTGCTCGATCTGGGCGACCAGCACCGGGACGATCGGGGCGAGGCCGTCGACGTGGGCCGCGTCCACCCCGGCGGCCGCGAAGGCGCGGCCCACCGAGGCGCGCTGTTCACCGGTGACCGCCCGGCCGAAGGCGACGGCGCCGTAGGTCCGCAGTTCGTCGGCCGGGACGTCGCGGGCGTCCTGGGTGATGTCGGCGCCGATGCCGATGGTGCGCAGCGCCGCGGCGAGCCTGGCGAGCAGGGCGACGCGGGCGCCGATGAGCAGGACCCGGCGGCCGGGGTGCGCGGAGCCGTCGAGCAGGGTGGCGAGGGCCGCGCGGTACTCGGCGCCGGAGAAGCGGTAGGGGCCGATGCCGTGGTAGGCGTTCAGCTCCAGGTCGGCGTGTTCAGCGGTCTGCCAGGCGAAGTCCCGCCAGACGAAGTCGTCGCCGTCCCGCAGGATCACGGCGGTCACCGCGCCGCAGGCCAGGTCGGCGCACTCGGGGCAGCCGTAGATGACGTACCGGCCGTCGGGCAGCGGCGCGTCGGCCTCCAGGAGCAGGCCGCGGACCTGCGCGGTGAAGATGGCGGGCGGTACGTCGGAGGCGAGCGGGGAGACGGCGTCCAGATCGGAGAGCCGGAACAGGAGGGGGCGTCCGTCGACGACGAAGTCCGTGAAGTCGCGGTGCACCTGGAAGTCGCCGTCGGCGTGGACTTGGCCGGCGCGCGTCGCCGGGGCCAGACCGAAGGTCGCGTACTCGGCAGCCATGCGGTGAGTATTCCCTCGGCCGGGCCTCTTGGAGCACGCCGCCGGGCGTTCGGTTAACGTCCTGGTGTGGAAACCGAACTGGATGACGAGCGGGATGGCGAAGTCGTCGTGGTCGGCGGCGGGGTGATCGGGCTGACGACGGCCGTCGTCCTCGCCGAGCGGGGCAGACGGGTGCGGCTGTGGACCCGGGAGCCCGCGGAGCGGACCACCTCGGTGGTCGCGGGCGGGCTGTGGTGGCCGTACCGGATCGAGCCGGTCGCGCTGGCCCAGGCCTGGGCGCTGCGTTCCCTGGACGTGTACGAGGAGCTGGCGGCACGGCCCGGGCACACCGGCGTACGCATGCTCGAAGGGGTGCTCGGCGAGACCGGTCTGGACGAGGTGGACGGGTGGGCCGCGGCCCGGCTGCCGGGGCTGCGCGCGGCGAGCGCCGCCGAGTACGCCGGGACGGGGTTGTGGGCGCGGCTGCCGCTCATCGACATGTCGACTCATCTGCCGTGGCTGCGGGAGCGGCTGCTGGCCGCGGGCGGCACGGTGGAGGACCGCGCGGTGACCGACCTGGCCGAGGCGGACGCGCCGGTGGTGGTCAACTGCACCGGCCTGGGCGCCCGGGAGCTGGTGCCGGACCCGGCGGTTCGGCCGGTGCGCGGGCAGCTGGTCGTCGTGGAGAACCCCGGCATCCGCAACTGGCTGGTCTCGGCCGACGCGGACTCCGGGGAGACGACGTACTTCCTTCCGCAGCCGGGGCGGCTTCTGCTGGGCGGCACGGCCGAGGAGGACGCCTGGTCGACCGAGCCGGACCCGGCGGTCGCGGAGGCCATCGTGCGGCGGTGCGCGGCCCTGCGTCCCGAGATCGCCGGGGCGCGGGTGCTCGCGCACCTGGTGGGGCTGCGGCCGGCCCGGGACGCGGTCCGGCTGGAGCGCGGGACGCTGCCGGACGGGCGGCGGCTGGTGCACAACTACGGTCACGGTGGCGCGGGCGTCACCGTGGCCTGGGGCTGCGCTCAGGAGGCGGCCCGGCTCGCCTCCTGACGCCGGTGTTCCGGTCGGCCGGACCGCGGGGGTCAGTCCTTGTGGTGCTTGCCGATCGGGTCGCCCTCCACCTCCGTGCCGGGGCCGGGACCGATCCGGATCTCGAACTCGCCCTCGTACTGCTTGTGACCCTCGATGACGGCCAGTTCGACGGCTTCGTTGGCCATCTCGCCGCGCACCATGAGCGGGTCGCGGCGCAGGTCGCGCATGAGCGCGACGCACATGAAGATCATCACGATGACGAACGGCGCCGCCGCGAGGATCGTGAGGTTCTGCAGACCGGTGAGCGCGTCCGCCTCGCCGCTGCCGATCAGCAGCATGATGGCCGCGACCGCGCCGGTCACCACGCCCCAGACGACCACCACCCAGCGGCTGGGTTCGAGCGCCCCCTTCTGCGAGAGCGTGCCCATCACGATGGAGGCCGCGTCGGCGCCGGAGACGAAGAAGATGCCGACGAGGATCATCACCAGCAGGCTGGTGGCGGTGGCGATGGGGTACTCCTGGAGCACGCCGAAGAGCTGGCCCTCGGGGGTCGAGTCGTCGCCCAGCCGGTTCTGCTCCTGCAGCCGCATCGCCGAGCCGCCGAAGATGGCGAACCAGATCAGGCTGACGGTGCTGGGCACCAGGATGACGCCGCCGATGAACTGACGGATCGTCCGGCCGCGGCTGATGCGGGCGATGAACATGCCGACGAAGGGCGTCCAGGAGATCCACCACGCCCAGTAGAAGACGGTCCAGCTGCCCAGCCAGTCCGCGACTCCCTTGCCGCCGCTGATCTCGGTGCGGCCGGCCATCTGGGGCAGGTCGCCGAGGTAGGCGAAGACCGAGGTCGGCAGCAGGTCGAGGATGAGGATGGTCGGGCCCGCGATGAACACGAACACGGCGAGCAGCAGGGCCAGCACCATGTTGGTGTTGGACAGCCACTGGATGCCCTTCTCGACGCCGGAGATCGCGGAGGCCACGAACGCCACCGTCAGCACCGCGATGATGCCGACGAGGAGACCGGTGCTGACCTTGTCCATCCAGTCGAGCTTCTCCATGCCGGAGCCGATCTGGAGCGCGCCGAGGCCGAGCGAGGCCGCGGAGCCGAAGATCGTCGCGATGATGGCCAGGATGTCGATGACCCGGCCGCCGGCGCCGTTGGCGTGCTTCTCGCCGATGAGCGGGGTGAACACCGCGCTTATGGTCTGCCTGCGGCGCCTGCGGAAGGTGCTGTAGGCGATACCGAGGCCGACCACCGCGTAGATCGCCCACGGGTGCAGGGTCCAGTGGAACAGGGTGGTGGCCATGGCCGTGGCCATGCGGTCGCCGGAGTCGGCCGGGCTGGTGCCGGGCGGGGGCGTGGTGTAGTGCGCCAGCGGCTCGCTCACGCCGTAGAACATCAGGCCGATGCCCATGCCCGCGCTGAACATCATGGCGACCCAGGACACGGTCTTGAACTCGGGTTCCTCGCCCTCGGCCCCGAGGTGGATGCGGCCGTAGCGGCTGGCCGCCAGCCAGAGGGCGAAGACCACGAAGCCGGAGGCGGCCAGCGTGAACGCCCAGCCGCCGTTGTGCAGCAGGCCACCGAGCATGCTGCTGGAGACGTCCTCCAGCGAATCGGTGGCGGCGGCGCCCCAGACGACGAACGCCAGGGTCAGGACGGCCGTGACGCCGAAGACGACGCGGTCGGTCCGGGGCCTGTGCTCGCGCCCCGGCAGGTCCGCTTCCGAACCCGGGAGCGCGCCTCTGTCGTGCTCTTCCTTGTCGCTTGGTCGGTCCTGCGTCACAGGCGGCACCTTTCAAGTCGATCAGGCCGAAAATACTCCTCCGCTACGCCCTTACCACGTAAGACGCGGAACTCACCTCCTCAGCAGCGGGCGTCCGGTTCACCCACCGTCACGTGGTATGTCGCGCGCTCGTCCAGGAGCAGCGGCACCAGGGCACGCTGCGACTGGCGCAGCGGTACGTAGGCGCCCTTCTCCCCGGTCGGGCGCGCCCGTACACCGTGCAGGGCGAGTTCGTCCCCGACGTCCCGGTACTGGGCGGGGGTCAGCCGGTAGCCGCAGGGCGGGTCCTGGATCACCTCGGAGGCCTCGGCCGGGTCGTTGTCCGCGCCGCCCAGGTAGACGGGTCCGGAATCGGACAGGCCCGCCCGGCGGGCGGCGCCCGTGGCCGCCTCCACGCGTCCGCGCCGCTCGTCGGCGAAGCGGAACATGCCGTCCAGGGCGGCGAGCTGGGAGTCCACCCGGCGCCGGTGGTTGAGGGCCGGGTCCTCGCGCTCGGCGTCGGTGAGGGCGTCGACACGGCTCTCGATGAGCAGGCCGACCGCGTGTTTCACGCCGGACATGTTGCGCAGGATGCGTTCCTGGCCGTCGCCGGCGGTCTGCTTGACGGGGTCGCCGGTCTCGGGATCGGTCCAGATGCCGTACGTGCCCGTCGAGTACCCGGCGTGCTCGGCGGCGGGGCGGACGTAGGCGCCGGACAGGGTGCGGGCCTCGTCGTGGACCGGCGTGCGGGTGTTGAGGTTGCGGGGCCAGAGGTCGAAGAGGTCCTTGTCGTAGTACGGGGGTGTGGCGCCGTACTCGTGCAGGTCGTAGATGACGTCGGGGCGCTCGTCGCGGACGACGGCGGCCAGGGCGCGGGCCTCTGCCGTCGCCAGCGCGAGGTGGTCGCGGTTGACGTCGACGCCGTCGCCGTTGCCGCGGGTGTCGGCGGCTCGGCCGTCGGGGTTGGCGGTGGGCACCACCAGCACGGCGGTGCGGTCCAGGAACCGCCGGGTCGCGCGGTCGGTGGCGTACGCGAGGTCCCGCACGGTGGTCAGACAGGCCTCGCGGCCGGAGGGTTCGTCGCCGTGCTGGCTGCACACCAGGAGGACCTTGCTGGCGGCGGAGGGCCTGCCGATGGTCACGAGCTGCAGGGGACGGTTCTGCTTCGTGGTGCCGATGCGGTCGAGGGTGACGCGGTCGCTCGCCCGGGCGGCGGCGGACAGGAGGGCCTGTTCCTCCGGCTGGGTGGTCCAGCGGGCGCCGTGGGTGCGCTCGAAGCCGGTGCGGGGCGCACGGGGTGCGGAGCCGTCGGCGTGGGCGGGTGCGGTGAGGAGGGACGGGGCCAGGAGGGACGCGGCGAGGGCCGCGGTGGTCGCGGTGAGGGTGCGCAGGCGGTTCATCGGCCTCCCTTCGGGACGCGGTGCGTGGGGTGCGGCGCGGGTGCCGGACAGGTGCTGCTCGTGCCGGCGACGGACCTGGTGAACGCGTGGGTGCCGCCGACGAACGGTACGCGGGCCGACGTGCGGGATCGGTCCAACGCGGGTGTCGGCGTGTCGGCGCAGGGGCCGAGGGGGCTCCGGTCGACGCGCACGGCGGACAGGTGGGCCGGGGCCGCCGTCGCGAGCGGTCTCCGGAGGGCGAGGCGCATGCGTATCGGCATGCGCGGACGGTACATCGGTCCACTCCCCCGCATAAGAGGGCCGGGGGCGACCCATGACGGCCGGATGGCGATCGTGTGACAGGAGTGGCCGTGGACATGACGGTGGGCGCAGGGGCTGAATAGGCTCCGAACGGATTCCGAACGGATCTCGTGCCCCTACGACTTGGAGCTTTCGTGCACCGCAGATTCATCGTGCCGGGCGCACTGGGCGCCGCCTCCCTCATGCTGGCGATCCCGGCGTCGGCGGCGGCCCACTCCCCCGGCGCTCCGGGCATCGGCGACCCCTACTACCCGGCCTACGGCAACGGCGGATACGACGTCTCGCACTACGACCTGCGCCTGAAGTACCAGCCGGCCACGGACCGGCTGGAGGGGACGGCGACGATCCTGGCCCGCACCACCGCGGACCTGTCGCGGTTCAACCTCGACTTCCTGCTGGACGTCGGCGAGGTGCGGGTGAACGGCGCCAAGGCCTCGTTCACGACCTCGGGCGAGCAGGAGCTGGAGATCACCCCGAAGAAGCCGCTGGACAAGGGGTCGCCCCTCACCGTCGTCGTCCGCTACAGCGGTGTGCCGTCCTCGAAGCAGGCGTTCGGCTTCACCAGTTGGCACCGCACCCCGGACGGCGGGATCGCCGCGAACGAGCCCGAGGCCGCGGCCTGGTGGTTCCCCAGCAACGACCACCCGCTCGACAAGGCCACCTACGACGTGTCGGTACAGGTGCCGGACGGCACCCAGGCGATCTCCAACGGCACCCTCCAGTCGACGAGTTCACGCCTCGGCTGGACGCGCTGGAACTGGCGTTCGGCCCAGCCGCAGGCCACGTACCTCGCCACGCTGGCGGTGGGGAAGTTCGACCTCACCACCGGTACCACGGAGGGCGGCATCCCGGTCGTCAACGCCTACAGCAGGGACCTGGGCGCGAACGACGGCGCGGCGCGGGCCAGCGTGGAGCGGACCGGGGAGGTCGCGGACTGGCTGAGCGAGTACTTCGGGCCGTATCCGTTCGACGCGCTCGGCGGCTACGTGCCGAACACCACCACCGGGTACGCGCTGGAGACGCAGACCCGGCCGTTCTACAGCCCGCGGCAGTTCGCCAACGGGTCGAACGTGTCCGTCGTCGTCCACGAGCTGGCCCACCAGTGGTACGGCGACCTGGTCTCGGTGCGCGGCTGGAAGGACATCTGGATCAACGAGGGCTTCGCGCGGTACGCCCAGTGGTTGTGGTCCGAGCACGAGGGCGAGGGCACGGCGCAGGAACTGGCCGACTACACGTACGCCTCGCACCCGGCCGACGACGCCTTCTGGACGGTGAAGCCCGGTGACCCGGGCCCGGAGAACCAGTTCGACGGCGCCGTCTACGACCGGGGCGCGCTGGCCGTCCAGGTGCTGCGCAACGAGATCGGGGACGGCGCCTTCTTCACCGTGCTGAAGGGCTGGCCCGCCAAGTACGCCCACGGCAACGCGTCCGTCGCCGACTTCCAGCGGTACGCCGAGGAGGTGTCGGGCAAGCCGCTGGCCGCGCTGTTCGACACCTGGCTGTTCCAGCCGTCGAAGCCGGACGCCCCGGCGGCGAGCGCCCGGTCCCTCGTGAAGGCCCCCGCGGCGGCGCCCGTACAGCCCCGTTCCTGGCGGAAGATCGCCGCGACGAACGACGTGCACGAGCACTGAGCGGACGGGCACTGAGCCGAAGGGCCTACGCGGCGTCCCCGTGGTCGTAGACGGTCACGGGGATGCCGCGCCGGGCGAGGCGGTCGGATATGAGCGGTTCCACGCGCGACCACTTGCCGCCGGCCAGGCCGCAGCCTATGCGGGGCATGTGCACGGACGCCTCCAGCTCGGCGGCCCGGTCGGCGACGCGGCCGAGCGCGGTGCCGATGGCCTCGTAGCGCACGGGGACGCCTTTGCTGCCGGTCCGTATGCCGTGCTGGCCGATCATGTTGGCCACCCACACGTACGGCTCGACCTGGACGAACTGGACCGCGCCGAGACCGAAGTCGTTGGCCGCGCGGTCGCGGTGCCAGGCGCGGTAGGCCGCCTCCGGCCGGGGCCAGCGGCGGGAGACGGCCAGGACGAAGCCCTTGCCCCAGCCCCCGAGGTCGTTGCACACGTGGGCGATCACCTTGACGCCCTTGACCGACGGCGCGGTGGCGTCACCCCGGACATAGCTGATCTCCGACATGACGCCACCGTAGGGGGTGCCACTGACAGTGGCCCCGGCCGTTACTCCCTCGGCGCCGACAGCTCCCGCTCGGCCTGCCGCGCCACCCGGCGCCGGACGCCGAACCAGCCGGCCACCAGCATCACCGCGATCACGGGCACCAGCAGCACGGTCTTGCGGCCGACCTCCTCGTCGTTCCACATCAGGCCGATGACCGCCAGCAGGAAGGCGATCGTCACGATCTCCGTGACGGGGCTGCCGGGCAGCCGGAAACTCGGCCGCTCGACCTGGCCCGCACGCGCCCGGCGGACGAACACCAGGTGGCAGATCATGATGATCACCCAGGTGCTGATGATGCCCAGGGAGGCGACGTTCAGCACGATCTCGAAGGCCTTGTTCGGCACCAGGTAGTTCAGCCCGACACCGAGGACGCAGACCGCGCAGGTCAGCAGGATGCCGCCGTAGGGGACCTGGCTGCGGCTCATCACGCCGGTGAACCTGGGCGCGGAGCCCGCCATCGCCATGGAGCGCAGGATGCGGCCGGTGGAGTACAGGCCGGAGTTCAGCGACGACATCGCGGCGGTGAGGACGACGAGGTTCATCACGTCACCGGCGGCCGGCACACCGATCCCCGACAGCACCGTGACGAAGGGGCTCTCGTCGCCCGAGTAGAGCGAACTCGGCAGCAGCAGGGCCAGGAGCACGACCGAGCCGACGTAGAACAGGGCCACCCGCCACATGATCGAGTTCACCGCGCGGGGCACGATCCTGTGCGGCTCGGCGGTCTCGCCGGCGGCGACGCCGACCAGCTCCAGGGCCGCGTAGGAGAAGATCACGCCCTGCATGACGAGGACCACGGGCATCACGCCGTGCGGCAGGATGCCGCCGTGGTCGGTGATCATGCCCATGCCCGGGGTCTGCCCGCTCACCTCGTGCTGGGTGGCGAGCAGGAAGATGCCGATCAGCATGAAACCGACGAGGGTGGCGACCTTGACGATCGCGAACCAGAACTCCATCTCGCCGAAGATCTTCACCGAGATCAGGTTCACGGCCAGCACCACCGCGAGGGCGACCAGGGCGAGCAGCCATTGGGGGATGCTCGTGAACATGCTCCAGTAGTGGGTGTACAGCGCGATCGCGGTGATGTCGGCGATACCGGTCGTGGACCAGTTCAGGAAGTACATCCAGCCGGCGACGTAGGCGCCCTTCTCGCCGAGGAACTCGCGCGCGTACGACACGAAGGATCCGGAGGAGGGCCGGTACAGCACCAGCTCGCCCAGTGCCTTGACGACGAAGAAGGCGAAGACGCCGGCGACGAGGTAGGCGATGGCGAGCGCCGGTCCGGCGTCGCGCAGGCGCCCGCCGGCGCCGAGGAAGAGGCCGGTGCCGATCGCGCCGCCGATGGCGATCATGTTGACGTGACGGGCCTTGAGGTCCTTGCTGTAACCGGCGTCGCCCGCGTCCGCGGGGATGGTTCCGGTCGCCTGGGGATGGGCGGCGACCTGTGCCGTGTCGACGGCGTCCTTGCTCACGGGTGGTTCCACTCTCTGGTGCGCTCGGGCGGGGTGCGCCCGAGTCGTCCGTACGTGTGTCTCGGGCCCGCACCACCCAATGACGCGGCACAGACCAAGACGGCACCTTCCCACGACGCTGCGTGCGCATGCGGTGGCTCATGTCACACAACGTGACTTCTCACAAGATCCGCCTCCGTTCTCCACCCGGTGCACAAGAGGTGTCACAGCATTGGTGGGACAGCGATACTGCTGCACATGACGACGACCGACACCGCGGAGCCGACCCTCACGATCGACGAGCTGGCCGCGCGGGCCGGCGTCACGGTGCGCACGGTCCGCTTCTACGGCACCAGAGGACTGCTGCCGCCGCCGGTGCTCGGTCCCCGCCGGGTGGGGCACTACGGCCGGGAGCACCTGGCGCGCCTGGCGCTGATCGAGGAGTTGCAGCACCAGGGCATGACGCTGGCCGCCATCGAGCGGTATCTCAAGCGGCTGCCGGACGACCTGAGCCCCCACGACCTGGCGCTGCACCGGGCGGTGGTGGCCTCCTGGGCGCCGGAGGCGGTGGAGCGGCTCACCCGCGAGGAGCTGGGCAGGCGGGCGGGGCGGCCGCTCACCGACAAGGAGGTGGACCGGCTGGGGGCGATGGACGTCGTGGTGCCCGACGGCGACGCCTACCGGGTGGACGTCGGGCTGCTCCGGCTCGGCGTCGAGCTGCTCGACGTGCCCTTCTCCCCCGAGACGGTCCTCGCCGCCCGCACCGCCCTCCTGGAGCACTCCCGCGCCGCCGCGCGCGACCTGTCGCGGCTGCTGCGCGACGCGGTGGCCGAACGGGAGGCGCCGGAGGTGCGGTCGCTGTCCGCCCACATGCACCCGCTGGTGGTGCAGGCGCTGCTGACCACGTTCCAGCGGTCGCTGCGCGAGGAGCTGCGGGAGTGGCTCGACAAGGAGGCCGGTGAATGATCCGGCGGCTCAGCGGCCGTCCGTGAAGACCTCCCCGTTGTCCGCCTTCTCCACCAGCAGGGCGGGCGGGGTGAAGCGCTCGCCGTAGCGGTCGGCCAGCTCGCGGGCCCGGGCGACGAAGCCCCGTAGGCCTCCCTCGTAGCCGTTGATGTACTGCAGGACGCCGCCGGTCCAGCCGGGGAAGCCGATGCCGAAGATCGAGCCGATGTTGGCGTCGGCGACGGAGGTCAGCACGCCCTCCTCCAGGAGCCGGACGGTGTCCAGCGCCTCCGAGAAGAGCATCCGCTCCTGCATGTCGGCGAAGGGGATCTCGTATCCCGGCTGCGTGAAGTGCTCCCGCAGCCCCGGCCACAGCCCGGTCCGCTTGCCGTCCTCGCCGTACTCGTAGAACCCGCCGCCGCCGGAGCGTCCCGGGCGGCCGAACTCGTCGACCATACGGTCGACGACCGCCTCGGCGGGGTGCGGCTCCCAGGTGCCGCCCGCCTCCTCCACCGCCCGCTTCGTCTCCTCACGGATCTTCCTCGGCAGTGTCAGGGTCAGCTCGTCCATCAGGGACAGCACCTTGGCCGGGTAACCCGCCTGGGCCGCCGCCTGCTCCACCGAGGCGGGCTCGATGCCCTCGCCGACCATCGCGACGCCCTCGTTGATGAAGTGACCGATGACCCGGGAGGTGAAGAAGCCCCGCGAGTCGTTCACCACGATCGGCGTCTTGTTGATCTGCCGGACCAGGTCGAACGCCCGTGCCAGCGCCTCGTCACCGGTCCGCTCCCCCTTGATGATCTCCACCAGCGGCATCCTGTCCACGGGCGAGAAGAAGTGCAGCCCGATGAAGTCGCCCTGCCGCTCCACCCCCTCCGCCAACGCCGTGATGGGCAGCGTGGAGGTGTTGGAGCACAGCAGGGCGTCGGGGGCGACGACGTGCTCGATCTCCTGGAACACCTTGTGCTTGAGCGAGGTGTCCTCGAACACCGCCTCGATCACCGCGTCACACCCCGCCAGATCGGCAGCCTCGGCGGTGGGCGTGATCCGGGCGAGCAGCGCGTCCGCCTTCTCCTGGCTGGTACGGCCCTTCGCGACGGCCTTGGCGCACAGCTTCTCGGAGTACGCCTTGCCCTTGAGCGCCGACTCCAGCGAGACGTCCTTCAGCACCACCTCGATGCCCGCACGCGCACACGAGTAGGCGATACCCGCACCCATCATCCCCGCGCCCAGCACCGCCACCCTGGTCACCTTGCGGGGCTCGACGCCCTTGGGGCGGTTGGCACCGGAGTTGACGGCCTGGAGGTCGAAGAAGAACGCCTGGATCATGTTCTTCGAGGTCTGGCCGGCGGCCAGTTCGACGAAGTAGCGGGCCTCGATGACCTGGGCGGTCTCGAAGTCGACCTGGGAGCCCTCGACCGCTGCGGCCATGATGTTGCGCGGCGCCGGGTAGGGGGCGCCGTTCGTCTGCTTGCGCAGGTTGGCGGGGAAGGCGGGCAGGTTGGCGGCGAACTTCGGGTGGGCGGGGGTGCCGCCGGGGATGCGGTAGCCGGGCCTGTCCCAGGGCTGGGCGGACTCGGCGTTGGCGTCGATGAAGGCGCGGGCCTTGGCGAGCATGTCCTCGCGGCTGTCGGCGACCTCGTCGACCAGGCCGTTCTCCTGGGCGCGGCGCGGGTTGTACTGGGTGCCCTGGAGGAGGACCTTCAGCAGGGCGTCGGTGATGCCGAGCATCCGTACGGTGCGGACGACGCCGCCGCCCCCGGGGAGCAGGCCGAGGGTGACCTCGGGGCAGCCGATCTTGGAGCCGGGCGCGTCGAGGGCGACGCGGTGGTGGCAGGCCAGCGCGATCTCGTAGCCGCCGCCGAGCGCGGCGCCGTTCATGGCGGCGACGACGGGCTTGCCGAGGGTCTCGATGCGGCGCAGGTTCCGCTTGATGGCCATGCCGCCGTCGAAGAGGTCCTGGGCGGTCTCCGGGGTGACGCGGATGAGGTCGCGCAGGTCGCCGCCCGCGAAGAAGGTCTTCTTGGCGGAGGTGACGATGACGCCGCGGACGGAGTCCTGCTCTGCCTCCAGGCGGTCGGTGACCGCCGCGAGGGAGTCGCGGAACGCCTGGTTCATGGTGTTCGCGGACTGGTCGGGGTCGTCGAGGACGAGGGTGACGACACCGGTGTCGTCCTGCTCCCAGCGGATGGTGGTGGGCTCGGTGCTCATGAGGGTGTGCTCCAGGTGATCCGTCGTATCCGTCGGGAGGGGGTCAGATGCGCTCGACGATGGTGGCGATGCCCATGCCGCCGCCCACGCACAGGGTGGCGAGGCCGTAGCGCTTGTCCTGGCGCTCGAGTTCGTCGACGAGGGTGCCGAGGATCATCGCGCCGGTGGCACCGAGGGGGTGGCCGAGCGCGATGGCGCCGCCGTTGACGTTGACCTTGTCCAGCGACAGGCCCATGTCCTTCACGAAGCGCAGGACGACCGCCGCGAACGCCTCGTTGATCTCGACCAGGTCGATGTCCTCGATGGCCAGCCCGGCCTTGGCCAGCGCCTTGCGGGTGGCCGGTGCGGGGCCGGTGAGCATGATGGTGGGCTCGGAACCGGAGACCGCGGCGGAGACGATCCGGGCGCGCGGCCGCAGACCGTGGCGGTCACCGACCTCCTTGGAGCCGATGGCGACCAGGGACGCTCCGTCGACGATGCCGGAGGAGTTGCCCGCGTGGTGGACGTGGTCGATCTTCTCCACCCAGTGGTACTTCTGCAGCGCCACGGCGTCGAAACCGCCCAGCTCGCCGATGTCGGCGAAGGACGGCTTGAGCTTCCCGAGGGAGTCGGCGGTGGTGCCGGGCCGCGGGTGCTCGTCGTGGTCGAGGACGGTGAGACCGGCGCGGTCCTTCACCGGCACGACGGACCGCTCGAAGCGGCCCTCCTTCCAGGCGGTCGCCGCCCGCTCCTGGGACAGGGCCGCGTACTCGTCCACGTCGCGGCGGGAGAAGCCCTCGATGGTCGCGATCAGGTCGGCGCCGATCCCCTGCGGGACGAAGTTGGTGGCGAGGTTCGTCATCGGGTCGTTGAACCAGGCACCGCCGTCCGAGGCCATCGGGACGCGGGACATGGACTCGACGCCCCCCGCGAGAACCAGGTCCTCCCACCCGGAGCGCACCTTCATGGCGGCCATGTTGACGGCCTCCAGACCCGAGGCACAGAACCGGTTCTCCTGCACACCGGCCACCGTGTCCGGCAACCCGGCCGCAATCGCCGCCACACGGGCGATGTCCGAACCCTGATCACCGACCGGACCCACGACACCGAGCACGATGTCGTCCACGGCGGCCGGATCCAGACCGGGGAAACGGGCACGGATCTCCTGGATGAGGCCGACGACCAGGTCGATCGGCTTGGTGCCGTGCAGGGCGCCGTTCGCCTTGCCGCGTCCACGCGGAGTGCGGATCGCGTCGTACACATACGCTTCGGTGCTCACTGGCGGGCCTTTCACTGAGGGTTGTGTTGGGGGGCCGGGGCCGGGCTGCCCCAGGCGCGGGGCAGCCCCCAGTCGCGGACCACGGCCTCGGTGTCGGCGCCGGGCAGGGCGGGGCCGGTGCGGACGGCGGTGGGGGTCGCGGAGAAGCGGGGTGCCGGGGCCGGCTGGGTGATGCCGTCGTGGTCGGTGAAGGTGGAGCGGGCGGCGAGGTGCGGGTGGTGCGGGGCCTCGCGCAGCGACAGGACGGGGGCCGTACAGGCGTCGGAGTCGGTGAAGACGGCCGTCCACTCGTCGCGGGTACGGGACTTGAAGCGGGCGGCGACGACCGCGCGCAGCTCGGGCCAGCGGGCCATGTCGTCGCGGGCCGGTGCCAGGTCGGGGATGCCGAGCAGCCGCATGAACTCGGCGTAGAACTGCGGTTCGAGCGCGCCGACCGCCATGTACCGGCCGTCGGCGGTCTCGTAGGTGCCGTAGAAGGGGCAGCCGCCGTCGAGGAGGTTGGCGCCGCGCCGGTCCTGCCAGCTTCCGGCGGCCAGCATGCCGTGGATCATCGCCGAGAGGTGGGCGGTGCCGTCGACGATGGCGGCGTCCACGACCTGCCCGGTGCCGTTCTCCCGTGCGTGATGCAGGGCGGCGAGGATGCCGACGACCAGGTAGAGGGAGCCGCCCGCGTAGTCGCCGAGGAGGTTGGCGGGGGCCGCCGGGGGCTCGTCGGGGGCGCCGATCATGCCCAGGGTGCCGGTGAGCGCGATGTACCCGATGTCGTGCCCGGCGCGCCGGGCGAGCGGGCCTTCCTGGCCCCAGCCGGTCATGCGGCCGTAGACGAGGCGCGGGTTGCGGGCGTGGCAGTCCCCAGGGCCCACGCCGAGCCGTTCGGCGACGCCGGGGCGGTAGCCCTCGATCAGGACGTCGGCGCGTTCGGCGAGGTCGAGGACCCGGGCCGGGCCGTCCGGTGCCTTGAGGTCGACGACCACGGAGCGCTTGTTGCGGTTGGTGACGTCGTGGGCGGGGTCGATCCCGAGGCCCGGACCGCCGGGACGGTCGACGCGCACTACGTCGGCGCCCAGGTCGGCCAGGAGCATGGCGGCGAAGGGGCCGGGACCGATACCGGCCAGCTCGACCACGCGCACACCGGCGAGCGGGCCCTCGGCGCCCGGGCTCCTCGTCGGCGTCCTCACTTGCGGCATTCAGCCCCCAGCTCTGTGACACAACCGATGTAACACCAGTGATGCTAAGAACGTGTTCCACTGGGCACAAGACCCGGGCGAGCAAGCGCTTAGCCAATTATGGTGCAGGCTCCTCTCCGGGCCGCGCGATCCTCACGCTAGCCTCAGCCACCGGCAACGGCGCGTGCTGCGGACCCAGGGGTTGCCGACGGGTGACGGAGGGATGTCATGAGCAGGCTGAAGGCGGCCGACCGGCCGTACGACATCGTGCTGTTCGGGGCGACGGGGTTCGTCGGCGAACTGACCGCGGAGTACCTCGCCGCACACGCGCCGGACGGGCTGCGCTGGGCGGTCGCGGGCCGCGACGAGGAGAGGCTGCGCCGGCTGCGCGAGCGGCTGACCGGTGCGGCGGACACCGCGGCGGACGTCGGTGTGCTGCTCGCGGACGTGTCCGACCCGGACTCGCTGCGCGAACTCGCCGGGCACGCGCGCGTGGTGGCCACGACGGTCGGCCCGTACGTCCGTTACGGCGACGCGTTGGTCGCCGCCTGCGCGGACGCCGGCACGGACTACCTCGACCTCACCGGAGAGCCCGAGTTCGTGGATCTGGCCTACGTCCGCCACGACACCCGCGCGCGGGAGACCGGCGCCCGCCTGGTGCACGCCTGCGGTTTCGACTCCGTGCCGCACGACCTCGGCGTGTACTTCACCGTGCGGCAGCTGCCGGAAGGCGTGCCGCTGACCGTGGACGGCTTCGTGACCGTCAGCGCCACGTTCTCGGGCGGTACGTTCGCCTCCGCGCTGGGCCAGTTCGCGCGCGGCCGCGAACTGCGGGCCGCGGCGCTGGAACGCCGGCGGCACGAGCCGCGCCTGGTCGGCCGCCGCGTGGCGACGCCGATCGGGGCGCCGCGGTTCGCCGGGGAGGTGGGGGCGTGGGCGCTGCCGCTGCCCACTGTGGACGCGCAGATCGTGCGCCGGTCCGCGAAGGCCCTGGACCGCTACGGCCCGGACTTCCGCTACCGCCACTACGCGGCCGTACGGCGGCTGCCCGTCGCGGTGGGCGGGGTGGCGGCCGTGGGCGCGCTGGTGGCGGCGGCCCAGGTGCCGCCCGCACGGCGCCGGCTGTCGGCCCGGCTGGCGCCGGGCGAGGGACCGGGCGCCGAGCGGCGGGCGAAGAGCTGGTTCTCGGTCCGCTTCGTGGGCGAGGGAGGCGGCCGGAAGGTGTTCACCGAGGTCGCGGGCGGCGACCCCGGGTACGACGAGACGGCCAAGATGTTCGCCGAGGCGGCGCTCTGTCTCGCCCTCGACGCCCTGCCGCCGACGGCCGGGCAGGTGACCACGGCCGTGGCGATGGGCGACGCGCTGACCGAGCGGCTGCGGGCGGCGGGCATCGGCTTCCGGGTGGCCGCGACCCGCTGACGGGCCGCCCCGGGGCGCCGTGCGGCGCTCCGGGGGCCGGGGCCTACCCGGACCACCCGGCGATCGTGTAGATCATCCCGCCGATCCAGGCCAGACCCGCGCCCACCGCCAGCACCAGACCCGCGACCACGGACCGCTCGACGGGGCGGCCGGACCGGGCCGGGTACTCGGGTGCGCGGTCTGTCGTCATGCCGTCCACCCTGCCCGGACCGCGGGCGGTGGCACATCCGTACGGATACTCAGATCCCTCTGGGCGCTCGGATCCACCGATTTGAGACTTTCACGGTACCCCTCTCCAGGCCACCGGGTGCCGTGTGCGGCGAAGTACCAAATAGGAGTTCAATGAAACGCTTGAAGGCATGAAGTTCCTTCTCGAAGTCACCATGGACGAGGGCGCGCTCGCCGAGGACCCCGCGGGCGAGTTGCAGCGGATCCTGCGGTACTGGGGCGGCAACCTGAAGCACTACGCGCTGCGGCCCGGCGACGGTTCCGAGATCTACGACTCGGCGTACCGGGAGGTGGGCCGCTGGAGCGTCGAGGATCAGGCCGGGTAGGCGGCGTCCCGCAGGGCCGCGCGGCACAGGGCGTCGGCCCTGCGGGTGGTCTCCGGCAGCCGGTGGGCGGGCGTCAGGGCCAGGGTGTGGGCGCAGGCGTTGGCGAGGTCCACCCGGTGCCCGACCGAGACGAAGACCGGCTTCACGCCGTCGCGGGTGCGCACCGCACGCCCGACCTCCTCGGCACCGGCGAGCAGCGGGGACGTGCTGCCGCGCGGGGTGCCGGGGTCGTCGTGGGTGAAGGTGAACGGGTTCTTGGCCACGCCGATCGTGGGCAGGCCGGTGAGGACGCCCAGGTGGCTGGCGAGGCCGAAGCGGCGCGGGTGGGCCAGGCCGTACCCGTCGCACACGACCAGGCCGGGCGGGCAGGGCAGCGCCTCCAGGGCGGCGAGCACGGCCGGGATCTCCCGGAAGGCGAGCAGGCCGGGCACGTAGGGGAAGGAGATCCGGCCGACGGCGGTGGCCTCGGCGACCACGGCGAGGGTCCCGGCGTCCAGTACGACGGCCGCCGCCGCGACGACGTCGCGTTCGTCGTCGTAGGCGACGTCCACGCCGGTCACCCGGCCGGTGCCGGGGGGCGGGCCGGGCTCGTCGCGCACCACGCGGGCGCGCAGTGCGTCCTGGACCGCCCGGGCCCGTTCCTCGGTCGTGGGCCAGCCGGCGGGGATCTGCACGCTCACGGTCGTCATGGTGGCCGCAAGCCTACGGGAGCCCGAGTAGGCTCGCGATCATGTTCGTACTGGAGCTGTCCTACACCGCCCCGCTCGAAGCCGTCGACGCCGTGCTGCCCGACCACGTGGCCTGGCTCGACGGACTGTACGAGCAGGGCGTGTTCCTGGCGTCCGGGCGCAAGGAGACCCGCGAGGGCGGGGTGATCCTCGCCGTCGCCGGGGACCGTGCGCGGATCGAGGAGATCACCGCGGGCGACCCGTTCGTCAGGGCCGGTGTGTGCGCGTACCGCGTCACCGAGTTCGTCGCCACGAAGACGGCGCCCGGGCTGGAGCGCTACCGGGAGACGCTCGGGTAGCGGGACTGCTCACTTGCCCAGTGCCTGGCGCAGCTCGCCCTTGTTCATGCTCGAACGGCCGTGGACGTCCCGGCGCTTGGCCTCCTCGTACAGCTGGTCGTAGGTGGGCCCCTGGGGTCCCTGGCGGTTCCCGGACCGCTGGCCGCCGCGCTTGCTCGGCGACTTGTCCTGCGTCGAGATGCGGCTGGCGGTCTTGGACTCGCCGGACTGCGCGCGCTCCTTGTTCACCGTCCGCGCCGCGATCTCCTTGGCGCGGCCGGTGCTCTCGCCGCGGTCCTTCGCGCTCTTCCTGATGTGCTCGTACTGCCGCTCCCGCTTGGGGCTCGAACCGCTCGGCATGTCCGCTCACTTCCTCTCACGTTCAGCGAACGGTTACCCACGTTACGGACAATCACCCCGGCCCGCCCGGTGTCAGCGCTCCAGCCGGGCGACCCGGCCCTGCTCACCCGCGGCCCAACAGCCCAGGTCCGGGGTGCAGTCCACGGTGTCGTAGGAGCCGGTGTCGACGGTGCGCCAGGTGTGGCCGCCGTCCGTGGTGAGGTCGGTGCCGGTGGGGCCGACGGCGAGGGCCGCGGTGCGGCTGTGCGGGAGCCAGGCGACGCCGGAGCGGTAGGCGGGGGGCGGGCGATCGGCGGGGCGCCAGGTGCGGCCGGCGTCGGAGGTCCGGGCGGCGGCCCGCGGGGAGTCCTCCCCGGGGCGGTAGTCGCCGCCCACGGCGAGTCCGTGGGCGCGGTCGCGGAAGGCGAGGGCGAAGACGCCGCGGGCCGGGTCGCCGGCCGGGACCGGGGCGTCGGTGGCCGTCCAGGTGCGCCCGCGGTCGGCGGAGTGCAGCACGCGCGCGCGTGCGGCCCCGCCGGTGGCCAGCCACACGTCGCTCGACCCGGCGGAGACCAGGCACTGGCCGCTCGCCGCGAACCCGGCCTCGCCCTGCTGCGCGGCCGGCATTCCCGCGTCGGGCAGCACCTTCCAGGAGCGGCCGCCGTCACCGGTCGACAGGATGCGGAACTTCCCGTCCACCGGGTCGCTCATGGCGAGGCCGTGACGGCGGTCGAAGAAGGTCAGGCAGTCGTAGAAGGCCCGGGCGTCGGTGTTGCGGAAGGACTCGGTCCAGGTCGCTCCGCCGTCGTCGGTGCGGTAGATCCGGGACGCCTCGCCCTCGCCGATGGCCAGGACCACGGCCCGGCGGGCGTCGAAGGCCTCGATGTCCCGGAACTCCAGCTCACCGGCGCCCGGCGGGGAGACGTCGCGCCAGGTGTCGCCGCCGTCGGTGGTGCGCAGGACCGTCCCCCCGGTGCCGGCCACCCAGGCGGTGTGCCGGCTGACGGCGGCGAGCCCCCGGAACCGGACGTCGACGACCCCGGTGTCCTTCACGTCCCACTGCGGCCGCTGGTGCGCCTGGGCGGGTACGGCGGTCAGCGCGGCCAGCGCCGCCGCGCAGACCGCCCCGGCGAGCGCCACCTGCCCCGTACGTCTGCCGCCGGCTCGAACGGGCCGTCCCGTGCGTCGCGTGCTTCCCAAGCGCCTCATGGCGGGCGAAGCTAGCCCACGGCCCGCGCGCCGTCCAGAGGGCCGCGACCGCTCGCGCGCACGGTGCGGGCGTGCCGCAAGTGCCCTTCGGAGCACGGGAGGAGAGGCGTGTCACTCCTGGGACCTCCCGGGCATGAACGCGGTGACAGAGGTCACTCGCTCGTCGTGTGCACGGATGGGCTGATTCCGACGTCTCTTCCAGTGCCCGGCCCGCACCACCCGCGAAGCCCGTCCAGCCGTCACGAGGGAGCAAGGCGTTGTCCACCGTCATCGAGCAGTCCGTCGAGGCGCGTCTCGTCGCCGCCGCGCCGCGTATGCCGAGCATTCCCGCCACCCTGCACTACGACCGCGCCGACCCGTTCGCCGTCCGCATGACGTTCCCGGCCCCGGCCACCCTGGAGGGCGTGGAGGTCTGCTGGACGTTCTCCCGCGAGCTGCTCATCGCCGGGATGCAGGAGCCGAACGGCCACGGCGACGTCCGGGTGCGCCCGTACGCGTACGACCGCACCGTCCTGGAGTTCCACGCGCCCGAGGGCACCGCGGTGATCCACGTCCGCTCGGGGGAGCTGCGCCGGTTCCTCCAGGCCGCCGGCGAGCTGGTGCCGGTGGGGCTCGAGTATCTCCAGCTGGACCTGGACCACGACCTGGCGGAGCTGATGCGCGGGAGCTGCTGACCCCACCCCCCTCCCGGCTCCCGCGGCGCCGGACGGCGCTCAGCCGCGCGCGGACACCGGTGCCCGGGCCGTCTCGTCGCTCACCGCGTCCCACACCTCGCCCACGATTTTCCGCATGCCGGGTGCCGCGCTCGCGCACCGCCGGGTCAGTTCCGCGATCCGGTCCCGGCCGCGGACCCCGCCCGCCGTGCCCCCGGGCGCGCCCAGTCCGGCAGCGGCCGCCAGCGTGGCCAGGGCCGCTTCCCGCTCGGAGACCTCCCCGGCCGGCAGCGGCCCTTCCAGCAGGTGCCGTGCCTCCTCCCGCAGCGCCCGCGCCGCGGCGGCCCGCTCGAGCACGTACTCCACGGACGGGAACACGCCGAGCACCCGCTTCTTCTCGGCCCGCAGATATCCCTCGGCGACCAGCTGCTCCCGCACGGCGTCGAAGGTGACCCGGGCGTGCAGCCGCACCCAGGTGCGCCACCGGTGCGGCAGCGACTCGCGGACGAGTTCAAGGAGCCCGTCGAGGACGGCGTCCCCGGTGCGGGAGTCGAGGTCGGCGGGGGTGGCGATGCCCTCGTCGTCGGTGAGCAGACCGCGCTGGGCCAGTTCGGTGAGCGCACCGGCGCGCACCAGGTGGTGGACGCGGGCGGTCTCGGCCGCCGAGGACCGCTCGGGGTCCCAGGCCAGCAGGCAGAGCCGGGCCGGCAGTGAGAGCGAGCCGTTGGGCACGGGGCCTCCTCGGGGTCCGCGTAAATGCGTTGACAGGCCAACCGGGTGTTCTTTAGGTTCGGTACTGCTTCTGTTGCCGCCGATTGGAGAAGGACGTTGCTCGTCTGAGGTCCTGAGACACCGCGTCACACGTATCTCACGTGTGTCCGCCGCGTGCGACCTCGGCGTTCGAGCCGTCCCAGCCTCCTGACGGAGCAGGGCTTCTTTCGTGCCCTCCCCTCGTCCGACGGCGGCCGCCCGCTTCCGGTGTCTCGATACGCGTTTGCCCCTGACCGCTTCGAGCAACCGCGGAGACCCGTATGTCTACTTCCCCCACTTCTCTCACCTGTACGTCCCTGTCCTTCGCCTGGCCCGACGGCACGGCCGTCTTCGACGGACTCGACGTCGCCTTCGGCCCCGGCAGGACCGGCCTCGTCGGCCTCAACGGCGCCGGGAAATCAACCCTGTTGAAGCTGATCGCCGGGCGGCTCACCCCGGCCGAGGGCACCGTCCGGGTGGCCGGCGAGGTGGGCTACCTGCCGCAGAATGTCACGCTCGACACCGCGCTGCGGGTCGACGAGGCGCTCGGCATCGACGGCCGGCGGGCCGCGCTGCACGCCATCGAGGCGGGTGACGTGAGCGAGGCGCACTTCGAGACCGTCGGCGACGACTGGGACGTCGAGGAACGCGCGCTGGCCACGCTCGGCGAGCTGGGCCTGGGCCACATCGGCCTCGACCGCACCGTCGGCGAGGTGTCGGGCGGCGAGTCGGTGCTGCTGCGGCTGGCGGCGCTGCTGCTGCGCCGGCCCGACGTGCTGCTCCTGGACGAGCCCACCAACAACCTCGACGTGTACGCCCGCAGGCGGCTGTACGCGGCCGTCGAGTCCTGGCCGGGGGTGATGGTCGTGGTCAGCCACGACCGCGAGCTGCTGGAACGGGTCGACCAGATCGCCGACCTGCGGGCCGGCTCGGTCACCTGGTACGGCGGCAACCTCACGGCGTACGAGGAGGCGCTCGCCGTGGAGCAGGAGGCGGCCGAGCGGATGGTCCGGGTCGCCGAGTCCGATCTGCGCAGGCAGAAGCGCGAACTGGCCGACGCCCAGGTCGTCCTGGCCCGGCGCAGGCGCTACGGACAGAAGATGTACGACACCAAGCGCGAGCCCCGTGCGGTGATGAAGCTGCGGGCCCGGACGGCCCAGCAGTCCGCGGGCAAGTACCGCATCATGCACGAGGAGAAGCTCGCCGGGGCGAAGGAGCGGCTCGACGACGCGGTGGAGGCCGTGCGGGACGACGACGAGATCCGCGTCGACCTGCCGTACACGGCCGTGCCGCCGGGCCGGACCGTGCTGACCCTGCGGGCGCTGGAGATGGCGTACGGCGCCAAGGTGGCGGGCGGTCTCGATCTGCACGGTCCGGAACGGATCGCGCTGGTGGGGCGCAACGGCGCGGGCAAGACCACGCTGCTGCGCACCGTCGCCGGGGAGCTGGCGCCGGTGGCGGGCGAGGCGACGGCGCACGTGCCGCTGCGGTTCCTGCCACAGCGTCTGGACGTCCTCGACGACGCGCTGAGCGTCGCGGAGAACGTGGCCCGGTTCGCGCCCGGCGCCACCAACAACCGGATCCGGGCGCGGCTGGCGCGCTTCCTGTTCCGGGGCGCCCGCGCCGACCAGCAGGCGGCCACGCTGTCCGGCGGCGAACGCTTCCGGGCGGCGCTGGCGGCGCTGATGCTGGCCGAGCCCGCGCCGCAGCTGCTGATGCTGGACGAGCCGACCAACAACCTGGACATGGCGAGCGTGCGGCAGCTCACCAGCGCGCTGGAGGCGTACGAGGGGGCGCTGCTCGTGGCCAGCCACGACCTGCCGTTCCTGGAGTCGCTCGGCATCACGCGCTGGCTGCTGCTGGAGGAGGGAGAACTGCGGGAAATCACGCCGGACGCTGTCGGGTATTCCGCCTAGCGTCCGCACGCTCCGCATCCCGAAGGGCCGGCTGACCGTGTTCACCGGCGTTTCGGGGGCGGGGAAGTCGTCGGTCGTGTTCGACACGATCGCTGCTCGCCGTTCGCGGCCGGGACCTGGCAGGGGCAGGCCTGCACCAACACCGAGGAGGAGCCGGGACCTCGTGCGCGGCTTCCTGGTCGAGGTCCGCTGCCCGGACTGCGGCGGGGTCCGGCTGAACGCGGCGGCGCTCGCGACCCGGATCGGCAGGCGCTCCATCGCCGACTGCTCCCGGATGCAGACACCGACCTCATCGCCGTACTGAGGGAGATCGACGACCCGGTGGCCTGCCCGTCGCCGGTGCCGCGGTGGCCGCTGCACCCGCGTGACGCCGGGCGCCTCGGTGACCTGCTGCTGCGGCTGCGGCTGCGGCTGCGCGGCAAGGGAAACATCTCCTGGTGGTCGAGCACGACCCGGAAGAGGCCGGGTGATCTTCGAGGGCACCCCGCGCGAGCTGCTCGCGGCCCACGGCTCCGGCACCGCCGAGCATCTCAGGAGGGCTACGAGGGGCTGACGGGGGTTCCGCAGGCGCGGGCCCCCGCTGCATGATGGCGCGGACCGGCGCCGCGTCACGGAGCCGGACAGCCGACGTCGACACAACGCCGATCCGCGCCGACACGAAAGGCCCCGCGTGCCCAGCAAGAAGGCCCTCGTCCGCCGCCCCAGCCCCAGGCTCGCCGAGGGACTGGTGACACACGTCGAGCGGGAGAAGGTCGATCACGGCCTGGCCCTCGAACAGTGGGACGCCTACGTCGAGGCCCTCGGAGCGCACGGCTGGGAGACGCTGGAGGTGGACCCGGCCGACGACTGTCCGGACTCGGTCTTCGTCGAGGACGCCGTCGTCATGTTCCGCAACGTCGCGTTGATCACGCGGCCCGGCGCCGAGTCGCGGCGCGCGGAGACGGCCGGTGTCGAGGAGGCCGTGGCCCGGCTCGGCTGCTCGGTGAACTGGGTGTGGGAGCCGGGCACCCTGGACGGCGGCGACGTCCTGAAGATCGGCGACACGATCTACGTGGGGCGCGGCGGACGGACCAACGCGGCCGGTGTCCAGCAACTGAGGGCGGCGTTCGAGCCGCTGGGCGCCCGGGTCGTCGCCGTGCCCGTGAGCAAGGTGCTGCACCTGAAGTCGGCGGTCACCGCGCTGCCGGACGGGACGGTGGTCGGACACGTCCCGCTGACGGACGTGCCCTCGCTGTTCCCCCGTTTCCTGCCGGTGCCGGAGGAGTCGGGGGCGCACGTGGTGCTGCTCGGCGGGAGCAGGCTGCTGATGGCGGCGAGCGCGCCGAAGACGGCGGAGCTGCTCGCCGATCTCGGTCACGAGCCGGTGCTCGTCGACATCGGGGAGTTCGAGAAGCTGGAGGGCTGTGTGACGTGCCTCTCGGTCAGGCTGCGCGAGCTGTATGACTGAGCACGGCGCGCGCGGCGTTCCCCCGGCCCCGGACCTGCGGGTCTCGGGGCCTTGCCGGGTGCCGCCGGACGGTGGCTGATCAGCGACCTTTACAGTGCGTTTAACCTACGCTCTCGTAACCTACGGTTTCGTAGCCTACGATCCCGTAGGTTCCCGGCACCGCTCGCCGGCTGCTCCGCCCTGTCACACGTCCCTGGAGTTCTTCGTGACGATCGTCTCCCCGCACCTCGGTACTTCCGCCGACTGGACCGACGCCCGGCTGCTGTACGCGCTGGAGGAAGTGGTCGAGAAGGAGCTGAACCGGCATCTGAAGGTCGCCAAGGACTGGATGCCGCACGAGTACGTGCCGTGGACCGAGGCGCGGAACTTCCCGGGGATCTTCGAGGACGGCGAGGCCTGGGAGAAGGAGCAGTCCAAGGTCACCGACATCGGCCGGATCGCCCTCGTGGTGAACCTGCTGACGGAGGACAACCTCCCCAGCTACCACCACGAGATCGCCAGTCTCTTCGGCCGCGACGGCGCCTGGGGCACCTGGGTGCACCGCTGGACCGCCGAGGAGGGCCGGCACGGCATCGTGATGCGCGACTACCTCCTCGCCTCGCGCGCGGTCGACCCGGACCAGCTGGAGCAGTTCCGCATGGCCCACATGAGTGAGGGCTTCGAGTCGGACAACCGGCACTCGATGCTGCACTCGGTGGCGTACGTGGCCTTCCAGGAGCTGGCCACCCGCATCTCGCACCGCAACACGGGCCACCAGTCCGGCGACCCGGTCTGCGACCGCATGCTGGCCCGCATCGCGACCGACGAGAACCTGCACATGGTCTTCTACCGGAACCTGCTGAAGGCGGCCTTCGACCTGGCCCCGGACCTGACGATGCAGGCGGTCCGGGACGTGGTCGTCAACTTCCGGATGCCGGGTCACGGCATGCCCGGCTTCGAGCGGGCCGCCGCGCAGATGGCCATCGGCGAGGTCTACAACCTGCGCATCCACCACGACGACGTGATCCAGCCCGTGCTGCGCTTCCTGAGGATCATGGAGATCGACGGACTCGGTCCCGAGGGGCAGCAGGCCCAGGAGGAGCTGGGGCTGTACATGGGCGGTCTTGACGCCGAGGCCGCCAAGTTCGACGAGAAGCTGGCGGCGCGCAAGGCCCGGATGGCGGCCCGCGCGGCGGGCTGACCGCCCGCCGGGCCCGGCCTCCCCGGCCCGGCCCCGCGGGCCGACCGGCGTCACTCGTGGGCCGTCGTCTCCTCCAGTGCCGCGTCGCGCACGTCGGGGACCGGGTGGCGGCGCAGGGTGCGCAGCAGTTCCCGCCACGGCGCGGGCCAGTCCTCGCGCTCGCCGAGCGCTCCGGTGACGGCGACGGCCACGAGCCCCTGGGCGTGTCCGCCGTCTTCGGCCAGCGCCCTGGCCTCGGCGAGCAGCACCGTGGCGTCGCCCGGCTGCTCCCGGCCCCTGAGGCGTTCGCCGATCGCGTCGGCGATCCGCGCCGCGAGCGCCGGCCGGTCGGTGCCGACCAGGGCGGCCACCCGGTCCAGGCGCGGCGGTACGGCGGTCAGGTCGAGGTGACCGGCCGCGAGTTCGGCGGCCCGCGCCACGTGGGCGTCGTACCCCTGGAGCAGTTCGGCGGCGGCACGGGCGACCGGGCGGACCGCCGCGTCCGGGCGGAAGACACTCGCCCGGAGCCCGGCGACGAGGTACTCGACGCGCTGCCAGGCCGGCCGGTCCCGCCGCTCGCCCGCGTCGTCGTCCTCGCCGGCTTCCGCCCCGGCCAGCGCGCGCAGCGTCTCTAGCAGGCCGGACCGGCCCTGCGGAGCGCTCGACGCCGCGCCGATCAGTGCGTTCGCCGCCGCGTGCCAGGTCGCGCGGTTCGACAGGTCCGTGACGGCCCCGGCCAGTACCCGGGCGCCGTCGTCCGACCAGGGGATCCACCGGCCCAGGGCATGGAAGGCGAGGAGCGCGGTGGCGGGGTCGTCGTCGGTGGCGGCCACGTCGCGGACCAGGCCGGCGTACCGGCCGCGGTGCGCCTCGGGCAGGTCACGCGGCACCGTCCGCAGCAGGGCGGCCCGCAGCACCGGCGCACCGCCCGCGGCGTCGCGCAGCAGGTCCCAGACCTCCTCCCGGGCGAGCAGCCCGGCGGCGAAGGCGACACAGGCGGCGCGTACGTCGGGGTGGGTCCCCGGGCGGGCGCAGACCTCGGTGACCAGGGCCGCCGCGTCCGGCACGGGAAGGCGGACCGCGGCGAGCCGGACCGCTTCCTTCCGGCTGGTCACCTTGGCGTCCGGGGCCCCCAGTACGTCCCGCAGGGCGCCCGCGAGGCGGGACGGCGGCGCCTGCCGGGAGGCCTGGGTGACCGCGTACACGGCGACGCGGGCCCGGTCGCCGCCGGCGTGCGACAGCAGTTCGGGCAGGGCCTCGGCGGCCCGGTCGGTGCGGGCCAGGGCGGCGAGCGCGGCCTCGGCGAGGACGACGTCCGCCGATCCGGTCCAGCGGCGTACGAGGTCGGCGCCGCCGTCGGGCACGGTGGCCGCCCGCGTGACGGCGTTCGCGCGCGCGTGCAGCGGCAGTCCGGCGTCGGCGGCCAGGGCGGCGCAGCGCGCCAGCAGCGCGGCCTGCTGGCGCGGCACCCACCGGCTCACCTCGTGCGCGGTCACGGGCACGGACCAGGGGGTGCCCTTGGTCAGGAAGCGGCCGTAGGGCGGGCTCTCGGCGAGCAGCGGGTCGAGCAGGTCGGTGCGGCGTCTTGCGACCACCGCGCGCACCGGCTCCAGTGCGGCCGCCGAGGGTTCCCGGGCGAGGACGCGGGCCGCCCGTTCGTCGCGGGTGGCGGACGGTTCGAGCCACAGGCCGATCGCGGTGCGCGCGGTGGTGTCGTTGCCGTAGCGGACGGCCTGCCACAGCTGGTCCTGGAGTTCCGGCATGCCGCCGGCGCGCGGGCCCACGGCACGGGCGAGCGCGAAGGCGAGGCCGTAGTCGGCCTTCTCGGCGCCCGCCTCGATCCACGGGCGCAGCGCCTCGTACACCTGGTGCTCCTGGCCGCGCCGCAGGGTGCGGTCGAGGCGGCCGAGGTCGGCGCCGCCCGTGGTGCCGGATATCCGCACGAGGGTGCGCAGGGCCCAGTTCACCAGCGTGCGGGTGCCGCCCGCCGCGTGCTCGCACAGCACGGCCAGGGCCAGTTCGCCGAGCGCCCGGCGGGTCTGGGGCGAGGAGTCGCGCGCCTCGACGGCGTCGGTGGCGAGGCGGGCCAGAGGCTCGACGGCCTCCTCGGTGAACAGTGCGGCCGGAATGCCGCACGCCGCCCGCAGCGCGGCGCACCGCACCGGGTCCTGCTCGTTGCGCAGCCGCGCCATGTCCTCCAGTACGGCGGTGACGGCGGCCGGGTCGCCCGAGCGAGCGGCGTTGCGGATCAGCAGCGGCCAGGCCCGGGCGCGGTCGTCGGCGTCCGGACGCCGGGTGGCCGCCAGCAGCCGGTCGTGCGCCTCGGCCACCGGGAGGAAGGACTCGGCGACGAGGACCGTGTGCTCGGCCGCACCGGCCTCCCGCGCGCGTGCGGCGGCCTCCCGGGCCTCGCGCGCGGCGTGGCGGCGCGGCAGCACCTCGAGGAGCGCCTCGTCGACGCCGACCGTGCCGCCGGTTCCCCGACCCTGGCTCACGGCCGTCCACAGGGCGTGGCGCCGGGCGGGCGGGAGCGCCTTCAGCAGCCTCGGGAGGCCGCCGAGGGGCACCAGGGCCCGGGCGTAGGCGACGAGTTCGGGCGAGTCGGTGCGGGTCAGCCGGTACAGCACCGTGCGTCCGAGCCGGTGGACGCCGACGGCGGACGTCCAGGCGGGGGTGAGCAGCAGGCGCAGGACACGCCGCGGGTCGGCGCCGGCGAACGCGGGAAGGTGGCCGCGCAGTTCGTACGGCAGGCCGCTTGGTCCCCGCTCCTCCAGCATCCGCAGCCACCGCGCGGGCTCGGCGGGCGCGAGGGTGGCCACCGCCGGCGCGTACCGGCGCCACCAGTCGTCGCGCAGGGCTTCGGGCTGGGCGACCAGCTCCGCCTCCAGTGCGGCGGACAGCGTCGCGCGGTGCCGCTTGGCGAACGGGGTCCAGGACCGGACGGCGTACAGCAGCCCGGGCAGCAGCAGGGCGACCTTCGGTGTGGTGCAGCCCGGCAGTAGACGGGTCGCCTCGATGTCGCCCCAGTCGCGGCGCACCCCGTCCACCAGCCGGTCGGCGAGGGCGGTGCGTCCGCCGGCGGCGACGGCGCGCAGCAGGCTCCGGCGGACCGTCTCGGGGGCGTCGGCGAGACCCGCCTCGAAGGCGGCGTCGGGCACGCCCAGCGTGTCGGCCACCCGCAGGGCGTGGCCGCGCACGTACGGGTCGGGGTCGGCGATCCGGTCCGCGATCCACTCGGTGTCACGGGCGGCGGACGCGGCGACGACGGCGAGCCTGCGTCCGTACGCCCCGTGCCGTTCGAGCTCGGCGAGCAGCGACCGCGGGTCGGGCGACTCCCGGGTGCGCGCCACGAGTTCCCGCATGCGCCGCGGGTGGGCGAGCGGATCGAGGGCGTGCAGCAGGCTGTCTGCCTCGTGCTGTGCGGCGGTTCGGGACATGCCGGGATTCTGCCCGGCTCGACGGGTGCGGCACAGCGAATTACCGGGACCGGGCTCAGGGCATGGGGCGCCGCAGCGCCAGCCGTTCCTTCTCCGACAGGCCGCCCCAGACGCCGAAGCGCTCGTCGTTGCTCAGCGCGAACTCCAGGCAGGTCGAGCGGATCGGGCACAGGGCGCAGATGCGCTTCGCGTCCCGTACGGAGCTGCCGGGCTCGGGGAAGAAGAAGTCTCCCCCGGTCTGCGCGCACAACGCCTCCTCCTGCCAGCTGAGGTCGGGCGCCGCGGTCGTCTCGGTGTGCATGCGCAGCAGCCTGCCGGGAAGCGAAAAACGTTCGATCAACGCGGCATCAACGCCGCGCACCCGGCGCCCCCAGCAGATCAGATCGTCCTCCGCCGCGCACGGCGGCGCACGGCGGCGCGCGGAAGCGGTCACCGGTGGTCGGTGGAAGACTCGTCGGTGCAGGCAACGGGACCCTTCCGAGGAGGGCGAATCATGCTCACGACCCGTTTCGTCACCGGCGCTCCGAACTGGCTCGACGTCGGCACCTCCGACCTCGACGGCGCCACGTCCTTCTACGGCGGCCTCTTCGGCTGGCGGTTCCGGTCGGCGGGGCCGGAGGCCGGCGGCTACGGCTTCTTCGAGCTGGACGGCCGGATCGTGGCCGGCGGCATGGGCACGACCGAGGAACAGGGCCCGCCGTCGTGGACGGTGTACTTCCAGGCCCCGGACGCCCGTGCCGCCGCCCGCGCCTCCGGGCAGGCGCACGGCGGTGTCCTCGTGCAGCCGATGGACGTCATGGACCAGGGCACCATGGCGATCCTCGCCGACCGGGCCGGGGTGCCGTTCGGCATCTGGCAGCCGGGGCAGCGCGCCGGCCTGGACGTGACCGGCGAGACCGGCGCGCTGTGCTGGGTCGAGCTGCACACCGCGGACATCGCCGCAGCCGCCGCGTACTACCGTGCGGTGCTGGGCCTGGAGACCTCCGGAGTCTCCTTCCCCGGCGGCTCCTACACCTGCGTCAACCCGGCCGGAGAGGGCGAGGACGCCATGTTCGGCGGCCTCGTCCCGCTCGCCGAGGATCCCGCGGACACGGACACCGACGCCGGATGGCTGCCGTACTTCGCGGTGGACGACGCGGACACCGCCCTCGCCCGGACCACGGAGCTGGGCGGCACGGTGCGGATGCCCGCGACGGACATCGAGGGCGTCGGCCGCGTCGCCCGACTGGCCGACCCGTACGGCGCCCGGTTCGCGGTACTCAGGCCCGCACCGCGCCAGGGGTAGGGCACGGGGCGCGTCCGGCACTCGCGGTCACGTCGGGGCCCGGCACCCGGACGCACTCGGGTCCGGGGCGGGACCGACGTCCGGCCCCACGGGGTGTGGTGGGACCGGCTCATGCCGTGGATCGGTGGACCAGGGTCGTCGGCAGGACCACGCCGGGCGGGGCGGCGGTCGGTGTCTGCGCGGCGTCGGAGTCGGTGGCGTCGGCGGCGGTTCCGCGGTCCAGGCCGCGCAGGAGCAGGCGGGCCATCAGCCGGCCCATGCCCTCGATGTCCTGGCGGACGGTGGTCAGCGGCGGGTCGGTCTGTTCGGCGACGGGCAGCATGTCGTCGAAGCCCACCACGGCCACGTCCTCCGGCACCCGCCGCCCGCGTTCGCGCAGCACCCGCAGGGCGCCCGCCGCGGTGAGGTCGTTGGCCGCGAACACGGCGTCCAGGCCGGGGCACCGGTCGAGCAGTTCCCGCATCGCCCGCTCCCCGCCGCCCGGGGTGAAGTCCCCCCGCGCGACCAGCCCCGGGTCGGCGCCGGGGCGGACGTCGCGGAAGCCCGCGAGCCGGTCGGCGGCCGAGGTCTGGTCGAGCGGGCCGGTGATGTGCGCGATGCGGGTGCGGCCGAGCCCGGCCAGGTGGTGGACGGCCGAACGGGCGCCGCCGCGGTTGTCGCTGTCCACGTAGACCACGTCGTCCCGCCCGTCGTCCCAGTCGGGGCGCCCGCCGAAGACGGTCGGCACCCCGGCACTGCGGACCAGGCCGGGCAGCGGGTCGTGCAGGTGCAGGGAGAAGACGAGGGCACCGTCGACGTGCCCGCCGGCCAGGTAGCGCCCGACGCGGGCGTGGTCCTCGCGGCCCTCGGTGAGCAGCAGCACGAGCTGGTTGTCGTGGGCCGTCAGTTCCTTGCTGATGCCGCGCAGTTGCTGGGCGAAGTAGGGGTCGGCGAACACCCGGGTCTCCGGTTCCGCGGCGACGACGGCGACGGCCTGGTGCCGCCGGGTCACCAGGGAGCGGGCGGCCTGGTTGGGCACGTAGCCGAGTTCGTCCACCGCGCGCCGCACCCGCTCGGCGAGCGCGTCCCGGACCCCGTGGGCCCCGTTGACCACGCGGGACACGGTGGCCCGCGAGACCCCGGCGCGCTCGGCCACGGCCTCGAGCGTGGGGCGCGGCCCGGTCTCGGTCACGTGCGGCTCCTCCTCGGCGGCTGCGGCTCAGGATAGCGGCAGGCCGCGGCGCGGGAGGGGGCGCTCCGGGGACCGAAAACGTTCTTGTGCGCGGGCGGGTGCGGGCGTCAGCATGGGCGTATGTACAGAAGAACGGTCCACGACAGCTGACCGGCGGCGCCGGTGGCGGCGCCGGCCGGCCCCGGCTCAGTGCTCGTGTTCGTGCGCGGGCGCAGGCGCCTCGCCCGACGCCGTCGCTCCGTGTTCGTGCGGTTCGTACCCCGGGATCGTGCCGTCCGGCTTCTTCACCAGGAACAGCCCCACCATCCCCATGTCGGAGTGGCTCTGGACATGGCAGTGGTACATCCACGCCCCGGCGCCCACTCCGTCCCCCGCGATGATCTGGAAGCCGAAGGAGTCGGCCGGGCCGGTGATCTTGTTGTCGATGACCCGGGACGGGTCGTCGGGGCCGGTGAGGATGCCGGTGCGGTTGTCCGCCCAGCGGTGACCGTGCATGTGGAAGGTGTGGTAGTACTCGCCGTGCGTGATCATGACGATCTCCACGCGGTCGCCCACGGTGGCCTCGAAGTCGGGGCCGGTGTGCGGCTTGCGGTTGTTGATGGTCATGTCGTTGAAGACGATCGTGTGCGTGGCGTCCGGCAGCACGTCCCCCTTGCGGCGCACGATCACCGGGCCGTACAGGCCGTTGCGGATGCCTCCGGTGCCGTGTTCGGTGCCCACGACGTGGTCGTGGTAGTGCCAGTAGCCCGCGCTGCCCGGCCGCCAGGTGCCGTCGTCGCGGCGGCCCGGTTTGTGGGTGCGCCAGGTGTAGGTGCGGGTGCCGCCGGGCTCGACGTCGCTCTTGTTCATCGCGGTGCCGTCGCTGGAGATCTCGTAGTCCAGGCCGTGCACGTGCAGGCTGGCCCGCACGTCCATCGTGTTGGTGAACTCGATGTGCAGTGTGTCGCCCTCGTTGACCTCGATCAGCGGGCCGGGGACCGACGCCTTGCCTTTCTCGAAGCCGTAGCCCATCTGACCGTCCGCCAGCTTCTCGGCGTACATCTTGAGGTGTCTCACCTCGCCCCCGGCCGGTGCCGTCCTCGCGGTGATCCCCTTGGCCGCGGGGGCGGCGCCCGCGACCTCCGGAGCGATGGACAACGATGTCGCGGCGGCCGCGCCGCCCAGCAGTACCCGTCGGTTGAAGCCTCGCCTGTCCATGCCGAACTCCCCACGCCGATACGGAATGTGCGCAGACCCAGGACCTGATTGGCTGTGATGAGCCTGTGGGACCGTACCGGTTGCCGCCGCGTTTATCCACACTCAGGACAAAGTTCGTTCGATTGCGGTCATACCTATTGGCGTACCGCGCAAAGAGGTCTAGCTTCCTTGGCGCTGCTGCCGTGACCGAGGAGGTGCCCATGCCCTTAAGAGGTTTGAGCGCGAGGAGAAGAGGCTGGGCGGCGTGCGCCACCGCCGCTTTCGTCGCCGCGGGACTGCTGGCCGGCCCTGCCGCCAGCGCACGTCCGGCGCCGGACCCATCCCTGACAACGATGTCGATCAAGTCGCCGCCCGGCGGCGCCAATGTACGGGTGCTGATCTTCTACGGTTCCGCCGCGGCCGGGGACGAGTCACCGGTCGTGAACGCCGGCATCTCGGCCATCGAGCGGATCGGTCTCTCCGGGCCTGCCAAGGAGCAGTTCAAGGTCGAGGCCACGGACAACGCCAACGTCTTCACCAACGAGAAGAGGCTCGGCCGCTTCAACGCGGTCGTGTTCCTGACCGGCGGCGGCGATGTCCTGACGCCTGCTCAGGAGGCGGGCCTGGAGGCGTACATGGAGGCCGGGGGCGGGTTCCTCGGCGTGCACGACGCGGCCCGCGCGGAGCCGTACTCGGACTGGTTCACCGGTCTGGTCGGCGCGCGTCCGGCCGCCGGCAGTCCGACGAAGGTCCAGCGGGCCACCGTCGAGGTCGGTGACCGTCGGCATCCGGCCACCAAGGACCTGCCGCTGGAGTGGAAGCGCCCCGACGAGTGGCTGAACTGGCAGAAGAACCCGTCCGGCGAGGTCCACACCGTGGCCCGGGTGCGCGAGTCGACGTACCAGCCCGGGGAGAGCGCCAACGGCTGGGACCACCCGGTCAGCTGGTGCCGGGACTACGACGGCGGCCGGTCGTTCTACACCGGCATGGGCGGCACGGTGTCGTCGTACGACGAGACCGACTTCCGCACGCATCTGCGCGGCGCCCTGATGTGGACGACCCGGCTCTCGCAGGCCGACTGCAAGGCGACCATCACCGCCAACTACAAGGCCGAGCGGCTCACCGAGCCCAACCAGCCCGGCCAGAACGACCAGATCGGCGAACCGCACGGCCTGGTCACCGCCCCCGACGGCCGCGTCTTCTACATCGGCCGCGGCGGCACGGACTCCTCCCACCCCGTGGTGACCGACTGGAACGACCCGGACGTCGGCAAGGGCACGGGCCAGATCCACGTCTGGGACCCGAAGACCGACAAGGTCACCCTCGCGGGCGCGCTGACCGTCTTCGGCAACAAGGGCGGCGGCGACGAGCTGACCAAGGTCGAGGAGGGCCTGCTCGGCATCGAGCTGGACCCGGAGTTCGAGGAGAACGGGTGGGTGTACCTGCACTACACCCCGCACTCCGAGATCAACCGGGACACGCACATGGCCGAGCGGCGGGTCTCCCGCTTCACCCTCGACCCGGCCACCAACAAGCTGGACATGGGCAGCGAGAAGGTGCTGCTCAAGTGGCCGGTGCAGATCCACAGCTGCTGCCACGCGGGCGGCGGGATGGCCTGGGACTCCAAGGGGAACCTGTACATCGCCACCGGTGACAACAACTCCAGCGGATTCAGCGACGGTTACTCCGGCAACAATCCGGAGCCCAACTTCAAGGGCGTGTCCTTCGCCGACGCGCGCCGCACGGCCGGCAACACCAACAACCTCAACGGCAAGATCCTGCGCATCCACCCGGAGCCGGACGGGACGTACACGCTCCCGGAGGGCAACCTCTTCACCGGCAAGGAGACCGCCGAGGGCGGCGGCAAGACGCGCGGCGAGATCTACGTGATGGGTGTGCGCAACCCGGCGCGCATCTCCGTCGACAAGAAGACCGACACCCTGTACGCGGGCTGGGTCGGCCCGGACGCCGGTGCCCCGTCGCCGACGTGGGGTCCGGCCAAGTACGACACGTTCGCCACCATCACCAAGGCGAGCAACCGCGGCTGGCCGTACTGCATGGGCAACAAGCAGCCGTACCGGGACCGGAACCTGCCGGATCCGTCGAAGCCGCTGGGCTGGTACGACTGCGACCACCCGAAGAACGAGTCGCCGAACAACGACGGCCTGGTCAACCTGCCGCCGGTGACCGGCAACAACATCTGGTACTCGCCGCAGGGCGGCGGTCCCGACTACCCGCGCGACGAGAACGGCGTCCCGTCGTACGAGCAGGACGAGGCCACGTACAAGCTGCCCTGGCTCAAGGGCGGCGGCCAGGCCGCGATGAACGGCCCGGTCTACCGCTACGACGCCGACAGCACCAGTGACACCAAGTGGCCCGCGTACTGGGACGGCAAGTGGTTCGTCGGTGACTTCTACGACTCCGACCAGCCGCGCAACGCGGTGCTGATGGACCCGAAGACGCAGGGCGACGGCGGTCTGCCGGTGCACTCGGAGTCCCTGAAGAAGATCGTGCCGGTCGGCAACGACGGCATCAAGAACCTGATGGGCTGGAAGTTCGGCCCGGACGGCGCGCTGTACGTCCTGGACTACGGCCGCGGCTTCTTCACCTCGGACTCCAAGTCGGCCCTGTGGCGGGTCACCTACGAGGGCGGCGGCCCGACGCCGGCCGCCGGACAGCTGGCGAGGGGGACCGAGTGATACGCCAACGAAGAATGTGGGCCGCGCTGCTGGCCGGCCTGCTGATGGTGCTCGGACTGCAGGCGACGTCCGCCTCCGGACAGCCCGCGGCGGCGCCCGCCGCGGCCGCCGCCGACCAGGTGCTCACCTGGACGGCCGGTGACGACATCACCAAGTACACGTCGGCGCCCGAGACGGCGGTGGCCGGTCCGGCCACGATCGTCTTCGAGAACAGTGAGGCCACCGGCAACACCACCGGCATGCCGCACACGCTGACGTTCATGACCAGCGATCCCGCGTACAACCAGGACGTCCAGCTGAACATCCTGGCCAACCCGAACGACGCCGAGGGCGGCAAGCACACCGCCGAGGTCACCCTCACCCCCGGCAAGTACATGTACCACTGCACGATCCCGGGCCACGGCCAGATGACGGGCGTGCTCGTGGTCACCGAGGGCGGCGGCGGCGAGGACACCACGGCGCCCGCGACCTCGGCCGAGGTGGGCGGCACGCAGAACGCCGACGGCGCGTACGTCGGTTCCGCGACCGTGAGCATCGCCGCCACCGACGAGGGCGGCTCGGGCGTGGAGCGGATCGAGTACGCGATCGGTGCCGACGGCGCCTGGCAGCCGTACACCACGCCGGTCGTCGTCGACCAGGTCGGCGAGCACACGGTGCGCTACCGGGCCTTCGACAAAGCGGGCAACACCGCCGAGGAGAAGAGCGTCACGTTCGCCGTGGCCGCGCCGGACACCGACGACACGACCGCGCCGGAGACCTCGGCGACGGTGAGCGGGGAAAAGAACGCGGACGGTGCCTATATCGACATGGCGACCGTGACCGTCACCGCCTCCGACACCGGTTCCGGCGTCAACACCATCGAGTACGCGGTCGGCGACGGCGCCTGGACGGCGTACACGGCGCCGGTCATGGTGCACGAGGTCGGCGAGCACACCGTGCGCTACCGGGCCACCGACAAGGCGGGCAACGTCGCCGCGGAGAAGAGCGTCGCCTTCACCGTGGCCGCCGCTCCCCCGCAGGACACCACCCCGCCGGTGACCGGCGCGACCGTGGACGGCACCAAGAACTCCGACGGCGCCTACGTCGGCAGTGCGAAGGTGACCGTGAACGCCGCGGACGAGGGCGGGTCCGGTGTCGCCGGTGTGGAGTACTCGCTGGACGCCGGGCCCTACCTGGCGTACACCGACCCGGTGGTCGTGGACCGGGTGGGCCGGCACACCGTGGCGTACCGGGCGAGCGACAAGGCGGGCAACACCTCCGAGCCGCTGACCGTGAGCTTCACGGTGGTGGCGGGCCAGGTGCCGCCGCCGCCCTGCCCGGAGTACGACGAGCGGCAGACGGTGATCGTCGGCACGGTCGACTCGGGGGTGCCGAACCGGGTGACCAACAACCGGTGCCGGATCAACGAGATGATCGAGGACGAGAAGGAGTGGACGTCCCAGGCGCTGTTCCTCAAGCACGTCCGTGAGGTCATGGACGGCCTCCTGGACGAGGGCGTCGTCGACAAGCGGGAGTACCGGGCGATCAACAAGGCCGCCAAGCAGTCGAAGATCGGCCGGCCCGGCCAGACCGAGGGCTACCGCACGATCCTCGACGGCAGCCAGGAGTCCTTCGCCAAGTGGGAGCAGGTGGGCGGCGGTTCGTTCGGGCTGAACCCGGACGGCTCGATCACGTCCAGCACCAGCACGCCCGGCATGGGCATGCTGTGGTTCCCCGAGCGCAAGTACGGCGACTTCTCGCTGAAGCTCCAGTGGCGTGACGACGCGGCGGGCACCGCGAACACCAACGGCGGCGTCTTCGTGCGCTTCCCGCAGGTGCACGACCACCCGGAGGAGTCCCGGCCGGAGTGGGTCGCCATCAAGTACGGACACGAGGTACAGGTGTTCGACAGCCCGACCGGCGACATGTACAAGACGGGCTCGCTCTACGGCTTCGACCGGGTCGGCCTGGCCGGCGCGGGCGTGACGGAGAAGGGGACCTGGAACGACTACGAGATCCGGGTGGTGGACCAGCACTTCTCCATCTACCGCAACGGCGTGCTGATCAACGAGTTCGACAACTTCGGCGGCCAGACCTTCTACCCCGAGCGCTCGGACGACCCGGGCACCGACGGGCGGCGGTTCGCCTCCGGCTACATCGGACTCCAGGTGCACAGCACCTCGGACGTGGTCTCGTACCGCGACGTCCGGATCAAGGACCTGTAGGTCCCCGGACCGCTGTGGCTCAGTCCGGGCCGGGAGCCTTCTTCCTGGCCCGGCTGGGCTGGACCCGGCTCGGCTCGCCCGGCATCTTCGGATACTCGGGCGGGTACGGCAGATCACCGAGCCCGTGGTCGTGCTCGTCCTTCGTCGCCAACTCCAGCAGCGCGTCGAGGGAGTACCTCGTGTCGTCCATGCCCGCGTGCACGTCGCCGAGTTCGGCGAAGCGCGCGGGCATGGTCGTGATGTCGAAGTCCTGCGGGTGCGCGACCCCCACCTCGTCCCAGGTCAGCGGGGCGGAGACCGGGGCGTTCGGGCGGGGCCGCACGGAGTAGGCGGAGGCGATGGTGCGGTCGCGGGCGGTCTGGTTGTAGTCGATGAAGATGCGCTCGCCGCGCTCCTCCTTCCACCACTTGATGGTGACCCGCTCGGGCATCCGGCGTTCCATCTCGCGGCCGACGGCGATGGCGGCGCGCCGCACCTGGGTGAAGGTCCAGCGCGGCTCGATCGGCACGAACACATGGATGCCGCGCCCGCCGGACGTCTTGGGCCAGCCCCGCAGTCCGCCGAACTCCTCCAGCACCGCCCGCAGTTCGTGGGCGGCGCGGGCGGCGTCGTCGTAGTCAGTGCCGGGCTGCGGATCGAGGTCGATGCGCAGTTCGTCGGGGTGGTCGACGTCGTCGCGGCGCACCGGCCAGGGATGGAAGGTGAGGGTGCCGTACTGGGCGGCCCACAGCACGGCCGCCTCCTCGGTGGGGCACATCTCGTCGGCGCTGCGTCCGCTGGGGAAGGTGATGTGCGCGGTCGGGATCCAGTCGGGCATCCCCTTGGGCGCGCGCTTCTGGTAGAACCACTCGCCGGTGATGCCGTCGGGGTAGCGCTGGAGTGTGGTGGGCCGGTCGCGCAGGGCGCGCAGGATGCCGGGGGCGACGGCCTGGTAGTACCGGGCCACGTCCAGCTTGGTGTACCCGCACTCCGGGAAGAAGACCTTCCCCGGGCTGGACAGCCGTACGCTCCGTCCGCCCGCCTCCAGCTCCACCGCTTCCGCCATGCGAGCCACGGTAGGCGGGGCGCGGGAGCTTCGCACATCAGGCGACGGCGGGCGCGGGCGTACAGAATCGGACCATGGACCTCCCCGTCATGCCGCCCGTGAAGCCGATGCTCGCCAAGTCCGTGGCGAGGATCCCGCCGGGCATGCACTACGAGGCGAAGTGGGACGGCTTCCGGGCGATCGTGTACCGCGACGGGGACGAGGTGGAGCTGGGGAGCCGGACGGGCAAGCCGCTGACCAGGTACTTCCCGGAGCTGGTGGCGGCGGTGCGGGAGCGGCTGCCCGAGCGGTGCGTGGTGGACGGGGAGATCGTCATCGCGCGGGACGGGCATCTGGACTTCGACGCGCTGACCGAGCGGATCCATCCGGCGGACTCCCGGGTGCGGACGCTGGCGGAGCGCACCCCTGCCTCGCTGGTGGCCTTCGACCTGCTGGCGCTGGACGACGCGTCCCTGCTCGACGTGGGGCTGGCCGACCGGCGGGCGCTGCTGGTGCGGGCGCTGTCCGGGGTGACGCCGCCGGTGCACGTGGCGCCGGCGACGGACGACATCGCGGTGGCCCGGCAGTGGTTCGAGCGGTACGAGGGGGCCGGTCTGGACGGGGTGGTCGCCAAGCCGCTCGATCTGCGCTACCGGCAGGACGAGCGGGCCATGTACAAGATCAAGCACGAGCGGACGGCGGACGTGGTCGTCGCCGGGTACCGCTTCCACAAGAGCGGGCCGGTGGTCGGCTCGCTGCTGCTCGGCCTGTACGACGACCGGGGGGTGCTCCAGCACGTGGGGGTGAGTGCCGCCTTCACGATGAAGCGCCGGGCCGAGCTGGTGGAGGAGCTGGAGCCGCTGCGCATGGACGACGCCCGGGGGCATCCGTGGGCCGCCTGGGCCGAGGAGGCGGCGCACGAGTCGGCGCGGCTGCCCGGCGCGCCGAGCCGGTGGTCGGGCAAGAAGGATCTGTCCTGGGTGCCGCTGCGTCCCGAGCGGGTCGTCGAGGTGGCGTACGACCACATGGAGAACGGGGCGCGTTTTCGGCACACGGCCCGCTTCCGCCGGTGGCGCCCGGACCGGACCCCCGAGAGCTGCACCTACGCGCAGTTGGAGGAGCCGGTCCGCTACGACCTGGCGGAGATCCTCGGCGGGCCCTGACGCGCGCGCCGCCGACGCCACGGCTCCTACGGCTTCATCAGCACCTTGACCGCGCCGTCCTGCTTCTTCTGGAACATCTCGTAAGCGTGCGGCGCGTCCGCCAGCGGCACCCGGTGGGTGGCGAAGCCGTCGACGCCGAGGGGGTCCTGGTCGGTCAGGTACGGGACGATCTCGTCGCTCCAGCGGCGTACGTTGGCCTGGCCCATGCGCAGCTGGATCTGCTTGTCGAACATGGTGAGCATCGGCATCGGGTCGGCCATGCCGCCGTACACGCCGGACAGCGAGATGGTGCCGCCGCGGCGCACCAGGTCGATCGCGGTGTAGAGGGCGGCGAGCCGGTCGACGCTGAACCGCTCGGCCAGGGGCCCGCCGATGGCCCGGGGCATCACCGCGGCGGTCTGCTGCACCAGCTTGGCCACGGCGCCGCCGTGTGCCTCGGTGCCGACCGCGTCGATCACGGCGTCGGGGCCGCGGCCACCCGTGCGGTCCTGGATCGCCGAGACGAGTTCCTTCTCGTTGTCGAAGGACCGCAGGTCGAAGGTCTCCACGCCCCGTTCGCGGGCCCGCTCCAGCCGCTCCGGCACGAGGTCCACGCCGAACACCTTGTCGACCCCCTTGAGGCGGGCGATCCGGCACGCCATGTCGCCGATCGGGCCGAGGCCCAGCACGGCGAGGCTGCCGCCCTGCGGGACGGCGGCGTACTCGACCGCCTGCCAGGCGGTGGGCAGCACGTCGGAGAGGTAGACGAAGCGGTCGTCGGCCGGGCCCTCGGGCACCTTGATCGGGCCGAACTGGGCCTGCGGCACGCGCAGGTACTCGGCCTGGCCGCCGGGGATCGCGCCGTACAGGCGGGTGTAGCCGAACAGCGGGGCACCCATGCCCTCGCCGGTGACCTGGGTGGTCTCGCACTGGGTCGGCAGCCCGGTGTCGCACATGTAGCAGTGGCCGCACGCGATCTGGAACGGCACCACCACCCGGTCGCCGGGCTTCAGGTTGGTCACCTCCGGACCGACCTCCTCGACGATGCCCATCGGCTCGTGGCCGAGGATGTCGCCCGGTGTCATGAACGGCGTGAGCACCTCGTAGAGGTGCAGGTCGGAGCCGCACAGCCCGGAGGACGTGACGCGGATGACGGCGTCCGTCGGCTCCTGGATCCTCGGGTCGGGCACCTCCTCCACCCGCACGTCCCGCTTGCCCTGCCACGTCACTGCCTTCATCGCGCGCGCTCCCTCCGTCGCCGTGCCCGTCGGTTCTGCGTGTCCGCCGGGTACCCCGGGGCTCCGGTCGCCGAACCAGGCGGTCTTTTCGGCCGAACAGCGGATTATCTGTCCCGTTCCGTGTGCCGTATCGGATTCATTCAGGTATGGCACTAAATGCTTCAAGAAGCGCACAATCAATGACACGGGATGGGTGGACGGATGGCCGGGATGCGAAGAGGAACGCGCAGGGGGCGCCGCGCCGCCCTGCTGACGGCGGCGGTGGCGGTCTCGCTGGGCGCGGCGGGCTGCACGGCGGGGCCCGGTGCGAAGGACGACGGACGGGCGTCGCACGCGCCGCGACCGGAGCGCTCGCACAGCGCCGCCCCCGCGTCCGGACCGGTGCTCGCCGTGAAGGTGGACAACGTGCGCGCGGCCCGCCCGCAGACGGGCCTCAAGGACGCGGACATCGTCTACGCCGAGCCCGTGGAGGCGGGACTGAGCCGGCTGATGGCGATCTACGCCACCGAGCTGCCCGAGTCGGTGGGGCCGGTGCGCAGCGCCCGCGAGTCCGACCTGGAGCTGCTCGGCCAGTTCGACCGGCCGGTGCTGGCGTTCTCCGGGGCGCAGAGCAGACTGCTGCCGATCATCGACAGGGCGCCGCTGCGCGCGGAGCCGGCGAGCGAGGACTCCGACGCCTACGTACGCGCCGGGGACCGGCAGGCCCCGCACAACCTCTACCTGCGACCGGACAGACTGCTGGGGAAGCCGTCGGGTGCCGCGGCCCTCACCACCGGGTTCACCTACGGCAAGGCCCCCGCGGGCGGCCGGGCGGAGTCCTCGCACACGGTGCGCTACCCCTCGGCGAGCTTCGCCTTCACCTGGTCCGACAGCCGGGACCGGTGGCTGGTCTCCATGGACGGCAGCCCGGCCCGCACGGCCGACGGCGGGCGGCTGGCAGCGGCCACGGTCGTCGTGCAGCACGTGAAGGTGCGCGAGTCGGACTTCCGCGACTTCCGCGGCAGCAATTCACCCTACGTCGAGTCGGTGGGCTCCGGGGAGGCGGAGGTGCTGCGCGACGGGCGCGCGTACGACGCGACCTGGAAGCGCGGGGCGGCCGCGGACGGCACGACCTTCACCACCGGGGACGGCAAGCCGCTGAACTTCGCCGAGGGCCAGGTCTGGGTCGTCTTCGCCGGGCACTCCTGACGGGGGACCCCCGGTCAGCCCGGTGCCACCGCCGGCTCGGCCGGGTTGCGGAGCCCCTCCGCGGCGTCCGCGACCCGGCGGATCAGGTCGATGAAGACCGCCTGCTCGTCGGCGGCGAGCGGGGCCAGGAACACCTGGTTCATCCGGGCGACGCGCACGCCCAGCCTGCGGTGGACGCGCAGCCCCTCGTCGGTGAGCCGGAGCAGGGACCGGCGGCCGTCCTGAGGGTCGCGGACCTTGTCGAGCAGCCCGCGGCGGCCGAGCCGGCTGACCACCTCCGCGATGGTGGACCGGTCCAGGCCCACCCGCTCCCCCACGGTGCGCTGGTCGAGCCCCGGCTCGGCGACGAGGGCGTTGAGGACGGCGTACTGCGGCGAGGTGGTCTCCTCGGAGACCATCGTGTTCCACAGCAGGTAGTGCGCCTGCTGCAGCCGCCGGGCCAGGTGGCCGGGGTGGGTGGCCAGATCGACCGCTGCCATGTGAACTCCCCGTGGTCACATTCGTAGGTGCACTGACGATACATGGCACCGAGTACCGACATCCGGGAAAGCCTCACTAGATCTACCTCGGACTTTACGGGTCTTGACGCCCCGGCCGTCCGGTGGCAGCGTGTGGGCAACCTCGCTGAAATACTCAGTGCCCTGACTATCTGCTTCCGGGGCACGCGGAAGAGATGGGGCACCTCGGATGGACAAGGTGGTGGCCACGGCCGGTGCGGCGGTGGCCGACGTGGCCGACGGCGCGTCGCTCGCGGTGGGCGGCTTCGGGCTGAGCGGTGTGCCGAACGTGCTGATCCAGGCGCTGTACGAGCGCGGGACCGGCGGGCTGTCGGTGGTCTCCAACAACTGCGGGGCGATGGAGTCCGGGCTGGCCGTCCTGCTGGCCGCCGGGCGCATCGCCCGGGTGACCGGGTCCTACATCGGCGCGAACAAGGAGTTCGCGCGCCAGTACCTGGGCGGGGAGCTGGAGGTGGAGATGATCCCCCAGGGCACCCTGGCCGAGCGGCTGCGGGCCGGCGGCGCGGGGATCCCCGCCTTCTACACGCCCGCCGGGGTCGGCACCCAGGTCGCCGACGGCGGGCTGCCGTGGCGCTACGACGGGTCGGGCGGGGTCGCGCTGGCCTCGCCGCCGAAGGAGGTCCGCGAGTTCGACGGGACGGAGTACGTCCTCGAACGCGGCATCCGCACCGACTTCGCGCTGGTCCGCGCGGCGAAGGGCGACCGGCACGGCAACCTGGTCTTCGCGAAGTCGACCCGGAACTTCAACCCGCTGGCCGCGATGGCCGGTCGGGTGACGATCGCCGAGGTGGAGGAGCTGGTCGAGCCCGGCGGGATCGACCCGGACGCGGTGCACCTGCCGGGGATCTTCGTCCAGCGGGTGGTGGCGCTCACTCCGGAGCAGGCCACCGACAAGAAGATCGAGCGGCGGACGGTGAGTTCCTGATGGCGTGGACGCGTGAACAGATGGCCGCGCGGGCGGCGCTGGAGCTGGCGGACGGCCAGTACGTCAACCTCGGCATCGGCCTGCCCACCCTGATCCCGAACTACCTCCCCGAGGGCGTCGAGGTCACCCTGGAGTCGGAGAACGGCATCCTGGGCACCGGCAGGTACCCCACCGAGGCCGAGGTGGACCCCGACCTGATCAACGCGGGCAAGGAGACGGTCACCGTCCGGCCGGGCGCCGCCTTCTTCGACTCGGCCCTGTCCTTCGGCATGATCCGGGGCGGGCACATCGACGTGGCGGTGCTGGGCGCGATGCAGGTCTCCGCCTCCGGCGACCTGGCGAACTGGGCGATCCCGGGCAAGATGATCACCGGGATCGGCGGCGCGATGGACCTCGTCCACGGCGCCCGGACCGTCATCGTGGTCATGACCCACACCGCCAAGGACGGCTCCCCCAAGATCCTTGAGGAGTGCGCCCTGCCGCTCACCGGCAAGGCGTGCGTGAACCGCGTCATCACCGACCTCGGCGTCCTCGACGTCACCGGCGACGGCCTGGTCCTGGTGGAGACCGCACCGGGCGTGGGCGTCGACGAGGTCGTGGCCAGGACCGATGCCAAGCTCGTCGTCGCGAAGAGCGCGGAGGGACTGAAGTGAGGGACGTCTACATCGTCGACGCGGTGCGCACCCCGTTCGGCAAGTACAACGGAGGCCTGGCGGGCGTGCGCCCGGACGACCTGGCCGCGCACGCGATCCGTGAACTCCTCGGCCGCACCCCTGACCTGGACCCGTCCCGGATCGACGACGTGTACTTCGGCAACGCCAACGGCGCCGGCGAGGAGAACCGCAACGTCGCCCGGATGGCCGCGCTCCTGGCCGGCCTGCCCACCACCGTCCCCGGCGTCACCGTGAACCGGCTGTGCGCGTCCGGCCTCGAAGCGGTGATCCAGGCCGCCCGCGCCATCGCGGTCGGCGACGCGTCGGTCGTGCTCGCGGGCGGCGTGGAGTCGATGACGCGGGCGCCGTACGTGCTGCCCAAGCCGGACCGGCCCTTCCCCGCCGGGCACACCGAGATGTACTCGACCACCCTGGGCTGGCGCATGGTCAACCCGGCGATGGACCCGCAGTGGACGATCCCGCTCGGCGAGTCGGCAGAGCTGATCGCCGACAAGCACGGGATCACCCGCGAGCGGCAGGACGAGTACGCCCTCGCCTCCCACCACAAGGCCGCCCGGGCCCAGGCCGACGGCCTGTTCGACGCCGAGCTGGCGCCCGTGCCGGTGCCGCGTCGCAAGGGCGACCCGGTGGACTTCGCCGCCGACGAATGCGTACGCCCGGACGCCTCGCTGGAGGCGATGGCGAAGCTCAGGCCGTCCTTCCGCACGACCGACGGCACGGTGACCGCCGGGAACGCCTCGCCGCTCAACGACGGTGCCGCCGCGCTGCTCCTGGTCGACGAGGAGGGCCTGCGGGCCACCGGACGCGAGCCGCTCGCCCGGGTCTCGGCCACCGGGGTCTCGGCGACCGACCCGCAGTACTTCGGCCTCGCCCCCGTGGCGGCGGTGAACCGCGCGCTCGCCAGGGCCGGACGGACCTTCGCCGACCTGGACGTGCTCGAACTCAACGAGGCCTTCGCCGCCCAGGTGCTGGGCTGTGTCGCCGAGTGGCCCGAGTTCGACCCCGCGGTCCTCAACCCGCAGGGCGGCGCCATCGCCCTCGGCCACCCGCTCGGCGCCTCCGGCGCCCGCCTCGCCGGCACCGTCGCCCACCAGCTCGCCCGCAGGGGGAGCGGCACCGGCATCGCCACCCTCTGCATCGGCGTCGGCCAGGGCCTCGCCCTGGTCCTCGACCGCTAGTCACCCCCAGGGACGCCCCCATGACTCTCACCCAGCACGACATCGACGCGGAGATCGCGGCCGAGCACGCCGCCTACGAGAAGCGGGTCGCCGACGGCGCGCCCGTCGAGCACCACCCGCGCCGCGACTACGTCCCGTACCGCTCCTCGGTGCTGCGCCACCCGAAGCAGCCGCCGATCGCCATCGACGTCGCCAAGGACCCGGAGCTGGTGGAGCTGGCCTCGCCCGCCTTCGGGGAGCGGGACATCACCGACGTCGACAACGACCTGACCCGGCAGCACACCGGTGAGCCGGTCGGCGAGCGCATCACCGTCTCCGGCCGTCTCCTGGACCGCGACGGGAAACCGGTCCGCGGGCAGCTCGTGGAGATCTGGCAGGCCAACTCGGCCGGGCGCTACGCCCACCAGCGCGAGCAGCACGACGCGCCGCTGGACCCCAACTTCACCGGTGTGGGCCGCACCCTCTCCGACGACGACGGCTTCTACCGCTTCACGACCGTGCAGCCCGGCCCCTACCCGTGGCGCAACCACGTGGGCGCCTGGCGGCCGGCGCACATCCACTTCTCCGTGTTCGGCTCGGCGTTCACCCAGCGTCTGGTCACGCAGATGTACTTCCCGAACGACCCGCTGTTCCCGTACGACCCGATCCTGCAGTCGGTGACGGACGACGCCGCGCGGCAGCGGCTGATCGCGACCTACGACCACAGCCTGTCCGTGCCGGAGTTCTCGCTCGGCTACCACTGGGACATCGTGCTCGACGGCCCGAACGCCACCTGGATCGAAGAAGGACGCTGACCCGCCATGACGAAGATCGACACGAGCACGCCTGAGCAGGTGCTGCCCACGCCGTCGCACACGGTCGGCCCGTTCTACGGGTACGCGCTGCCCTTCCGCGGCGGCGAGGACATCGCGCCCGCCGGGCACCCCGGCACGGTCACCGTGCACGGGTACGTGTACGACGGCGAGGGCAACCCGCTGCCCGACGCCCTCCTGGAGCTGTGGGGCCCGGACTCCGAGGGCCATGTCCCCACCGCCGACGGGTCGATGCGGCGCGACCCCGCCTCCGGCGGCTTCCTTGGCCGCAACGGCGTGGAGTTCACCGGCTTCGGGCGCATCCAGACCGACGCGAACGGCCACTGGTACGCACGGACGCTGCGACCGGGCGCGCGGGGGCGGAGCGCACCGTACGTCAGCGTGTGCGTGTTCGCGCGCGGGCTGCTGGTGCACCTGTTCACCCGGATCTACCTGCCGGGCGACGAGGCGGTACTCGCGGCCGACCCGCTGCTGTCCCGGGTGCCCGCCGGACGCCGCGACACGCTGGTCGCCGCGGACGAGGGCCACGGCACGTACCGTTTCGACATCCGCCTTCAGGGCGAGGGCGAGACGGTCTTCCTGGAGTTTCAGTGACATCACCTGCCGTCCCCGGCCCCGCCGGGAGCGACACCGACACGGGCCTGCTCGCCCCCGGGTGGACGGGCTCGGCGGCCGCCTCGGCCACCGGTGACCGCGCGTATCTGCGGGCCCTGCTCGACGCCGAGGCGGCGCTGACCCGTGCCCAGGCCGCGCTGGGGCTCGCCCCGGCCGGGGCGGCGGACGCGGTGGGCGCGGCCGCGGCCGATCCCGGCGCCTTCGACGCGCGCTCCCTGGCCGCGCGCGCCCGGGGCGGCGGGAATCCGGTCATCCCCCTGGTGGCCGACCTGACGAAGGCGGTCGGCGAGCCGTACGGGCCGTATGTGCACCGGGGCGCGACCAGCCAGGACATCCTGGACACGGCGACGATGCTGGTCGCCGCCCGCACCCTGGACCTGCTGCTGCCCGATCTCGCCCGCACGGAACGGGCGCTGGCCCGGCTGGCCGCCGGGCACCGGGACACACCGATGCCGGGCCGGACCCTCACCCAGCACGCCGTGCCGATCGTCTTCGGGCTCAAGGCGGCCGGATGGCGCGCGCTGGTGCTGGACGCGCGGGACCGGATCACGGCGGTGCGGGACGCGCTGCCCGCCCAGCTCGGCGGCGCGGCGGGCACCCTGGCCGCCTTCGAGGCGTACGGCGCGACGGACCCGACCGCGCTGCCCGCCGCCTACGCCCGTGAACTCGGGCTGCGGGCACCCCTGCTGCCCTGGCACACGCTGCGCACTCCGCTCGCCGACCTGGCCGGGACCCTCGCCTTCACCGCCGGGGCGCTCGGGAAGATCGCCGTGGACGTGCTGACGCTGTCCCGGACCGAGATCGGCGAGGTCGCCGAGGGCGGCGGGGGCGGCTCGTCGGCGATGCCGCACAAGGCGAACCCGGTGCGGTCCACGCTGATCGCGGCGGCCGCCCGGCGCGCACCGCAGCTCGCGGCCACGCTGTACGGCTCACTGGCCGCCGAGGACGAGCGGCCGGCCGGGGCCTGGCACGCCGAGTGGGAGCCGCTGCGGGACCTGCTGCGGCTGACCGGCGGCGCCGCGCGCGATGCCGCGGAGCTGGCCGAGGGGCTGCGGGTGCGCCCGGACGTGATGCGGGCGCACCTCGGGCTCACCCACGGACTGATCGTCTCGGAGCGGCTCTCGGCCGAACTGGCGCCGGTGCTCGGCCGGGCCCGCGCCAGGGAGCTGCTCACCGAACTGGCGGCGCGCGCCTACGCCGAGGACCGGGACCTTGGTGAACTACTGGCCGAGGTGCCGGAGTTGCGGGACCTCGACCTGGCCGGCCCGACCGACCCCGCTCGCTACACGGGCGCCGCTGCCGCCCTCACCGACCGTGCTCTGGAGCGACGTTGACGACCCTGCTCAACCACCTGTCCGAAGGCCCCGCTTCCGCTCCCCCGCTGCTGCTCGGGCCCTCGCTGGGCACCTCGTACGCGCTGTGGGACGCGGTGGCGCCCGAACTGTCCGTCCGGCACCGGGTGATCCGCTGGGACCTGCCGGGGCACGGAGGTTCCCGGGCCGATCTGATCGGGCCCGGCGCCACCGTCGGGGACCTGGCCGATCTGGTGCTGGCGCTCGCCGACTCGCTCGGGGTGGAGCGGTTCGCCCACGCCGGGGTGTCCCTGGGCGGTGCGGTGGGCCTGCATCTGGCGGTGCACCACCCGGAGCGCGTGTCGTCCCTGGCGGTCGTCTGCTCGTCGGCGCACTTCAACGGCGCGCGGCCGTGGCAGGAGCGGGCCGCGCAGGTGCGCGCCGAGGGGCTGGCACGGTTCGCGGACAGTGCGGACGCGCGGTGGTTCACGCCGGGGTTCACCGTGCCGCGGCTGGTCCGGGACCACCGGGAGGCCGATCCCGGTGCGTACGCGGCCTGTTGCGACGCGCTGGCCGCCTTCGACCTGCGGGAGCGGGTCGGTGAGATCTCCGCGCCGACCCTGCTGGTCGCGGGGCGGGAGGACCCGGCCACGCCGCCCGCGCACCTGCGGGAGATCGCCGACGCGGTGCCGGGCGCCACGCTGACGGAGATCCCGGGTGCCTCGCACCTGGCGCCGGCCGAGCGGCCCGAGGCGGTGCTGACGGCGCTGCGGACCCATCTCGACGGCGGGGCCCGGCGGGGCATGGCGGTGCGGCGCGAGGTGCTGGGCGACGCGCACGTGGACCGGGCGCAGGCGCGGCAGTCGCCGTTCACCGCCCGTTTCCAGGACTTCATCTCGCGCTACGCGTGGGGCGAGATCTGGACCGACGAGACGCTCTCGCGCCGCGAGCGCAGCATGGTCACGCTGACGGCGCTGGTCGCGCACGGCCACTACGAGGAGCTGGCCATGCACGTGCGGGCGGCGCGCCGCAACGGGCTGACGCCGGACGAGATCGGCGCGGTACTGCTCCAGACCGCGGTGTACTGCGGGGTCCCGGCCGCGAACTCGGCGTTCGCGACGGCCCAGCGGGTGCTGGCCGAGGAGGCGGACGGCAGCGCGGAGTGAACCCCCTCGGCGCGCCCCGAGGGACCTCAGCCCGCCCGGCCCACCACCGCCAGGGCCTCGCGGGCGCGGGCCGCGAGGCCGTCGGCGCCGCAGGACTCGGCCAGCGCCAGTCCCCGGTTCAGCTCGGCCGCCGAGCGGGCCGCGAGGCCGTACTCCACGCGGGCGGCGGCGTGCTCGTACTGGCAGGGCGAGGCCTCCAGATAGGTGACGGCCTGGGCGGCGAGCCGGACCGCGCACTGGCCGGTCTCCAGTGCGGCGGCACAGCGCAGGGCCTCTCCTATCGCGGTGTCCGTGCCGAAGCGCTCGGCCTGGCGGCGGGCGTCGGTGGCCAGTCGGGCGGCGCGGCCGGGGTCCTCGCCGGCCAGCGCCCGGGCCAGTTCGGTCGCCCAGGGGACGACCACCGGGTTGTGCCGGCCCCGCGCGGCGGCGGCCTTCTCGGTGGCCTCCAGTTCGTTGACGCCCTCTTTGGTGCGGCCGGTGGCGAGGAGCAGGCGGCCGCGCACCGGGCGGGGGTCGGGCAGCACGATCGTCGACGGGTACGGCGGGGCGAAGCCGTACTGGTCGGCGACGGTCCTGGCCTCCTCGACATGGCCGCGGGCGAGCAGGGTGTCGATCAGGTTGCAGGTCGCCGACCAGTACAGCGGCAGTCCGCGGCCGACGCGCTCGGCGATGCGCAGGGACTCGCGCAGCGACTGCTCGGCCTCCCTCAGGCGGCCCCTCCTGCGGTGTCCGAGGCCGACGTAGGCGTGCGCGAGGGAGAGGTGGCCGCCGCTCCAGCCCGCGCTCTCGTAGGCGCGCAGGGCCTCGGTGAACAGTGCCTCGGCACGGTCGAGCCGGTCGGCGTAGGCGTAGGAGCTGGCCAGCATCATCGGCAGTTCCAGGCCCCACTCGGTGTCGGTCCAGCCGAGTCCGGGTGCCAGGCGGCCGTTGACGAGGGCGCGGTCGCACAGTTCGACGACCTCCTCGGCGCTCTCGCCGTGGGTCATGGCGTCGAAGCCGCGCAGGATGAGCAGGGCGCGCTCGGCGTTGTCGCGGCCGGTGCAGGTGGCGGCGAGTTCGGCCAGGCGTGCGGAGCGGTGCGGCGAGGAGGTCTCGCCCGCGTGGATGCCCTCCCACATGTACTGGGCCGCCTGGAGCCGCAGGCGCGCCGAGGGGTCGGGGTTGCGGGCGGCCTCCGCCTCGACGGTGCGGACGGCCTCCTCCAGCTGGTCGTTGTGGAGCAGTGCCTGGGAGAGCCGGAAGACGGCGTCCACCCGCTGCTCGCCCTCGAGGCCGGGCATGGCGAGCGCGGTGCGCAGGTGACCGATGGTGGTGGCGGGCGCGGTGAGGAGGGTGGCGCAGCCCAGTTCGAACAGCACGCGTGCGTGGGACTCGGGCAACGGCGGTTCTTGCAGGGCCCGTTCGAGGCAGCGCCGGGCCGCGTCGGGGGCTCCGACGGCGAGGTGCTCGCGGGCGGCCTCGCGCAGCTGGGCCACGACTTCCTGGTCGTCGTCGGGGTGCACCTTGAGCAGATGGCGGGAGGCTGCCGCCGCACCGAGGCCGGAGTCGGCGACCAGCTGGGCCGCTATGCCGTGCATCGCCGTGCGCAGCGCGTCGGGGATGGAGTTGTAGACGGCGGTGGCGATCAGCGGGTGGACGAACTCCAGGTCGCCCGCGGACGGTTGCCCGGCGGTGGCGTCGGGCACGGACAGGATCCGGGCGCCCCGGAGCAACTCGGCGCAGCGGGCGGCGTCGGCGCGGTCCAGGGTGGCGAGCCCGGCCACCATGTCGACGGTGATGCCGCCGCCGAGGATGGCCGCGGCCCATGCGAACCGGGTGGAGTCGACGCCGAGTTGCTCCAGGCGGGCGACGAGACCGCCGCCGCGGGCGGAGCGGTTCAGGGCGCGCAGTTCGGCGGCCTCCGCCTCGACGGGTTGCAATTCGCTGTCCTGGACCTTCGCGAGGAGTTCGACGGTCTCGTAGGGGTTGCCGCCGGTGACGGCCCACACCTCGCGGCAGAACGCGGCCTCGGCGTGTGCGCCCAGCGTGGCGCGGGTGAGTCCGGCCGTCGCCTCGGGGGTGAGGGCGTTCAGCGGGGCAAGGGGGCGGCCGACGGCGGTGGCCGCCTCCAGGTGACGGGCGCTGTCGCCGCTGACGTCGCCGGGGCGGCGGGCGATGACGACCAGGACGGAGGTCTCGTCGAGGCGTTCGGCGAGCGCGGCGAGCCAGCGCAGGGTCTCCTGGTCGGCCCAGTGGGCGTCGTCGATCAGCAGCACCAGCGGCCACTCCCGGCGGGCGAGCCGGCGTACGGCGGCGACCAGGCCGTCGCACACGCCCTGCGGGTCGGCCTGCCGCTCACCGGGGTCCGCTATGCCGAGGGCGGGGCCCGCGATGTCGTACCAGTCGCCGAGGTACTCGCGGGCCTCCTCGGGCAGCATGGACACCAGGGCGGGCTGGAGCAGTTGGCGCACCACGTTGAAGGGGACGGACCTGAGGGTCTCGCCGCCGCGTGCCGACCAGACGGTGCAGCCCCGGGCCTCGGCGATCCGGCGGGTCTCGGCGAGCAGCGCCGTCTTGCCGACCCCGGCCTCGCCGCGGGCCTCCAGCAGGGTGCCGGGGGACGTGCGGTCCGCGCACAGGGTGTCCACCGCGCGCGTGATGGTGGCGACTTCCTCGTCGCGCTCCCAGAGGGAGCCCGGGACGGCGCCCGCCCGCCGTACCTCCGTCATCCCGCTACCTCCCCGAGTCGCCCGAATGACGTACAGAGCCTGAGCCTAGCCCTCCGATCGCGCAAGTGGTGGGCGCTCCGCCGACCAGTTGCCGTGACGGGTGACATGCGGTAAAGCGTGAACGACGCGCCGGGCCTGTCATCAGCGGCGGTGCGGCCGGGCGGCCGTCAACCTCGCGCGGCGCGGGGCGGGGCGGGGCGCCGGGCCGTCGCAGGACGGGGGTGCGGCCGGAGATCCGGCCGGGCCCTCTCATCCGGCTTTCACCGACGCCTCATACGGTGGGCACATGACGCAGGCGACTCCTCCCGGGTGGTACCCGGACCCCGGACAGAAGAATGACGGTCCCGCCACCGAACGCTGGTGGGACGGCACGGCGTGGACCGACCGGGTGCGCCCCGCGGAAGCGGCCGCCGCGTGGGCTCCCCCCGCGCAACCGCCGCTCCAGCCGCCGGTGCAGGACACCGCGGCCGGTCCGTACCCCGTGCACCCGGGCTATCCGGGCATACCCGTCCAGCCCCCGTCCGCGCGTCGGCGGCGGCTGCGCACCGGCATAGCCGTCGCGGCGGCCGTGGCGGTGCTGGCCGGCATCGGGGTCGGCGTGTACGCGCTGACCGACGACGGCTCGGGCGGCAACGACGCGGGCGCCGCGCAGCAGGACCGGCGCGGTCCGGGCGACCGGAACGACCCCTTCGGCGACTCGGGCGGCGGTGACGGGGGCGAGGACGGCCGATCGCCCGCGCCGGACTCCCCGGACCAGTCGGAGCCGCCCACGGTCGACAGCGGCTCGGTGACGGACGCGTTCAGCGGGATCAGCCTGCCCATACCGGACGGCTGGTCGGGGCAGGAGTTGCAGGTCGGCGCGCAGGTGACGTCGGAGGACACCTACAAGTGCCCCGGGGACGCCTCCAGTTCCTGCACGAAGGGCGGCGCCTACTCGGCCCCCGCCCTGCTCCTGAAGACCGAGGGCGACACCGCGGAGGAGGTCGCCAAGGCCGACATCGAGGCGAACGCCGAGGAGTCCTACGGCGGCAAGTCGTACGGCGGGATCACCTCGCACGAGGAGCTGGCCTCCGAGGCGGTCACGGTCGCCGGGCAGAAGGGCTACCTGGTCCGCTGGAAGGCGGTCACCGCCAAGGGCTCCGACGGCTTCGTCGAGTCGCTGGCCTTCCCCTCGCCCGCCGACCCCGAGCGCATCGTCGTCGTCCGCTTCGGTGTCGACACCGACCAGAAGCAGACGGTCATCGACGAGATCACCAAGGGCATCGAGGTGGACACCTCGGGCGGCGGCGGAGGCAACGGCCAGGACGTCTGACCGCCCCGGCGGTGCCTGCGGAGGTACCGCAGATGTACGGCTCAAAGAACTGCCGGCCGGGTGGGGCGCCCTTCCGCTCAAAGGGTGCCCCGCCCGGCCGGGGGTGCGCGCCGCCCCCGTCCCCACGGTGCGGCGCGGGCAGGCCACCGTCCAGTCATCCCGTGGACGGCGGCCTGAGTCTCAGGGGAGGCCGAGCGCCGGCAGCACGACGGCCTCCACGAACCGGACGAGGTAGGCCGCGTCGGCCTGCTCGCCCTCCAGGACGGGCCGCATCCGCAGCATGCCGAAGAGCTGTGCCGGCACGTACTCCAGCGCCGGGTGGCCGGCCGGCACCTCTCCGCGGGCCACTCCGCGCGCGAGGATCGCCCGCAGCGCGGCGATCTCCGGCTCGACGAGCGCCTCGCGCAGCGCGCACTTGAGCTCCGGGTCCTCCATGACCGCGTGGCCCAGCGCCTGGAGCAGCCCGGTGTCCTTTCCCGCCCCCTCGCCCGCGGCCGCGGCCGCCTGGCGGAGGTCCTCGGCGAGCGAACCGGTGTCGATGTCGGTGAAGCGCACCCGGCGGTTGGAGCGCAGGGCTGCGGCCACGAACTGGGGCTTGGTCTTCCACTGCCGGTAGAGCGTGGACTTGCTGCACCGGGTGCTGGCGGCGATGCCCTCCATGGTGACGGCGTCGTAGCCGCAGGAGCGGAGCTGGTCGAGCACGGCGTCGAAGAACTCCTGCTCACGCTCCGGCGTGAGCTTGGAGCGGCGCGAGGTGCCGACCGCATCCGGTCGGTCCGCGTCCTGCGACGTCATCGGCCCCGCTCCTTCCCGCTTCCGGTGTGTCGTATGTCTATCGATACGCCAGTGTACCGGTACACCACCGTATCGGTACACTGGCGTATCGGAACGAGGTCGTATCGATGAGAACCGTCACACGCCCCCGTATCCGACCAGCCACACGCACCACCGTCAGCGAAGGGGCCGGGGGATGAATGCCCGCAGCGAGCCTGCCGAAGCGGGGCCGGACGCGCCCGCGCGCCCGCCACTCGTCCGTGAGCTGCTGCTCGTGGCCGGGCTCTTCCTCGTCTACAAGTCCGGCCGCCGACTGGCGACGGGAGAGACCGCAGAGGCGTTCCGCAACGCCCACCACGTGTGGGACTGGGAGCGGGTGCTCCGGCTGCCCGACGAGGGCGCGGTCCAGTCCCTGCTGCTGCACGGCGACACGCTGATACACGTAGCGAACACGTACTACGCCGCCGTCCACTTCCCGGCCACCGTGGCCTTCCTGGTCTGGCTCTACCTGCGACGGCCCGCGCACTATCTCTGGGCCCGCCGGGTGCTGGCCGCCGTGACCGGCGCCGCGCTGGTGCTGCACCTCCTCTTTCCGCTCGCCCCGCCGCGCATGCTGGCCGCCACCGGCCTGATCGACACGGCCCGGCTCTTCGGGCCCTCGGTGTACGGGCCGCCGCGCACCGACACGTTGTCGAACCAGTTCGCGGCGATGCCCTCGCTGCACTTCGGCTGGGCCCTGATGCTGGCGATCGGTCTGATCGTCGCGACGCGGACCCGGTGGCGCTGGCTGTGGCTGCTGCATCCGCTGGTGACGCTGCTGGTGATCGTGGGCACCGCGAACCACTACTGGCTCGACGTGGTCGTGGCCACGGCCCTGCTCGGCCTCGCGCTCGCCGTACTGCCGCTGCCCGAACGGCCCCGGCGGCCGCGGTGCGCCCTCCCCCGCCGGCGGCCCGAGGTCCGGCGCCGGTCGTCCGCCGAGCGGCCCGAGCTGGTCGGGGCGGGCCGGTGAACGCCGCCCTGGTCGCCGTACTGCTGTCGCTCGTCTCCGCCTGCGCCTACGCCGCGGCGGCCGTCGCCCAGGAGCGGCTGGCCTCGCGCGCCTCAAGCGCCGGTCCGCTGCGGATGCTGGCCTCCGGCGCCTGGTGGTGGGCGGTCGCGCTCAACGCCTCGGCGGCGCTGCTGCACGTGGTGGCGCTCAAGTACGGTCCCCTCACCGTGGTCCAGCCGCTCGGTGCGCTCACCCTGGTCGCGGCGGTGCCCCTGGGGGCGCGGCTGGCGGGCCGGCGGGTGAGCGCGATCGAGTGGCGGGGCACCGGGCTGACGCTGCTGGGCCTCGGCGCGCTGCTGCTCACCGCCTCGGGGCCCGCCCCGGAGGACGTGCTGAGCGTGCCGGAGGCGCTGACGGTGTCCGGCGCGACGGCGGCGCTGATCGGCGTGCTGTCGTGGCCCGGCACCCGACCGGGGCTGCGGCACGCGACGGCGTCCGGGATCGCGTCCGGCGTGGCCTCGGCGCTCACCCAGACCGTCACGGTCGCCGTCACCGACCGGTCGGGCCCGCTGCTGAGCGTCCAGGTGGTCGGCGTGGCCGTGCTGGTGGCCGCCTTCGCGACCGGCGGACTGCTGCTGTCCCAGACGGCGTACCGCGGCGGTCTCGGCGCCCCGCTGGCGGTGGTGACCCTGGCCAATCCGGTGGCCGCCGCGGTGATCGGGCTCTCCCTGCTCGGGGAACGGCTCCGGGGCGGCGCGGGCGGCGTCCTCCTCGCGCTGACCGGTGCGGCGCTGGCCGCCTGGGGAGTGCTCCAGCTGAGCCGAGCGGCCCCGGCACAGGGGCTGCCCGAGCCCGCGGCACCGGTGCTCACCGATCCGGAGCCGGAGGGGTCGCCCCCGGCGGGGCTGGTGCCCCGGCAGCCGGGGCCGGGGCACCTCACTCGGCTCTAGTTCCGGCTCCGGACGGCCGCCTCAGTCGGTGACGATCGCCGGGTCGCTGGTCCCCGGCCGGCCGTTCTCCACGTGCCCGGCGAAGCGGCGCAGGAAGGCGGGGTCGGTCTCGGAGGTGACCGTCACGTCGTACCAGCGCCGGCTGCGCGCGAGGCCGACGGTGTGGTGCACGGTGGCGCCGGGGCGGACGGTGACGGTGCGGGTGCGGCCGTCGTGGGCGTTCGCGATCCGGAGCCGGACCGTGCCGGTGCCGGTGTGGGTGAGGGTCAGCCGGAGGTCTTCGCCGTGGTGCCGTGCCGTGACCTCGGGGCCGGTGGGCCCGGCGACCTCGTTGGCGCCCCGGAAGACCCGCAGGAATCCGGCCGGGCCGTGCACGGTCAGGTCGTAGGAGCCGCCGGAGTAGGCCGAGTTCCAGGTGTCCGCGAGGGTCTTGCCGGCCTCGGTGGTGTACGTCCAGGGGCCGTCGGTGCGGTTGCCGGAGGTGACGAGGAAGGCGGCTCCGGCCCGGGCGCCGGAGGCGAAGGCCAGCGTGAACTTCCCGGCCGCCGTGTCCACGGCCCCGTCCACGTGCGGGGCGTAGCGCAGCGGCCGGGTGGGGCGTGTCCCGCGTTCCTGCCGGGGCATGCCGGGGTCCGCGGGCGGCGTCGGGCGGTAGTCGGGGTGGCGTTCGCGGTCCGGCGGCTCGTAGGCGTCGGTGTCCGGCAGCCGGGCCGGGCGGCTGTCCGTGCGGGAGAAGTCGAAGGCCGAGGTCAGGTCGCCGCAGACGGCACGCCGCCAGGGTGAGATGTTCGGCTCGCGGACGCCGAAGCGGCGCTCCATGAAGCGGATGACCGAGGTGTGGTCGAAGGTCTCGGAGCAGACGAATCCGCCCTTGCTCCAGGGCGAGACGACCAGCATGGGCACGCGCGGGCCCAGCCCGTAGAAGCCCTCGCGGTGGGCGGCGCTGCCCTCGAAGACGTCCAGGGAGACGTCGACGGTGGAGCGGCCCTGCGCGGCGGACTTCGGCGGCAGCGGCGGCACCACGTGGTCGAAGAAGCCGTCGTTCTCGTCGTACGTGATGAACAGGGCCGTCTTCGCCCACACCGCCGGGTTGGAGGTGAGCGCGTCCAGGACCTGGGAGATGTACCAGGCGCCGTAGTTCGACGGCCAGTTGGAGTGCTCGGAGAACGCCTCCGGGGCGGCGATCCAGGAGATCTTCGGCAGCTTGCCCGCCTTGACGTCGGCGCGCAGCCGGTCGAAGTAGCCCTCGCCGCCCTTGGCGTCGGTGCCGGTGCGGGCCTTGTCGTACAAGGGGTCGCCGGGCTTGGCGTCGCGGTACTTGTTGAAGTACAGCAGGGAGTTGTCGCCGTAGTTGCCCCGGTAGGCGTCGTCGATCCAGCCCCAGTGGCCGGCCGCGTCGAGGCCGTCGCCGACGTCCTGGTAGATCTTCCAGGAGACCCCGGCCGCCTCCAGGCGCTCGGGGTACGTCGTCCAGTCGTAGCCGAGTTCGTCGTTGCCGAGGACCGGGCCGCCGCCCGCGCCGTCGTTGCCCGTGTGACCCGACCACAGGTAGTAGCGGTTGGGGTCGGTGGAGCCGATGAAGGAGCAGTGGTAGGCGTCGCAGACGGTGAAGGTGTCGGCGAGCGCGTAGTGGAAGGGGATGTCCTCGCGAGTCAGGTACGCCATGGTGGTGGTGCCCTTGGCGGGCAGCCAGCGGTCGTACTTGGCGTCGTGGTAGGCGTCCTGGCCGTCGGACCAGCCGTGCGGGAGCCCTTCGAGGAACTGCATGCCGAGGTCGTCGGCCTCCGGGTGGAAGGGCAGCACCTCGGTGCCGTCGCCCTTGCGCTGGTGCCACACCGACCTGCCGTCGTCCAGTCGCACCGGGTGCGGGTCGCCGAAGCCGCGGACCCCGCGCAGCCTGCCGAAGTAGTGGTCGAACGAACGGTTCTCCTGCATCAGGACGACGATGTGCTCGACGTCCTCGATCGACCCCGAGCGGTGGTTCGCCGGGAGTGCCGCGGCCCGGTCGATGCTCGCGGACAGGGCGCTGAACGCCGTGGTGGCGCCCGCGAGTTGAAGGAATCTGCGCCGGTTCACTTCGGCCATGGGGGTGAGGGACCTCTCGCCTTGGGGGGTTCAACCGGCCGGACGGTGCCGGGTGATGACGGATTGCGCGCGAAAGGAGTGTTCCAGGAGCAGCAAACGTCAGGGAAGGGTCCGGTGGCGCTGGTGTGAAAGTCACCGGTACGCGAGGTGTGCCGGGCCTCCCGCCCGGGGATGGTCGCGATCATGACAGGCATGGACACGGAAGCACCGGCACCCCCGGCCCGACGGCCCGTACGCCAGCTCCTCGCCGCCTCGGTGGGCAACGCGGTGGAGTGGTACGACTGGTACGCCTACACCTTCCTGGCGACCTACATCGCGGACCAGGTCTTCCCGAAGGGCGCGGACAACTCGCTGGTGCCGCTGCTGTCGACGTTCGCCGTGTTCGCGGTGGGCTTCTTCATGCGGCCCGTGGGCGGGCTGCTGATGGGGGCGATCGCGGACCGGCGGGGGCGGCGCGCCGCGCTGACCGTCACCATCCTGCTGATGGGCGGCAGCAGTCTGCTGGTCGGGCTGACCCCGACGTACGCGGCGGCCGGTGTGCTGGCCCCGGTGTTCCTCGTGGTCGCGCGGCTGCTCCAGGGGCTTTCGGTGGGCGGCGAGTTCGCGGCCTCGACGACCTTCCTGGTGGAGTCGGCGGGGCCGGGGCGGCGCGGCCTGTTCTCCAGCTTCCAGTACGTCTCGACCACGGCGGGGCAGCTGGTGGCGTCCGGGATCGCGACGCTGCTGGTGGACACGTTGAGCGAGGACCGGATGAACGGCTGGGGGTGGCGGCTCCCCTTCGTGTTCGGCGCCGTCCTCAGCCTGGTCGGCTTCTGGATCCGGCAGGGCGCCCAGGAGACCCGCAGCACCGAGCAGCAACGGGCGCCGCGTCCGGCCCTCTTCGAGGCACTGCGCCGCCATCCGCGCGAGTCCCTGCTGATCTGCGGCATCACGGCGGGCGGCACCATCGCCTACTACACCTGGACGTCGTACCTGCCGACGTACGCCGAACTGAACGCGGGCGTGGCCAAGTCGGACGCGCTGCTCGCCGGGACGATCTCGCTGGCCTTCTTCGGGCTGCTCCAGCCACTCGGCGGCCTGCTCTCCGACCGGTTCGGGCGCCGTCCCCTGCTGCTCTTCTTCGGCGTGGGCTTCGCGCTGCTGAGCGTGCCGCTGCTGCACTCCCTGCGCGACTCCTTCGCCGTCCTGCTGCTCGTGCAGTGCGCCGGGATGGTGCTGCTCACCGGCTTCACCTCGATCAGCGCCGCCGTCAACGCGGAGGTCTTCCCGCCCCGGGTGCGGGCGGCCGGGATCGGCTTTCCCTACTCGCTCACGGTGGCGCTGTTCGGCGGCACGGCACCGTACGTGGGCACGCTCTTCAAGGACCTGGGCCACTCCGGGATATTCCCCTGGTACGTCGCCGTGCTGTGCCTGCTGTCCTCGCTGGTGTACCTGCGGCTGCCGGAGACGGCGCACGACGAACTGCGGCGCTGACACCGGGCCTTCCCGCCGGGCTTCCTGCTCACCGGTGCCAGAGGTCGCGCCCCAGGGCCGCTTCCGTGCCGGTGACGTAGACGGCGGTGGCCAGCCACTGGGCCGCGTACTGGTCCAGGTCGTCCCCGGCCGGGCGGCCGAAGGCGTCCCGGGGACTGCGGGCGGCCACCGCGCCGAGCGCGGCGAACAGGTCCGCGCCGGTGGCGAACCCGCCGCGGCGCAGCGCGGCGGCGTGGGCGCCGCGGTCGCTGTCGCGCGCGGGTTCCGCGGCGGCGCGCCGTCCGCCCGTGACCGTCAGTTCGACCAGGTCGCGCACTCGCCGGAGCGGCGAGTCGACCGGCCTGGCGTCGGCAGCGGCGAGCGGGGCCGGTGACGGGGCCGGGCCGGGAGCCGCTGCCGGGAAGTGCGCGTCGCACAGCCGGTCGTAGCCGAGGTCGGCGCGGTCCCGCCAGTCCTCTGGGAGGCGGAGGGTCGCCGCCCCGGGTCCGGGAACCGGCCCGACGGCCAGGGGGCGCAGGGTCGTGACCCGGTCGGGGTCGACGCGCCCGAGCACCCGTACCCGCAGCCCCGGGCACCCGCCGAGGCGCCGGAGGTTCGCGGTGTGCGCGAGGGCGGGATGCCGGTGGGCCGGTGCCAGCCGGACGGTCGGCCCCGGACCGTCGCCGGTGTCGACCCGGGCCAGCACCGCCTCGCCGTCCGCGGCGACGATCTCCACGTCGCACCCGGTCAGCGGCGGGGCACCCCCGGTCCCGTCGGCGGCGGCCGCGGGCAGGAAGCCGGCCCAGGGGCGTCCGGCGGCGAACGTGGCCCGGACGCCGGGCTCCGCGAGCAGGCGGCCGTCCGGGGCGACGACGGCCCCGGTGACGACCAGACCGCCGCGGGACAGCCGCTCGTGATCGCTCAGGAAGGACCGGACGGCGACGTTGGCGGTGCCGGCCCGGCGGGCTCGCTCCGCTCCCCCCGGTGCGACGTCGCGGAGGGTGTACCAGCGGCCGGCGTCGTCGACGAGATGGGTGAGGACACCGCCGAGGGCACCGGGTCCGACGACCGGTTCCCGGCAGACGCCGTAGAGGCGCAGCGGCCCGTCGGGGCGGTGGTGGTGGACGGCGCCGATCAGCCCGGGGTCGAGGTCGGCCGCCTTCAGTCGGTGGGTGACGAGGAGGAGTTCCCGCAGGGCGGCGACCGACTCGGCGGGCCGCTGGACCCGGTGGGCGCCCTGCGGGCCGCGCGCGTCGCGCAGGTGCCGTACGACGTCGAGGGCCGCGCCCTCCGCACGGTGCAGGCCGGCCAGGCGAGCGGTGTGCGCGGCCCGGAGCAACTCGGCCTGCGCGACCGAGCCCGCGGCGGTGATCCCGGCCGCCAGGACGGCCGCGGCCGCCGTCCACAGCCCCTCGGCGGCACGGACCTGCCCGGCGGAGGGCCGGCGCGCGGCAAGGGTGGCCGCAGCGGTGGACAGGGCCGGGGCGGTGGGCAAGGCAGGTACGGCGGACGGAACCGTTCCAGCGAACGCAGCCGTTGCAGCGGACGCGGCTGTTTCGGCGGACGGGGCCGCCCCAGCAGACGGGACCGCTCCAGCACACGCAACCGCCCCAGCAGACGCAGCCGTTTCGCCGGACGGGGCCACCCCAGCGGACGGGACCGTTTCGGCACACGCAGCCGCCCCAGCAGACGGGACCGCTCCAGCACACGCAACCGCCCCAGCAGACGCGGCTATTTCGCCGAACGGGGCCACCCCAGCAGACGGGACCGCCCCAGCACACGCAGCCGTTTCGGTGGGCGGGGTCGGGGCCGCGACCGGGGCGGTGCCCAGGGCTGCGGTGCGGTGCAGGCAGCGCGGGGTCAGGAGGCAGGTGCAGCGGGCCTGGTCCGGTGAGGTGATCGTGCCGGACGGGCCGGGGGCCAGGGTGACCAGCGCGTCCTCGCCGCAGCGGATGCCGTACGTGCCGTCCTCGGCGGCGTCGACGGGGGTGGCGGCCAGCGACTCGACGGCCGCGTCGAGTCGGCGGCGCAACCGGGTGGACAGGCCTTCCACCGCGGCGGCGAACACCTCCGGCGCGACCGGCGGGAGCGAGGGGGCGGCGCCCGGGCGGTAACGGGTCATCGGGCGGCTCCACGGACCTGCGCGCCGACCCAGCGGGCGAGCGAGAGCGGGCCGAGGGCGGCCACCGGCATTCCGGCGGCCACGAGTCGACGGGTGACGGGCACGGAGTAACGGGGCGTTCCCTCGCCGTCCAGCGCGGCGCAGCCCAGCAGCCGGACGCCGGCGGACACCAGGGCCCTGGCCTCGGCCAGCAGCCCGTCGACGGCGGCGCCCTCCTCGAAGTCGCTGACGACCACCACCAGGGTCCGGTCGGGCACCTTCACCAGGGAGCGGGCGTGGGCGAGACCGGCCGCGACGTGTGTCCCGCCGCCGACCTCCACCTCGAGCAGCAGGGAGAGGGGGTCGGCGACCAGGCCGGTGAGGTCGGCGACCTGGGTGCTGAAGGTGAGGAAGTGGGTGGAGAGCATGGGTGCCCCGCCCAGGATCGCGGCGGTGAGCGCCGACCAGACGACCGAGGTCTCCATGGAGGCGGAGACGTCGACGACCAGGATCAGCCGCCAGTCGTTCTGCCGTGCGGTCCGGGTCCTGAACACCGGCTGCTCGGGGACGACTTCGACCCGCCCGTCCTCCCGGCGGCGGATGTGCGCGAGGTTGGCCCGCAGCGTGCGGGGCAGGTCGAGGGGGCCGCCGGGGCGCCGGGTGGGGCGCGGGGTGGCCAGGCCCGTCAGGGTGGGGCGCAGGCGGGTGGCGAGTTCCTTGGTGAGTTCCTCGACCAGCCGCTTCACCAGCGGCCTCAGGCTCGCCACCCGCTGCTCGGGCATCCCCCTGGCCAGGGTCAGCACGGCGGACAGCAGTTCCACGGAGGGCCGAGCCGAGGCCGGGTCGAGCAGGGCGATGGCGTCCGTACGGCCGTCGGTGACGGCACGTGCGAGGACTTCCTCCCGGATCTCCGCGCCGAACAGCGTCCGGAGGTCCTCGGCCCAGTGCCGGACGCTGGGAAAGCTCCGGGCTCCGCCGCCGGTCCGGTCCTCGCCGCCGCCTCCCATGGTCCCGCTCGCGCCGGGTTCCGGCTCGCCGCCGTCCCCGCCCGCTTTGGTCTCCCGGCTCTCCTCGGCCGCCTCCTCGCCCTCCCGGTCGAAGAGTTCGTCGAGTGCCCGGGCGTACGGCCGCAGGGCCGCGGGGAGTCTCGCGGTGTCGCGGCCGAGCAGCAGCCGCCAGCGGTCCGCGGGCCCGAGCCGTGGGGCTCCGGCTCGGTGCGGGGCCCCGGCGCCGGAGGGCTCCGTCGGCGGCGCGGGAGCCGGCGCCGCCCCGGCGTCCATTGCCGCCGGGGCGTTCACCAGGTCCGCCAGGCCCAGCTCCCGGAGCAGGGCGAAGCCCTCCCCGTCGGCCGCGGCCCACCGCCCGACCAGCTCGGCCGGCGCGGGGAGCCGCAGGTCGGGCCGGTCGCCCAGGCGGTCGGAGACGGCCGTGAGGACACGGGTCCGTCCCTGCGGGGTGAGCGCCCGGAAGCCGCCGCGCAGGGCGTACAGCCGGTCGAGGAAGCCGCGGTCGCTCATGGTCTCCACGCGCTCGAACAGCGGGCCGAGGGCGGGGGACGCGGACTCGATCAGGAATCCGGCCGCGACCAGCACCCCGGTGAGCCGGCGCTCCAACCGTCGCCGTCCGTCGGGCCCGGTCGCCGTGTCCACCCAGCCGGCGAGCCTCGTCCCGAGCAGGTCCGAGCCGTCGAGGTCCAGCAGTACCCGGGCGGCCTGGGCGGCGCCCTGGAGGAGCGGGGAGCCGCTGCGGGAGAGCGCGTACAGCTCGCCGTCCAGCCGGAGGCCGAGCCGGTCCGCGGCGCTGCGGACGGCGAGGGTGACGACCGCGACGGCGTCCCGGGGCTCGTCGCTGCCCGCCAGCCCGGGCAGGACGCGGACGGCGGCGTCCAGCAGGAGGCCGGCGAGCCGGGCCGCCCGGGTCCGGACGCGTTCGGTGGTGCCGGGCAGGTGCCGTCGGCGTATGGACTCCAACAGGTCCAGGGTATCGAGGAGTTCGGGCAGTGCGGCGGCGCCCGGCAGGACGCGCTCGGCCTCGGTGAGGCCGTCGTGGAGCAGGTCCGTGAGGGCGCACCGGGCCGCGGCCCCCAGGAGGGCGACGACCCGGGCGGGGGTGACCCGCCCGGCCTCGGCCGCCCTGCGGTGGTTCTCCCGGAGGGTGCCGTCGGCCGCCTGGGCGGCGGTCACCCCGCGCACGCCGACGAGGTCGAGGCGGGCGGCGACCGACGGGGTCCACGCGGCCCGCCACCGGGTGGTGAGCGCACTGCCCTCCCCGGCCGCGGTCACCTCGACGGGCTCCGCGTAGCCCACCCCGCATTCCCTCAGGCGCTGGAGCAGGATCTCGCGCCGGGCGTCGAGCGCGGAGCGCAGCGGCGTGAGCCGGAGGTCCCGGCTGCCCGGGCCGCCCGGGCCGGGCAGCCGCAGCGCGGCCAGTTCGGCCTCCACCCAGGGTCCGAGTCCGGAGCGGGGGGTGCCGGGCGCGAGGCGGCCGCGTCCCGTGCCGACCAGGACGGCGCCCAACTCCCGGTCGAGGGCCTGGCCCCGGCCGAGTACGGACGTCACCGCCTCCACCAGTTCCCGGCGGCCCGGTGCGGGCAGACCGCGCAGGGTGCCGAGGTCACCGGCCAGCCGCAGGGCCTCGACGGCCTCACCGGTGCCCGCCGGGTCGCCGGACGCGCGGATCTCCCGGCACACTTCGGTGAGGAACCGGGCGGCGGCGGCACGGACGCGGCCGGGGTCGCCACCGGCGTCGAGCACCGCCTGCCGCCAGCGCGGGGCGCGGATGCCGGCGGGGTACCCGGAGCCGGGGTCCAGCAGGGCGAAGGCGTACGGCACGAGGGACGTGACGACCGGGGAGCCCGCCCCCGGCCCCGCGTCCGGCCCGGTCTCCGCCACCGGCCCCGGGGTGCCCTCGTCGGACAGTCCGGGCACGTGGAAGGCGCCGATCACCGCCGCGACCCGGCGCTGCCCCTGGGCGGCGAGGACCCGGCGCATGTGTGCCTCGCGGGCGAGGTCACCGGCACCGATCCCGGCGTGGGCCGCGGTGTCGTCGCGCAGCGCCCGCCCGAAGGCGAGGGCGGCGCGGCGCACGGCCTCGGGAACGCTGCCCGGCGCCAGTGCCTCGACGGTGCGGTCCCACAACTCCTCGACGTCGACGGCGGTTTTGTCCGGCGCTCCGCCGAACCACGCCGGGTCCGCCAGCGGCAGATCGCAGCAGACCACCTCCGCGCCCCGTTCCCGCGCCCAGCGGATCGCCGCCAGTTCCGGCGAGAAGTCGGCGAGCGGGTGGAGCCGCAGCCGGCCGTCCCCGTGGGCGCCGCTCAGGGCCACCGGCGCCACGGTCCGCGGATCGGCGAGGTACGGCAGCCAGGGCTGGAAGTCGGCCGGCAGTTCCACGCAGACGACCTCGGCGTCCGCGGCGTCCAGCAACCGGGGGACGGCGACGGCCAGTGCCGGACTGTGGTGACGTATGCCGATCAGGTACGGCTGCGTGCCAGCCGTAGGCACCACCACCTCGGTGACGGTCTCTTTGCGTGCGGTCATGGGTCCAGGTGCGTGGGCGTGCGGAAGGTGGACAAGGAGGAGGCGGGGACGGCCGCCCGACGGCCGTCCCCTTCGGTGGCGGACGTCAGCGGCGGCGCCTGCCCGGCCGCGGCACCTCCAGTTCCTCCAGGCGCGGCCCGTCCCCGTCCTGGACGCGCTGCCAGGCCTCCCGGTACAGCCCGGCGACGGGCCGGGTGGGCACGACGACCCCCAGGACCGGCGCCTCGCCCTCCAGCAGGTCGTACATCGGCAGCTTCCACCGCTCCAGGGGGAGGTGCGGGTTCGGCGGCCGGGTCCAGCCGCCGGGCAGGAACAGCGAGCGTCCGGCCTTGGAACGGCTGCCCTCGACCACGAGGTCGGTGGCGGCCAGTTCGGCGCGGGCCGCGCGGAGCCTGGCCGTTCCGCCGCGCTGCCCGCCCCAGCCGGTCCAGCGGGCGGTGTTGCGGTCGGTGGGGTCCGGCATGGCGAGCAGCATCAGGTAGAGGACGGCGGCGTCCTCGCCGATGCCGTACCGCTTGGCCGCCTCGCCGACCAGGTCGGGCACCGAGCGGGCGGGGTCCTGGGGCCACCACAGCCCGTCCGCGTCGCGCTCTCCCGCCATCGGGTGGCCCGGGTCGGCGAGCAGTTCGGCGAACGGCCGGTCGTGGACCAGGCGCAGTGCGGTCTCCTGGGCGTTCGGCCGCTCGCCGGTGAACAGTGCCGCCAGGTGCGGGTCGTGACCGGCGGCGTCCAGCAGCGCGGGCCGGACGGCGGGGACCGGTTCCGTCCGCTCGGTGCCCAGGACGACCGAGCCGTGGCGCTCGAAGCCCTCGCCCGTCTCGGCGGGGTCTGCGGCGGCCCGCCGGAACGCCTCCCAGTCGACCACCCGCCGGTCGAGGGCGAGCAGCAGGCCGGGATGGGCCAGCCGTTCGCGCAGCGCGGTCAGGACGCCGGGCAGGGCGGCGCGCAGCGGGTCGCCGGACGGGAGCCGGTGGGCGAGCCATGCGGCCAGGGACACCGAGCCCTTGAGGACCGAGCCGTCGAAGCCGGGCGACTTCTCGGCGGACTCCACGTAGTAGCGGCCGATGCTCCAGGTCAGGTCCTTCGTCAGCCGGGGCTCGGTGGCCAGGTCCACGAAGCCGCGCAGGGCGTCGGCGGGTGCCCAGCCGACGGGCTCGACGGTGCGGACGGCGTCGTGCAGCACCTCTTCGGGCAGCGGGGTCCGCCGGCCGAAACGCCCGTTCCAGACCTCGGCCGCGCGGGCGGTGTCGGGGCCGTGCGTCCACAGCCGGGAGGGTTCGGTGGGCAGCAGTGCCGCCACGACGGCCCGCAGGGCGCCGCTGTCCAGGGACCTCAGCTCCTCCTTGGACACGCGGGCGTCGGCGGACTTCACCCCGACGACCTTGAGGGTCGCGGCGGGCACGCTCGTGCGCTTGTCGTCGGTCTGCGGCATGCCGGCGAGCACCAGCCGGGCCGTGGTCGGGGTGACGCCGGTGAGCCGGGCGAACTCCTCGGCCGCCTCGGGGCGCCAGGGCGCGGGGCCGCGCTCGGCCAGTTCGGCGCGGAAGGCGGCGACCCAGCCCGGTGCCCGGGTCGGCTCCGGCACGAACGGCTCCTGGGACACCGGCGTGTAGGGGGCCGGCGTCTCGAAGCGGCCGGACGGGTCGTGGTGAATCGCGCCGTAGTGCTTGCCCTTGATCTCGTAGTACCCGTACTCGCGGACGAACTGGTACCAGTCGTCCGGGAAGACGAGGAAAGCGCCGCCGTCCAGGTTGAGCACGGTCCCCCTCCCGTACCCGTACGTGGCGCCCGGCCCGTCGAAGGTGTCGGGGTCGAAGGCCAGGTGCACCCGGCGCCAGTGGCCGGGGTCCAGCTCCGTCAGCCCCTGCGCGTCCAGTTCACCGAGGAAGGTGTCCAGCGCCTCCCGGTACTCCGGCACGGTGGCCTCCGAGGCCGCCCTGAGCGCCACCACGGCGGGCAGTTCGGGCAGGGCCACCGCGTTCAGGCGCTCCAACGGGCCCCTCCTGTCCAGCGACAGGTGCAGGATGCCCGCGGGGGCGGGCTCGGCCGGCCCCTTCATCGAGCGGGCGAGGAGCTGCGGCAGCTCGAAGAGGCTGTGCTGGAAGTCGTAGTACCGGCGTGCGTCGCGTTCGGTCAGGCCGACGCCGTTCAGCGCGGAGGCGAGCAGGCGGTCGCCGAGCGCGGGCCGCGGTTCCTCCGGGGTGATGCCCCGGACCGCCGAGTCCAGCCGGGCGAGCAGCCCGTCCAGGACGCCCTGTTGCTCGGCGGCGTAGCGGGCCACGCCGGTGATGCCCCGGAGCAGCGCCTCGTCGCCGACCTCCGGGAAGAGCGTGCGGACGGGTCCGGGCACCGCGTCCCGGTCCGCCGCCCCGTCGTCCCCGGCACTCTCGGCGACGGCCGCCGCCAGCAGGGCCGCCGCGACGTCGTCGCCGACCCGGCGGAGCGCCGCGGAGCCCTGCGGGTCGCGGGGCCGGAGCAGGTGCCAGTAGCGCAGGGGCGGCAGCAGGGGGGTGCCCGCGGAGAAGGGGCCGGCTGTCTGATCACGCGTGAAGTGGGCGAGCACCGCCTGGTCGGAGTCCCGCAGTTGGAGGTTGCTCGACCATCGCATCACGGTGACGGCCCGGTCGGTGCCGGGGAAGACCAGCGCGTTCTCCGGGCTCCCGCCCACCCGCCACCGTACGACGACCGAGTGGCCGGCCAGGTCCTCTCCCTGCCGCGAGCCGTCGGGCCGGACGATCACCCGCCAGCCGAGCAGCCCGTCCACCGGGGCGCACACCGGGCCCGGTTCGGTGGACGGGGCGGGCAGCAGCCATGTGGTGCCGAGGGTGCTGCCCTCCGGTGCGGCGCGCAGCCCCTGGGCGAACCAGTCCGGACCGCCGCGCTCGCCCACCGTGTCGTCGGCCGGGTCGTAGGCGTGCCAGGTGCTGTTCTTCTCACGGGACCAGTCGTCGACCCAGACCCAGTACGAGGTGCCGTCGCCGATCACCCGCCGCCGCCACGGGACGTGGGTGTCCCCGGGCCGCAGCACGCCACGGCCGCTGGTCGTGCCGCCCCCGGGGAGCGGGAGGGTGGCGGGCGGCATGCCGTTCGTCCCCTTGCTGCCGTCCGCGTGGCAGGCGTAGGAGGAGCGGACGTCGCCGACGAGTTCCGTGGGCGGCGAGATGCCCGTGTCGGGGTGGTACCAGTAGCCGTGCGAGGTGGACGTGGCGGACGCGTACCAGGAGACGAGCAGTTGGCCGTCCACGTACCGGACGTCGGGGCGGCCCGGGCCCCCCTCGTCCGGGAGGCGCAACTCGTGGCTGAGGACCGTGCCCTGCGCGTCGAGCACCCGGGCGTGCGTGCCCTGAAGGACGACGAGGTGGGGCCAGGCCTCGGCCACGCGTGTCGCGCGGGCCTGCTCCGGGGACGCGGACGCGCCGATCGCCTCGTCCCAGGCGGGCCAGCCCAGTTCGTCGACGATTCCGTCGCGCAGGGCCCGGGCGAGCACGGGCGCCATGCCGGTGCCCAGCGCGCCGCGCACCTCCTGCTCGGCGGTCGCCAGGATCTCGCCCGGCAGCCAGTTCAGCGTCTCGAACGGGCCGCTGTTGAGGGCGAAGTCGCCCAGTCCGCTGGTGAGGTAGCCGCGGCTGACCCCGGCCACCCACTCGGCGAGCATCGGGCGGCCGCCCGGCGACTCGGCGAGCCGGGTCACGGTGCGCTTGTCGATGCCCTCGCGCTCGTAGGTGGGGCAGCCGCTGCGGAACACCTCCCGGAAGCGGGTGTCGGCCTCCAGGGCGAGGAGGTCGCGCCGTTCGTCGCGGTCCGCCCAGTCCTGGAGGTTGAGCCACGGCCGGTCCTCGGGGTCCCCGACCGGGATGTCCAGGGCGAGGAGCTGGTCGAGGAGGTTGACGTCGCCGACCGGCGGCCGCAAGGTACCGCCCTCGTCGTTCAGTTCGGCGCGGAGGGCACCGGCCATGCGGTCGACGAGGGGGTACAGCCCGGACGGTGCGATGTGCCGCTCGTGGGTGCGGCACAGGGCGAGGAACCGGCGCGTCCAGCCGGCGGTGCCGTCGGGGGACCGGGCCTCGGCGGGCAGCGCGGCGTCGCACAGTCCCTCGGTGGCGCCGGTCTTGTCCAGCAGGTCGAGCCACTGTCCCAGCTCCTCGTGCTCCCACTCCGAGGGGAGCAGTGCGAGCAGGTTGCCGCGGGCGGCGGGTTCGCGCCGGGTCAGCTCCGTCAGGGCGGCGCGGTGCGCCTTCCACCAGCCGGGCGGTGCCTTGCGGGTGCCGGGCAGCGGCAGCACCTCGCGCAGATAGGCCGTTTCCTCGGCGAGCGCGTTCCTGCCCGCGACGGCCTTCGCCAGCCTGCGCAGATCGCCCGCGCCGGGACTCGACGGGGCCACGCCGTGCGCGGCGAGCCGGACGAAGAGCCCGCGCAGGTGCCGGAAGGCGGTGGCGGCCGGCACCCGGGACGAGAGTCCCTTGGCGTAGCTGGAGAGCACCTTGGTCGGCATGGCGTCGGCGAGGGCGAACTCCAGGAACACCGCGTCCATGCGGGCCTCGTCGAACGGCAGGGCGTGGGCCGTCTCGGCCTTGCGCGCGTTGACGAACATCTGCGAGGCGTACGCCTTCTCGCCGGCGGCCAGGAACACCCGGCCGGCCTCCTCGTAGAAGGTGGGCAGGAAGTGCGGCACGGAACCCGCGAGGCGGGCTCCGATCGACTCGTAGGTGGCGCGGGCCCTCTTCGCCCGGGAGCGCACCGTCCTGGCGACCTTGTTCATCTCCTCGACCAGGGACATCGCGAGGTGGCCGTCGGTGGGGTGGCGGACCAGCACCCACTCGGGGAAGCCCATGGCCCGGTGCTGTCCGACACCGACCTCGACCGGCTCGCCCACGGGCAGCAGCCCGAGGAACCCGCCACCGTCCCCGCCTGCCGGGTCTCCCCCGGCGGGTTCCGTGCCGGACGGGTCGGCGGGCGTCAGGCGTACGACGATCCGGTCGTCCAGTCCCGGATGCCGGTAGGCCCGGGTGAACACGGGCACGGCGCGGTCGCCGCCCCCGGTGGTGCCCGGCGGCAGTACCGCACCGGCGCGCAGCAGCTCCTCCACCTCTGCCGCCACCCCGTCCCGGGTCGTGCCGTCGCTCATGATCGTGTGCCTTTCGTGGGTGTGGTGCGTACCGCTGCCGTGGCGTTCACTCGGCGCCGTCCGCGGGCACGGTGCGGCCGGCGTGCAGGGCGGCCGCCATGCGCATGCCCTCGGACCAGGCGACGGGGCCGACCTCGCGCAGCGGGAGGCTCCGGTACTCGTCCTCGTGGCTCCAGGCCAGAGCGCCGGTCCAGGCCTTCTCCTCGGTGTAGGGATCGCTCATGCCGACGGAGACGGTGACGATGCGCCCCGCGTCCCGGACGCGGTCGACGATGCGGCCCCCGGAGACCTGGTAGCCGAGGGACGTGGCACGGGCGGAGAGGTGGAACCACGAGCGGTACTCGGCACCCGCGAACTCGGTGACCACGTCGGTGTCGCCGCCGTAGGAGTCCCCGGGCGCCGGCCAGGTGGCCCGGTGGATCTGCTCCACGCCCTGCACCACGCCCGACTCGGCGGCGAAGGTGCGCAGTTCCTCCAGGTCGGGAAGGAGGACCGGGTGGGGCATGGTCACCGTGCGGGGGGTCAGGCGGACGGTCTCGCCGTCCAGGTTCACCACCCGCAGTCCGTGCGACTCGTCCGCGTCGCGCAGGAAGCCGACCTCGTCGGGGCCCTCGCCGACCACGACGACGTCCCGCAGGGCCGCCTGCCACGCCTCGTCGGGCCAGACCCGCGCGAGCAGACCGGTGGGCACCGGGAGCGAGGACACCATCCAGTTGTCGACCCGCGCCACGCACTCGGCGGCGTGCCGGTCGAGCCACTCGGCGAAGCGCTGGAGTTCGACCACCTCGGGGCGGTCCCGTATCTCCGGGGGCGGCGTTCGTTCCCGCTTGCCCCGCGCCGGGGACTTCGCGGACGCGGACCGCGCCACCACCCGGCCCTCCACCAGGGCGACTTCGTACGTGTCGCCCGCTGCCAGCCAACCCATCAGCTCTTCGCCTCTCCCACTACTAGGAACACACGGCACAGCACACGGGGCCCCCGAATCGGCACGCTCCGCTGTGGCGTTGGCCAAAGACTAGGGGCACCCACCGACAGCCACGGGAGCCGACCGCGCGGTGCTTTTCGCGCCAGATTGGACAGCGGCGGTTTTCGGCCGGGCCCGGTGCCGCCCGGACCGCGGGCCGGTCGGGCCCGGGCGGCGGGCGCGGCCGGCCCCGGGCAGCGGCACCCGCCCTGGCCAGGAGGCCAGGGACCGCGGTGCGCGGACGGCGGACTCTCGTCGGTTCCCGCACGGGCCTGGGTCGTCCGCGGATTGGTGTGTTATCCGCCCTTCTTCGCTGCCGCACCCGTCTCGACCGTCCCCCGACAAGGCTCTGACGACGGCGAATTGCCTCCGATGCGGTTCGCACGTGCGTACGCGTCGTGTTCCGCCGTCCCGGATGGGGGCACATGGCCCGATGGCGCGGGGGCGCGCGGAGCCCGGCGGCCCGGACGGGGCCGCCGCTGACAAGGGGTGGGGGAGATGGTTCGTATTGCCGTGGTGCACGACGAGAAACTGCTGCGGTCGGCACTGGTGCAACTGCTCAGATCCGACGACACGCTGGACGTGTCCTCGCACTGCCTCGACGCCGACGGTCCGGAGCTGAGTGCGGCGTTGCCCGCCGACGTCTGTGTCGTGGACGGAGAGTGCCTGACGGGGCCGCAGGACGGAGGCGCCGGACGCCTGCGGGCCCGGTACGGGGACCGGCTCGTGGTCCTGGCGACCGCCAAGCGGCCGGGAGTGCTGCGCCGGGCGTTCGACGGGGGCGCCCTCGGGCTGGTCGACAAGAACGCCCCGGCCCATCGGCTGATCACCGCCGTGCACACGGTCGCCCGGGGCGAACGCTTCCTGGACGAGACGCTCACCGTGGCCCTGCTGAAGGGCGCGGAGATGCCGTTGACCACGAGGGAACTGGGCGTGCTGGCCCTGGCTTCGCAGGGGGCGCCGATCGCCGAGATCGCGGCGCGTCTGCACCTGTCCCGGGGAACGGTCCGCAATTACATGGCCACGGCGGTCCGGAAGGTGGGTGCCCGCAACCGCGTCGACGCGATCCGCATCGTCCAGAGCGCCGGCTGGACCTGACGCGTCATGAGTTCCAGTGCCCCGTCAGGTCCCGGTAGAGAGGCGAACGGCCCAGCAGTTCGGCGTGCGTTGCGCACTGCGCCCCTACGCCGTCCAGCACCAGCGTCCGGTCCGCACGGACCGCCGAGGACAGCCGGTGCGCCACCACGACCAGGGTTTTGGACCGCCCGGCGAGGGCCTCCTCCGCGCGGGCCTCGGAGGCCGGGTCGAGATGGCAGGTGGCCTCGTCGAGCAGCAGCAGGGGGGCGGGCGACAGGTACGCGCGGACCAGCGCGACCAGTTGCCGCTCCCCCGGCGAGAGCTCGGCGGGGCGCACCGTGGCGTCCAGCCCGCCCAGGCGCTGGACCAGGGGCCCGAGACCGAACACCCCGACCGCCGCGTCGAGTTCGGCCCGGCACGTGTCCGTCCTCAGGTACGCGAGGTTGTCGCCGACGGTGCCGGAGAACACGTAGGCGTCCTGCGGGACCAGCACCCGCAGTGCGGCGAGCTCGGCGGCGGGGCGCCCCGTCACCACGCGGCCGGCCACGCGTACCTCGCCGCGGCTCGGCGCGAGTGTTCCCGCGACGAGGCGGGTGAGGGTCGACTTCCCGATGCCGCTCGGTCCCACGACGGCGAGGTGTTCACCCGGCGCGACGCACAGGTCGAGCGCGTCGAGGACGGGCTCGGCGCGGACGCCGTAGGACAGGGTGACGGCCCGCAGTTCCACCGCCGGGACCACAGCGGTGTCCACCGCGAAAGCCGCCGCCGCCGGTGCGCTCACGGTCCTCGGCCCCGACTCCGACTTCAGCACCGGCCCCAACTCCGGCTCCGACCTCGACCCCAACTCCGGCTCCGGCTCCGGCTCCGGCTCCGGCTCCGGCTCCGGCTCCGGCTCCGGGCCGAGGATCCGGTCGAGGACGACCAGCAGCCGGGACCCGGCCGCGCCCAGCGCGGTCATCAGGGTGTGCAGGGCGGGCAGCAGGGACTGGACGAGGTAGGTGAACGCGCCCAGCAGCGCCCCCACGCTCACCCCGCGCCCGCGCAGCCACTCCACCGCCACCAGCAGCGCCAGCACCGGCAGGTGGCCCGCGACGCCGAGCGCCGCCGTGCGCACCGCCGCCCATCCGGCCAGCGTCCGGGCGGCCGCGGCGGCGTCGGCGACCAGGTCCGCGCCGCGCCGCTCCACTCCGGGCCCGGTCCCGCAGGCGGCGAGGTCCCGCAACGCCGCACGCGCGCCCGCCGCGTGGTCGCCCAACGCCTCGTCGGCCGCCAGGGCCCGGCGCTGAGCGGCCGCCATGGGCCGCAGCGTGACCAGGAACAGCGCGAGCCCGGCCGCCAGCGGGGGCAGCACCACCACGAGCAGGGCCGGGTGCAGGGACAGCAGGCCGAGCAGGGCGCCGGCGGCGGTGAAGACGAAGGACCGCAGGGTGAGGACGAGACCGGCGAAGCTGTCCCGGGCGATCTCGACCTGGTTCGTCAGCCGCGAGACGGCCGCGCGGTCCGTCCCGCCGGGTCCGCCCGGCGCCGCCCGGGCCATGGACCGGTCGACCGCACGCCGCACCAGGCCGTCGCGCAGCGGCTCCGTCACCCCGGCGAGCTGCGCGAACACGCCCCGGACCACCCGGGCGCCGGACAGTACGGCGACCAGCGCGACCCCGAGCCACAGCAGTCCCCGGCGCGGATCACCGGCGAGGAACCCCTCGTCGACGGAGCGCGCGACCGCGTGGCCGACCAGGAAGGCCTGCCCCGACTCGGCCAGCGACCAGAGCGCGAGCCGTACCAGCACGCCCTTGCGGTGGGCGAGGAAGCGGCGGGCCGGCGGTGCGAGGCGGCGCAGTGCCCCGGCCTCGGCGGACGTCACGGGCGTGCCTCTTCGGGCTCAGGACGGCGTACGGCCCCCGGGCCACTCCCGCCGACACCAGCACCGGAACCGGGCCCGGAACCGGCATCAGCACCCGCATCAGCACCGGCATCAGCTCCCGCGCCGGCGCCGAAGACCTCCCGGTACCCCGCCGTGTGCCACAGCTCGCGATGGGTTCCGACGGCGCGCACCTCACCGTCCTCCAGCCAGAGCACCAGGTCGGCCCGGTCCGCGACCGACGGGCGGTGCGCCACCACGAGCCTGGTCCCCGGCCGCACCGAGCGACGCAGCGCCAGGTCCACCTCGTGCTCGGTGGCGGTGTCGAGACTGGACGTGGCGTCGTCCAGCACCAGCAGCCGCCCGGCGTGCGCGAAGGCCCGCGCCAGTCCGAGCCGCTGGTGTTCCCCGCCCGAGAGGGGTGCCTGCGGCAGCGGGGTGTCGTAACCGTGCGGCAACCGGCGTACGAAGCCGTCGGCGCCCGCCGCCCGGGCGGCTTCGCGTACCCGCTCACGCGACGACCGCCGTGCCCCGGTGGCGACCGCCTCCGCGACCGTGCCCTCCCCCAGTACGGGACGTTCGAAGGCGTACGCCACCTCGGTGCGCAGCGCGTCGTGCGTCAAGCGGTCGAGCCGGACGCCGTCCAGCAGTACGTGTCCCTCGTCGGGGTCGATCAGCCGTCCCGCGACGGCCGCCAGGACGGACTTGCCCGCCCCGCTGCGGCCGACCACCGCGACCGTGCTGCCGCCCGGCACCCGCACACCGTCGGCGCGCAGCACCTCCCTGCCGCCGCGCAGCACGCGCACCCCGCACAGCCGCAGCTCTCCCGGACCGTCCGGAGGCAGCCGCCGCGTGCCGTACGCCGTCGCGGGCATCCGTTCCAGCTCCCGGGTCCGGCGCCGTGCCTCGCGGGCCCGGACGATCGCCCCGAGGAGGGACGCCGCCGCGCCGACGCCGGCCGTGAGCTGCGCGTACCGGCCGACGGCGAGCAGGTCCCCCACGCTCAGTTCGCCGGCCGCCAGCCGCAGCCCGCCGACGGCGGTGGCGGCCAGTGTCAGCAGCGGGACCAGGACACCGCTCCGGCCGAGCGCCCGTCCGTGCAGCGTCCACATGTGCCGCCCCTGGGCGGCCAGTTCAGCCAGCGGTGCCAGGACCCGGGCCCGCTCCCGTTCTCCGGTTCCCGCGGCGGCGATCGTGTCCGCGCCCTCCAGGGCTTCGAGGAGCCGGGAGGCGATCAGGGACTGGGTGCGCTGGTAGGCGGCGACCGTGGCTCCGGTGTCGCGGGCGAAGGAGCGCAGCAGCAGCGCCAGGGCGGGCAGCCCGGTCAGCACGCAGAGCGCCACCCACACGTCGACGAGCGCCAGCGCCACCAGGGCGCCCAGCGGGGTGATCAGTGAGGCGGCCAGCGCCGCGCGGGCCGCCGGAGCGCCGCCCGCGTCGGCGGAGTTGAGGGTCAGGCGGGTCCCGATATCGCCCGGCGGGTACGGCCGCGCGTGGTCGGGGGCGGTGCCCAGCAGTCCACGCAGGGCGCGGGTGCGGACGGACGCCGTCCAGGCGGCGTTGCAGCGGCCGGTGAACAGCGAGGTCGCGCTGTCCAGCAGCAGTTCGCCCAGGAGCAGCCCGGCGCTCAGCGGGAGCCACCATCCGGCGTCGCCGTCGCGCAGGAGCAGATCCAGGGTGCGGCCGAGGGCCAGGGGCTGGGCCACCGCCGCCGCGGCCGCCGCGACCGAGCACAGCAGGACCAGGACTTCCAGGGCGCGCCCCGGCGCCTGCCGCGGCACGGGCGGCCTGCTTTTTCGCACCGGCGAAGACCTCCGTACGTCGTGCGCGGGCAGGCGTCGGCGCCCCGGGCCGGAACCCGGGGCGCCCGCGCCCGGCGACATGGCTCACCACATCGCCATGGCCGTCAACTCCTGCGTCAGTTACAGGTGGTGATGCTCAGGCTGCTGTCGCCGCAGAGCAGGAGGCTCGCGCGGCTGCCGGTCTCGACGTCCCCCATGGCCTCTTCCTTGGGGGTCTCCATCGACTGCAGGTCGAACAGGTTCATGACGATTCCTTTCGTTCGGCAAGGGGTGTGCTTTTCTCACGGCTCCTGGTGGGGCCGAGTCGGGGGGCCGCCGCTTCGGGGCGGCGGCGGCAGGAACGGCAGTCCGGCGGGTGCGTCGCCGAGGACGGAGGCGACGGCGAGCAGGCATCCGGCCGTTCCGGTGGAGAGGTCCATGGACAGGCGCATCATCTGCTCGCCGGGGAAGGCGAGCCGGTCGTGGTAGGACATGGCGTGCCAGGACAGGGCGTCCAGTTGGCGCCGTACGGCCTGCGGCCCCGTGCCGGGCGCCGTGGCCGTGGTGCGGCCCAGGTGCAGGACCATTCCGGCCACGCCCCGGTAGAGCCCGGGCTGGGCGTAGAACATCGCCTGGGCCGCGGCCACGATCTCGTCCCCGGCCCGTGCGAACTCCTCGTCCGCCCGGTGCGCCAGGTAGTCGTCCAGCACCATGCCGATGCCCACGCTGCCGGCGCCCAGGTAGGGCATGGTGCGCCAGCCCTCGTCGACCTGCAGCGCGCCGCCCGCGCCGCGGACGCAGCGGGCGAGGTCCTGGCGCAGCGCGTCGCGGGCGAGGTCGAGGAGGGCGGAGTCCCGGGTGCGTTCGAAGAGCCGGAGGAAGAACAGGGCCCGCCCCGCGCCGCCGTACAGCAACCCCGCACGGGCGCGGCCGCGGCTGACGCGGTCGGCCGGCACGCGGTCGGCGGGCACGCGGTCGGCCCGCAGCCCGTCGGCGGCCAGTTCGGCGCAGTGCAGCGCCGCCGAGTGGAGCGCGGGCTGACCGGTGGTGGCGGCCAGCGACTCCAGGGCCAGGCCGAGACCGGCGGTGCCGCCGTGCAGGTCCGGGCCCAGGTGGTCGAGCGGCTGGTCGAGGAGGAGTTCGGCGAGGTCGAGGGCGCGGTCGCGGTGGCCGAGGCGCTCCAGGGTCCAGGCGAGTCCGGCGAGCCCGTCGTGGAAACCGAGCGGCATGCCCGACGGCGGTCGCTTGGTCCGCTCCAGGAGCCACTGCTCGCCGTCCTCGTCCCGTCCGGCCCCGCTCTCGGCCAGGGCGTACAGCACCCCCGCCGCACCGTGGGCGAAGGCCAGCCCGCCGCCCGCCGTGGCGAACTGCGCGATGTCACCGGGGAAGAGGCGGTCCGTGCGGGAGGGCGTCGCGGAGGCGCGGATCGCCGCCGCCATGGAGTCCCGGCTGCGCGGCCAGTCGTCCGGCCGGACGGGCGCCACCGGCCCGGCGGACCGCCGCGCCGCCGGGGCCCCGTGGACGCGCGTGGTCTCGTCGACGCGCGTGCTCCCGTCTAGGCGAGCGCTCCCGTCAAGGCGCGTGCTCCCGTCAAGGCGCGTGATCTCGTCGACACGCGTGATCTCGTCGACCGCCGCGTCCAGGAAGGCCCGGTCCACCGGGAACTGCTCCGCCACCACCTCCGCGAGGTGCGCCGCCTTGTGCCGGTCGACGGCCAGCAGACTGGTGAGCGGGAGGAACAGCGCGAGCCGCAGACAGGCCAGCGCGTACCGGTCCACCGCCACCCCGCGCCGGTCGGGAGGCGCCACGAACCCCGGGTTCGCCACGATCTGCCGTCCCGCCTCGTCGACGTGGTGGGCGGCCTCGAAGTCCAGCAGGGCGACGCTGTCGTCGTCCCGGACCATGATGTTGAACAGGTGCAGGTCGTTGAAGACCACACCCCGGGCGTGGACCTCCGCGACGGCGCGTTCCACCCGTGCGTGGACGTCGAGGGCCCAGTCGGTGTACTCGGCCAGTCTCCGCTCGTCCGGGTCGGCCTCGATGAGCGGATGCCGGCGGGCGAAGAACGTGTTGAGCGGCTTGCCGTCGATGTGCTCCAGGACGAGGAAGTGGTGCTCCCCGACCGTGAGGTGGTCGAGCACCTCCGGTGTGCAGGCGAGCCCCGACAGCCGCTCCAGCGCCCGGCGTTCACGGTGCAGCCGGGTCACGGCGTCGGCGCCGTCGGCCGCCAGCCCGGCGTGCGGACGGGCCTCCTTGAGGACGACCCGCGCACCGGTGCGGGTGTCGCGGGCGAGGTAGACGCCGCCGCCGTTGGAGAAGTGCAGCGCCGACTCGACGGTGTACGGCATGCCGGTCACGGTCACCGCGGAGCGGGCGTCGAGGTGCGGGCGCAGGAAGGCGGGCGGGTCGACCCACTCCGGGATGCGGAAGACCGGACCGCGCAGGTCGGGCACCAGCACACCGTCGGGGCCGGTCACGGCCGGCCGCAGTTCCCCGTCCGCGTCGTAGCAGTCGCGCCGGGTGAAGCCGCCGTAGCGGACGTGCACGGGCCCCTCGCCGATCCGCAGGTCGCTCAGGATGTGCGGTCCCGGCTCGCCGGCCAGCAGCTCGGACAGCTCGCCCACGAGCCGTTCGAACTCCGCCTCGTTGGCCGGGTACACGGTGACGAACTTGCCGCTGCCGGCCCGGTCCGCGTACTTGGCGTTGCGCTGGTGCAGCAGGTAGCGGCTGGGCACGAACTTGAAGGCCGTACCGCCGTCGACGCAGTGCCGCCACACCCGGTCGAGCACGGACTCCGCGTTGTCGAGGCAGGCGGAGACATGGATCTTCCACCCCTGGGCGGGCAGGTCGGCGTCGGCCGGACGCAGGGCGAGCCAGTCGCCTCTCTCGTGGCGCTGCCACCCCTCCGGTACGGGCGAGGACGCGGCGGCGTACCGGGAGCGCGCGGCCCCGGTCCGGTCGGCCGTGCGGTGCGGGGCGTCGTAGAAGTACGGGTCCGCGTCGCAGTACACGGCGTAGCCCTTGTTCACGCCTGCTCCCTCCCACCGGTGGCTGACGGAGACGACGCTGTCACGCGGCGTACCGCCCCGGACAGTTGCGGCTGTCACCACTCCGAGGTGCGGAACGCACAGGTAACTTCGCGGCGGCGAAACTCCCGGAGCGGGAGAATTCCGCGTGGCGGAAGTGCTGTTGCCGGAGCGGGACGGCGTGGCGATGGTGTGAGCACACGACGTCGAGGACGACGGGAGCCGCGCATGCCGCACATGACCACCTTCGCCAGGAACCAGTGGTACGTCGCCGCCTACAGTCACGAGGTGGGGCGCGAGTTGCTGGGGCGCACGGTCCTCGGCGAACCGCTCGTGCTCTACCGGTCCGAGGAGGACGGGAGCCCGGTCGTGCTGCACGACCGCTGTGTGCACCGCCGCTATCCGCTGTCCGAGGCGCCCACCCGGCTGGACGGGGACCGGATCGTGTGCGGGTACCACGGGTTCACCTACGACACGACCGGCACCTGTGTGTACGTGCCGGGTCAGAAGCGGGTCCCGCGCACCGCCCGGGTGGCCTCCTACCCGGTGGCCGAGCGGGACTCCCTGGTGTGGGTGTGGATCGGCGACCCGGCCCTGGCCGACTCCGAGGCGGTGCCGCGGGCCCGGCACCTGGACGCGCCGGGCTGGGTCACCGTCCGGGGCATGGAGCCGATCGACGCGGACTACGGGCTGCTGGTCGACAACCTGCTCGACCTGTCCCACGAGACGTACCTGCACGGCGGTTACATCGGCACGCCCGAGGTCGCCGAGACGCCGATCACCACCGAGGTCGACGAGGGCGCGGGGATCGTCCGGGTGAGCCGGCACATGGACGACGCCGAGTGCCCGCCGTTCTACGCCAGGTCGACGGGGATCAGCGGGCGCATCGACCGCTGGCAGGACATCGAGTACCACGCGCCCTGTCTGTACGTGCTGCACAGCAGGGTCGCCCCGACCGGCGTCGCGCCCGCGCCCGACGGCGGCGATCCGGAGGGTTTCCACACCGAGATCACCTACGCCATCACGCCGTCCGGCGACGGGAAGGTGTACGACTTCTGGGCGGTCTCCCGGGACTGGGCGACGGACGACGCCGAGGTCACCGAGTTCCTGTACAAGAACAACCGCACGGTCGTCATGCAGGACGTCGACGCGCTCAACCTGCTCCAGCGCACGCTCGGCGGCGAGCGCGCCGGCTACCAGGAGCTGAGCATCAACATCGACACCGGTGGTCTGGCCGCCCGCCGCATCCTGGCCCGGCTGGCCGAGGAGGGCGAGGGCGCCGGGACGGGGCCGCGGGTGGTCCGGTGAGCGGGGCCGGCGGCGAGGTCTACCGCGTCGACTGGCTGCCCGGCACCGACGTCCTGCACGGCACCTGCCACTGCGGAGCCGAGCACAGCGCCGAGGACCCGGTCGCGATGTGGGAGTGGATGCTCGCCCACCCGCAGGGGCACGACCGTGCGGGTCACGGCTCATGACCCGGTACGAAGGCCGGTACGAGGCCGGGCTCGTCGTGGACCGCCGGGAGACCGCGGCCGACGGCGTGCTCGTCCTCACCCTGCGCCACCCGCTGGACGAACCGCTCCCGGCCTGGGAGCCCGGCGCCCACGTCGACGTCGTCCTCGGCCCGGGCCTGGAGCGGCAGTTCTCGTTGTGCGGCGACCCGGCCGACCGGGCGGTGTACCGGATCGCGGTGCTGCGCGAGACCGACGGCCGGGGCGGCTCGGCCTACGTGCACGGCAGGTTGCGGGCCGGGGACGAGGTCCGGGTGCGCGGTCCGCGCAACGGCTTCCGGCTGGAGCGCGCGCCCCGCTACCGCTTCGTCGCCGGCGGCATCGGCATCACCCCGATCCTGCCGATGCTGGCCGCCGCCGAGGAGTCGGGCGCCGAGTGGAGCCTGCTGTACGGCGGTCGCACCCGCGCGGGGATGGCGTTCACCGGGGAGCTGCGGCGGTACGGCGACCGGGTCGCGCTCGTCCCCGAGGACGAGTCGGGACGGCTGGACCTGGCCCCCGTGCTCGACGACGTCCCGCCGGGCACCCTCGTCTACTGCTGCGGGCCCGGCGGGCTGCTGGACGCCGTCGAGGCACGCTGCCCGGCCGGGAGGCTGCGCGTGGAGCGGTTCCGTCCGAAGGAGGCCGGCGTACCGGCCCCGGCGGAGACGGAGTTCGAGGTCGTGCTCGCGCGCAGCGGCCGTACGCTCACCGTCCCGCCGGGCGTGTCGGTCCTGGACGCGGTCCGGGAGGCCGGGGTGGAAGTGCTGCACTCCTGTACCGAGGGCACCTGCGGGACCTGTGAGACCGACGTCGTCGAGGGCGAACCCGACCACCGGGACTCGGTGCTCACCGAGGAGGAGCGGGCCGCCGGGGAGACGATGCTCGTCTGCGTGTCCCGGTGCCGCGGCCGGCGGCTCGTGCTGGACCTGTGAGTCCGCGGCGGCGCACGGCCGGTTGAAACCTCAACGGCCCATCTCGACACGGGCATTGACCACGGCTCCGTCCCGGCCCTACGTTCCCGCTGAGCACGTTCCCACTGAGCACGTTCCACTGAGCACGTTCCTCCAGGGGGAGTCATGCGTCGTCTGCTCGTCGGCCTCACGGCCGTGTCCGTCCTGGCCGCCGCGACGGCGTGCGGCTCGTCCGACGACTCCGGGGGGCCGGACGGGACCGGCTCCTCCGGGGGCATCACCGAGGTCGAGGTGGGCCTCATCCCCATCGTCGACGTCGCGCCCCTGTATCTGGGTCAGAAGAAGGGGTTCTTCGAGAAGCAGGGGCTCAAGCTGTCGTTCTCCAGCGCGCAGGGCGGCGCGGCGATCGTGCCGGGCGTGGTCAGCGGCCAGTTCCAGTTCGGCTTCAGCAACGTCACGTCGCTCATGATCGCCCAGTCGAACGACGTGCCGGTGAAGGCCGTGGCCAACGGCATCGCCTCGACCGGTGAGGTGGGCAAGGACTTCGAGGCGCTCACCGTCAAGGGGGACAGCCCGATCAAGTCGCCGAAGGAGCTGGAGGGCAAGAAGGTCGCCATCAACACGCTGAAGAACATCAACGAGACGGCGGTCCGGGCCTCGGTGCGCAAGGCGGGCGGCGACCCGGACGAGGTGGAGCTGGTGGAGCTGGCCTTCGACCAGATGCCGGCCGCGCTCGACGCCGGGCGGATCGACGCGGCGATGGTGGTGGAACCGGCGCTGGCCACGATCAAGAGCCAGGGCGGCCGGGAGATCGCCTCCCCCATGATCGACGTCGCCCCGAAGCTGACGGTCGCCATGTACTTCACCTCCACCGAGTACGCGCAGGAGCACCCGGAGGTGGTGGAGAGGTTCCAGGCGGCCACCGCCGAGTCCCTCGCCTACGCGGACACGCACCCCGACGAGGTCCGCGAGGTCGTCACCACGTACACGAAGATCCCGGCGGACGTGCTGGCGAAGGTGACCCTGCCGAAGTGGCCGGCCGAGCCCGATCGCGCCGCCATCGAGGAGCTGGCCAAGCTCGGCGAAGCCGACGGTCTGTTCAAGCGGACGCCGGACCTGGACAAGCTGCTGCCGTGAGGGGCGAGAACGCCGCACTGGGTGCGGCCGGGCTCGCGGCCTTCCTCGCCCTGGGCGAGGCGGTGCCGCGGCTGGGCCTGGTCGAGGAGGAGTACTTCCCGCCCACCAGCCGCATCGCCGACGCACTCGGCACGGAGGTGGCGGACGGCGCCTTCTGGACCGCGCTGGGCGACACCCTCACCGGCTGGGCGCTCGGCCTGGCCGTGGCGGTCGGCGCGGGGATCGTGGTGGGCGTGCTGCTGTCCGTGGTGCCGTACCTGCGCGCGGCGACGGCGTCCACGATCGAGTTCCTGCGCCCGATCCCGTCGGTCGCGCTGATCCCGCTCGCGGTGCTGCTGTACGGCACCGAGCTGCGGTCGGTGCTGCTCCTGGTCGTGTACGCGGCCTTCTGGCAGGTGCTGATCCAGGTGCTGTACGGCGTCCAGGACGTCGACCCGGTCGCCGAGGAGACGGCACGCTCGTACGGCCTGGGCACCTGGGCGCGGGTCCGGTACGTGCTGTGGCCGACCGCGCTGCCCTACGTCATGACCGGGGTGCGGCTGGCGGCGGCCGTCGCGCTGATCCTGGCCGTCACCGCCGAGTTGGTCGTCGGGGCGCCGGGGCTCGGTGCCCGGATCGCGGTGGCGCAGACCTCGCAGGCCGTGCCGGAGATGTACGCGCTGATCGTCGTCACCGGTCTGCTGGGCCTGCTGATCAACGTCGGCGCGCGGTGGGTGGAGCGGCGGGCGCTGGCCTGGCACCAGTCGGTGCGCGGGGAGGTGGCGGTGTGAGACGCCTGCTGCTGCGGCTGGTGCTCGTGCTCGCCCTGCCGGTGGTCCTCGTGGCCCTCTGGTGGGTCTCCTCGTCGGGCAGCGAGGACGTGTACTGGCCGCCGCTGCGGACGATCGTCGAGACCTTCCCGGAGGTGTGGACCGGCGAGCGGTGGCGCGGTGACGTGCTGCCCAGCGTGCTGCGGCTCGCCGCCGGTTACGCGCTGGCGGGCGTCGTCGGTGTCGCGCTCGGCACGCCGATCGGCTCCTACCGGCGGGTGCGGGCGGTGTGCGAGCCGGTGCTGGAGTTCCTGCGCGCGGTGCCGCCGCCGGTGCTGGTGCCGGTGATCATGCTGTTCGCGGGCATCGGCGACACGATGAAGATCGTCGTCATCGCCGCCGGGTGTGTCTGGCCGGTGCTGCTCAACACGGTCGAGGGGGTGCGGTCGGTGGACGCGGTGACGGCCGAGACCGCCCGCTCCTACGGCATCACGGGTGCCGCGCGGCTGCGGCACGTGGTGCTGCGCTCGGCGAGCCCGCAGATCTTCGCGGGGCTGCGCCAGGCGCTGTCCGTCGGCATCATCCTGATGGTGATCAGCGAGATGTTCGCGGCCAGCAACGGGCTGGGCTTCACCGTCGTGCAGTTCCAGCGTTCCTTCGCGATCCCCGACATGTGGACCGGCATCCTGCTGCTCGGTCTGCTCGGCTTCGTGCTGTCGGTGCTCTTCCGGCTGGTCGAGCGGCGGGCGCTCGGCTGGTACCACGGCCTGCGCGCCGCCGCCCGGCGGTCCCGGTGAAACCCGTACCTCGTGACTCGTGAAAGGGCGGTCCATGCTCGACGTACGTGGCCTGAAGAAGGTGTACGAGGGTGCGGGGCGGCGCGTCGAGGCGGTGCGCGATCTGACCTTCACCGTGGCGGCCGGTGAACTGGTCTGCATGGTCGGCCCGTCGGGCTGCGGCAAGACGACGTTGCTGAAGTGCGTGGGCGGACTGCTCGAACCGACGGCGGGCGAGGTCTTCCTGGCCGGCCGCAGGGTGTCGGGGCCGCCGCCCGGGACGGCGTTCGTCTTCCAGGAGTACGGGCGCAGCCTGTTCCCGTGGCTGCGGGTCGGCCAGAACGTCGAACTTCCCCTGAAGCAGAAGGGGTTGAGCAAGGCACGGCGCAGGGAGCTGGTGGTGGACGCGCTCGCGTCGGTCGGGCTGGCGGACGTCGCCGGGGCCTACCCGTGGCAGTTGTCCGGCGGCATGCAGCAGCGGGTGGCCATCGCGCGGGCGCTGGCGTACGAACCCGAGGTGCTGCTGATGGACGAGCCCTTCGCGGCGGTCGACGCGCAGACCCGCGCCGACCTCGAGGACCTGGTACGGGCGCTGTGGCGGGAGCGGGGCATCACGGTCCTGTTCGTCACCCATGACATCGACGAGGCCGTCTACCTGGGCGAGCGGGTGATCGTGCTGTCCGCCTCCCCCACCGTCGTACGGGAGCAGCTCCGGGTCGACCTGCCGGACGGGCGGGACCAGGTGCACACCCGGGTGGCTCCCCGCTTCGCGGAGTTGCGCACCCATGTGTACGAGCAGATCCAGGCGGCGAAGCGCGGCGTGTCCGCCGCCCCGCCCCCGCTCTGACCACCCCTCACTCGGCGGTGGGGACGACTCTCAGGTGGGCGGGGGCGTGGCGGGCACGTGGTGCGCGGTGGGCGGCGCGGCGCGGCTCCCTGAGGACCAGCGTCAACCGCGTGTAGCCCAGCTCCTGGAGCGACGCGGGCGTTTCGACCACGACCCGGCACTCGGTGGTGCCGCGGCGCGGGTCGGGGTGGTGCAGCGGCCTTACGGCACCGTCGTGTTCGACGGCCCGCGCTCCGACGGCGCGGATCCAGTGCGGCAGGCCCTGGCGGTAGGCCGCCTCCATGATCGGGTCCTGGGCGATGTCCCGGCGGACGGCCTGCAGTCCGGGGTCGTGGCCGTACCGCTCCAGGGTGGCGGCGAAGTGCGCCAGCATGGGCAGGCACCAGCTCGACTCGTGCTCGCCGAGGACCGTGGCGGCGTCCGGGTGGAAGAGGACGAAGCGGAGGAAGTTGTCGTCCGGCATGGCCGTCGGGTGCGGTCCGGCGCCCTGGAAGAGTGTCCGGAAGGCGCCGTTGGCCAGCACCACGTCCCAGCGGTGGTCGACGACGAGGGAGGGGAAGGGGACGGCCTCCAGGAGGGCGGTGTAGTCCTGGAGATAGGCCTGGGCTTCGGGGGTCGCGGGGGCGGGCCGCGGCGCCGGCCGCTGCCCACCTGCCTGAAATGCCATCGGGAGGTCACCCCTCTTGCCTATGCGGCCTTCTCGCGGCGTCCGCATCCTGTCGCCCCGACGCGAGGCGTGTCAACTATCGTGGCATTTCGTGCCTGTTGACGGCTGAAATAGGCCACAGTTGTGGCGATGCCTGGATGTGAGTTCGAGCGGCAGGCTACTCTCCGGGAAGTTCACGGCAACTGCTTGTGAGAAGCCTGTGAGGCCTGTGAGAGACGTAGGAGAGCTGTCGGTGACGGGTGGCTTCGAAGGTCCGGGCGCCAAGCCGACCACCACGCTGGCCGCCGTCGTCGCCCGGGTCGGCGCCCTCGCGGACCGGCTCGACGTACCGCACGCCGAGGTCTTCGACGTGAGCCGGCTGTCCGCCGCCTCCGGCGTCCCCGAGTCCGTCGTCGGGTCGCTGCTCGGGGGCCGGCCGACGGGCGAAGCCGACGTGCAGACCAGGTTCGTGCAGCGCCTGGACCTGCTGCGCCGCACCCGGCTGAAGCCCAACGGCCGCAAGTACACCCAGCAGGAGATAGCCGACGGCGCCGGGATGTCGCGGCAGCAGGCCGGTGCGCTCATCAACGGCGACCGGCGCCCCACCATGGAGCACTGCGACGCCATCCAGCGCTTCTTCCGGGTGCACGCCGGATTCCTCACCGCCGAGGACCCCGAGGCGCTCGCGGGCGCCCTCCAGCGCGCCGAGCAGGAGCTGCTCCAGCAGCTCGCCGACCGGGAGCGGGAGGCGGCGGCCCCCGCCGACGACCCGTTGGAGCGGCTGCTCCAGGACCACGGCGTGCGCGGCATCGCCTGGCGGGCCGCGCAACTGCCCACCGACCAGCACCGCGACAAGGTCGCCGAGTGGCTGGACATGCTCCTGGAAAGCGTCCAGCGGCCCGAGTCGTGAGGACGGGATTGTCAGTGGTGGACGGCAAGCTGGGAGGGTGCCGCCGCCGTGCGGGGGCGCGTGACCGCTGACGTCGTTGTGGGGAGAGCCGACCGATGACCACCGCCGTACTGACCGATCACGAACGCACCGCCGTCCAGGCCTACCTGCGGCTCCTGCACACCGTGCGGGCCGGTTTCGACACCGGGAGGGGCCCGGACGACTCTCCCCGCCCGCCCGTCGTCCCGCCCTCCGTGCTGGCCGAGGCCGAGCAGGCGCTGCGGGACGCGGGACTGACGGGGAACGAGGAGGCGTTCTTCCGGCTGCTGCGGGACTGGTGCCCGCCCACCTGACCGGCGGGCGGGCGGCCGCAGGTCAGGTGCGCGGGACCGTGACCGCCGTGGTGACCAGGCCGTCCCGGGCGCTCCACCGGCCGTCGAAGCCGCTCAGGCGCCTGCCGTCCACGGTCGGCCCCGGCACCAGAAGGGCGGCGTGCAGGGTGCCGCTGCGCGGGTCGGCCGGGTCCACGCGGATCTCGATGTCCGCCTCGGTGAAGTCCAGCCACTGCCCGGTGAGGGGGTACCACGCCTTGTAGACCGACTCCTTGGCGCTGAACAGCAACCGGTCCCAGTGGAGGCCGGGCCGCGCGCCGCCCAGCCGCCGCAGCAGGGCCACCTCGGCGGGCAGGGCGATGCTCTCCAGGACGCCGTCCGGCAGCGGCCCGTCGGGTTCGGCGTCGATGCCCAGGGAGGCCAGGTCGGTCAGGCGGACCAGGGCTGCGGCGCAGTAGCCGTCGCAGTGGGTCATGCTGCCGGCGAGTCCGTCCGGCCAGCGCGGGGCCCCGCGCTCGCCGGTCAGCACGGGCTGCGCCGGCACGCCGAGCTTCTCCATGGCCCGGCGGGCGCAGGACCGCACCACGGTGAACTCACGGCGCCGCTTGGCGACCGCTCGCGCGACGAGCGCCTCCTCCTGCGGGTAGAGGGGCAGGTGACCGGTGTCGTCGTCCTGGCCGAAGGCCTCCACGGCGACGACCGTGCCGGGCAGCAGTTCCTCGATCAACGGGTCACCTCCCGGCGCGACGGCGCCGTGGACGCCTGCGTCGACGGCAGGATGCGGCGCAGTTGCCCCGGCGGTCCGGGCCGCTTGCGCCACTCGCGGGGATAGCCCACCGAGACCTCCTCGAAGCGGACCCCCTCGTGCCAGGTGGTGCGCGGGATGTGCAGATGCCCGTAGACCATGGTCTCCACCCGGAACCTGCGGTGCCAGTCGGCGGTCAGCGAGGTGCCGCACCACATGGCGAACTCCGGGTACCACAGGACGTCGGTGGGGTGCCGGTGCAGCGGGTAGTGGTTGACGGGGATCGTGGGCAGGTCCGCGGGGATCTCGGCGAGCCTGCGTTCGGTCTCGGCGACCCGCGCCCGGCACCAGGCCTCGCGGCTGGGATAGGGGTCGGGGTGCAGCAGGTACTCGTCGCTGCACACGACGCCGGTGCCGTGTGCGTACTCCAGTCCCTCGGCCTTGGTCGCGCATCCCGCGGGCAGGAACGAGTAGTCGTAGAGCAGGAAGAGCGGCGCGACGACCGCCGGGCCGCCCGCGCCCTCCCACACCGGGTACGGGTCCTCGGGGGTGGTCACGCCCAGCTCCCGGCACATCTCGACGAGGTGCTCGTAGCGGGCGACGCCGCGCAGGTCGACCTCGTCCTTGGGATGCGTCCACAGTTCGTGGTTGCCGGGGGCCCAGACGACCCGGCGGAAGCGGTCCGCGAGGATGCCGAGGGCCCAGCGGATGCCGGCGACGGTCTCCGCCACGTCGCCGGCCACCAGGAGCCAGTCGTCGTCGGACTCGGGGTGCGTCCGCTCGACCAGGGCCCGGTTCTCCTCGTATCCGACGTGCAGATCGCTGATGGCCCACAGCTTCCCCGGAGCCCCGGCCCTCGTCGCCATCCCCACCCCTCCCAGACACACGTTCGACGCCACGAGATCACATCCCCGCGCGGGTCACAAGGCGACCGGGCCCGGCCGCGCGACGGCCCCGGGGACCGCCGCACGGCCGGGCCGAGGCATCCGTGTGACGCTCGTTGCGCTCGGGGCCGCGCGTACCCCTATGATCGCCCCAACACCACCGCCACGACTCTCCTTTCGCGCAGAGCGGCTCGGTGTCCCTCCAAACCCCTGGCCGGGCACGGCCCGCTTCGCCCTGCCCGCGAACCCTGGAAGGCGGCTTGCATGGCTTCTCCCGTACGCGTCTGGCTCAACCGCACGTACGCGGAGAACGTCTTCTTCGTGGATCAGCTGCGGAGAAATCCCGCCGACCGGGCCGTCGAGATCCATGCCACGCACGGCGACCCGGACTCCCCCGTGCTGGCCGCCGCGGACACCGCGGAGCTGGAGCCCGAGGGGCTCTCCCCGGCCGGTTACGTCGAGTACGCCCTGGCCCAGTGCGCACGGCGGGGCATCGACGTGTTCGTGCCCCGGCTGCACCAGTCCGCGATCGTGGCCCACCGCGCCGAGTTCGAGGCGCTGGGTACGGCGCTGCTCGCGCCGCCGCCCGAGGCGGTGGCCGTCTTCCGGGACAAGGTGATCGCCTACGAGGCGGTCCGGGCCGTCGGCGTGCCGGTGCCGCCGTGGTGGCGGGTGCGCACCGCCGACGAACTCGTCCTCGCCGTGGAGGAACTGGAGGCGGGCGGCCACCGGGCGTGCTTCAAACCGGCCTCCGGCGCGGGCGGCGTGGGCTTCCGGACGGTCACCCGGGACCCCTTCTCCCTCGCTCACCTGAACGGCTTCCCCAGCCCGTCCGTGCCGCTGCCCCTGGTCGTCGAGGCGCTGCGGACGGCCGAGGAGCCCGTGGACTGGCTGGTGATGCCGCGCCTGGAGCAGCCGGAGGTCTCGGTGGACTGCCTCACCGGGCCCGACAACCGGGTCCGGCTGGCCGTGGGCCGCACCAAGAACGGCCGCCGGCGCGGGTTCACCCTGCACGAGCAGTGGCTGGCACCGGCACGGCGGATCGCCGAGACGTTCGGGCTGCACCACCTGTCCAACGTGCAGTTCCGGATGTACGGCGACCGGCCCGTCCTGATGGACGTCAACACCCGCCCGGCGGGCGGACTGCACCAGTTGGCGCTGTGCGGGGTCAACATGCCGTGGGCGGCGGTCCGGCTGGCCCTCGGCGACGACCCGGGCGAGCTGGAGCCGCCGTTCCTGGGGCAGGACTACGCGGTGGTGGCGGGACCGCGTCCGCTGCGCCCGGTGGCCTTGCCGCACCAGCGCGCGGACCTCCCGGCCGCCGCGACGCCGGCGCCCGCGGCCGCACCTGCTGCCGCACGGCCTGCGGCGACGGCGACGGCACCGGCGACGGCACCGGCGAGGTCCACCCCCGTGGGGCTCACCTGAGGTAGGCCAGTCCCGGGTGCACCGCCCGGTAGCCGTCGACGAGGCGGCGGGCGACGTCGACCGAGTCGACGAGGGGGTGCAGGGCGAAGGCGCGGACCGCCGTCGCGCGGGAGCCGGTCCCGGCCGCGGCCAGGACGTCGCGCTCGACGCCCTTGACCGCGCGGACCAGGCCGGTGGCGTGGTCCGGCAGCGGATCGGCCGCCATCGGGTGGGCGCCGTTCGCGTCGACCAGGCAGGGGACCTCGATCACCGCGTCGGCGTCGAGGACGGAGAGCGTGCCGCGGTTGCGGACGTTGAGGATCAGGGTGGCGCGTTCGTCACGGGCGACGGCGCGCATCAGCGCCAGCGCCACCTTCTCGTAGCCGCCGGACAGGTCCTCGGCCTCGCGTTCGCCCGCGCCCGCCGTCTCGCGGTTCTCGGCCATGTACGTGGCCTCGCGTTCGGCGCGGGTGCGGTCCCAGGTGGCGAGGGCCGGGGCGTCGGGGCGGCGCATCTCGTCGTAGAAGCGGGCCTGCTGGTCGCGCAGGAACGCGCCCCGGGTTAGGCCGGCCTCCTGGTAGGCGCGGACGGTCTCCCGGTTGAAGTAGTAGTAGTGCAGGTACTCGTTGGGGACGGCGCCGAGCGAGCGCAGCCACTCGGCGCCGAAGAGCCGGCCCTCCTCGAAGGAACCGAGCAGCGCCGGGTCGGCCAGCAGCCGCGGCAGCTCGTCGCGTCCGCCGACCCGCAGGCCGCGCAGCCAGCCGAGGTGGTTGAGGCCGACGTAGTCGACGAAGGCGCGGTCCGGGTCGGCGCCCAGCACGCGGGCGACGCGGCGGCCGAGGCCGACCGGCGAGTCGCAGATGCCGATGACCCGGTCGCCGAGGTGCCGGGACATGGCCTCGGTGACCAGGCCCGCCGGGTTGGTGAAGTTGATGACCCAGGCGTCCGGTGCCAGCCGGGCCACCCGGCGGGCGATGTCGACGGCGACCGGGACGGTCCGCAGCCCGTAGGCGATGCCGCCCGCGCCGACCGTCTCCTGGCCGAGGACGCCCTCGGCGAGCGCCACCCGTTCGTCGTCGGCGCGTCCCTGGAGGCCGCCGACGCGGATCGCGGAGAACACGAAGTCGGCACCGCGCAGCGCCTCGTCGAGGTCGGTCGTCGCGGTCACCTTCGGGGCGTCGGGCACCCCGGCCGCCTGCTCGGCCAGCACCCGGGTCACCGCCGTCAGCCGGGCCGCGTCCAGGTCGTGCAGGACGACGTCGCTCACGCGCCCCTCGGCTCGGTCCCCGAGGAGCGCCCCGTACACGAGCGGCACGCGGAACCCGCCGCCGCCCAGCATCGTCAGCCTCACGTCCGCACCCTTCCGTCGCCCGGCCGCACCTGTGTCCGGCGCCGATCATGGCACGGCCGGTGGCCGCGCGCGTGCACCTCCCCTTTCCTCTGTCCAGGGGGCGGGCGGGCACCTACCCTCGGCCCGGTGACCGCCCCTGCCGGCCCCACCGCCCCCGACCGGCTGCTCGCCGTGCTCGCCGCGTTCGACCACGCGCACCCGGCCCTGTCCCTGACGGACATCAGCCGCCGGGCCGGGCTGAGCCTGACCACGGCGCACCGGCTGGTGGGCGCCCTGACCCGGTGGGGTGCGCTGGAGCGCGACGGTGCGGGCGTCTACCACGTGGGCCTGCGGCTGTGGGAGATCGCCGCGCTCGCCCCGCGCGGTCTCGCGCTGCGCCAGGTCGCGCTGCCCTACCTGGAGGACCTGTACGAGGCGACCCACGAGAACGTGCAGCTGGCGGTGCGGGACGGCGGCGAGGTCGTCTACGTCGAGTGGCTGGCGGCGCGTTCGTCGGTCGGCGTGCACATCCGCGTCGGCGCCCGCTGGCCGCTGCACGCCACCGGGGTCGGGCTCGCCCTGCTCGCGCACGGCGAACCCGAGTTCCAGGAGGCGTACCGCACCGGCCCGCTCGCCTCCTTCACCGCGTACACGATCACCGACCCGGTACGCCTGCGCCGGGTGCTGGCCGAGGTGCGGCGCACCGGAGCGGCGGTGAGCGACCGGCAGATCACCGACGACGCCCTCTCGGTGGCCGCCCCGGTGCACGGCCCGGACGGCACCGTGACCGCGGCCGTGTCGGTCGTCGTGCCGCACGCCGACGCGCGGGTGCCGGCGCTGGTCCCGGCGGTCCGGCTGGCGGCCCGCGGCATCTCCCGGGCCCTGGGCTGGCACCCGGATATCCCTCGCACCGGTGAGGACGGGCACCCGTACTCCTCCTGATACTGGGACGGCCCGTGCCCCAGGAGCCGCCATGTCCGCCCGGTCCCCGCTGTCCTCCCCGCTCGCCCCCGTCCTCGCCCGGCTGCGTACGACCAGCCCGTACGCGGTGGACACCGCCGTCGCCGCGCTGGTGCTGTTCGCCGTCTCGCTGCAGTGGCTGTTCCCCGACGAGGGGGACGATCCGCTGTCCTGGCGGGGCTGGCTGCTCGGGGCCGCGACCGCCGTGCCGTTGGTGTGGCGGCGTGCGGCGCCGTTCGCGACCGCCTGTGCCGTGTCCGTGGCCACCCCGGCCCAGGCGGTGCACCACGCGCCGCCGCCCGACCTGATGTACGGCGGCTTCGTCGTCCTCTACACGCTGGCCGCCCTCGCCCGACCCTGGCAGCGGCGGGTGATGCTGGCGGGCTGGCTGATCGGGGTCGCCGCCACCATCAGCCACAAGGAGGACGCCGAGCCCTTCGAGTACGCCTTCCAGCTGCTGAGCATCGGGTGCGCGTACGCGCTCGGCTCGCTCACCCGCACCCAGCGCGCCTACACCGCCGAACTGGAGGACCGGGCGCGGCGCCTGGAGCGCGAGCGGGCGGCCGACACCGCGCGGGCCACCGCGCAGGAACGCGCCCGCATCGCCCGCGACATGCACGACATCCTGGCGCACGCGGTCAGCCTGATGGTGGTGCAGGCCGAGGCCGGACCGGTCGTCGTGCGCAGTGATCCGGCGCGCGCCGAGGCCGCGTTCGACGCGATCGCAACGGCCGGGCGGGACGCGATGACCCAACTGCGGCGCATTCTCGGGGTGCTGAAGGAGGAGGAACGCGAGCCGGGGCCGCGGCGGCTGCCCCAGCCGGGTCTGGCCGCCCTGCCGGGGCTGGTCCGCCGGGCCGGCGAATCGGCCGGCCTGCGGGTGGAGTTGAGGACGACGGGCGAACCGCGTGCGCTGCCCCCGGACACCGAGGTGGCCGCCTACCGCATCGTGCAGGAGGCCCTCACCAACACGGTCAAGCACGCGTACGCTTCCTGCTCGGTGGTCGGGCTCGACTGGGCGGAGGACGGGGTGACCCTGACGGTGACGGACGACGGGCGGGGCCCGGCGGACCCTGGTGACGGGACGGGCGGCGGCGGGCACGGGCTGATCGGCATCCGGGAGCGGGCCGCCGCCTGCGGGGGCGAGGCCGTCACCGGCGGTGGACCGGACGGCGGTTTCCGGGTCGTCGTACGCCTGCCCGTCGCGGCCGTCCGGCGGACGGCCCTCGGGTGAGCGTCCGGGTGGTCGTGGCCGACGACCAGGAGCTGGTGCGCAGCGGGTTCAGCATGATCCTTCAGGCGCAGCCGGACATCGAGGTGGTCGCGGAGGCCGGGGACGGCGCGGAGGCGGTCGCCGCGGTCGAGCGGTACGCGCCGGACGTCCTGCTCCTGGACATCCGCATGCCGGTCATGGACGGCCTGGACGCGGCCCGGCGGGTGTGCGCGCGCTCCGCCTGCAAGGTCGTGATGCTGACCACCTTCGACCTGGACGAGTACGTGTACGAGGCGCTCTACGCGGGTGCCAGCGGCTTCCTGCTCAAGGACGTGCGCCGGGACGACCTGGTGCACGCGGTGCGGGTGGTCGCGGCCGGTGACTCGCTGCTGGCACCGGCGGTGACGCGCCGGCTGGTCGCGGACATCGTGCGGCGCCGGCGCGAGGAGGCGGCGGCCGACGTCACCCCTGCGCGCCTGGAGGTGCTGACCGCGCGCGAGGTGGAGACGCTGCGGCTGCTGGCGCGCGGGCTGTCCAACTCCGAGATCGCCACCACCCTGTTCGTGAGCGAGCACACCGTCAAGACGCATGTCAGCAACGTGCTGGGCAAGCTCGGTCTCCGGGACCGGGTGCAGGCGGTGATCTGCGCCTACGAGACCGGTCTGGTGGCTCCCGGCTCCCCGTGACGCTCCCCCCGACAGGTGAGGCGGTGACCGCTCTCCCCCGTGCGGGCGAGTCGGCAAACCGCTCTCCCAGGCGATCCGGCGGACCCCCGGCGGCCCCGACTCTGGTGGCGATGACACCAGACCGAGACCGATCGCCGGGAGGGACCGTGCTGTCCACACTCGCCCGGGCGGCGACCCGCCGCCCGCTGACCGTGATGCTCCTGTGGGGCCTGTTCCTGCTGCTCGGCTTCGGCCTCGGCACGGGCGTCTTCGGGAGGCTCTCCGACGACGTGCCCGACGTCCCGGGCACCGAGTCGCAGGTCGCCGCCGAACACCTGGACGGCCTCGACCCGGCGGGTGACTCGATCACCGGCGTCGTCGAGGCCGCCGCCGTCACGGATCCCGCGGTGCGGGCCGAGGTGCGGCGGGCCGTGGCCGACCTCCGGGAGGTCGCGGGCGTCGCCGCGGTCCCCGACCCGTACGCCACGCCCGGGCTGGTCGCCGAGGACGGGCGGGCCCTGGTCGTCTCCGTCGCCCTGGAGGGCGGTCTCGACGACGACGCCGAGGACGCGGCGGTGCGGGACGCGGCCGACCGGCTGCGCGGGATCGACGCGAGCGAGGTGTCCGGGGTCCACGTCAGCGGCGGGCCGCTGCTGGGACAGCAGCTCGGCGAGCGCGCCCAGGAGGACGTGAAGAACGCGGAGTTGATCTCGCTGCCGGTCGTGCTGGTCCTGCTGCTCGTCGTGTTCGGGGGGCTGCGCGCGGCCGGGCTGCCGCTGCTGGTGGCGGTCGCGGGGATCGCGGGCGCGTTCCTGGCGCTGTTCGGCTTCAGCCGGTTCACCGACATCTCCGTGTACGCGATCCAGGTCACGACGATGCTGGGGCTCGGCCTCGCCGTGGACTACGCCCTGCTGATGCTGGTCCGCTTCCGCGAGGAGCGGCGGCACACCCCGGACGTGGTGGAGGCCGTGCACCGCACGGTCGCGGCGGCCGGGCGGACCGTGCTGTTCTCCGGGCTGACGGTGGCCGTGAGCCTGGCCGGGCTGCTGGTCTTCCCGAGCACGTTCCTGCGCAGCATGGGGCTGGCGGTGGCCGCGGTGGTCGTCGTCGACATGCTGGCGGCGCTGACGCTGCTGCCCGCGCTGCTGACCCGGTTCGGCGGCCGGATCCCCCCGGCGAAGGGGCGGCCGGAGGAGGAGGGCCGGCTCTTCGCCCGCCTCGCCCGCTTCGCCGCCCGGCGGCGGGTGGCCGTCCTGGCGGTGGCCGTCCCGGCGCTGCTGGTGCTGGCGCTGCCCGTCACCGGCATGTCCATCAACCTCGGGGACGCGCGGCAGCTTCCGAGGAGCACCGAGGCACGGCAGTTGTACGACGCGATCGAGGCGCACTTCCCGCCGGGCACCGGCGTCTCACCGGTCACGGTGGTCCTGCGGCCCGGCACCGACGCCGCGACGGCCGACCGGATCCGCGCGCTGGCTCCGGGCACCACCGTCCGCGACCTGTCCGGCGGCACCACCGTGCTCGAACTGCCCCCGGGCGGAGCGGCCGACGGTCCGGCGGCCACCGAACTGGTCGAGCGGGTGCGGGACCTGCGCGGCGACGCGCCCGTCCAGGTCACCGGCGACGCGGCCCAACTGGTCGACTTCCGGCAGATGCTCGCCGACCGGGCGCCCTGGGCGGCGCTGACCGTGCTGGCGGGGATCTTCGTGCTGCTGTTCGCGTTCACCGGGTCGGTGCTGCTGCCGCTGCGCACCGTCGCGACGACGCTGCTCAGCCTCGGGGCCGCGCTCGGTGCGGTGGTCTGGGTGTTCCAGGACGGTCATCTGGCCGGGCTGATCGGCGCCGAGGGGCTGGGCGCGCTGAGCCTGACGGCGCCACCGCTGATCATCGCCATCGCCTTCGGACTGGCCATGGACTACGAGTTGTTCATCCTGGCCCGGATGCGCGAGGCCCGGGAGCGGACCGGCGACGACCGGGAGGCCGTGGTGACCGGCCTGCGCCGGTCCGGCCGGGTGGTGACCTGCGCCGCACTGCTCCTCGCGGTGGTGTTCGGCGCCTTCATGACCGGCGGCTTCTCGCCGATCCTGCAGATCGGGCTCGGCCTGACCCTGGCGGTGCTGATCGACGCCACGGTCGTCCGGATGCTGCTGGTACCGGCCACGATGGCGCTGCTGGGCCGGCACGCCTGGTGGGCCCCCAAGCCGCTGCGCCGGGCGCACGAGAGGTTCGGGGTGCGCGAGGATGCCTCCGATCCCGCTCCCGCTCCGGCTCCGCCGCAGCCCGCGGCGCGCTGAGACGCCGGGCGCCGCCGCGACGCCGGGCGCACGGCCAGGCCGGTGCGCGGTTCCTCCCCGACGGGGGTGGGGAGGAACCGCGGCCGTGGCACGCCCGTCCCGCCCGGCATTTTCGTGACGTTCACGACGTTCTCGACGTTCACGGGCTGAACTCCCCGGCCGCGCAAGGACTTTCTCGGCTTCACCTCTTGACGGCGGCGGCCCGGAGCACATTGGCCGCACTCTGAGAGCGCTCTCAAACGTCTCCCCGCGGAGCGCGCTCGGGGCGTACCGCTTCCCACTCCCGCGTTTCGAGAGGCGACCCCCACATGAGAGAGACATCCGGCAACCCGCCCAGACGCCGGCCGCTGCGCCGGGCGCTGGTGGCCGTCGTCGGCACGCTCGGCCTGGCCGCGGCGGCGACGACCGTCACGGGTCCGTCGGCGGGCGCGGCCGTTCCGCCGCCCCCGTCCGGCTGGACGCAGGTCTTCGCCGACGACTTCGACGGCGCGGCCGGCTCCGGCGTGAACACAAGCAACTGGCAGTACGACACCGGCACCTCGTACCCCGGCGGCCCCGCCAACTGGGGCACCGGCGAGATCGAGACGATGACGTCGTCACCGAGCAACGTCTCGCTGGACGGCGGCGGCAACCTGCGCATCACCCCGCAGCGCGACGGCGCCGGCAACTGGACCTCGGGCCGCATCGAGACCAAGCGCGCCGACTTCGAGCCCCCGGTCGGCGGCAAGCTGCGCGTGGAGGCCCGTATCCAGGTCCCGAACGTCACCGGAGCGGCCGCCAAGGGCTACTGGCCGGCGTTCTGGATGCTCGGCGCGCCCTACCGCGGCAACTACTGGAACTGGCCCGGTGTCGGCGAGATCGACATCATGGAGAACACCCAGGGCCTCAACACGGTCTGGTCCACGCTGCACTGCGGCACCTCGCCCGGCGGCCCCTGCAACGAGACCAGCGGCATCGGCGGCAACACCCCGTGCCCCGGCGCCACCTGCCAGGCGGGCTTCCACACCTACCGGGTGGAGTGGGACCGTTCGACGAGCGTCGAGGAGATCCGCTTCTACGTCGACGGCAACAACTTCCACACCGTCCGCGCCAACCAGGTCGACGCGACGACCTGGGCGAACGCCACCGACCACGGCTACTTCATCATCCTGAACGTCGCGATGGGCGGCGGCTTCCCGGACGCCTTCGGCGGCGGCCCGGACGGCGGCACCCAGCCCGGCCACTCCATGCTCGTGGACTACGTCCAGGTGCTGTCGGCCGGTGGGAGCGGTACCACACCGCCCCCGACCGGCGGTGACCGCGACGCGTACAGCGCCATCGAGGCGGAGTCGTACGACGCCCAGTCCGGCACCATGACCGAGTCCACCTCGGACTCGGGCGGCGGCGGCAACCTCGGCGCCCTCGCGAACGGCGACTGGGTGCAGTACAAGGGCGTCAAGTTCGGTTCGAGCGCGGCGACCCAGTTCAAGGCCCGGGTGGCGAGCGGTGCCGCCGCCGGGGTCAGCGGTCTGGTCGAGGTGCGCCTGGACAGCCGCAGCAGCACGCCGGTCGGCAGCTTCGCCGTGGGCAACACGGGCGGCTGGCAGTCGTGGCGGACCGTCCCGGCGAACATGGCCTCGGTGACGGGCACCCACGACGTCTACCTGACCTTCACCAGCGGCCAGAGCGCCGACTTCGTCAACGTGAACTGGTTCGGCTTCGGCCACTGAGCGGCGACCGGCCCCCCGCGGGAGGGCGAAGGGGCTCCACGCACCGTGGGGCCCCTTCGTCGTGCCGTGCGGCGTTGCTCAGCGCAGCTCCGCCCGGAAGGCCGCCGGTGTCTGGTCGGTGTGCTGCTGGAAGAACTTGGAGAAGTTCGCCGCGTCCGGGAAGCCGACCGCCGCGCCGACCCGCCCGATCGGCAGCTCGGTGTGGGCGAGCAGCCGCTTGGCCTCCAGGACGACGCGCTTGTCGATGAAACCCTTGGGCGTCTCACCGGTGGCGGCACGCACCGCGCGCACCAGGGTGCGGCGGGAGTAGCCGAGCGCGTCGGCGTAGGCGCTGACGCTGTGGTTGGTGGCGAAGCCCCGCTCGACCGCGTCCCGGAAGAGGATGAAGGTGCTGTCCCCCGGCGCCTCCGCCCGCCCCTGGCGCGCCGCCCTCGCGGAACCGGCCGCGAGGTGGGCGAGGCGCAGCAGGAACGCGGAGAGCGTGTGGCGCAGTACGGCCGTGTGCAGGCTCAGCGGGAGTGTGGTCGCGTCCTCGTACTCGCGCCGCAACTGGTCCAGCGCCGCCGTCAGTCCGGCGAGCCGCGCCTCGTCGGGGTGGAGCAGGGGCGGCAGGTCGTAGCGGTAGAGGCCGGTGGCCTCCACGGTGGCGCGGGGCAGGAAGCCGGGCTGCATGGTGAGCACCGTTCCGCGGTACTCGGCCTCGGGCGCGAAGCGGTGGACCTGGCCGGGACGGATCCACAGCAGATCGCCGGCCGACGCCTCGTACTCGGCGAAGTCGATCATGTGACGGACCGGTCCGCCGGTGAGGAGCATGACGATGTGGAAGTCGATGCGGTGCACGCGGTGCAGCGGCGCCTGCGCGTGCCAGGTGCGGCCGGCGCCCATGGGACCGACCTGCATGCCCACTCCGAGGAGGCTGAGATCGACCGGGAAGGGGAACGTTCTGATCCCGTCGCCGCCGCCTTGGCTTCTTTCGTCCGCCATGTCCGTCTCGTACCGTCCCGCCCGTGTGCCCCGCGGCCGGGGCGTGTCCCAGTTTCACCACAGGCTGACACACCATGACCTTCACTCCCAAAAGTCAGACTTTTAAGTTTGAACGCGTCAGACCAGCTACTTCGCTCCGATCGAGGATTTCTTGAAGATGAGCACGCAGTCGAGCAAGCAGACGGTGGACGGCGCGGACCGCTTCGAATGGACCGAACTCGACCGGCGTGCCGTGGACACTGCCCGGATCCTGGCGGCCGACGCCGTGCAGAAGGTGGGCAACGGTCACCCGGGCACGGCGATGGCCCTCGCCCCGGCCGCGTACACGATCTTTCAGAAGGTGATGCGGCACGACCCCGCCGATCCCGAGTGGACCGGCCGTGACCGCTTCGTCCTCTCCCCCGGCCACACCTCGCTGACCCTCTACACCCAGCTCTTCCTCGCCGGGTACGAGGTGGAGCTGGACGACCTCAAGGCCTTCCGCACGCACGGCTCCAGGACGCCGGGCCATCCCGAGTACGGGCACACGGCGGGAGTGGAGACCACCACGGGGCCGCTGGGCCAGGGTGTGGCCAACGCGGTGGGCATGGCGATGGCGGCCCGCTACGAGCGCGGCCTGTTCGACCCCGACGCACCCGAGGGCGAGTCGCCCTTCGACCACACCGTGTGGGCGATCGTCAGCGACGGCGACCTCCAGGAGGGCGTCTCCGCCGAGGCGTCGTCGATGGCGGGCCACCAGCGGCTCGGCAACCTCGTCTTCCTCTACGACGACAACCACATCTCCATCGAGGGCGACACCGCGACCGCCTTCTCCGAGGACGTGCTGAAGCGGTACGAGGCCTACGGCTGGCACGTGCAGCGCGTCGAGCCCGCCGAGAGCGGCGACGTGGACGTGCACGCGCTGCACGCGGCGCTGACGGCGGCGCAGGCCGAAACCGGGCGCCCGTCCATCATCGCGATGCGCACGATCATCGCCTGGCCCGCCCCGAACGCCCGGAACACCGAGGCCTCCCACGGCTCCGCCCTCGGCGCGGACGAGGTCGCCGCCACCAAGCGCGTCCTCGGCTTCGACCCGGAGCGGTCCTTCGAGGTCGCCGGTGAGGTGCTCGCCCACACCCGCCGGGCCCTGGACCGGGGCGCCGAGGCGCACGCGGCCTGGGACAAGCGGATCGCCGCCTGGCGCGGCGCCGCCCCCGAGCGCGCGGCGCTGTTCGACCGCGTGGTCGCGGGCCGGCTGCCCGAGGGCTGGGAGGACTCCCTGCCGGTGTTCGAGACCGGCAAGGCGGTCGCCACCCGGGCCGCCTCCGGCAAGGTCCTCCAGGCGCTCGGCCCGGTGCTGCCCGAACTGTGGGGCGGCTCCGCCGACCTGGCCGGCTCGAACAACACCACCATCGACAAGACGTCCTCCTTCCTCCCGGCCGACAACCCGCTCCCCGGCGCCGACCCGTACGGCCGCACCGTGCACTTCGGCATCCGCGAGTTCTCGATGGCCGCGGAGATGAACGGCGTCGCCCTGCACGGCAACACCCGGATCTACGGCGGCACCTTCCTGGTCTTCTCCGACTACATGCGCAACGCGGTGCGCATGTCCGCGCTGATGCAGCTGCCGGTGACGTACGTGTGGACGCACGACTCCGTCGGCCTCGGCGAGGACGGCCCCACCCACCAGCCGGTCGAACATCTGGCCTCGCTGCGCGCGATCCCCGGCCTCAACGTCGTCCGCCCCGCCGACGCCAACGAGACCGCGACCGTGTGGGCGGAGATCCTCCGCCGCCACTCCACCCACCCGGCGCCGCACGGCCTCGCCCTGACCCGCCAGGGCGTACCGACCTACGCCCCGAACCCGGACGCGGCGCGCGGCGGGTACGTCCTCGCCGACGCCTCCACCGGCACCCCGGACGTCGTCCTGATCGCCACCGGCTCCGAGGTGCAGCTCGCGATGGCCGCGCGGGAGGCGCTGGAGGCCGAGGGCACCGCCACGCGGGTGGTGTCGATGCCGTCCGTGGAGTGGTTCGAGGAGCAGCCCCGCGCGTACCGCGAGAGCGTGCTGCCGCCGTCCGTGCGGGCCCGGGTGGCCGTGGAGGCCGGGATCGGCCTGACCTGGCACCGGTTCGTCGGGGACGCCGGCCGCCTCGTCTCCCTGGAGCACTTCGGCGCCTCCGCCGACGCGAAGACCCTGTTCACCGAGTTCGGCTTCACCGCCGGGCACGTGGCCGCCGCCGCCCGGGAATCCCTGGCCGCCGCCCGCGGCTGATCCCACCGGATCCCATCCCGGTCCGGACCCGTTTCGACCTCGACCCGAGGGCAGAAAGAGAAGATGATCACTGTGACCGAAGCAACCGCCACCGCGGGAGCACTCCAGCGCCTGGCCGACCAGGGCGTGTCCGTCTGGCTCGACGACCTGTCGCGGCGGCGGATCGAGTCCGGCAACCTCGCCGAGCTGATCAGGACGAAGAACGTCGTCGGCGTCACCACCAACCCGTCGATCTTCCAGGCCGCCATAGGCTCCGGCGAGGGGTACGAGGAGCAGCTCGCCGACCTGGCGACCCGGGGCGTCACCGTCGACGAGGCGGTCCGCATGATGACCACCGCCGACGTCCGCGCCGCCGCCGACGTGCTGCGCGGGGTGTACGACGCCACCGGCGGGCGCGACGGCCGGGTCTCCATCGAGGTCGACCCCCGGCTCGCCCACGACACCCGGGCCACCGTCGCCGAGGCGCGGCAGCTGGCCTGGCTGGTCGACCGCCCCAACGTGATGATCAAGATCCCGGCGACGAAGGCCGGTCTCCCGGCCATCACCGCGGTCGTCGGCGCGGGCATCAGCGTGAACGTCACCTTGATCTTCTCCCTGGAGCGCTACCGCGAGGTGATGGACGCCTACCTCGCCGGTCTGGAGAAGGCGCAGGCGGCCGGGATCGACCTGGCCGGCATCCACTCGGTCGCGTCGTTCTTCGTCTCCCGCGTCGACAGCGAGATCGACAAGCGCCTGTCCCTGCTGGGCACCGACGAGGCGCTCGGCCTGCGCGGCCGGGCGGCGCTGGCCAACGCACGACTGGCCTACGAGGCGTACGAGCACGTCTTCGCGGGCGACCGCTTCACCGCCCTCGCGGGGGCCCGCGCCAACCCGCAGCGCCCCCTGTGGGCGTCCACCGGTGTGAAGGACCCGGCATTCCGGGACACCCTGTACGTGGAGGAGCTGGTCGCCCCCGGCACCGTGAACACGATGCCGGAGGCCACCCTGGACGCCGCCGCCGATCACGGCGACGTACGGGGCGACACGGTCACCGGCGGGTACGCCCAGGCCCGGGCCGACCTCGCGGCCGTGGAGCGGCTCGGCGTGTCGTACGACGAGGTGGTGGAGCAGTTGGAGCAGGAGGGCGTGGCGAAGTTCGAGGCGGCCTGGCACGACCTGCTCGCCGCCGTGACGAAGTCCCTCGACAGCAAGGGAGTTGACGGGGAATGAGCGAGGAGCTTCCCGCGACGACGGTCCGGGAGACCAAGGCGACGAAGGAAGCCAAGGAGGCCCGGACGGCGCAGGAGGCGGCCGGACCGCCGCTCGCCGAGGAGGCCGAGCAGGCCCGCGTCGCCGGGGCGGCGAAGACCGCCCGCGCGTCCGGATCCTCCAGGAGCGCGAAGAAGACCGGAACGGCCCGGGCCGCCAGGGCGGCGAAGGGCAACGGTGCGGCCGGCCGGGCCGTGCGGCCGGTGGCACCGCTCGACTGGAGCAACCCGCTGCGCGATCCCCAGGACCGCCGTCTCCCCCGCATCGCGGGCCCGTCCGGGCTGGTCATCTTCGGCGTCACCGGAGACCTGTCCCGCAAGAAGCTGATGCCCGCCGTGTACGACCTGGCCAACCGCGGCCTGCTGCCGCCCGGCTTCTCGCTGGTCGGCTTCGCCCGCCGGGACTGGGAGGACCAGGACTTCGCCGAGGTCGTGCACGACGCGGTCAGGGAGCACGCGCGCACACCGTTCCGCGAGGAGGTCTGGCAGCAGCTCTCCGAGGGCATGCGCTTCATCCCCGGCGACTTCGACGACGACAACGCGTTCGAACAGCTGCGCAAGGCCGTCGAGGAGCTGGACGCGTCCCGCGGCACCAGCGGCAACTACGCCTTCTACCTCTCCGTGCCGCCGAAGTTCTTCCCGAAGGTCGTCCAGCAGCTCAAGAAGCACGGGCTGACCGACTCACCGGAGGGTTCCTGGCGCCGCGCGGTGATCGAGAAGCCGTTCGGCCACGACCTGGACAGCGCCCGCGACCTGAACGCGCTGGTGCACGAGGTCTTCGACCCGGAGCAGGTCTTCCGCATCGACCACTACCTGGGCAAGGAGACGGTCCAGAACATCCTGGCGCTGCGCTTCGCCAACCAGATGTACGAGCCGATCTGGAACCGGTCCTACGTGGACCACGTGCAGATCACGATGGCCGAGGACATCGGCATCGGCGGCCGGGCCGGCTACTACGACGGCATCGGCGCCGCGCGTGACGTCATCCAGAACCACCTGCTCCAGCTGATGGCGCTGACCGCCATGGAGGAGCCGGCCGCCTTCGACGCGCGGTCGCTGCTCACCGAGAAGCTGAAGGTGCTGCGCGCCGTGCGGCTGCCCGACGACCTGGGCGAGCACACCGTGCACGGGCAGTACGCGGGCGGCTGGCAGGGCGGCGCGCAGGTGCCCGGCTACCTGGAGGAGGACGGCATCGACCCGGCCTCCACCACCGACACCTACGCGGCGATCAAGCTCGGCATCGACAACCGCCGCTGGGCCGGGGTGCCCTTCTACCTGCGCACCGGCAAGCGCCTGGGCCGCCGCGTCACCGAGATCGCGGTGGTCTTCCAGCGGGCCCCGCACTCCCCCTTCGACTCCACGGCGACGGAGGAGCTGGGCGAGAACGCCATCGTCATCCGCGTCCAGCCCGACGAGGGCATGACGGTGCGGTTCGGCTCCAAGGTGCCGGGCACGTCGATGGAGATCCGGGACGTGTCGATGGACTTCGCCTACGGCGAGTCCTTCACCGAGTCCAGCCCGGAGGCGTACGAACGGCTGATCCTGGACGTCCTTCTGGGGGACGCCAACCTGTTCCCGCGCCACCAGGAGGTGGAAGAGTCCTGGCGGATCCTCGACCCGATCGAGGAGTACTGGGCCTCGCACGACAAGCCCGCGCAGTACGCGTCGGGCGGCTGGGGACCGCGGGAAGCGGACGAGATGCTCGCACGAGACGGACGGAGCTGGCGCAGGCCATGAGGATCGACCTGACCGACACCACGGCAAGCAAGATCAACAAGGCGCTGGTGCAGGGCCGCCGGGCCATCGGCACCCCGGCCGTGGGCATGGTGCTCACGCTGGTCATCGTCACGGACGAGGAGAACGCCTACGACGCGATCAAGGCCGCCGAGGAGGCCTCGCACGAGCACCCCTCGCGCACCCTGGTCGTCATCAAGCGCCACCCCCGCAACCTGCGCGACCGCACCCGCTCGCACCTCGACGCCGAGGTCCGGGTCGGCTCCGAGGCCGGGACCGGCGAGACCGTCGTCCTGCGCATGTACGGGGAGGTGTCCGAGCACGCCGACTCGGTGGTGCTGCCGCTGCTGCTGCCGGACGCGCCGGTCGTCGTGTGGTGGCCGGTGGAGGCGCCGGACAACCCGGCGAAGGACCCGCTGGGCGCGCTGGCCCAGCGCCGGATCACCGACCTGTACACGGTCGAACGGCCGATGGAGGTCCTGGAGCGCCGGGTGCGCGCCTACGCGCCCGGCGACACCGACCTGGCCTGGACCCGGCTGACGCTGTGGCGCTCGATGCTCGCCGCGGCCCTGGACCAGGCCCGGGTACCGGTGACCTCCGCGGTCGTGGAGGCCGAGGCCGACAACCCGGCCGCCGAGCTGCTGGCGCGCTGGCTGGAGGCCCGCCTCGGCGTCCGCGTGGACCGCGTGGTCACCGACGGCCCGGTGGTGACGGCCGTCCGCCTCGGCACGGCGAACGGCGAGATCGTCGTCGACCGGCCGGAGGGCCCGCTCGCCACGATGACCCTGCCCGGTCAGCCCTCGCGCTCCGTCGCCCTGAAGGTGCGCCCCACCTCCGAACTCATCGCCGAGGAGCTCAGGCGCCTCGACGCCGACGAGATGTACGCCGTCGCCCTGCGCGGCGAGGCCGGCAAGGAGACCCCTGTCCATGTCTGACACCCCGAAGCTCAACCAGCGGCCCGAGTGGACCGCGCTCGCGGACCACGCCAAGGGCACGCTGCCCCACCCTGACCTGCGCGAGCTGTTCGCGGCGGACCCCGGGCGGGCGGAGCGCTACGTCGTGCGCGTCGGCGACCTGCGCATCGACTACTCGAAGCACCTGGTCACCGACGAGACGCTGGCCCTGCTCCAGGAGCTGGCCGCCGCGACCGGCGTGTCCGGGCTGCGCGACGCGATGTTCCGCGGTGAGCGCATCAACATCACCGAGGACCGGGCGGTGCTGCACACCGCGCTGCGCGCTCCCAGGGACGCGGTGATCGAGGTCGACGGCGAGAACGTCGTCCCCAAGGTGCACGCCGTGCTCGACAAGATGGCCGGCTTCGCCGACCGGGTCCGCTCCGGCGAGTGGACCGGCCACACCGGCAGGCGCATCAAGAACGTCGTCAACATCGGCATCGGCGGCTCCGACCTCGGTCCGGCGATGGCCTACGAGGCGCTGCGGGCCTTCACCGACCGCTCCCTCACCCTCCGCTTCGTGTCCAACGTGGACGGCGCCGACCTGCACGAGGCGGTCCGGGACCTGGACCCGGCCGAGACGCTGTTCATCATCGCCTCCAAGACCTTCACCACCATCGAGACGATCACGAACGCCACCTCGGCGCGCTCCTGGCTGCTGGCCGGGCTGGGGGGCGACGAGAAGGCGGTCGCGAAGCACTTCGTGGCCCTGTCCACGAACGCCGAGAAGGTCTCCGGCTTCGGTATCGACACGGCCAACATGTTCGAGTTCTGGGACTGGGTCGGCGGCCGCTACTCCTTCGACTCGGCCATCGGGCTCTCCCTGATGATCGCCATCGGCCCGGACCGCTTCCGGGAGATGCTCGACGGCTTCCGCATCGTCGACGAGCACTTCCGCAACGCCGAGGCCCCGGCCAACGCACCGCTGCTCCTCGGCCTGCTGGGCGTCTGGTACGGCGACTTCCTGGGTGCGCAGTCGCATGCGGTGCTGCCGTACTCGCACTACCTGTCGAAGTTCACCGCGTACCTCCAGCAGCTCGACATGGAGTCCAACGGCAAGTCCGTCGACCGGGACGGGAACCCGGTGCAGTGGCAGACCGGGCCGGTGGTGTGGGGCACGCCCGGGACCAACGGGCAGCACGCCTACTACCAGTTGATCCACCAGGGCACCAAGCTGATCCCGGCGGACTTCATCGGCTTCGCCCGGCCCGTGGACGAGCTGAGCGACGAACTCAAGGCCCAGCACGACCTGCTGATGGCCAACTTCTTCGCCCAGACCCAGGCCCTCGCCTTCGGCAAGACCCCGGACGAGGTACGCGCCGAGGGAGTGCCCGAGGAGCTGGTCCCGCACAAGACCTTCCGCGGCAACCACCCCACCACGACCGTCCTGGCCGCCGAACTGACCCCCTCCGTCCTCGGCCAGCTCATCGCGCTCTACGAGCACAAGGTCTTCGTGCAGGGCGCGATCTGGAACATCGACTCCTTCGACCAGTGGGGCGTCGAACTCGGCAAGGTGCTCGCCAAGCGCGTCGAACCGGCCCTCACCGAGGGCACGGAAGTCCCCGGCCTCGACCCGTCCACGGCCGCGCTGGTGGCCGCCTACCGTGAACTGAAGGAAGTGCACTGACATGCAGATCGGTCTTGTGGGTCTCGGCAAGATGGGCGGCAACATGCGCGAGCGGCTGCGCAACGCCGGCCACACCGTCGTCGGATACGACACCAATCCCGACCGGGCCGACGTCGACAGCCTGGTCGAGCTGGTGGACCAGCTGGAGCGGCCGCGCGCGGTCTGGGTGATGGTCCCGGCCGGCGGCGCCACCCAGCACGTCATCGACCAACTGGCGACGCTGCTCAAGCCCGGTGACACCGTCATCGACGGCGGCAACTCCCGCTGGACGGACGACGAGAAGCACGCCGAGGAGCTGGGCAAGCGCGGCATCAACTTCGTCGACGCCGGTGTGTCCGGCGGCGTCTGGGGCCTGAAGAACGGCTACGCGCTGATGGTCGGCGGCGACAAGGAGACCGTCGACGACCTCAAGCCGGTCTTCGACGCGCTCAAGCCGGACGGCCCCTACGGCTACGTCCACGCGGGCAAGGTCGGCGCCGGGCACTTCTCCAAGATGGTCCACAACGGCATCGAGTACGCCATGATGCAGGCCTACGCCGAGGGCTGGGAGCTGCTGGAGAAGGTCGACTCGGTGGACAACGTCCGCGAGGTCTTCCGGTCCTGGCAGGAGGGCACCGTCATCCGGTCCTGGCTCCTGGACCTGGCCGTCAACGCCCTCGACGACGACCACCACCTGGAGAAGCTGCGCGGCTACGCCGACGACTCGGGCGAGGGCCGCTGGACCGTGGAGGCGGCGATCGACAACGCCGTGCCGCTGCCCGCGATCACGGCCTCCCTCTTCGCCCGGTTCGCGTCCCGTCAGGAGGACTCGCCGCAGATGAAGATGGTCGCCGCGCTGCGCAACCAGTTCGGCGGGCACGCCGTGGAGTCGGCCAAGAAGTAGCAGCCCGGGAAGTGGACGGTCCGGAAAGCGCGTTGACGTGCTCGGCCGGTTCGGGTCAGAGTCCCTCCCTGATGGAGATCAACGACCTGACACCGGCCGAGTCGCGTCTTTGGCGGGCGTTCGCCTCGGGCACCGACGTGGACTTCCGTGCCGCGGCCCCTTCCGCCCCGGGATCTTCCGCCGCGGACCCTTCCGGCGCGGACTCCGACGACCCCGCCCACGGCGGCGCCTGGGGGCCCGGACGGACCGTGCGCGCGAGCGTGCTGCGGTCCCTCCTCCTGGACGGCCCCCGGGAGGACGGCCGGGTCGCGGCGCTCAGCCTGACCGGCGCCCGCGTCACCGGGCAGTTGGACCTGCAGTACGCGACGGTCGACCACCCCGTGCGGCTGCGGCACTGCCACTTCGACGAGGCACCGAGGTTCTACGGGGCCCGGCTGCGCGAGCTGAACCTGAGCGAGTCCGTGCTGCCCGGGCTGATCTCGCACGCGGTCCGGGTGGAGGGCGTACTGCGGCTGACCCGGGCCCGGTTCAGCGGTACGGTGCGGCTCGCGGGGGCGGAGATCACCGGCAGCCTGTACCTGGAGAGCACCCGCATCGAGACGCCGGACACCGAGTGGCCGGTGCTCCAGCTGAACCAGGCGGTGCTGGGCGCCGACCTGTGGGCGCCGGGACTGCGCGCGGGTGGCGAGGTCCGGCTCACCGGCGCCCGGGTGGCCGGCACGGTCAACCTCAACGACTCGGTGCTGGACCGCCCGGGCGGCACCGCCGTCCAGGCCGAGACGCTGGCCGCCGAGGCCGACGTGCTGCTGCGGCGCGCGGACGTCCGGGGCCGGCTGGAGCTGCGCGGTGCCCGGATACCCGGCCGGCTGGACCTGTCGCACGCCCGGCTGGCCAACGCCGGGAACACCGCACTGCGCGCCAGCAGTTGCGTGATCGGCGAACTCTGGCTGCGGGAGGGCCCGGCGGTGCAGGGGGCGCTCAATCTGCGCCGCGCCCAGGTGGACGTGCTGTTCCTCCAACCGGAGGTGGTGCCGGCCTGGGTCCAGCTCAACGACCTCGCGTACACCTCGCTCATCCCGCACGAGCCCGCCGAGCGGCGACTGCCGATGCTGGAGAAGGGGGACAGCTACCTCCCCTTCACCTATGAGCAGTTGACCGCCGCCTACCGGCGCATCGGAGACGACGACGCGGCCCGCCTCGTACAGCTCGCCAAGCAGCGGCGGCGCCGGCGCACCCTGCCCTGGTACGGCCGCCTGTGGGGGCACCTCCAGGACATCGCGGTCGGGTACGGCTTCCGTCCGCTGCGCGCGGGCGGCTGGCTGCTCTCGCTCCTCGCGGTCGGCTCGGTCGTCTACGGGCTGCACCACCCGCCGCCGCTCAAACCGGAGGAGGCGCCCGGCTTCAACCCGGTCTTCTACACGCTGGACCTGCTGCTGCCGGTGATCTCCTTCGGCCAGGAGAACGCCTTCTCGCCCAAGGGCGGGTACCAGACGCTCTCCTACGTCCTGGTCATCACCGGCTGGATCCTGGCCACGACGGTGATCACCGGCCTGACCCGCACCGTCAGCCGTCAGTGAGGACCTCCGTCAGGGGGCCGGGAGTTCCGAGCGGGCGGGTACGGGGTATGCCGGACGCGTCCCGAACGAACGATCAAGGAGAGCGATGGCGATGCCACCCCTGCGGCAGGAGGTCGAGGCGGGTGCGGCCGGGCTGGACCCCGGGGCGCTGGCCCGGCTCGACCTGCACTTCGCCCGGCAGGTCGACGAGGGCCGGCTGCCCGGGTTCCTGGTGGCCGTCGCGCGCGGCGGCCGCGTCGCCCATCTGACCGTGCACGGACTGCGGGACGTCGCGGCCGGACTCCCGGTGACGGCCGACACGCTGTGGCGGATCTACTCCATGACCAAGCCCGTCACGTCCGTGGCGGTGCTGACCCTGGTGGAGGAGGGCCGGCTGGCGCTGGACGACCCCGTCGACCGGTACCTGCCGGCCTTCGCCGAACCGCGGGTGTACGTCGGCGGGACCGGCGAGAACGTCGTCACCCGCCCCGCCGCCGGTCCGGTACGGGTCCGGCACCTGATGACCCATACCGCGGGACTGACCTTCGGCTTCTACCGCACCCACCCCGTCGACGCGCTGTACCGGGCGGCCGGGGTGGAGTCCTCGGTGCGGCCGGGTGCCGGCCTGGCCGAGACGGTCGACCTGTACGCGAGCCTGCCCCTGCAGTTCGATCCGGGCACCGAGTGGAACTACTCCGTGGCCAGCAACGTACTGGGGCGGCTGGTGGAAGTGGTGTCCGGGCAGCCCCTCGACGTGTTCTGCGCCGAGCGGATCTTCGGACCGCTCGGCATGACGGACACCGGGTTCCACGTCACCGACGCGCAGGCGGGCCGCCTGGCCGAGCTGTACGGCGAGACGGAGGACGGCGGCATCGCGCCGGTCCCCGGGCTGCCGCTGCGGGGCCGGCCGCGGTTCCTGTCGGGCAGCGGCGGCCTGGCCTCGTCCGCCTACGACGTGCACCGCTTCGCGGAACTGCTGCGGCGCCGCGGCGAACTCGACGGGGTCCGGCTGCTCGCCCCCGCGACGGTGGACCTGATGACCCGCAACCACCTCCCGGGCGACGCCGACCTGCGGTCCTTCGGCAGCCGCCCGGCGCACGACGAACCCGGCAACGACGGCGTCGGCTTCGGCCTCGGCGTCTCCGTGGTGACCGACCCGGGCCGCACGCGGTCGCCCGCCGGGCTCGGCACCTACGGCTGGAGCGGAGTGGCGACGACCACCTTCTGGGTCGCCCCGGGCCGTGAGCTGACGGTGCAGTTCATGACCCAGGTGCGGCCGAGGGCCTCGCACACGGTCTACCCGGACCTGAAGCGGCTCGTGCACGAGGCCCTCACGGACTGAACCGGCCCGGCGGGATCCGGCTCCTCGCGCTCAGGACGAGACGTGTGCCATCGCGGCGTCCAGGTGCGGCAGGTGGTGGTCGAGCCGCTCCCGCTTGGTGCGCAGGTAGGTGATGTTCGACGCGCACGGCGGTATCAGCAGCGGCACCTGTTCGGCGACCTGGATGCCGTGCCGGACCAACGCCTCGCGCTTGCGCGGGTTGTTGGACATCAGCCGCACCGACCGCACCCCGAGGTCGTCGAGGATCCGGGCCGCGACGCCGTAGTCCCGGGCGTCCACGGGCAGGCCGAGGGCGAGGTTCGCCTCCACCGTGTCCAGGCCCTCCGCCTGCAACGCCATCGCGCGCAGTTTGGCGAGCAGGCCGATGCCGCGCCCCTCGTGCCCGCGCAGGTAGACCACGACGCCACTGCCCGCGTCGGCCACCTGCCGGAGCGCGGTGGCGAGTTGGGCACCGCACTCGCAGTGCTGGGAGCCGAAGGCGTCGCCGGTCAGGCACTCCGAGTGGAGCCGGGTGAGCACGCCTTCGGCGCCGAGATCGCCGTGCACGAGGGCCACTTGCTCGTCGCCGCGTTCGTGGTCGAAATAGCCGAACGCCCGGAATTGCCCGTACACGGTGGGAAGCGGTGTCACCACGATCCGCTCCACGTCCGTGCGCTGTGCTGCCTTCTTGCCGATTACACCGATTTTTTCTGTCATGATTCTCGCGTTCCTCAACAGTTTGCTCAACCGAGATGAAAGGCCGTGCGGGAATGGATGTTTCACTGGTGCCGGCGGACACGAGCGGCGATGTGCGTGAGCGCGGCTCCGGGGTCGCGGTGCTGCCGGTCGGGAGTTTCGAGCAGCACGGCCCGCACCTGCCGCTGGCGACCGACACCCTCGTCGCCTGTGCCGTCGCCCGGGCGGTGGCCGACGCGTATCCGGTGCGGCTGCTGCCGCCGGTGACGATCGGCTGCTCGCACGAGCACGCCGACTGGCCGGGGACCGTCAGCATCTCCGCCGTGACCCTGCACGCGGTGGTGCGCGACATAGCGGACTCCCTGCGCCGCTCGGGTGTCGGGGCCCTGGTCGTGGTCAACGGGCACGGCGGCAACTACGTGCTGGGCAACGCCGTTCAGGAGTCCTCGGCACGCGGTGAGCGGATGGCGCTGTTCCCGGCCGCGGAGGACTGGGAGACGGCGCGCCGGCGGGCGGGGGTGGTCACCTCGCTGCTCACCGACATGCACGCGGGGGAAATCGAGACCTCCATTCTTCTGCACACCCGTCCCGAATTGGTCAGGCCCGGTTACGAGGCCGCCGATTTCGTCGCGGACGACCGGCGTCATCTGCTCTCCCTCGGTATGTCCGCCTACACCGATTCCGGTGTCATCGGTCGTCCTTCGCTGGGCTCGGCGGAAAAGGGGAAGGAACTGCTGGCAAGCCTGGCGGATTCCTTCGGGGAATATTTCGCACTGCTGACGGCCGAAACGGCGGTGCCGCCGACCACGTCCGACGGCTCCGGGGATTCCGGCGGCTCCGACGGCGAGCGCGTGTAGCGCACGGCGTACCGACGCCCGACGAGGACGACGGCGCCGGGCAGGCTCGCCACGAGGCTGAGCACGCCGTACACCACCGCCACGCCCAGCCCGGTGCCCGCGCCGAGCCCCGCCGCGCCGAACGCCCACGCGGTGACGCCCTCCCGGGGCCCCCAGCCGCCCACGTTCAGCGGCAGGCCCATGGCGAGCAGCGCCAGCACGGCCAGCGGCGTGAGCGCGGCGACGGAGGCCGCGCTGCCGGCGACGCGGGCGGCGAGCACGAACATCGTGAGGTGTCCGGCGAGCACGACGGCGGAGGAGAGGGCGATGCCCGGCAGGTTCCGCCGGGACAGCAGCCCGTGCCGTGCCCCACCGAGCGCCGTCCGCACGGCCCGGCCCCGGCGCGCGGGGGCCCGGTTCATGCGCAGGGCGAGGACGACGGCGAGCGCGCCGGCCAGGGCCAGGGCCAGGGCCACGAGGGGTGCGAGGTGCCGCACCTCGTCGAGCACCGGGGAGGGCATCGTGAGCAGTACCCCGACCCCGACACCGATCAACGCGAGCTGTCCGGCGACTCGTTCGAGGACGACGGCCCGCACGCCCCGCCCCAGGTCCCCGGCGCTCCGCCCGTGCCGCACCGCGCGGTGCACGTCGCCGAGGACGCCGCCGGGCAGGGCCGCGTTGAGGAACAGGGCGCGGTAGTAGTCGGCGACGGCCGCCGCGAGCGGCAGCCGGATGCGCAGCCCCCGGGCGACCAGGGCCCAGCGCCAGGCACTGAACACCGTGGTGACCAGTCCGATCCCGAGGGCCGCCAGCACGGTGGGCCCGTCGATCCGGCGCAGCCCGTCCAGGAAGGCGCCGGTCCCCAGCCGCCACAGGAGCACGGCGAGGACGGCGGTGCCGGCGAGCGTGCCGAGGTGGGCGCGCAGGGCGCGGCGGCGGGGAGCCGCGACGCCGGTGGGGGCGTACGGGCGGGCGGGCGTCGGCAGTTCCCGCGCCGGTACGGTCGACACCGTCGGCAGCGTCGGTGCGCTCACGGGGCCCCGCCCGTCGGCCGGCACAGCGCCAGCAGGTCGGTGTGGTGGACGACGACACGCAACTCCCCGGCCGCGCAGGCCGCGAGGCGCTCCTCCAGGTACCGGTCCGCCCTCGCCCGCAGTTCCGGACGCTGTTCGACGGCCGCACCGACCCAGCCCCGCAGCCACTGGGTGGTGAGTCCGGCCTCGCCGGGCCCCAGCCGCCAGTCACTGGGATGCGCCCGTACGGTGGCGCCGTGCCCGGCGAAGGCCTCGGCGGCGGCGGTGACCGCGTCCGGACCGAGCATGCCGGTGCGCCGCTGGTGGTCGTTGAACGCCTCGGTGATCTCGGTGTCCAGGGGGCGGCCCGGGGTGAGGTCGACGCGTCCGGCGACGGAGAGGGTCAGCAGCGCCGGGCAGCCGGCCTCGGTGCAGGCGGCGGCGAGCCTGCCGACCTCCTCGGTGGTGAGGACGTCGAGCAGCGCGGATGCCGTCACCAACGCGGCGCCGTTCAGGGCGTCCGGGGTGAGGCGGGCTAGGTCCCCGCGCCGCGTCTCGACGGTGACGCGGCTGCCGTCGGCGGCGGTGCGCGGGGCGGCGACGGCGGCGAAGTGCAGGAGGTAGGGATCGCGGTCGTGCAGCACCCAGTGCTGGGCACCGTCGAGCAGCGGGGCCAGCCAGCGTCCCATCGACCCGGTGCCGCAGCCCAGGTCGTGCACCACCATCCCGTGGGCCCGCCCGGGCAGGTTGGCGAGCCTGATCCGCAACGGGTCGAGCAGGTCGTGCGCCCGCGCGACGGCATCGGCGGGCTCACGCAGCCGCAGCCACTCGGGGGCGTAGCGCGTGGGCTCCTCGGGCTGCTCACGCACCGGCGCTCCGCGCAGCCGGACGGTGGCACGCTCGCCGGAGGACCGCATGAGGCCGTCGGCGACCGTCCCGTCGGAGGACCGCCCCTGCCCGTCGGCGACCAGCCCGTCGGAGAACCCCCCAGCGCCAGGCCGCCCCTGCCCGTCGGCGACCGGGCCGTCGGAAAGCCCCCCAGCGCCAGGCCGCCCCTGCCCGTCGGCGACCGGCCCGTCGGAAAGCCCCCCAGCGGCAGGCCGCCCCTGCCCGTCGGCGACCAGCCCGGCAGAGGACCCTCCGGCGCCGAGCAGCCCCTGCCCGTGGGCGACCGGCCGGGCGAAGGGCCGCTCGGCGCGGTGCTCCATCGGCTTGGCGGTGTCGTCCGGCCGCCGCGTCGCGGGGCGGGCGGCGCCGTCTTCGGGCCGGTCGACGGACGGGACCGTCCAGTCCTCGCCCGGGCCGCCCGCGAGGCCGGCGGCAGGCCGCTCCACGGGGCGTCCGGCGCCCGGGCGGACCGGGTCCGCGACGGGGACGACGGCGTTCCGGGAGCCGGTGGCGTTGGCGTCCGGAGGGTCGGACCGGACCGGGCCAGTGCCTCCGGCCGCCGCCGGCACGGTACTTCCGGTCGGCGCCGGACCAATGCCTCCGGCCGCCCCCGGGACGGTACTTCCAGTCGGCGCCGGACCAATGCCTCCGGCCGCCCCCGGGACGGTACTTCCAGTCGGCGCCGGACCAATGCCTCCGGCCGCCGCCTGGAAGGCGCTCTCGGTCGGTGCGGCGGGCTTGCTCGTGCTCATGCGGCCCTCCTCGGGTCGCCCGGCAGCCGGTGCAGTACGCCGGCCAGGCTCTGGGCCGTGCTCGCCCAGCCGTTCAGGGCGGCGCGGCGGCCACGGGCGGCGGCCTTGAGCCGCCGTCGTACGTCCGGCTCGCCGAACCAGCCGCGCAGCTCCGCGGCGAGGGCGACAGGGTCCTCCGGCGGGACGAGGATGCCGGGCACGCCCCCGTCGGGCGCGCGTCCGACCGCCTCCGGCAGGCCGCCGACGTCCGTGGCCAGCACGGGGATGCCGCGCGCGAGGGCCTCGGTCACCGCCATGCCGTACGTCTCGGCGTACGAGGTGAGGACCATCAGGTCGGCGGTGGCGTAGGTGGCGTCCAGGTCGGCTCCGGCCCGCGGCCCGGCGAGCACGAGCCGCTCCTCCAGACCGTGCCGCGCGATCAGCGACCGCAGGCGGTCGACGTACTCCGGGTCCTGTGCGAGCCCGCCGACGCACACGCAGCTCCACGGCAGGTCGGCCACCGCCGCCAGCGCCTCCACCAGCCGGTGCTGGCCCTTGCGCGGGGTGACCGCGGCGACGCAGACCAGCCGCGAGAGGCCGTCGGTGCCGGGCGCGAGGGGCGCGATGTCGGCGCCGGGAGCGGCGACGTGGACCCGGCCCGGGTCGAGGCCGTGGTGGGAGACGAGGCGGCGCACCGCCCAGTCGCTGGTGGCGACGACGGCCGGGACGGCACGCAGCACCGTGCGCTCGCGGGCGTCCAGGGCGGCCGCCGCGGCGGGGTCGAGGCCGGTCTCGTCGCCGAGCGGGAGGTGGACGAGGACGGCCATGCGCAGCCGTGCGGCCTCCGGGACGACGACCTCCGGCACCCCGCAGGCCACCAGACCGTCGAGGAGGACGACCGCGCCGTCCGGCAACCGCCGTAGGACGCGGGCGAGTTCCGCGCGGGCCGCGTCGTCCGGCCGGGGCCAGTCGCCGGGCACGGGTAGCCCCCGTACCCGCCAGCCGAAGCCGGGCAGATCGAGCCGTACCCGCCGGTCGTAGGCGTTGCCGCCGCTGGGCGCGGCCGGGTCGTCGACGCCGCCCGGCATGACGAAGTGCACGGATCGCAGGGACATGGGGACGGTCCCCCCGTTCCTCGGGGCCGGGACCGGCCCGGGAAGCTGGGCGGGGACGTAAGCGAGCCGGGTCCGCCCGGCGGCGGTCGCGCCGGTCACAGCGCACGCTCGTAGCTCGCCCACGCCACGTGCGACTCGTGCAGGGTGACGGTGAGCCCGGCCAGGCCCCTGGCGCCCTCGCCGAGCGCGCCCCTGTGCACGCGCTCGGCGAGCCGGTCGGCGATGACCTTGGCCAGGAACTCCGTGGAGGTGTTGACGCCGGCGAAGTCGGGTTCGTTGTCGAGGTTGCGGTAGTTCAGCGCACCCACGACGGCCCCCAGCTCCTGGGTGGCCAGGCCGATGTCGACGACGATGTTGTCCTCGTCCAGCTGCTCGCGCCGGAAGGTGGCGTCCACCAGGAACGTCGCTCCGTGCAGGCGTTGCGCGGGCCCGAAGACGTCGCCGCGGAAGCTGTGGGCGATCATGATGTGATCGCGGACGGTGATGCTGAACAACGGACGACCCTCCAGGTGTGGCGCGTCTGGTCCCCCGCCGATCGCTGCGCGGGTGCCGTCTATTACGGCTGGCTGCCGTCCGCCGTTCAGTGGGCCGTATGTCTTTCCTCAAGGTCAGGCGCCGCTGCGGGCGTCCGTGCCGGTGTCCTCGTCGTCGTAGCGGATCCGGTGGCACAGTGCGGGGATCTCTCCGGATGCCAACCGCGGCATCAGGTCCGGCAGTTCGGCGAACGCGGACTCCCCGGTGACGAGTGCGTCGAGGGCCGGGTCGGCGAGCAGTTCGAGGGCGAGGGCGAGCCGGTCGGCGTAGCCGCGGGTGGCGGCGCGGGCCGGGGAGACCGTGCCGACCTGGCTGCCGCGCAGGGTCAGACGCCGGGAGTGGAAGGCCTCACCGAGTGGCAGGGCGACGCGCCGGTCGCCGTACCAGCTCAGTTCGACGACGGTGCCCTCGGGCCGCAGCAGTTCCAGCGACCGGGCGAGCCCGGCTTCCGTCGCGCTGGCGTGCACGACGAGGTCGCGGTCGCCGGCGGCGTCCTCCGGGGACGCGAACCCGGCGCCCAGCGCCTCGGCGACGTCCGCCCGGGCCGGGTCGGCGTCGACCAACTCCACGCGCACGCCCGGGAACCGGGCCAGCAGGGCGACGACCGAGCAGCCGACCATGCCGCCGCCGACCACGCTGACCCGGTCGCCGATCAGCGGCGCCGCGTCCCACAGGGCGTTGACGGCGGTCTCGACGGTGCCGGCGAGTACGGCCCGCCCGGCGGGCACCGAGGGCGGTACCGGCGTCACGGCCGCGGCGGGGACGACGTACCGGGTCTGGTGCGGGTGGAGACAGAACACGGTGCGCCCGACGAGACGCTCCGGCCCCTCCTCCACCACGCCGACGCCGAGGTAGCCGTACTTCACCGGCCCGGGGAAGTCGCCCTCCTGGAACGGCGCGCGCATCGCCGTGTACTGGTTCTGAGGCACCCGCCCGCCGAAGACGAGGGTCTCGGTGCCACGGCTGACCCCGCTGAAGAGGGCGCGCACGAGCACCTCGTCCGCGCCCGGTTCCGGCAGCTCCACCTCGCGGATCGCACCCCGCCCCGGCGCTTCGAGCCAGAACGCACGTGCCATGCGTGTCATCGGAAGTCCTCCTGAACGATCGGGAAGCCACTCACGTACCGAGGGATGCACAAGCCGCGCACAAGGTAGCGGCGTTGATCGACTCTGTCACACGGCCGGAGGATGTTCGGTGGCCCTGATCAACCTGAACCACACGGACGACGCGTACGACGCGTACGACGCCTGTCCCGCGAGGTCCGTTCAGCAGGAGACGGCGGCGGGCGCGGGCGCGCAGCTCCTGCTCCTGGCCTTGCTCGGCACCGCGATCGGCATGGGCACGGCGGGCTGGCTGACCGGCCTGGCGTTCGCGTTCGCGAGCTGGGCGGTGCTCTCCCGGGCCCTGCACCGCTCCCGGCTGCCGTCGTTCGGCCCGGCCAACCGGGTCACCCTCGGCCGGGCCACCCTGGTCGGCGGGGTCACCGCCCTGGTCGCGGACTCCTTCCGCAGCGCGCCGCCCGTCTCCCTCCTCGTCGGCCTGACGGCCGTGGCCCTGATCCTGGACGGCGTGGACGGCAGGGTCGCCCGCCGCACCGGCACGTCCACCCCGTTGGGCGCGCGCTTCGACATGGAGGTCGACGCGTTCCTCATCCTGGTGCTCAGCGTGTACGTCGCGCTGGATCTGGGCCCGTGGGTGCTGCTGATCGGCGGCATGCGGTACGTGTTCGTGGCCGCGGCCCGGGTGTGGCCGTGGCTGACGGCCCCGCTGCCGCCGAGCACGGCCCGCAAGACGGTGGCCGCGCTCCAGGGCGTCCTGCTGCTCCTCGCGGGTGCGGAGCTGCTGCCGCGCCCGGGGAACGCGGGGGTGGTGGCGGTGGCGCTGGGCCTGTTGGTGTGGTCGTTCGGGCGGGACGTGCGGTGGCTGTGGCGGAGGTCGCGGGTTGCCGCGGCGCCTGCCACGACGGTGCGGGAACTCGTCGCGCGGTGAGACTAGGACCGGCCCGACCCGGCCGTGGAGGGGGTTGGTGCGGTGGCCCCGGTGCCCCGGTGCGGCCACCGGGGCAGCGTCGTCGCCGCCACCAGCGGTACGGCGGCCAGGACCAGCCACGGCACGACCACCGGCAGGCCGGTGTCGAGCAGGAGGCCGGTCGCGGAGCTGCCGGCCAGCACGATCAGCCCGGAGACCGAGGACAGCGCCCCGGTGTAGAGCCCGAGCCGCCCGTCCTCGGCGAGGTCCGGCACCCAGGCGCGGGCGACGGGCGCGACGAGCATCTGCCCGAGGGTGAGCAGGACGACGAACCCGGCGGCGGGAAGCAGCCCACCGGTCCCCGTCCACCCCGCGGGCCGCGCGAGGCCGACGACGGCGAACCCGACGGCGATGAGCATCAGCCCCGCCACCATCGACCGGCGCCGCGCCAGCCGCTCCCCCGCCCACCGGGTCACCGGCAACTGCGCGGTCACCACCAGCAGCGACGACAGCGCGAACAGCCAGGCCAGCGGCGCCTGCGAACCGGCGGCCCGTTCCACCTCGGCGGGCAGGGCCAGGTAGAGCTGGTTGTAGGCGAGGAGATAGGCACCGTAGGCGCAGCACAACGCGAGGAAGCGCCGGTTGCGCAGCACGAGCCGGGCCCCGCCCTTCATCCGGACCTGGACCCGCCCGGGTACGCGCTGCGGCAGCAGCCGGGCGTGCCCGGCGAGGACCAGCACGAACACCCCGGCCCCGGCGAGGCAGGCCGTACGGAAGTCGACGGCGAGCAGCAGCGCCCCCAGCAGCGGCCCGACGAAGGCACCGGCCTGCCCGGCGACGGTGAACAGCGCGAGCACCCGCGTCCGGTCCGCGCCCCCTTCCTCCTCCCACCCGACGGCCTGCCGGGCGACCTCGGACTCGACGGCCGGTGAGAAGAGCGCGGCGGCGAACCCGATCAGCAGGACGGCACCGACGACGGCCCAGGTCCGCTCGGCGAACCCGAGCCAGGCGAACCCGGCGATCCGCAGCACGCACCCGGCGAGCACGACGGGCCGGATGCCGTACCGGTCGGCGAGCGCCCCACCGACCACGAACAGCCCCTGCTGGCTGAAGGTCCGCAGCCCGAGCACGAACCCGACCAGCCACCCCGCCATGCCGACGGACTGCCCCAGGTGCTCGGCGAGGAAGGGCAGCACGGCGAAGAAGCCGACGTTGAAGGCGAGCTGGGTGAGGATGAGCAGCCGGAGCAGCGGGGAGAGCGTGGCGAACGGGGCGGTACGACGGCCGGGCACCTGCCCGGACGGCCCGGTGGTGGCGGACGTGGAGGTGGAGGTCATGTCACCGGACTCCGGCCGGTTCCTGCTCCGTCTCCGCCGGGGACCGCCGCTCGACGGCCGCCTCGGTCTCCCGAGGGGACGACCGGGTGGGCCGTAGGCGCAGCCCACCCGCCGCGCTGACGGCCAGCGCGCCGAGCAGGGCGAGTACGGCGGCGGGGGCGAGCACGGCCCAGGGGGCGCGCTCGGCATAGGGCTGGTTCTCGGCGAGGAGCAGCCCCCACTCGGGGGACGGCGGCTGGGCGCCGAGTCCGAGGAACCCGAGCGAGGCGAGGGCGAGGGCGACGCCGGGCAGCCGCAGCAGGGCGTGCCGGAGGACGGGCGGCACCACGGCGGGCAGCAACTCGTGCCGCAGCAGATGGACCGGCCCCGCGCCCAGCCCCTTGGTGGCGGTGATGTGCAGCGTGGCGCGCTCCTGCCGCAGCAGGGAGGAGGTGTGCGCGGCGAGCGGTGCCCAGGCGACGGCTCCCACGGCGAGCGCGGGGGTGGCCGTCCCGCTCCCGGCGACGGCGGTGACGAGCAGCGCGACGAGCACCGGCGGTACGGCGTTGACGGTGTCGACGAGGGGCGCGGAGACCCTGGGCACGAGCCCGAGCAGCAGGCCCACGAGCAGGGCGGCGGCACTGATGGCGGCGGCGAGGAACAGCGTGTCCAGTGCCCCGTGGCCGACGCGGGCGAGCAGGTCGCGCCCGAGGGCGTCGGTGCCGAAGGGATGGTCGAGGGAGGGCGCCCGCAGCCGCTGCCCCGTGTCGAGGACCAGCGGATCGCGGACGAGCCCGAACCCGACGAAGGCGAGCAGGAGGGCACCGTAGACAAGCGGCAGCACTCCCCCGGCGGGCGGGGTGGGCCGGTGCAGCGAGGACAGGGCGCCGTCCCGCAAGGCAGGCCCGGTGAGCAGCCGGGCGGCGCCGCGGGTGGCGCCGGTCGCGAGCGCGGCGAGCAGGACGAGGGCGAGGGTCCCGGCCTGGAGGACGGGAAGGTCCTGCGCGAGGGCGGCCTGAAGGGTGGTGCGCCCGAGCCCCGGGATATCGAAGACCTGTTCGACGGCGACGGCCCCACCGGTCAACCCGACGACGAACAACCCGAAATTGGGCAGCAGCGCGGGCACACACCGCCGCACGGCCTGACGGGCGATGGACCGCCCGGTCAGCCCACGCGCCGCGGCGGCCAGCGCCCACGGCTCCCCGAAGGCACCGGGCAGCAGATCGTCGAGCAGCCGCCCCAGCACGGCGCCCGCGGGCAGCCCGAGGGCGAGCGCGGGCAGCAGCGTCCACTGGGGCCCGTACCACCCCAGCGCGGGCAGCCACCCCAGCTGCACCCCGACGACGGTGGCGAGCACGGAGGCGACGAGGAACTCGGGCAGCGAGGCGAGTACGGCGGACAGGCTCCCGCCCCCGCGCCGCCCGCCGAGCCGCCGCCGGGCGCCGAGCCGCAGCGTGCGCGCGCAGATCACCCCGGCGGTGAGCACGGCGACGAGCAGCGCGACGCCCATGAGCAGCAGCGAGACACCGAGCGCCCGCGCGACGTCGGGCAGGACGTCCGCGCCGGAGATCCACGACCGCCCGGCGTCCCCGCGCACGAGCCCGCCCAGCCAGCCGGTGAGGACGTGCAGGGGCCCGCCGTCGATCCCGAGCTGCCGCCGGATGTCGGCGAGCACCTCGGGCGTGGGCTCGCGCTCGGCGGACCGCGCCTTGAGGACGGTGTACGCGGGGTCGGTGCGGGTGAGCCAGGGCAGCAGCCCGACCCCGCACACGAGCCCACCCGCGAGCACGACCCGCCAGGCCAGGGCGGCCACCCGCTGCAGCACGGGTCAGCGCCGGGTGCCGGTGCCGACGAGCGCGCGCTCGTACGGATCGAGGACGACGCCCTGTACGGAGTCGGCGACGCCGGTGATGATGCGCTGGTGCACGAGCGGCACGACGGCGTCGCTGCCGAGGATGCGTGCCTCGGCGGCCATGGCGGCGTCCTGGCGCTTCGCGGTGTCGGCGATCTTCTCGGCGTCGGCGACGGCACGGTCGACGCCCTTGTCGCACAGCTGGGCGATGTTGAAACCGCCGTCGCAGGTGTAGTCGCTGGCGAGGACGGCGACGGGGTCACCGGTGTCGAGCAGCGTGTTCCGTGCCAGCACGAAGGCGTCGAACTTCCCGTCCAGCGCGTCTCCTTCGAGCCGAGAGTACTCCCGCACGGTGAGCTTGACGGTGAACCCGGCCTTCTCCAGCTGCTGCTTGACCACCTGGGCGACCTCGGGCAGCTCGGGCCGGTTGTCGTAGGTGGCGAGGCTGATGGTGTCCCCGTCCCCGGGCTTCTTGGCCGCCGCCCGCCCGACGGGCGCGGTCCGCTTCCCGTCCGCCCAGGTGACGGCGGGCCCGTAGACACCGGCACCGGGATCGCCGTACCCCTCGTAGACATCCTTGGCGAACACGGAGGTGTCGAGCGCACCCCGGGCGGCGGCCCGCAGCCCGGCGTCCTTGAAGGTCCCGGAGGAGGCGTTGAGGAGCAGGCTGGTGGTCCGGGTGGTGGCGGTGTCGCGCCGGGTCTTCTCGTCCAGCGAGGCCGCCTGGGCGACGGGAACCGCCTCGGCGATGTCCAGCTCCCCGGTCCGCAGGGCGTTGGCACGGGCGGTGCCGTCGGCGATGAAGCGCGCGTCGATACCGGAGGCCTGCGCGCGGCCACCCCAGTAGTCGTCGAACCGGTCGAGGGAGGCGGAGGTGGCGCCGTTGACCTCGGTCAGCTCGAAGGGGCCGGTGGCGTGACCGACGGGGTCGACGCGGCTGCCCTTCCCGTAGGCGCCCTTGGACAGGATCGCGAGGCTGGGGCTGGAGAGCCGCAGCGGCAGCACGGGGTCGGGCTCGGCTGTGGTGATCCGGACGACCCGGTCGCCGCCCGCCTCGGCACTGAGGGTGACACCGGCGAGGGCGGCGGGCGCGGGCTCGGCGTCGGTGGCGTGCGTGAGGGACTCGGCCACGGCGGCGGGGGTCACCGCGCCCCCGTCCTGGAAGGTGGCGTCGCGCAGGCTGAACTCCCAGGTCTTGTCGCCGTCCCGCCGCCAGGACTCGGCGAGCGCGGGCGCGGCGGACCCGTTGGCGTCCAGCGAGGTGAGCCCCTCGGTGACCCCGAGCCGGCTGAGCAGGGTGGCGTCGGCGCCGTACGGCGACAGGTTCTCGGCGGGCGGGAAGGCGAGAGCGACGCGGAGACGGGCGCCGTCACCGCCGTTGCCGCCACCCGACGCGGAGTCGTCACCCCCTCCGGAGGCGAAGCAGCCGGCTATGAGCGGAGCGAGCAGGAGGGGGGCGAGCAGCCGGGAGCGGCGGTGAGAGCGCATGGTCCTCGGATCGATCAAGTCAGGTGCGGGCACCCGGATTTCGGGCACCGGGCGTCGGACGGGTGTGCGGCAGCGCACGGGGAGCCTACATGGAAACGATTTTCACGCCTACCTGGCCCCACGCCATCCCGCCATGGGCACCTCGAAGTGCACGATCCCCTGCCCGCCCCCGGCATCCTCCCGCTCGTCGTGCACCACCTTGGCCAACGACCGCCAGAAGGGCTCGGCCCCGGTGACGGCGGGGTCGGTGTGCAGATAGACGGCTCGATACCCCCCGTCGGCGACGGCGAACGCGAGCAACTCGTCGACGAGCCTCCGCGCCAGCCCACGCCGCCGATGTTCGGCCCGCACGTACACCCGCCGCAACTGCGCGGTCACCCCGGAGGGGAACCGCTCGGCGACGTGCACGGGGTTCGGGGGGTGCGCGGGCCCCCGGGAGTCGAGGGCCCCGGTACCGACGACGTCACCGTCGGCTGCGACGGCAACGATCAGGGTGTGCCGGGCGGGGCTGAGATACGCCCCGGCCGGATCGATCACATCGGCATGCCAGCGCGGAACGTACCCGGTACCGAAGTCGCGGTAGACGGTGTCAAGCATGACGGCTCGGGCGGCGTCCAGGTCGGCGGGGGTTGCCGGGCGGATGGTGTAGTCGGTGGTGCGCACTTGCACATCGTACGCATTAACTGGAAATGCGCGATCACCCTCCCACGGCTGGGACGACTGTCAGCCCCTCATCAGGTGTCCTCTTCCCACCTGGGCAAGCAGCGGCGGTTCCGCAGTCCCTTCGTAGCCGAGATGGAGTTCACGCCGGGCTCGGGTCGCGAGGACGTAGTAGGTCATGCGCAGAGCCGCCGAGGTCGGGTCGGTGGCCGCGTCCGTGTGGGTGTCCGGGACGACGACGGTGTCGAAGCCCAGGCCTTTGGCGCTGGCCCGGTGGACGATGACGATGCCGGGGCGGCCGAGGTCGAGATTGCGGTACTGGCCCCCTTTGGCGTCCGACGTGTACAGCTGGGGCTTCAGCCGAGGTGCCCGGCGCGAGAGGCTGCCCAGCAGGGAGAACTGGGTGTGCTTGGAATTGACGATCACCCCGATGGTGTCCCGGGGGTGCCGCTCGGCGAGCAGCGCCAGCAGGTCGGCCGCGCCCCGCTCGGGAAACCGGTGCAGCCGTGGCGGCGGGCCCTGCCGGTCGGGCAGGAGCGGCGTACCGGGTCCTGTGTGGAAATGAGCCGCGAAGGACGCGATCTGTTCCGTGTTGCGGTGGTTCCCGTCCAGGTCGTGGCGGCCACAGCGGCCGAGCCGACCGGCGATCTCGGCGAGGGTGGAGTGAGTGTCGGTGAGGCGCTGGCATTCGTCCGCGAACACCGTGACGCGGGCACCGAGCATGCGGCAGAGCCGGTAGAACTCGGGCGGCAGGTCCTGCCCCTCGTCGACAACCAGGGTGAGGTCCGGTACCGGTCCCGTGTCGGCTGCCCGGTCGAACAGTGCGCTCCAGTCGTACCAGCCGTCCGCGGTGGTCGGAGCCTTGCCGTCGTACCACTGGGCGAGCCAGGCATGTGCCGTGGTGACTCGTACACCCCGGTCGGTGGGGGCCAGTGCGTGGACCGTCGCGGCCAGCGACTGCCGCAGCAGGTTGGAGCGGGTGAGCAGTGCGACCGGCGGGCCGGTGAGGCTGAGCATGACGGCCCGTTGAGCCGCCAGGAGGCTCTTGCCGCTGCCCGGCGGGCCGCTGACCAGGTGGTTGCCGTCGAAGGGCAGGGCGTCGAGACCGGCCCGCTGGTCGAGGGTGAGGTCGAGGTAGGTGAGGGTCACGACTCATCCAACGCGTCTGCCGCAGCGGCCCGTGCGGCGGTGACGATCGGCTCCAGGTACCCGGGCACGTGCTCGCCGCCGACGACGAGGGTCCGGTCCAGGAGGGTGTTGCCGGTCTCGCAACTCGTCTCCGGCAGGAGTGCGCAGGCGTGGCAGGCCGCGCGGTTGAGGTTGCCGAAGCCCTGGCCCGTGTGTTCCGAACACAGCGGGTCGGCGGAACACCAGGCGGCGGCCTCCGTCATGCGCAGCAGTGTCTCCGCGAGCCGTGGGGGCTCGCCCTGGCGTACGAGTCCGCCGAGAGTGCCCTCGGCGTCCCCGGCAGCGGTGTAGACGAGGATGCCGTACTGGTCCTGCTCGGGACGGGCGTAGACGCGTTCGCGCAAACTTGCGGTGGTGTAGCCGGATTCGAAGGAGAGCTGGCGGATCAGCAGGTGCGCGAGCGTGTGCAGGAGGACGAACCGGGGGGCGAGTTCGGGCCCCGTGAGGGCTTCCAGCCGGTCCCGCTGGAAGGAGCGGTCCAGGTCGGCCCGCATACCCCTGACGCGCTTGCGTACCTCCCCGTCCGCCTCCCAGCCGGCGAGTTCGGCCGGATTCAGACCGAGGAAGATCCCCTCTCCGAACACCTCGACGGCTGGCAACCACTTGAGCCGACGCGCGGTGTCGGCCGGTACCACCGTCGCGTCCGGGGAGACCCTCGTGAAGCCGGACAGCGCGCGCACCTCGCGGAGCCGGTCGGCGAGGACGATCCTGCCGAAGCGGCGGTCGAGCGCCGCCCAGGGGTCGGCGCTCTCGCCCGCCAGGCCGAGAGTGGTCTCGCGCAACGCGAAGTCCCGGGTGGCGGGCGGTGTCGGCGCGGTGAAGGCGGCCCACTCCTCACGGCTGAGGTCGGGGCGGGCCGGACCGGTCTGCGGGCCGGACGACGGCGCTCCTGGGTAAGGCGGAGTCTCCCCCGTCTCCTCCGCGATGAGTGCGTCCAGGAGGGCGTCGTCGGCGCCGGTGTCCTCCTGGATCATCGTGCGGAACGCTGCGGCTCGCGGTGTCGCGGCCACCCGGCACAGGGGGACCCACAGGTCGTGCTCCCGCACCTTGGCCACGACGGCCTCGTCGCCGTGGGCAGCAGGTGCGTCGCTCTCGGGGATGTCGAGGGCCGAGTGCACGATCGGGTAGTACAGATTTCCGGCCGTGCGTTGCACGATCTGCACCGGTCGGGGGCAATCCACCCGTTCGTTCGCCCGCTGCCACGGGTTGCGTCCCGAGCAGCGCATCCCGTGGGTTCCGAGGATGTCGAGCAGGTCCCGGGACGCGCCGCAGCCTTTGGCGGTGCAGGTCACGGACAGCGCCTCGAGGCCGGAGGCCCGTTCCGAGACCAGGAACCTCAGCCGGTCCCGCTCCTCACAACGCCGCCGTTCACCGGGGTCGCGCCGCGAGTGGGCCCAGAACCACCAGTCGACGTCGCTGAGGTGTCCGGCCTGGCAGATCTGTACGAACCGCATGGGCGCCAGTGTCCGGGCCGGTGAGCAGGAGGGGCAGCGCGGCGGCTGACCGGGCTTCTCGTCGGCGATCCGCCAGCGCTTCATCCGTCGGCAGGACCCGCAGAACAGCCAGGACGGGAAGCGGATGTACGGCGCTCCGGGTGCGTCCGGGACGTCGAAGCGGTCGTTCGCGGTCGCCGGGGCGGCGTAGAACCCGGTGATGCCCAGGCGGGAGGCGAGACGGACGGACTCGACCCGCTGCCTCCCCCTGGGGGGCCAGTCTCCGATGCCGGTGGCGACGAAGGACTCACCCTGGATGTCGAAGACCGCTCCGACGCCGAACGGCACCACCGTCTGCGACTGCCGTACCCGCAGTGTGCGGCTCACAGGTCCGCTCCCTTCACCGTCACCTGGCACTCCCGGTCCACGTTGCGCATGGAGTTCGGTGTCTCCCAGAGGCCGTAGTTCTGTTCGAAGCTCTTGATCAGGTTGGACTGGCCCTTGCCCTGGCTGCGGTAGTACAGCTCGCGGCCGTCCTTGTGGGCCTGCCGGGCCGCGTCCTCCCAGTCGGTGATCAGGCCCGCGAGCTGCGCCCGCACCTCGTCGCCGACGCCGGGTTCGGCGGCCACGGCACGCGCGGTCAGCTCATCGGCAAGCACTTCCACCTCGGAGATGCGGTCCAGGATTTGCCCGGCCTGGTTCTCGGCGGCGAGCCCGAGCCGGTGCCGGACGAGGACGACCAGCGCGGCGTGCAGGGCCCGTCGGCGGGAGGGCACCGACCAGGGGGTGACACTGGTGGGTTCCACCTGCCGGTACAAGGACCGGTGGTACACGTCGAAGGTCTCGTAGTGCGAACGGTCCCTGGGGCGGGTGGCATTGAAGAACGTCACGACGAGGCCGGGCACGGTGTGCCGGCCCACGCGGCTGGTGGCCTGGATGTACTCGGCGGTCGTCTTCGGCTGCCCCTGCATCAGCATCAGCGCGAGCCTCTTGACGTCCACGCCGACGGACAGCATGTTCGTGCAGGGCAGGAAGGACACCGACTGCGGGTCGTCCCAGCCCTTCTCCAATCGGTCCAGTAGTACGGGCTGTTCAGCTCGCGGAAGGTTGCTGGTCAGTTCCTGCACCTGGTGGTCCGGCAGAGCCCGAACCGCGTTGCCGGTGTCGAGTCCGGCGAGCTGGGCGGGGATGTCGTCGGCCGCGGCCGTGACCGTGCGGCCGAGCTCCCGCAGGCTGTGGTGGTAGGCGACCAGCGTCCAGTAGGCGTCCCGGTGTTCCAGGGGGAGTTCCCACGCCCCTTGGAGCAGCGCGGCGGCGGTGGCCACGGCGGCACGGCCGGCCGTGTGTCCCTGGGCCATGACGCCGAGGTAGCGGCGGCCGGGCCTGGAGGTGTCGGGTTCGGCGAAGTAGGAGTGGCGGGCGTCGAGGCCGGCCGGCGGGAAGAGCTGGACGCTGCCGCCGTACAGGGCGCGGACCTGCTCCCCGGAGCGGCGGATGGTGGCGGTGGAAGCCACGACCTTGGGGCCGGTGCCGTCGGGCCCGACACACAGCCCGAGGACGGCGGACTCGTACAGTCCGACGGTGGTGCCCAGCGGGCCGGTGAGCAGGTGCAGTTCGTCCTGGATGACGAGCGAGGGAGGCAGGTTTCCCGCGCCGGCGCCGCTCCGCGCGCCGAAGAGCCGGCCCGCCCGCGGTTCCCAGGCCAGCCGGGCGAACTTGTCCACGGTCCCCAGGACGAACGTCGGCGGCTGGTCGTAGAGGTGCTCGTCCACGACGGCGACGGGCAGTTCGTCGTGGAAGACGCACTCACGCCGCGGGCAGAAGAAGGCGAAGGAGTCGGCCGTCGCGCGCACCCCGTAGTCGCCCGCGTCGCGTGACTTGTGCGCGGGCAGGATGCGCGTACCGCACCAGGGGCAGCGGTCGAGGATGAAGACGTCGTCGGGCTGGGCGGCCTGGCGCGCGTTCTCGTAGGCGGTGCGGGCTCTGTCGTACGTGTTCGGGGTGGTGGTCTCGCCCACCCACAGACCGATGGAGAACGGTTCGCTTCCGTACACGTGCGGTTCGGCCCGGCGCAGCGTCTCGAGAGCGCAGACGGTGGTGGCGGCGCGCTGGAACTGCTGGGTGGTGAGCAGGCTGAGTGTGTAGCGGCTGAGTACGGCCGTGCCGCCGCCGCCCGGTTCGCGTCGCCGCAGCACCATGGCGAAGGCGGCCAGCAGCAGGTACGCCTCGGTCTTGCCACCGCCGGTCGGAAACCAGATCAGGTCGGTCACTGCTCGGTCCGGGTGCCCCGGATCGGCCGTGCCGTCCACGGCGAGCAGGAAGAACGCCAGCTGGAACGGGCGCCAGGTGGCCCCCTGGTACGGCTCCGGGTCCGGCGGTACTGCCTCACCGGGCGAGCGCCGGGTACCCGCGAGATCGGCCGCGGAGTGGCGCATCTGCAGCGCCATGGCGCGGTTGGCGGTGCGGAAGGCGTGCAGCAGTTCGGGGCGGCGCGGGTCGCAGAGGGTGCGGACACCCGACTCGATGCGGGTGACGGCCGCGCCGATACGGTCGAGGATGCGGGCGGCGGCATCGCGTCCCCATTCGGGAACGTCCTCGTTCAGCTGCCCCACGTACCAGGCCCGGTAGTGCGCGGCGAACTCGGCCAGCTCCTCTCTCAGTTGGCCGACCGATACGGCCGGGTCGCCGAGGTGCAGGAGATCGAGCACGGGGGACCCGCTGAGCCCCGCGGCCCGTACGCCGGTGACCTCGGCCTCCGGCATAACAGCCGCGCTCAGCTCGGTCACCTGCTCCCCGGCGTCGTCGCGCCGTTCCGTCACCGCGCATCCGTGGCCGACGGCATGGGTGCGGACGTGGCGGTACTGGAGGCGGAGTTCCTGCTCTTCCGGATCGCGGCTCGCCAGTCGAACGCTGGGGTACTGGAGCACCCTGCCGTCCACGGGCCGGGCCCGCAGCTCCACCTGGAACAGCATCCGGTCCCAGTGGGCTGACTTGCCGAGTCCGGGCTCGTGACGGGCGCAGTTCACCAGGGCGACGGTGATGAGTTTGCCGGTGCCGAACGCCCGGTGCCGAACGCGGATTTCGGCCCGGCCGTCCAGGACCGTGACCTGATCGCGATCGGGCGTGAGTCGGTGCGTCCCGGCCGGCAGTGGGACCCGCTGCCAGCTACGGCCCCGCTCGCTCGTGCCGGCCCGGGTCTCGTACCGCGCGGCGGAGCAGTCGACCTCCAAGGTGTCCGCATCGGTGTAGAAGCTGAACCCGAGGGAGGAGGGCAGCCACGAGTTGGACTCGGGGACGGGGTCGGAGGCCGGCGCGGTGTCCTCCGCCCGGGTCTCCGTACCGGCACCATCCAGTTCCTCGGCGGCCACTTCCAACTGACGCTGGAGATCGGCTTCCTGCGGATAGAGGGTCCCCATGAGGTACTGCCGGTCGGGCGGGGCGTCGAGTGTCTCGTGTTCGCCTTCGGCCGGGCCGACGAGCTGCCGCCGGAGGTAAGAGACGAGTTCCTGTCGGGGGTCCATGTCATTCCTGGGGGTGTGTCGAGTCCGTGGGGTGATCGGACGAAGCGAAGGTGAGGGTGGCAGGCGGGGCGGAGGGTGGCGACGCCGCACGGGCGGCGACGACTCAGGTACGGCGCCAGCGGTCCCGGATCGAGGTGCGGCCCGCAGCCGCCTCCTGCGCCGCCGCCAGCTGCCCCTGCGCGTGGCCGAGTTGTGTTCGCAGATCACTGAGCTGGGTCTGCAGGTCGCTGAGTTGTGTCTCCAGATCGGTGCAGCGCAGCCAGGCGTTGTGCTCGCTCTGCGCGATCCGCTGGGTCGCCTCCTGCTCGGCCTCCTCTGCGCGCCGGCGGGCCGCCTGGACGAACAGGTCCCGCTGAGCGACCGCCGCCTCGGCGTCCCGCAGTCGCGCCTCGGTCTCGGCGACACGCAACTGCGCGCCCTGGCGGTACTCCTCCAGTGCCGACTTCGCGGTCCGCTCCCGCAGTTCGGCGGCTCTCTCTGCCGCCCGCAGCCGGGTCCCCAGCTCGGCGGCCCACGCACCGGCGGCGCGCTCCCGCTCGACAGCGACCGTCTCGGCGTCCCTCAGGCGGGACTCCAGCTCCCTGATCCGGGCCTCCGCGCCCTCGCGGTAGTCGTACAGCCGCCGCTCCAGATCTTGCGCCCGCTGCTCCCCGTCCGACGCGTCAACGGCGGCCTCCTCCGCGAGTTCGGCCCTGCGCACCAACGCCGCGCGGGCCTCGCGATGCCGTTCCTCCAGCTCCGCGACGCGCGCCTCTGACTGGCGCCGCACGTATGCCGCATGCCGTTCCCGTGCCCGGTCGGCGCGGTGCAGCAGCTCCTCTTCGAGCGCGTCGAGCTGTCTCTCGGCCTCCGCGCGGACGGCCGCCACCCGCTCGTCGGCGGCGTCGCGAACCGCGCCCAGCCGTTGCTCGTGTTTCTGCGCGAGCGCCGCGAGTGCCGCCTCGTGCTGGGCGCGGGCGTCGGGGGCGGAGTCGGGGGCGGAGTCGGGGTTTGCGTCGACGGCGGCGTCGGGTTTGGTTTCGGTCTGCGCTTTGGCTTCGGCCGTGGCTTCGACAGGTGAGGAGCCGACTACGACCGGCGCCTGACCTCCCGAACCGGATTCTGCCGAGGAGAAGGTTGCCGGCCGTCCGGCGACGAACTCCCGCAAGGCCTCACGGACCGCGGCTCGCGACTCGGCCCGCACTAGTGGCTTCGAGGCCAGGTAGGTCCGGGGAGTCGCCCCGGCCAGCGCGGCGACAGGCCGCTCGAAGAAGTGCTCGGGTCGCAAACCTGCGTCCTTGACGGCGTCAAGGACCGTCTTGAGGACTTCGAGCGCCTCCATCACGGGCCGGTCGAGCATCCCCTGTTGCCGCGCGGACCGCACAACGGCATCCGTCACGGAAGGTCCCAGCAGTACGGTCAACTGCAGATGCCCGAGAGCCAGCAGCGCGTACTCGGCGAGCCATCCGACTCCCCCGCCCATAGGCGGCTGCGTCAGGGTCAGGGCCTTGTCCCAGTCGGCGGTAGTCTGCGGCGCAGCCGGGGCGTTGCCCTCCCCCACGACCGGCGCAGGCTCGGCCTTGTCGGCTCCGCTCACCGATTCCTGAGCCTGGCCGAAAACGCGCGCCGGTCCCGGCTGTTCCACCGCCCGATCACCGGAGGACGCCGCGGCGAGCAGCTCCCGCAGGCTGTCGCGCACGGCCAGTCGCGACTCACGGTTCACCAGCGGCCTGGCCGCGAGATAGCCACGGGGCGTAGCCCCTCGCAGGCATTCGGAGGGGCGGTCGAAGAAGTCCTCCGGTCGCTGTCCGACTTCCACCAGGGCGTCAAACACCCGGCGCAGCACCTCCAGAGCGGTCAGCACCGGACGCGGCAGACGTCCGTTCCCTGGGGCGTCTCGCACCACCAAGTCGGTGGCCGGCTGCCCCAACAGCGCGGCCAAACCCTCGTCTCCCAGCGCTGCCCGCGCGTACTCGGCGAGCCACGAGACCTGGTCGACGGGTGCTCCCGCCATCCGGCAGGCGCGTTCCCAGTCGGCGGTGATCGTTGTCGAAGGTCCGGCTTCAGCGACTTCCCCGGCTTCAACGTCTTCCTCGACCTCTGCGGCAACCTCGTACCGGCCGCTTCGCTCGACGATTGCGGTCGACATGTCGGCAGCTTCCCCCCTCTCCCCCATCACCGGGGTCTTCGGCAAGGCCTCCCCCACGGGCTCGTTGTCCGCCAGCCGTTCCTGCTGCTGTTCCCGCTCCCGTCTCACCCGGGCCAGGCGTTCCGCTCTGACCTTGCGGAGGGCGAACCGAGCTCGGGCCGTGCGGGCCGCGTGGGTGGCACGGACGTACCGTGCCGCCCTCTTGGCCGCGGCCGCCTTCTCCGCGGCGCGCTCCGCCTCCTCGCACCGGGCGTCCAGACCGACGAGACCCGCCGCGAGCACCCGCTCCCGCAGCAGAGGACGCGTCTTGACCTCGATCTGCCGGATCCGCTCCCGTGTGACGCCGAACTCGCGTCCGAGGTCGTCCAGCGTCGAGGGTTCGTCCCCGTCCAGGCCGAGCCGCCGCACGAGAATCCGCGCCTCGCGCTCGGTGAACGTGTCGACCACGTCCATGACGGCCTCGGCGAACAGGGCACCGATCACCTGCCGGTCGACCGAAGGCAGGAGGTGCGTCCGCGCCACGAAGTCCCCCAGGGTCGCGCCGTCACCGATGACGCGGTCCAGGGAGTCGGTGCGACGGGTGAGGCGGCGGATCTCCTCCACCTTCTGCAGGGTCATGTCGCACCGCACCGCGACGTCGGCCGCGCTCGCGTACCGTCCCTCGGCGGCCAGACTGCGCTCGGCCCTGGCCACCTTGCGCATCTGTTCGTGCATGTGCACGGGGATCCGGATCAACGCGCCCTCGTCCGCGATGGCCCGGGTGATGGACTGCCGGATCCACCAGGTGGCATAGGTGGAGAACTTGTTGCCCATGGTCGGGTCGAACTTCCGCGTGGCCCGCATCAACCCGAGTACGCCGTGCTGCACCAGGTCGTCGTAATCGAGCCCCTGTTCCAGATGCGGACGCACCAGGGAGTGCACGAGCCGCACATTGTGAAGGACCAGACAGTCGCGGGCCCGAACTCGGACGTCATCGCGCGGTAGCGCCTTGAGTTCCTCCTCGCCGGGCTCCTGCGCGATACGTTCCACCCCACCCCGCAGGAGTGCGGTCAGCCCCACCTCGGCCTCTGCGCTCAACAGCCGCCTATGTGCGTTGCGTTCGAACCGGTCGGTTTCCAGCACCGCCCGGGCGGCCGCCACTGCTCCGGCAAGGTCGCCCTCCGGCGCGACGGCGGCCTCGTCGGCCAACGGCGTCGCATCGGTTTCCCGGAGCTCTTCGGACGTCCTCGCGTCCCCTGTCGCGTCAGCGTCCGCGGCATCCGCAACGGGTCGCACGTCGACCCCTGCCCGCAGCGCCGCAGCCTCGCGGACATCAAGCCCCGCCAGTCGGATCACGCCCTCGACGACCCGGGACGACAGGGCTCCATCGCCGTCCCTATAGCGGGAGAGCAGCGTCTGAGCGACCAACACACGCGAGGTCACATTTTCTTCACCTACGCATACAACCTTTTCACTATCAGGCGAGTCGACCTCCACGTGCATATGCAATTCCCGCACCAGGAGGCCCATCCGAGCCAGCTCGGCACGCAACCGAGCCCGTTCGGCGTCACTCAGGCCGAGCGCGTGCGCCTCCTGGGCGAACGCCTGCTCCGGCACCACCCCGCCGGCCACGACAAGCCGCAGCCGCTTGAGCAGCTCGCTCAGCGCGGCCGTCGACACGGGCATGCCGGACTCCCTCACCATGCGGTGCCTCACCATCTCCACTCCCTGAACGCAAGCGAGTGTACTGCGATGTGTTGACAACATCAACGTGTTGACGACGTAACTCTTGTGTACGGATCACTCGCTGCGTCACCTGAAACGACGTCAACAGGGCGCGAAGTGTGGAGGAAGGCACGTCGGTTCCCTGATGGAACGACGAGGCCAGGATTGAGGAGGCGGCCATGGGCCACGAGCTGATCGACGACAGATTCCGCACCGGACAGGTCATCGGCAAGGGCAACATGGGGGAGGTTCACCGGGCCGAGGACCTTCAGGCGCTGGAGGGCGACCCCGGGCGTTCGGTCGCCGTGAAGACGATCCTGCGCAGCCGCACGGGCGCCCTGATCGACACCGCCACGGACACGAAGGCGGTGGAGCGCTTCGCGCGCGAGGTCCGCATCATGCGTCGGCTCGAGCACCCGAACCTCACACGACTCGTCGCGGGCGGGGTAGCCAGGGACAGCGGACTGCCGTACCTGGTGATGGAGTTCCTGGACGGTGAGACGCTGCGCGATCTCGTCGAGGAGGAGCACCAGCTGCCCCTGTCGTGGGTGGCCGCGATCGGCGCGCAGATCGCCGACGGTCTCGCCGCTGCCCACGCTGCAGACGTGGTGCACCGCGACCTCAAGCCCGCGAACGTGATGCTGACCCGTGGCGGAACCGTCAAGGTCCTGGACTTCGGCATGGGCCGCATCGTCGACGACCCCGACGTGACTCGGCTGACCAGCACCGGTGTCAGCGTCGGCACGGCCCGCTACATGGCCCCGGAGCAGTTCGAGGCCCGCCAGGTCACCCAGGCCGCCGACCTGTACGCGCTCGGCTGTGTGCTGTACGAAATGCTCGTCGGTACACCTCCCTTCGTCAGCGAGTCACCGTTCGAGCTGGCCCGCAAGCACCTCGAGGCCGAGCCGACTCCCCTCGGCGTCATCCGTACCGAAATCCCCTCCGAACTGATCCGTCTCGTCGGCCGGCTACTGGCGAAGGACCCGTCCGACCGTCCCACGACCGCCGCGGAAGTCCGTGACGCCCTGCGCCCACTGACGCTACGGGGCGCGGACGCTCCGCAGCTCCCCCACTGGAGCGCCCTCGACCCGACACGGCCGCTGGCAGCCGTCGCCGCGCGTGCCGCCGTCGCTCCACGCACGCCTGCCCTGCGGCCTGCGCCCGTCACCGCCTCCGGCACGGCGATGGACGTCTTCGGCGTGCACCGCTCCCTGATCAGGGACTACCGCGACTTCACCGAGGGCGGCACCGTCATCCGGGACGATCGCGTCGCGGCGTTCGTGGAGAAGGATCTCGACAACAGGTCGCAGTGGCCGGACCCGTGGCTGTCCCTCAACCCGTTCTTCCAGAGTGGCGGCACCGTTGCCGAACTGGTCGGCGACCAGGTCATCCACCCGGAATGTGCCCGCATCTTCCAGGCCGGCAAGACTGAGGGCGGCACGGTTGCGGACGGCCGGCCGCTCACGCTCCACCGCCACCAGCGCGAGGCCGTCGACGCCGCCGCGCTCGGCGCATCGTACGTGCTGACGACGGGCACCGGCTCCGGCAAGTCGCTGTCGTACATCGTCCCGATCGTGAACCGGGTCCTGCACGAGCGGGACGCCGAAGGCCCACAAGCCGTCAAACGGGTGCGCGCCATCATCGTGTACCCGATGAACGCGCTGGCGAACAGTCAGCTCAAAGAGCTGGAGAAGTACCTGCGCGACGGCTACGGCCAGGGTCACGAACCGGTCACCTTCGCCCGCTACACGGGCCAGGAGGACGACGAGAAGCGCCGCGAGATCCGCGGCAACCCGCCCGACATCCTGCTCACCAACTACGTGATGCTGGAGCTGATGCTGACCCGGCCCGCCGACCGGGCCAGCCTCATCAAGATGGCCAGGGGCCTGGAGTTCCTGGTCTTCGACGAGCTGCACACCTACCGCGGCCGGCAGGGCGCCGACGTGGCCCTGCTCATCCGCCGGGTCCGCGAGGCCTGCCAGGCACCCGGTGTGCAGTGCATCGGCACCTCGGCCACCATGTCGACCGAGGGCACCCTCGAAGATCAGAAGAAGGTCGTCGCCGGTATGGCGAGCAGGCTGTTCGGCACGACGGTCAGGCCCGAACACGTCATCGGCGAAACCCTGGTCCGCGCCACCGACGAAGCACCGGAATCTCTTCCCTCCGAGCGCCTGACCTCACCGGCCGCTCCGCGTGCGTATGCCGACCTCGTGCGGGACCCCTTGGGCCGCTGGATCGAGACCCGCTTCGGTTTGGCCACCGACGAGGTGACGGGCCGCCTGGTGCGGCGGCGGCCGACCACGCTGGACGCGGCGGCTGCCGAGCTGTCGGAGCAGTCGGGGGTCGCCAAGGAGGACTGTGCGAAGGCTGTCGAGGCGACCCTCGAAGCCGGCTCGCAGGCCCGGCACCCGGTCACCGACCGACCGCTGTTCGCCTTCCGCCTGCACCAGTTCCTCTCCAAGGGGGACACCGTGTACGTCACCCTGGAGCACAAGCTCTCGCGCCATCTGACCCGTTCCTACCAGCTGGAGCAGCCGGGCAGCGGCGGCAAGCTGCTGATGCCGTTGGCTTTCTGCCGGGAGTGCGGCCAGGAGTACCTGACCGTCTGGCGTGACGAGAAGGACGGCGAGGTCCGCTACGGGGCCCGCCGTGACACCTCGGCGACCGGTGGACGGCAGGGCGACGGCTACCTCTTCATCGACCCGGAGCGGGCCTGGCCGTCCAGCGTCCAGTACGCCGTCGACGACCGCCGCCTGCCGGAGTCCTGGCTGGAGCTGGACGAGAGGGGCCAGGAGGTCCTCAAGAAGACGTACCGCGACCGGGTACCGCGCGCCGTCGCCGTGGACCCGCTCGGTTACGAGGGCCGAGGCGAGCTGCAGGCCGCCTTCATTCCGTCGCCGTTCCTGTTCTGCCTGCACTGCGGTGTGGCCTACGAGCAGACACGCGGCCGGGACTTCGCCAAGCTCGCCACGCTGGACCAGGAGGGCCGTTCCTCCGCGACCTCCCTGATCTCAGCCTCCGTGGTGCGGTCGCTGAAGTCGGTTCCCGAGGGGGCTCTGCACAAGGAGGCACGCAAGCTCCTGACCTTCGTCGACAACCGTCAGGACGCTTCTCTCCAGGCCGGTCACTTCAACGACTTCGTGCAGATCGCCCAGTTGCGCGGAGCCCTCTTCCGCGCGGCACTGGACGTGGGCGAGGACGGCCTCACCCACGAGGAACTGGCCTCGGCGGTGACGAACGCGCTCGCGATCGGCCCCGCTGACTACACCGGAGACGCCGACCAGCCCCCGACACTCGCCAAGGCCGCGGCCAAGACACTGCGCGACGTGGTCGCGTTCCGGCTGTACCTCGACCTGGAACGCGGCTGGCGCATCACCATGCCGAACCTGGAGCAGACGGGCCTGCTGGAGATCGACTACGCGGACCTGCACTGGGTGGCGGAGAAGCAGGACCGGTGGGCGCACACCCACACGGCACTGCGGGACGCCGACCCGGCCCTGCGGGCAGAGATCACCAAGGCGCTGCTGAACGAGATGCGCCGCTCCCTCGCCATCGAGTGGCCTACTTCCGCGACGACTTCGACGCGTTGCAGCGGGCCAGCGAGGAACGGCTGGTGGATCCGTGGGTGCTGTCGGCCTCCGACCGGCCCAACGTCGGCACCGCCTACCCGCACCCGTCGACCGGCCGGGGGCTGAACCGCTCCGGCCTGTTCCTCTCCGCACGCGGCAAGTTCGGCAAGTACCTCAGGCGCTCCGACCGGTCATTCAGGAATCTCTCCCCCGAGGACCTGCAACTCGTCATCGCCGAGCTGCTCAAGGTTCTGGCGGCGAACGGCCTGGTGAAGGAGGTGCCCGAGGCCCCGCAGCGGGCGGGCGGCCGCTACCGCCGGCCCACCGCGGAGGCCCGGACGGGATACCGGGTGGCGGCCCAGTCGCTGGTCTGGCGGTCCGGCAAGGGCGAGATGGGCGCGCACGACCCGTTGACGCGCACCTACCCCAGCGGTGACGGCCCGCGGGTGAACACGTTCTTCCGCGACCTGTACAAGGAGGCGGCGAGCGCACTGTCCGGCATGTTCGCGCGCGAACACACGGCACAGGTCGCGCCCGAGGAGCGGGAGCGGCGCGAGGAGGCGTTCCGCAAGGCGGAGCTGGAGCTGCTGTTCTGCTCCCCCACCATGGAGCTGGGCGTCGACATCTCCTCCCTCAACGCGGTGATGATGCGCAACGTCCCGCCCACTCCCGCCAACTACGCCCAGCGTTCCGGCCGTGCGGGCCGCAGCGGCCAGCCGGCGTTGGTGACGACGTACTGCGCGACGGGCAACAGCCACGACCAGTACTACTTCCGCCGCTCGGAGCGGATGGTGGCGGGCGCGGTGGCCCCGCCCCGTCTGGACCTCGCCAACGAGGACCTGGTCCTCTCGCACCTGCAGGGCATATGGATCGCGGAAGCCGGCCTGAAGCTGGGCCGCGCGATACCCGAGATCCTGGACGTGTCGTACCCGGACACCGGTGACCGCCCGAACCCCGCTCTGGGGCTGCTGCCCGACATCCTCGACGCCTCCCTGGACGAGAGCGCCCAGGACCGCACGGTGGACGCGGCACTGCGAGTGCTCGGCCCGCTGCTGCCGGCATTCGCAGCCGACACGACGTGGTGGCACGACGACTGGATCCAGGACCGCGTCCGCACAGTGCCCCAGAGGTTCGATCAGGCCTTCGACCGGTGGCGCCAACTCTTCCGCGCCGCGCTCGACGACCAGTACATCCAAAACAGGCGACGCCTGGACTACAGCCTCACGGAGCTCGACCGCAACCGTGCCAACGCACGGCGCCGCGAGGCGGAGACACAGCTCAACCTGCTCATGAACGAGAGCGTCGACAGCAAGTCGGTGTTGTCGGACTTCAACCCCTACCGCTACCTCGCCTCCGAGGGCTTCCTGCCCGGTTACAGCTTCCCCCGCCTGCCGCTGGCCGCGTACATCCCGACGGTCGGCCGCCGCCGCGGCGAGGGCGACTACCTCCAGCGCCCCCGATTCCTGGCCATCCGTGAGTTCGGCCCCGGCGCGCTCATCTACCACGAGGGTGCCCGCTACCAGGTGACCCGCATCCAGCTCCCGCCGGACTCGTCCGGCGACCTGGCGACCAGTGAGGCCCGCCGCTGCGCGCACTGCGGCTACCACCACGACCCGGCCGAACGCCAGGACCGTTGCCACATGTGCGACGAGCCGCTCGGCGCGGCGACCCACGGGCTGCTCCAGCTGCACACCGTGTACACCACGCGCCGGGAACGGATCTCCTCCGACGAGGAGGAGCGCCGCCGGGCCGGCTACCGCATGGAGACGTCGTACCGCTTCCAGGACCACGGCGCCCGCAAGGGCCGCCTCAACGCGGCCGTCACCGACAGCGGGCGCGTCCCGCTGGCCGACCTGGCGTACGGCGACTCGGCGACCGTCCGGATCACCAACCTGGGCCGGGTCCGCGCCAAGAAGGACGAGCCGGCGGGCTACTGGCTCGACCTCGCCGACGGCCGCTGGATGAACGACAAGGACGCCGCCGAGGCCTCCGGTGACTCCAGCGAGCTGCCGACGGTCGAGGAGGACGGCAAGGAGCGGCGCCGCAAGAAGCGCGTCATCCCGTACGTGGAGGACCGCCGCAACATCCTCGTCCTCACCCTCGACGAGGCTCTGCCCGAGCCGGAGGCGGTGTCCCTGATGTACGCGCTGGAGCGGGGCATCGAGGCCGCGTTCGAGTTGGAGGACGCCGAGCTGTCCAGCGAACTGCTGCCGCCGGACGGCGGACCGCGGGGCCGGTTCCTGTTCATGGAGGCCGCCGAGGGCGGCGCGGGCGTACTCCGCCGCCTCCAGGCGGAGCCGGACGCGCTGGCCAAGGCAGCCCAGTACGCGCTGTCGATCTGCCACTTCGACGACGAGGGCACCGACTTGGGCGGCCCGCACCCGGACCGACCGTGCGCACTCGGCTGCTACGAGTGCCTGCTGACCTACGGCAACCAGCTCGACCACGCCCAGATCAACCGCCATGCCGCCCGGCATCTGTTGGTGCGCCTCGCCTCGGCGACGGCGGAGCGCGAGGCACGCGGTGAGTCGCGGTCGGAGCAGTTCCGCCGACTGCTCGACCAGGCCCCGGCGGCACCGACCCCGGTAGAGACGTCGGCCGCCTCCGACCTCGCCGCCCAGGGCGATTTCCTTGGCTGGGCGAAGGCACGGGGACTGCACCTGCCAGACGAGGCGACGCCGTTCCTCACCGAGGCGAACGCACGGCCCGACTTCGTGTACCGGCTGCCCGGCGGAAACGTGGCCGTCTTCGTCGACGCCCCCGGCCAGGAACAGGACACCCTGCGCGACGAAGACGCCGAGGACCGGTTGTTCAACGCCAGTTGGGACGTCGTCCGCTTCGGCCACGACGCCGACTGGGACGCAATCGCCGCAGCGAACGTCCGCTACTTCGGCGCCCCTGCCGCCAACTGATCACCTTCACCGAAGGACTTGACGACACACATGGCACTCACGTATTCCGCCGGCTCCCTGGTGAAGGCGCGCGGCCGCGAATGGGTGGTACTCCCCGAAAGCAAGCCCGACCTGCTCGTGCTACGCCCCCTTGGCGGCTCGGACGACGACGTCGCCGCCGTCTTCCCGGTGTTCGAGACGGTCGAGGAGGCCCGTTTCGCCACCCCCGAACCGACCGACCTCGGCGACCAGCGTGCTGCCGGCCTGCTGCGCACGGCCCTGCGAGTCGGCTTCCGCTCGGGCGCGGGCCCGTTCCGCTCGCTGGCCGGCATCGCGGTGGAACCCCGCGCGTACCAACTGGTCCCGCTGCTGATGGCGCTGCGCCAGAGGACGGTCCGCATGCTGATCTCCGACGACGTCGGCATCGGCAAGACCGTCGAGTCGGGTCTGATCGCGAGCGAACTGCTCGCGCAGGGCGAGGCGACGGGCCTGGCGGTACTGTGCTCCCCCGCCCTGGCGGAGCAGTGGCAGCAGGAACTGCGCAGCAAGTTCGGCATCGACGCGGAGCTGGTCCTGTCGTCGACGGTCACCCGTCTGGAGCGTGGCCTTGACCTGGGCCAGTCCCTCTTCGACCGCTACCCGCACGTCATCGTGTCCACGGACTTCATCAAGTCCACCCGCCACCGCGACGACTTCGTACGGCACTGTCCCGACCTGGTGATCGTCGACGAGGCCCACACCTGCGTGGCCGCCGACGACACCAGGACCGGCACGCAGAACCAGCTGCGCTACGAGCTGCTACGCCGAGTGGCTGAGGACCCGGACCGACACCTGCTCCTGGTGACGGCGACCCCGCACAGCGGCAAGGAGTCCGCATTCCGCAACCTGCTGGGCCTGGTCAAGCCGGACCTGGCCTCCGTGGACCTGGAGTCGGAGGCGGGCAGAAAGCTGCTGGCCCAGCACTTCGTGGCCCGCAAGCGCGCGGACGTCCGCCGGTACCTCACCAAGGCGGACGGTCTGGCCGACGACTCGCTCGCCGAGCGCACCGCGTTCCCCTCGGACCGCTACTTCAAGGACGAGACGTACAAACTGTCCCCGGAGTACCGGGCCCTGCTGGACGACGCGATCGCGTACGCGAGTGAGCGTGTGGAGGAGGCGGACGGCCGGGGCCGCCGCGAGGCCCGTATCGCCTGGTGGTCGGCGATCGCCCTGCTGCGCTCGCTGGTGTCGTCGCCGAGGGCGGCGTCGCAGACGCTACGCACGCGGTCTGCTGCGGCGGTCGCGGCGTCGGCGGAGGAGGCCGACAAGCTCGGCGCCCCGCTCAACAGCGACGCGGCGGACAGCGACTCGATGGAGGGCATGGACGTAGCACCGGGCGCGGAGACCGCGGAGGACGACCCGCGCTCCCGGCTCGCGGAACTCGCCGACCGGGCGGCGGAGCTGGAGGGCCCGGCGCAGGACCTCAAGCTGAAGGCCCTGATCAAACACCTCAAGTCGCTGCTGGCCGACGGCTACCACCCGATCGTCTTCTGCCGCTACATCCCCACGGCCAAGTACCTGGCCGAGTATCTCGCGAACGACGCCGAGTCGAAGAAGCGCGGCCCTCTCGGCGCGAAGACCGTCGTCAGGGCGGTCACGGGCGAGCTCTCGCCCCAGCAGCGCATCGACAACATCGAGGCGCTGGCGACCGAGGCCGGCGAGGAGGCCGCCGCGCGCCGCGTCCTGATCGCCACGGACTGCCTGTCAGAGGGCGTGAACCTCCAGCACCACTTCGACGCGGTGATCCACTACGACCTGGCCTGGAACCCAACCCGCCACGACCAGCGCGAGGGCCGCGTCGACCGCTACGGGCAGAAGCGGGACGAGGTCCGCGTCATCACCCTGTACGGCGACGACAACGGCATCGACGGCAAGGTCCTGGAGGTGTTGATTAAGAAGCACCGCCAGATCAAGAAGGACCTGGGCATCTCGGTGTCCGTCCCCGACGAACTCTCGACGGGCGTGACGGACGCGATCGTGGAGTGGCTGCTCATGCGCGGACGTGAGGACGACGGCGCGCTGTTCGGCGCGGACGCGTTCAAGGTGAGCACGGCGAAGCTGGACAGCGACTGGAACTCGGCGGCGGAGCGCGAGACGGCCTCCCGTTCCCGGTTCGCGCAGCGCTCGATCCACCCGGAGGAGGTGGCCCGTGAGGTCGCGGCGGTCCGGGAGGCGCTGGGCGGTACGGGTGAGGTGGAGACGTTCGTCCGCGAGTCCCTGGGCGCGCTCGGCGCGGTGCTGCGGGATGCCGGTGAGACGACGTCCGACTTCACCGCACAGGTGGGCGGCACGCCGACGGGCTTGAGAGACGCCCTCGCGACGGCCGTGGGCGCGGAGGTGATCGAGCGGGACCGCCCGATCCCGTTCCGGAACGATCCGGCTGTGGCACGGGGCGAAGTGGCGCTGGTACGGACAGACCCGGTGGTGGGCGCGTTGGCGTCCCACGTCCTGAACTCGGCCCTGGACACCGAGGCGGACGGTGCGCGCCCGGCACGGCGCTGCGGTGTGGTGACGACGGACGCGGTGTCGACCAGCACGACGCTGCTGCTGGTCCGCTACCGCTTCCACCTCACCCTGCCGTCGCGAAGCGGCGAGAAGCAGCACGTGTCGGAGGACGCGCGCCTGCTCGCCTTCGAGGGTTCCCCGAAGAACGCGGTGTGGCTGTCGCAGGAGCGCGCGGCGTCGCTGTTGGACAGAGTGGCGTCCCGGAACACGGATCCGCATTACGGCGAGCGCATGATGAAGCGCGTCCTCGGCCAACTCCCCAAGACGACCGGCCACCTGGAGTCGTACGGCGACGAACTGGCCGCCGAACTGGACGCCTCGCACCGCCGGGTGCGCCAGGCCTCCGGCGAGATCGTCCGCGGCCTTTCGGTTACGGCCCAGAAGCCGGCCGACGTGCTGGGCGCATACCTCTACCTTCCCGCCAACCCCGCTGCTGCGTCTGGAGCGTCCGCCTGATGTCCGCCACGACCCGCCACCAGGTGTTCACCGCAGTCCACACAGTCGGAGGTCTGCTCCCCTCCGACATGCTGCTGCGCATCTCCGAGGGCAAGGACGTCCCCGGCTCGAAGCCCGCGGACTACGGCCTGCCGTCGTCCCGCTCGGTTCGCGACGAGGCAGAACGCAGCTGGGAGTACCTGAAGCCGCTCTGGCGCGACCTGCGCAAGCACCTCCCCGAGGACCGGGTGACGGGCCTGCCCGCCACCGATCCCACGGGCCGTGCGGTCGCCGACTGGCTGGCCCCGCTGTGGCGGGAGCTGGGCTTCGGCCGCCTGACACTGATCGGCGCGGAGGGCGTCACGGCCGACTCGGACACTGAGAAGCACTTCCATGTCTCGCACCGCTGGCAGCGCGCGCTCATCCACCAGACCCCGTGGAACGCCAACCTGGACAAGCGTCCGGGTGGTGCGGGCACGGTGCCGCCGCAGTCGATGCTCCAGGAGTGCCTGAACCGGACTGAGGCCCACCTGTGGGGTCTGCTGACCAACGGCCGCCAGGTGCGCCTGCTGCGCGACTCCAGCGCGCTGGCGACGGCGTCGTACGTCGAGTTCGACCTGGAGGCGATCTTCGACGGCGAGCTGTTCAGCGAGTTCGTGCTGCTCTACCGGCTGCTGCACGTCTCCCGCTTCGAGGTCGTGGAGGACGCGGCACCGTCGACGTGTTGGTTGGAGGAGTGGCGCACGGAGGCGATTGCACAGGGGACGCGTGCGCTGGACCAGCTCCGGAAGGGCGTCCAGCAAGCGATCACCACCCTCGGCACAGGCTTCCTGAAGCACCCGGACAACCGCGACCTGCGCGAGACCGTAGACGTCAAGACCTTCCACTACGGGCTGCTGCGCATGGTCTACCGCCTGCTGTTCCTGTTCGTCGCGGAGGACCGGGAGGTCCTGCTGTCCCCTTCGGCGGAGGAGTCGGCGAAGGACCGCTACAAGACGTACTTCTCATCGGCCCGCCTACGCCGGCACGCCCAGCGCCGTCGGGGCACGGCCCACGGTGACCTGTACCTGGCGCTGCGCTTCGTGTTGTGGGGACTGGGCAACAACGACGGTCTGCCGGAGCTGGGCCTGCCCGGACTCGGAGGCATCTTCGACGACACGGAGGCGGACAAGGTCCTGCACAGCCTGTCCCTGTCGAACGAGCCCCTGCTGGAGGCGGTACGAGCGCTGTCGATCGTGCGGGACACCACCAGCAAGCGCAACCGGGTGGTCGACTACCGCCACCTGGACGCGGAGGAACTGGGGTCCATCTACGAGTCCCTGCTGGAGCTGGTCCCGCAGCACAACGCGACGGAGCGCACCTTCGAGCTGGTCGAGCTGGCGGGCAACGCGCGGAAGACGACGGGTTCGTACTACACCCCGTCGTCGCTGATCGAGTGCCTGCTGGACTCGGCGCTGGACCCGGTGATCGACGACGCGGTGAAGCGGGGGGAGATCCGGGCGACGCGTTCGGGTCAGCCGGACCCGGGCCCAGCCATCGTCGAGGAACTGCTTTCACTGACGGTCTGCGACCCCGCCTGCGGCTCGGGCCACTTCCTGGTCGCTGCGGCTCGGCGGATCGCCAAGCGGGTGGCTGCGGCCCGGGAACAGAACCCGGAGCCGACCATCGACGCGGTGCGGCACGCGCTGCACGAGGTGGTCGCTCGGTGCATCTACGGCGTCGACCTCAACCCGATGGCGGTCGAGCTGGCCAAGGTCTCCCTGTGGCTGGAGGCCCTGGAACCGGGCAAGCCGCTGGGCTTTCTGGACGCCCACGTCAAGCACGGCAACGCGCTGATCGGGGCAACGCCGGCGCTGCTGACGAAGGGCATCCCGGATGACGCGTTCAAGCCGATAGAGGGCGACGACAAGAAGATCGCGTCGGCCATCAAGAAACGCAACGCGGCAGAACGCGGCGGCCAGCTCAGCTTCCACACGGAGGAGCGCATCTGGGTCTCCAACGCGGCTTTCGCGGCAAGCCTGCGCAACATCACGGCCGCCCGGGCCAACACGCTGCGCGACGTTCGAACCCAGTCGAGTCGCTTCCGCGAACTTGAGCAGTCCGCGGAATATCTTCGAGCCCTACACATCGGCGACGCCTGGTGCGCCGCCTTCGTCTGGCCGAAAGTCCAGGGCGCACCCACCCCGGTCACGGAGGGCGTCTTCCGTGACCTCCAGAGCGCCGGCGCGGGCATTCCGGTGAACACGAACGAGGAGATCATCCGGCTAGCGCAGCAGTACAGGTTCTTCCATTGGTATTTGGAATTCCCGGAGGTCTTCACGGTCTCCAATGTTGCGGACGGCGGCACGGATCCGTCCATGGAATGGTCCGGCGGATTCTCTTGCGTCCTAGGAAACCCCCCGTGGGAGCGCATCAAGCTGCAAGAACAGGAGTTCTTTGCGCAACGTAATGCAACAATCGCAACTGCGAGAACCGCCGCTGCGCGGAAAAGGCTGATCGCGGAGCTGAGATGCACCCTGAACGGTCGGGGGTTGTACGCCGAGTTCGGAGCAGCAAAACGCAGGACTGAGGGCGAAAGTCATTTCATGAGGAATAGCGGTCGCTATCGACTCACAGGCCGCGGAGACATCAACACATATGCCGTCTTCACTGAGAGCAACCGTGCACTGCTCGACACGACGGGCCGCTTCGGTCTGATCGTCCCGACTGGGATTGTGAGCGACGCAACGACGGCCCCGTTCATACGTGACGTCATTTACTCAAAGCAGCTTGCGGCCGTCTTCGGGTTCCGGAACAACCGAGGCCTTTTCAAGAATGTGGGTCACGGGGACGTCAGGTTCTGCCTGATTACCGTCAGTGGCCGCATCGGCGAATGCAAGTCCACGAAGTTCGCCTTCGACCTAGGGCTCCCCAGTGAACTAGACGAAGCGGGTAGGACCTTTGAGCTCTCACCTGAGGACATTTCGCTGGTCAATCCCAACACAGGGAGTTGCCCAGTCTTCAAAACCAGCCGTGACGCCGACATCACCCTCGGAATCTATCAGCGCATACCCATCCTCATCAAAGAACTCGGCGATAGCGGACAGAACGGCGGCAATCCTTGGGGCCTGTCATTCATGAGGATGTTCGACATGGCCAACGACTCACATCTCTTCCGGACACGCCAGGAACTGGAAGACGAGGGCTGGCAGCTGAGGGGGAACGTCTTCACGCGGAACAATGCACAGATGACCCCGCTGTACGAGGCGAAAATGCAGCACCATTATGATCATCGATTCGGTGACTATCGCGAACGCTCCGTCGACCGTATGGACTCGGTACTCCCACGAACCACTCCAGAAGCCAAGCAGGATGCCAAATTCGCAGTGCTTTCCCGTTACTGGATTCCAGACTCGGAGGTGGTGGCCAAGCTGGCCCAAAGAAAGTGGGAACACAGCTGGCTTCTCGGGTGGCGTGATATCTGCCGCGCTACCGACGAGCGGACTGCGATCAGTACGGTGGCACCCCCGGTCGCCATAGGACACACCTACCCGCTCATATTTACGAAAACCCCTCAGGATTGCGCCCTACTCAACTCGCAGCTGTCTTCTTTCGTCTTCGACTATGTAGCCCGCCAGAAAATTGGGGGAACACATCTCACATACGGATACATGATGCAGCTCCCCGCACTGCGTCCTGACCAGCTTGCCCGCCATAGGAGTTTCATCATCCCACGCACTCTTGAACTCATCTACACCGCTTATGATGTGAGCTCCTTCGCCAAGGACCTAGCCGACGCAGGCGAACCCTTCCGATGGGATGACGAGCGTCGCGGGCTTATCCGAGCGGAGTTGGACTCGTTATTCTTCCATCTTTACGGAGTCCAGCGCAATAACGTGGACTACGTCATGGAGACATTCCCCATTGTGAAGCAGAAGGACATCTCCGAATACGGCACCTATCGCACCAAGGACCTGATCCTCGCCGAATACGACCGCATGGCCGCGGCCGGCGTCAGCCTGGAGAACCCGTTGGTGGACGGCGAGAACTACACCTCCACCCTGACCCCGCCCCCGGGCCACGGCCCTCGACACCCCGCCCACTGAGAGCACTCCCTTGATCGACAGCACGCCCACGCGGCGGGACGGGTCCACCCCCGCCCCGCCGTCCACCGTCCCCTACCCCTCCGCAACCCGCGCAGAGCGCCGCCAACTCATCGAGTCCATCCGCGCTCTCCGCCGCCTCCTCGACAAGCGACCCGCCTTCGAGATCTCCGACCAGCAACGCCTGAACCGCGAGGCACGAGACCGTAACCGCGCCGAGGCGATCCACGGCAAGGCCCTTCAACGCATCCACGAGCGCCGGGCACGCCAGGAAGCCTCGCTCAGCCAACAGCTCAACGGGCTGGACGGCAAGCGCGAGAGCCAGGAGACGCGCGCCCTGGTCGTCCTGCGCCGTGAGTCCATCGAGCGCACGCTCAGCCGCACGTACCTCACCTCAAGCGAGGTGAACGGCATCGGCAAGGGACTCATCCGCGACCTCGCGGCGCACGGAATCAGGACGGCCGCCGACTTCGAACGCGTCAGTTGGGAGAAGGCACCGAACGGCAAGGGCGGCGACGTCCTCTACATTCACCGCACCAAGGGCGGCAAGGTCCACATCAACGGCATCGGCCAGCACCGCGGCCGTCCCCTCCTGGAGTGGCGTCAGTCTGTCCTTGCCCGCGCGGAAGCCCGCGCCCCACACCGTTTGCCGCCGGACGAACGCCACCGCATCGCCGAGATCATCGACGCCGAACGCGTCCGCTTGCGAAAGGAGCTGGCAGAGGCCCCGCGAGCAGCAGACAAGGCGCGCAAGGAAGCTACCCAACTGCAGACCGAAACCCTCAGCCGACTCACCACCGCCGAAGAAGAGGCCAGTCGGCTCGCCGCCGTGCGCAGAGCTGAATTCGACGCCATGGCCGAAAAGCTGCTCGACATCCAAACACAACTGTCGGCCCACATGGACACGTACGGCGACATCGGTCGCCGCCTCCGCCGCGCGCAGCACCGTGCCCTGCGGCCGATCCCCCAGGCACCGCCGCTCTCCGGCACTGCGGGGGATGCCCCGGCCCTGGTCAGCCTCACCAAGGTCACCGACCGGACCAGTGAGCCCCACCCCACTTCCGGCACCCGGGCGCACCCCGCCTGGTTGGTCCCGATTCTCTACTTCACGCTCACCACCGTCGTCGGCGTCGGCGAGCTCGGAGACAACACAGCTTCCCTCTCCCTGATGATCACGTCCCGTCTTGTGGCCTTCACAGCCACCGCGGAGCTCCTGCGCCTGTGGGTGCCCCGCATCCGTTGGCGTGCCGCAAGCCCCATGCCGTCCGGAACCGGCTGGCAGACCTCCGGAGTGTTCCTCGGCCTCACCGCCGCAGGCATGTTCGCGGACGAGCACTCGGACGTCTTCGAAACCGCCTGCGTCGTGTCCGTCCTCGCCGGATTGTGCTTGCTCGCGGGAACCGGCCTGCGCATCGGCAAGGACACCACCTCACCCTGACCAAGCACCGACCTGCGTCACTCGCAGTACGCATCACCCTCGAACGGAGCGCCTCATGACCGACAACCCACCCGAGAGACCGGCCACCACGCCCGCCCCTCCCCCACTACCTACGGCAACGGCGACGACACGATGGACCACGTCGAAGTCTCGGGCGGCAAACTCGTCGTCGAGGACAGCGACGACGAGTACGGCGACGACACCGATGTCTACTCATTCAACGACTGCGACGCGGACACGGACGAGACGTACGAGTTCGTCTACAAGATCAGCAACGAGGGCGACGGACCCGCCAACTACGCCGTGGTCGTCAACGCCTTCGACGAGGACGGCGATTTCGTCGGCCAGACCTTCATCAGCTCGACCACGTAGAACGCCTCGCTCTGGCCAACTGAGCGGACCCATCAGGTCCCGGCGGTCTTCGCGGTCACCGGGACACAGGTCACACCTCGGTGACAAACCCGACGAAGCGCGACCATCCCTCACGTCCCACAGGGAAGGGCGGGCGCCGTACGTCCTTGGAGTCCCGTACGTGGATGACCCGCTCGGTGACGGCGACCTCTACGCAGTCATCGCCCTGTGCGCTGCTGTAGCTGGACTTGAACCAACCGAGTCCGGACGTGTTCATAGCGCTCCTCTGCTCCACACCAGCAGGCTCATGGAGTCCTTCGGGGAAGGAGCCCGCGAGCGCAGTCTTGCATAGCGCATGTGGATGCGGCTCACCTCTTTCGGGTCAGTGATCAAGCGGCCGTTCTCATGCCCCTCGGAGTACGCTCGCCAGCGTCCGTCCGGCATCTCCAGCAGTCGTACAGGCCCCGAGAGACAAGCGTGTTGTTCACTGCTTGCCGGCATGACCTGAACGATGACGTTGCGCAGCAAGCTGAGCTCGATGAGGAGGTCGAGCTGCTCTGCGACAACCTGCTTGCCTCCCAAGCGGCGCATCAGGACGGCTTCTTCGATGACGAAGTCGACCGCTGTGCTGGGCCGTTCCCGGAGCAATTGTTGACGCTCCATGCGTACCTGCACGGTAGTTTCCAAAGTCTCATCCGGGAGGGGTGGGATCTCGTTCTCGCAAAGAGCCCGTACGTACCCCTCCGACTGCAACAGCCCAGGAATCAGTCGACACTCGTACGTGCACAGATTCACTGCCGTACGCTCCAGCCGCGCCCACTGCCGGAACCACACCGCCAACCCCGCCTCCCCCGCGTCAGAAACCGCGCCGAGTGCCGCATCGCCCCGGTATTCCCCAACGCCTCCTCCGCGCGCTCCACGAAGGACGCGTCCGGCATCCGACGCCCCAACTCCACCGACTCAACGGTGTGCTTGGAGAACCGAACCATCTCCCCGAACTGCACCCGACTCAGCCCCGCGTGCTCACGCAACGCCTGGACGACGGCTCCGAACGTCCGCAGGTTGTCCGACGGTCCCGGCTCCCGCTCACACTCCCCGCCCGGCACCGCCGGCTCTCCGTGGTCGGTCGTCATTCGAGGCCCACCTCCAGGTGCACACGCGCCAGTTCCCTGGCCGAGAACCCCCAGAATGGCCGACCCTAAATCGTACGTTCCACCGAACGTGTTCGTACGATGACTCAGCGTACGAGACGGGTGGCGAGCGCTCCCAGCGCACACTTCCCAATCGGGAAGGTCAGGATCCAGGGGTACTCGAAGCGCATATTGACGCTGTCAACACGCGGTCACCCGCCACACATGTGCGGAACCGTGTACAGTCAAGGCCGCCCCAGCATCTGTTCTGGCACGGCAGGTCGTGGGGCATCAGGTCAGGGGGGCGCGTTCCGTCTCGGAAACGCGAGAACCGCGCGAGCCTCGAGAGCGCGCGGCGAAGGGGGCGGCAGTGGGCCAGGAACCCGTCGGCGGTGGACTCCGCATCGGGCGCGCTACGAGCAGGGGCGGCGCGCGAAAGGCACACCGGTCCGATAACTCGCCCGGCCGCGCGGCCCCGTAAGGACGATCCCGCACCACCGTACCGGCGACCAGGTCGTCGCCGACTCACCGCCGCCCGCGCGAAGGGCGTGGTCCGTCACCACCATCCCCATGAGGAGCAACAGTGACCGAGGTGCCCGGAGGCACAAGTCCCCGTACCGAGATCCTGGCCCTCCTGCTCGAGCCGCTGGGGGTCGACGCCATGGCCGGACAGGCCGCGCTCCGACGGCTCGCCGAGAACGTGGACGCAGTGGCGCAGGAGTACGGGTGTGCCGGTCTGCCCGCGTACGGGAGCACGCTTTCGTGGGTCTCGGACGCTGTGTCGATGTGCGTCGAGGAACACGAGCTGGCCGGTACGGCGGCAGACCCCGACGAGGCCAGGGCTCTGCGGGAGTTGGCGCGGCTCGAAGGAGCGCGGTCGCACCTTCGGGCCCTTGAGGGTGTCCCGGTGGAGGTGCTGCGGACGGACCGCGCGTCGGTGACGACCGCGGAACGACTGATACCCAAGGCCCTTGAACCGTACTGTCGTGCGGATCAGGACTGGCCCGAGGAGATCTGGCGTTCGATCGGCGACATCGACATAGACCTCGACGGCGCTCTGGCCGACCTGAACCGCCCCCGCGCCACCCGTCGGGCGGCGGCCGCTCGGGAGCTCGTGCTCCAGCACAGCGTCTCGGCGGCCCAGGATCTGCAGAACCGGGAGCTGGCGGCGCGGCTCGAGAAGGTGCGGGACTTCGTCGCGGCGCAGAAGGCGTACGACGCGTTCCTCTCCGGACAGCCGGGATGGTGGCGCTGGCTCGGGCCGGACGCGCACTCCGGGTTCAGGTCGGACCGGCGTGACGCCCTGGTGTGGGCACTCACGGCCCGCGACACCGGCGCCCTGACGGGGAGCGCTCTGGAACTGCTCGCAACCGACGGCTGCCGGGCCGTGCTCGCACACACGCCGGGGCCGACGCCGACACCGGCAGCGGCCGCCCCTCCCGCCTCCGCCACGTCCCTGGCCGTACCGCCGCCGGCCACGAGTTCGGCCGCACGGCTCGCCTCGGGGCTCCTCGCGGTCGGCTCCCGGCACGACGCCGGCCGGCTGCGCGCTCTCGAGTCCTGGTACACGAAGAACATCGCGCTGTTCGACCGCGTGGCGTCGGCCATGGACCTGCGGGAGAGCGAGCCCAGGCTCCGCGAGGCTCTCGCCCCCCTGGTCGGCGAACTCGCCCTACCGCCCGCAGCGGTGGACACGAGCCGCTCGGACTACCGCGCCGTCCAGGCCGTTCTCCGGGCCGAAGTCGAGGACCTCCTGCGGCGAACGGAGCGAACGGGGCACTCCGGGCACGCCGTGGAGAGCGAGCGACTCGTCAGGGTCATCGGCCGCGTCGGAACGGTCGAGCGTGAACTTCGCGATGCCATGCGACCCCTGCCTGCCGTCCGAGGCAAGTTGCTCGTGGCTGTCGCCGGAAGAACCAAGTCCGGGAAGACCACGCTCCGCAAGGCCCTGACGCGCGACGCGGACCGGTCCGGGATCGGGCAAGGGGCGCACCGCACCACACGCAAGACCGCCGCGTTCGACGTCGGACCCGTGACCTACCTGGACACGCCCGGCTTCGCCGCGAAGGACGACGACTTCGACGCGCAGCACGCGCGGGCGGCGTGCGACAGCGCCGACGCGGTCATCTGGAACTACGCCGACACGATGCACGACGAGGAGGCCGCGGAGTTCCAGCGGCTTCTCCTCTCGGGGAAGCCGCTGCTGGCCGTCGTCAATGTGAAGGGGAAGGTCAACGAAACCGCGCGCCTCGCGGTCTTCGCCAAGTCCCCGGACAGAGAATTCAGAACAGCGTCGGGGCACGCCGCTCGGATCGAGCAGGTCGCCCGCGCGGCCGGGGCCGCCCCGCCCGTCGTCCTCACGGTCCATTCCGGTGCCGCGCACGAGTCGCTGTCCGTGGAGGATCGCGAACTGGGCGACAAAGCCCTGGAGGCGAGCAGACTTCTCGAACTGGAGTTGGCCCTATCCCGGCTCCTGGCAGAGCGCTCGATTCCGCTTCGTGCCGTACGGCTGGCCGAGGACGTGCGACGGCCGCTCTCCGCCTTCCACGACCGGGCCATCGAGGAGCTCCCGCGGATCGGTCTCGCACTCGACGCACTGGAACGCTCGACGCCGGGTGAGCGGGCCGCGCTGCTCGAAGCGTTCCGAACGGCGGGCCGCGAGGCGCAGGAACGTCTCATAGCCGAACGTCACCGGGTCCGGGAGCAGTTGCCGGAAACGGTCCGGAACCTGGGCGGCGAGGACCACGCACAGCGGTGGAGCGACTTCCTCACCGAACTGGAGTGGGACGGCCTGCTCCTCGCTCTTGAGGACGAACTCGTGCGGCAAGCGCGGAAACGGGGACGGACGCTGCGTGCACCGGCGAGCACCCCCGAGCGGCAGGACGACGAAGACCCGCGCGTGGAACCGCAGCCCAGCCCGAAGATCGCGTCAGCCGCCGTCAAGGGGGCGGCCACCACCCTCCTGGACTCGCTCTCCGCCAAGGGGCTCTCCAAGGGACTCACCAAGGTGTTCTCCAAGAAACTGGCCGCCTCCGCCACCACCGCTGCCTCCGTTCCCGTCACCGCGGCGCTCTACGCGACGGATGCCCTGCTCGGTGCCATGAAAGCGGTGAGCAGCGAGATCGACCGCGCACGGCAGGCGAAGGAGGAGTGGACCAAAACGGCCACGGAAGTGGCCGAGACCTGCCTCGACGATCTGTTCGACTGGGTCGACGCCCGGCTGGCGAGCGTCCTCGAGGACGCGACGGCACAGGTCGAGGCCCAGTTCGCGGCAGAGACCGCGGGCATCGGCAGCACCCGCGAGCGGTTCGAACGGCTCGGTCGGCTGCAGTTGTCCGTGCGGTCCGCCCTCGACACGATCGACCTCACCCTGGCTCGCCGGCTGCTCGCTCTCGCCGGCGGGGATCCAGCGGCCGTCCGCCGAGCACGGCGGACGCCAGGGGTCGAACTCCGTGTCTGGACCGATACGTCCCACGTCGCGGACGTGCGGGCACACCTGCACAAGCACCTCGTGGATGTCCTCACCGAGCGGATCGAGGTCCGCCCGGATTCAAGAAGCGGAGAAGGCGATGGGACTGCGGACGACGGCTGACGGGGGGCCGAGTGCCCGCGTGCTCGCCCTGAGCGCACGGGCCGAGGAGGTTCTGAACGCCCACCCGCGCACCCGGGACCTGACAGCCTCCCTGCCCCGCACGGACACGAGCCCGCTGCGGATCGCGCTCCTGGGCCCGTACAGCGCGGGGAAGTCGACACTCATCGCCGCACTCCTCCGACTCCCGGCGGCCGAGGTCGAGAAACTCGTCGACGCGGCACCCATGACACTGGAGGAGACGCCGTACCCATGGAACGGCGTGACCCTGGTCGACCTGCCCGGAACCCTGTCGGGCGACGACTCGCACCTGGCCTCGGCGGAACGCGGTGTGCGCGGCGCAGACGCGCTGATGATCGTGACGACGAGTGAACTGCCCGGCGAGGCCGAGACGGAGGCCATTGTCCGGGCGCTCGACGCCGACGGTTTCGCCGACCGAAGTGTGGTCGTCGTCAACAAGATGAACGCCGAGAACAGCGACCGTGGGGTCATTCTCGACGAGATCCGCAAACGGCTCGGCCCCTTCGCCGAACGGGTCCCCATCGTCTCGACCGATGCCCGCGACTTCCTCGACGCGGCCAATGATCTCGAACTCACGGACACGGAACGTGAGTTTTTGGCTTCCCGGAGCGGCATCGACGCCCTCACCACCGAGTTGCGGCGACTCGTCGCTCCCGGGGTCAACGGTCTCCGTCCCAGGGCGCAAGCGTACGAACTCCTCCGGGTTCTGGCGGACGCCGAGGGGATGTGGCACCTGCGGGGCGAGGACCTCGACGCCGTGCGGACCGCGGAGAAGGTCGAGGCGTCGCTCTCCCTCGCGCGGGAGGGGGTGCTGAAGGCATTGGAGAGGGAGAGCGAGGTCGTCGCCGCCAGGATCAGAACGGAAGGGGGCCGGATCGCCGACAGTGTCTCGGAGAAGAAGGGCACCGTCCCGACCGGCATCGCGACCGATGTCGCCGGAAAGCTGGTCGATTCCCACACCGACTTCGACATCAATTTCTCCTCCGCGACGAGGGCGGCGTACGACGCGCTGACCGCCGAGTACGGAGATGTCGTACCGGAGCCCGAGGAGTGGGTGAACGACGTCAACCCGCCCGAGGCGAATCCCACCACACCCGCGAAGTCACCTCTCGAAGAAGCAGTCAAGAAGGCGGCGGAGCAGGCTGCGAAGCAGGGGGCCGGAAAGCTGTCGGAGTGGCTCAGGAAGATCGCGAGCGACAAAGAGCAGGCAGCTGCCGTAGTGGACTGGCTCAACAAGAACAAGGTGGGCCAGAAGCTGCTCGACTCCGGCGGGAAGGTCACCAACGGCGCGAAGAAGTTCAAGCCGTGGGGCAAGGTCAACGCGACCAACAAGGTCTCCAGTTGGGCCGGGAAGGCCCAGTGGGCACCGGTAGTCATGGGCCCCGCCCTGGATGCGGTCAGCATCATCAAGGACCAGAGCAATCGGATGGCGGTGGACAAGCACCGGAAGGAAATCCGGGACCATTTCGCCAACGTGGCGCTCCAGCAGCGGGACGGCCTGGTCGACGCCGGCGAAGAGCACTTGCGCGGGTGGATCGCCGACGTGGAACACGCACTGGGTGATCTCACCGGCCCGGGCGGACAGATCGGCGCCACACGCGAGGCGGCGCTGAAAGAGATCGGAAGTCTGCGCGACGCGGCCAACAGGCTCATCGATCTGGCCACAGGCTGACCCGGCGGGCCGGGGCCCCGGCAGGCGGACGTACCGGCGGCGTACGCGGTCAGTGAACGACCGCTGCCGTAACACTGGCGCGTTCATTGCTGTTGAACGTTTTACCCCCTGACATGAGTCGGCACGGCCCGATCCACCCTGAACACCGGAGAACAAGAGAGCAACCGTGAACCCGTACAACACCCCTACCACTCCGCCCCCGTCCCGGTCCTGGTGGAAGACCACCCCCGCCCTGCTTGGGTTCCTGGGCCTCGTCGCCCTCCTCAGCGCGGTGAGTCTCGGGCTCGGCTTCCTCGTGATGATCGCTGCCATGGTGGCCGTGTGGGTCCTGCCTGCATGGCGCTGGTACGCGAAGCTCGGCGCCACGTTCGGTGCCTTCTTCCTGATGCTGATCAGCGCGGGCATGAGCGGACAGCTCGACGACAGCGAGCCGGACAAGCCCGTAGCCAGCGCACGGGACACGGACGACAAGAACACCGAGGCCGCTCCGTCCTCCACCCCTGCGAAAGCCCCTGCACTCGCCGACTACACGGGCAAGGCCCTCGACGAGGCGGAGAAGGGCGCTCGTTCGGCCGGTTTCACGTCCGGGCGTCGTGACGCGTCCCAGGAAGACCGTGCGATCGTGGTGCGGTCGACCTGGACGGTGTGTTTCCAGGAGGTCGACACCACCGCGAAGTCCGTTGCCTTCGCCGCTGTGAAGGACGACGAGCCTTGTCCGTCGAAGGACGGCGGCCCGCTCCCGTGGCCGACGATGCCGGATGTCGTCGGCGACACCTACAACACGGCGGTCAAGGCGCTGAACCAGGCCGGCATCGACCTCGGCAGCATCACGCTCGACGACGTCTACCTCGACGTCGACGCGCCCACGGCCGAGGAGGCCGCCGAGGAAGGCGACGAGTGGCGGGTGTGCTTCCAGCGCCCCGACGAGGACGACGAAGTCACTTCCACCACAACGGTTCACCTCGACTTGGGTCAGTGGACCGACGCCGATCTCGTCCAGAAGTGCCCGTCGAAGAAGGACACGACGTACAAGATCCCCGCCAACGACCCGAACCACCACGACGGCAGCAGCAGCAGCAGCGACAGCACGACTGGCGGCGGCGTTTCGACCGGAGGTGACTCCTCGTCGTCCGACGACGGCGGCAGCGATGTCGGCACCGTGCACCCCGGCTCCTTCTGCTCACCTCCGGGTGCCACAGGCGTGACCAAGGCAGGGACGCCAATGGTCTGCGGCCCCGGCTCCGATGGCCGCGACCGCTGGCACTCGTAGCCGTAGGTCCCGCAGAGCAGCGCTCCGAGGCCCGCCCGGGATACCGAGGCAACCGGGGTGAGCGTTGAGCCTGGCGACATGATGGGACAGTTCGTCTCGAGCGCCATGCCGTCCGCACAGCGGCTCACACAAAACGGACTGTCCGATCACCGACCAGCAATGGCTCGCCAACCGTGCCCGGCGACAAGGCTGCGCCCTCGGGTTCAGCGACCGCCGGGGGCTCACACGCGGCGGGCGACCGACTCAGTCAACCGAACCACCGCCCGGCGGTACGTCGCCCTGTCGGGGTTCGGGAACCGGACATTGTGGCGGTAGTAGCGGTGGAACGCGATGCGTAACAGCCCGTCATGTCTCGATCACCCTGAGGCGAAGCCTTTCGGACTGCCCATCCATCAATACGCGAAGGCTGGACGCCGGTGGGCATCCGCTCAGCAGTCAGAAAAGTTCCAGAACATGCCGACCTCGGTGTCCGAAACGACGACCAAGCCACAGTCCTCGGTGTAAACGCTCAGCGGGCTGTACGCACAACTCGACGACGTGAAGTCGAGCGCGCCACGCACATGACCGGGCATATTGATGTTGGTGTGATATCGGGCCCCATCGCCGTAACGCCCGAGTACTGTGCGCGCCATCACCCGCAATTCCTCCTCACTCTCCGTGAATTGCCTCAGATTGGACAGCGTGCAGCGGTCATCGGTGAGGGCCAGAAGCAGATTCACGGCACTGAGCGTTTTCAGTGTGGCCACTGATCGGGTGACGGGATCAGTGCCCGCAACGCACGAGGCTCCCGTGCCGTTGGGGGAGGTGTTCGAAGTCTCAACCCGCAGGCACAGGAGCCGCGTTGGTTCTGTATTCTGCCGCAGTCGACCTGCCTCACGCCCTGGTCGAGTGGGTCACCATGCTCATCGTCACCCGCGAGGGTGACCGACGGTGCAAACTCCCGCCGCACCAGCTTGCGCTGGTCGGCCTGGTGTACCTGCGCCGCCATGACACCCTCGCCCAACTCGCGGCAGGCTTCGGCATCTCCGTCGGCACCGCCCACGCCTACACCACAGCAGTCATCGCGCTGCTCGCGGACCGCGCACCCGGGCTCCTGCGGGCTCTGCGCGAAGCCGACCCCGACTACGTCCTGCTGGACGGCACCCTCGCGGAGTGCGACCGGGTAGGCGACAGCCGGGCCGACTTCTCTCAAAAGCACCGACGTCACGGCGTGAACGTGCAGGTGGTGAGCGATCCAGTCGGACGACTGCTGTGGATCTCGCCCGCCCTGCCCGGCCGCGCGCACGACCTGACCGCAGCCCGCACTCACCGGATCATCCGAATCTGCGAACGCCAGGGAATCCCGATCCTCGCCGACCGCGCCTACATCAGAGCCGGCCCATGGGTGACAACACCACGCAGACGCCCACCAGGCCGCGGCCTCACACCAACCCAGCAAACCGTCAACCGCGCGCTGTCGGCAGCACGCGCCCCGGTCGAGCGCGGCGTCGCACGACTGAAGTCCTGGCGGATCTTCCGCAAGGCCCGGTGCAGTCCCAACCGCATGTCGTCAATCGCAGCCGCCATCCTCACCCTGGAGCGGCACCGCTGAAAAGGCTCACTGTTCCGGTCGATCTCCTGCAGGCGCGACGCCACGTAGTTCCGGGAGTGGACGGCGAAGGGGTAGGTGGGAGAGGTCTCGCGCTCCGGCGCCTGGGCCGCGTCGTCGAGACCGGACCAGCCTCGCGGGTCCGGTACGCGCGCCATCAGCGCGAGGAGGTCAAGGACCCAGTCCTCGTGGCGGCGCGGGCCTGTGGCGTCGTACGGGTACGCGTCCTCGTACAGGTGACGTACCGCAGCTTCCCAGGATGCCTGGTTGACGGACATCGGGTGTCAGCTCTCTCGGTAGGACTCACGGAACAAGGCGACCTACCCTGCAACTTTTCAGGATCCCTCCGCCACTCACTTCCTGGACCATGTGCCTGACATGAAGCCCCCGGCACGCGGCCCGCCGGCGAGCTGAGAACCTGCGAGGGAGGACGTTCAGATGAGGATCGGACGACGGTTGGGAGCTCTGCTCGTGGGAGCGCTGCTCACGGGAGGAGCGAGCCTCGGGACAGCTACGTCGGCACAGGCGTACAACCCCGACCCGAGACTGACGTTCAAGTACGTCGACACGGACAACTGCCCCTGTTCCATCGGCGACTCGTACGACGGCACCTACTTCCGTCATGACCCCGGCGGAAAGGCCGTCAAGATCAATCTGTACCACCCCGACACGGGAGCCTGGCTGGGCAAGATCGAGTGGCACCCTTACGGCGAAAAGCTCTGGGTCTACGACACCAAGAACGACGGTGACACCTTCTACGTGCAGCTCGAGTACGTCACTGCTACCGGCACGCTGCCCACGGGGCCCGTGGTGTCAGCGCCCGGAACGTCCGCCGCCGTCGAGTACACGACGTACGACTACAACCTCAGTGAGGGCGCGGGGCACATGCTCTTCGTCTACGACGACGCTGGCAAGGGCGACTACATAGGCGGCGCCGGCGTCACTACCTGACGCCATGGTCGGGCGGGCCCGCGGGCCATCCTGGCGTGCCTATCACCGAGCATGGTCGCCAGTCCGCACTCGCAGGGGTGCTGTATCCGCGTACAACGCAAAGGGTGACCGTACGACAACCGTGCGTACGCGGGCCACCCCTGGCAGACGCCCTCCGCGCCCACCACCGTGGTCCCATGAGCACAAGCACCCCTCGGCTCCCCGCCGCCACGCAGACGTTCACGCTGCAGTTCTCATCCACCAGGCTCGGTGCCCGTCTCGCCCGTCTGCTCACCTCCGAGCAGCTGCGGACCTGGCAGGTCTCACCCGGAGTCGCCGACCGCACGGAGCGGATCGTCGCGGAGCTGGCCGCCAAGGCGGCGCTGCACGGCCGGGTCCAGGGCCGCGACTTCCGCCTCGCCCTTGCCAACGACTCGGCCGCCGGCGTCCTGCGCGTCGCGGTCACTGACGCCCGCGGGGACCAGCTGCCCTCTCCCGTGGCGGATTTCCTCAGGCCGCCGGACGCCGAGTCGGGGCGAGGGCTGCTCATCGTCGCCGCCCTCGCCGACCGGTGGGGCAGCGAACCGTATCCGCCCAGCGGTAGACCGTCTGGGCCGAGTGCGACTTCCGAGCGGCTGATCACGCCGACTGAGGTGCACCCCCGCCAACTCGCGATCAAGCCAACAGCTCAATCCCCGTTGCTCATGGCCGACACGTTCGCTGCGGCTGTCGACCGTGCTGATCGCGTTCGCTGTGGGTGTGTACGGGTGCGGTGTCGCGGCGGGCCTGGTCGAGTTCGCGTACACGCGCCTTTATGCGAACCAGTCCGGGCTCTCGCTGGTGACAGTGGAGAACACCACCAGCTACGCGGTCGCGCCGTGGTTGGAGGAACTGGTCAAGATATCCCCGCTGCTGTTGGCCGGGCTGAGCCTCAAGGTGCGGCGGCAGTGGGGGCTGACCGACTACGTGGTGGTGGGCGCGGCCCTGGGCGGTGGATTCGGACTGCTGGAGGCGTGCTCAGGTTCGGCCTGGTCGCGGATCGAGTCATCGTGCGGGACGGCGCGTGGGTTGTCCCGGACTCGCTCTTCGCACCTTACGTGCCGAGCCCTGACCAGGCGCTAACAGCCTGGTTGCCCGCTCCGTTCGGACAGTTGTCGACGGGTGCCGTCCCGACGACAGACACGTTCACATACCTCGTGTGGACGTCCGTGGCCGGATTGGGCGTCGGCATGCTGTGGCGTACCCAGGGTTGGGTGCGCCTCCTGGCACCGGTGCCGCTCGTCGCTGCCTCGGCGTACCACACGCTGCACAACTACGTCGTGCAGGAACCGGGTGAGTGGGCCGAGCCATGGTTGGAGACGGCGGATGCGAACGCGTGGGCTGCGCCGCTCGCGTGCTTGGCCGTCGCCATGGCCGTCGACGTCCGCCAATTGCAGCGCGGCAAGCGGAACATGCCTGACGTACTACTGGATGCCGAGCGTGCCGAGGGCGACAGTGTGGGGCGGCCCGGCGCTGTCCGGATACCTGAGAATCGTCTCCCAGGACCCCCGACGGGCGGCTACGGCCGTACAGCAGCTCGACGATCTCCTCCTTGTGGGTCTTCAGTCGTCCGAGATCGCGGGCGACGTCGAGTTGTTCCCGAAGATCGAGCCGCCGGCGGGAAGGAGCGTCGAGGACTGTCTCCGCATCATCCGCGCGCACCTGGTCCGCCAGCTCGAGAATCCCGTACCGGCGGCGCAGTCCCTGCCCACCGGCAGCTGGGAGGCCCGGGCCCGATTCCCCGAACTCCACCAGTTCCTCGGCAGCTATTTTCATCAGGACTTCTTCGACGAATACGCCTCCCGGGACGACCGGAATCAACTCGCCACGGACATCTCCCGCCTGCTGACACTGGCCGGCACCGACGGAGAACTGAAGCAGGCCGTCTCGCTCCTGGGCATGGAGGTGTCGCCGCCCGCGGGCGCGGACATCCGGCGATGGCTGAGGGACGTGCACGGCACCGTCTCCCGCTACCCGGAGGCGTGAACCAGGCACTGCGGTCGTCGACATTCGGACTTCATGCCCTGAAACAGCGGTTCCACCGGTCGGTAACGTCCAACGGCCTGTGAGGCCCGCGAAGTGATGCATCTCGCTGACGAGCACAGCACAGAACAATGCGTTGACGTCGCTAACACGCTATTGTCATGCTTGGGATGCGAACAAGGCGTGCTGACACGGCTAGAGCGGCGGCTTGGCCCCCGGCACCCAGTCGAGGCCGAAGCCGTAGGCGGCGTCGATGAGTTGCTGATCCGACAGCAACGGTGTGGCGGCGAACCAGCGGACCTCGCGCCGCAGGTCGAGCGCCGCGCTCCGTCCTGGGGTCAGCAGGGCGATGGCGCACGAGGTCGCTCCGGCCGGGGAGTCGTCGAGCGGGAGACGCCATGTTCCGCTCGGCGCGCTGACGGTGACGACGCCTCCGAGGGTGCGGAAGTCGGCCGCGCCTTCGTAGAGGTAGACGTAGGCGAGGAGTTTGGTGAACTGATGCCGGTACTCGAGGTTGATACGCAGCGTCTCGCCGTCCGAGGACTCGCCGGTCCGGTCGTCCTGGTCGAGGCTGACGTAGGGCCAGGCGTCGAGATCGCCGAACTGCGCGCCGAGGGGCTGCACGGCCGTTCCGACTCCGTCACGGGTGAGGACCATGCAGCCCAGGTCGAGGTCGGCTTCTGCCGTGAGCGACCAGTTCAGATTCATCTGGAGGACGCCGCGCCCCGTGATTTCGGCACGCGGTGTCTGCCTGGTGAGGTCGACGCTACGGGAGAGCGACGCCGGCCTTGCAGCCCCGGCCCGTCCTCCGCTCAGGTCGATGATGCCGCGCTGCCTTCCGTCGCCGCTCAACGGACGCCCCCATACTTCATTGATCTGCGTAACCGCCTTACGCCACGCCGCCCAAGCCGTGTGATCGTCGTCTATTATTGCGCGTCTAGTGAAGGAGATGTGAAGGTCTCCGTCAGTTCATTCTGTGCGGCAAGGGTCTACGTGGCAGCCACCACAGCCCAGTCCTCGCCGCACTCGGATTTGCACGAAGTCCCGGAGTCACCGGGCAGGGGTGGGGAATGATCACGGGGATACAGCTCGACAAAGGGGTGACAGCGCGTCACCTCGGGGACATAGCGCAGAACCCCGCACTAGCCCCACGGGCCGAAGAATTGCGCGCGCTGGCACAGGCACTCGACTCCGACGACGTGGAGGCCCTCGACCCGTGGGCCGATCTGGACCTGATGGCCCACTTCGCCCGGCCGGAGAGCATCGCGGCGCCGGCGGACAACGGTCGAGGTGAGCGATTCGACTCCGCACTCGACTGGGTACTGGGCGCCTTGGTCTTCCTGCCGCTGCTCTTCACCTGGTTCGGTCTGTGGCAGGCATCCAGTGCCTACGGGGCGCTCACCGGGGACGATCCCAAGGCTGCCGGACGGCCGTTCCTTCAGTTGTGGCAGTCCGGCTTTGACGGGCACCTGGGCCAGACCTTCCGCTTCGGCCATGTCGCCGTGGGTGGATGCCTCGCCCTGCTCATGCTCTTCGTTCTCACGGCCGTGCACGGCTACCGGCGCACCGCCGCCGAGCGGCGCGAGCAAGAGGCCCAGGGGAGGTCCCGAGCGGCCCTGACCCGTCTGGTTCCGGTTCTCACGCGTGCGCAGCTCTCACTCAACGAGCACCGGTTCGCCTCGCCCCAGCGTTTCGCGGCGGAGCTCAACTCCGCGGCCGGCCGACTGCAGCGCATGCACACCAAGGCCATCGCCACGCAGGAGGAACTCACACGGGCAGCCGAGCTGGTGAGTGCGGCCGCCGACAAGGCGGAGAAGCGGCTCGCCCAGGCGGAGGCGTATGTGAGGCCGATCGAACAGGTGGTGCTGCGGATCGAGGAGACCGTCCGGGACAGCGGAACGGCCATTCAGACAGCGGTACAGGGCTTGGACGACCCGCTGACGGAGGCAGGTCGCCGTCTGGCCGATGCGCTCAGCGGGCAGACCGGCGTCCTCGACAAGGCACTGGAGGAGCTGAGGACCGCCGGGGACGCCATGCGAGACGTTCTCGCACGCGCGGCGGACCGGTTGGAAACGGCGGTCGGGGACAACGGCGACCGCGTACGCGGCGCCCTGTCGGACGCGGCGCAACAGGTCGAGGAGTCGTTGACCGTACTGGCCGCGTCGCAGCGCGGGTTCACCACCGGTGTCGAGGTCGTGGCTGATGTCAACGGCCGTCTCCTCAACGATCTCGGCGCGGTGGCCGACCGAACCGGTGAGGCCGCCGAGGTGTCCCGGGAGGTTCTGCTCGGTGTCGAGGCTCGCGGCCGGGCCGTTCAGGAGGCGACGGATCGCTTCGCCGCAGTAACCGACGTTCTCGAGCGGGTCCTTCGCGAAACCGAGGCGGCGCGGTCTGAGGCAGAAGCGGCGCGGGCGAGTGCCGAGGCCGCCCAGCGCCGCGCGGAGAGCCGACTGCGACAGGCCGATGAGCCGGGCGCCGGCGTCGGACCGGTGCGGTGAGGAGCCCGCTGAGGCGACGCCTCCGGTTCACCCCGCTTCATCTGGCCGGATGGCTCTTCGCCGACATGTTGCTCGTGCTCGCTCTGGTTTCCATGGGAGACCGTGGCGATCCTCTTGCCGCGCAGCCCTCCGCCCGCCCCTCGAAGCCGGCCGAGACCAAGCCGTCACCGGAACCGAGCCGGACACCGACGGGGCCACGTTCGGTGGAGCGTAAACCGGTGAAGATCCATCTAACGGCCGCGGTGGGCGACGACGCCACGATGGTGGAACGGCTTCGCGAATCCACGGCTCGCTTCGAGGGTCGCAGCGCAGCCTTCGTACTGACCTTCGGCCAGGCCGCCGATCCTAGTGACGGTCAGGCGTACGCGCAGGACGTCAACAAGTCCTTGCGCAAGGCGCGCCCCACCATGTTCGCCGACGCGACGACACGGGACTTCTGGTTCAACGGCGCTTCCGGCGCCGCCGATCTGGAGATCTACTTCTACACCCGTTGACGGCCACAGCCCGTCCCGCACTCAGGAGAATGAAACCGTGCAACTGCTCCCCTTCTACATGGTGTGCGACGAGTCCGGGTCCATGGCCGGTGGTGGCGTGGACGCCATCAACGCGGCCCTGCCCGACCTGCACCAGGAGATCAGCACCAACCCCAGCGTCGCGGACAAGACCCGCTTCGCACTCATCGGTTTCTCCACCCAGGCGTCCGTACTGCAGCCGCTCGCCGACCTGAGCGAACTGACGCAGCTGCCGTCCCTGTCGGCGGGTGGAGTGACGTCCTTCGGGGCGGCCTTCCGGCTGTTGAAGGACACCATCGAGAAGGACGTCGCCGCGCTCAAGGCGGATGGGCACGACGTGTACCGGCCCGTGGTGTTCTTCCTCTCCGACGGCATCCCTACGGACGAGGGCTGGCGCACGGAGCTCAAGGAGCTCAACGCGTTCCGCTACGCCCCGAAGATCATCGCGTTCGGTATCAGTGACGCCGACGCCGCGACCATCACCGAGGTGGCCAACTTCAAGGCGTTCCTCCAGCAGAACGACTCCATCTCACCGGCTGTCGCACTGCGGGAGTTCGCGTCGAGTCTCACCCGGTCCATCGTCAGCTCGGCCACCAGTATGTCCGCCCAAGGCGGGGACGGTTTCCAGCTCCAGGTCGACGAGCAGGTGCCCGGCTTCACCAGCCTCTCCCTGGACAAGCTGTGAGCGGCCCGGTGCAGCCCGGTGAAGCCCACGGGGCATGGCACGATCCGGGGTATCTCGGCGGGCGAGTCGACACCGACAGTCTCGACGAACACCTCGCGAGCATCCCCGACGGCATTTACGTACACGACACTCGGGAAACAGCAGCGCGCACGGAACCGCTCGCCGGAGCGAAGCCGTTCGCGTCTCCAGTTCCGGAACATACCGTGCTGTCCCAGTCGGCCGCGGAGCCTGAGGACACGCCCTTGCGCGGAGCGCCTGCCCATGTCGGTCAGCGGCCGCCCAGCTATCCGCCCCACCCTTTGCAGTGCCCCACAGTGCGGGACGGGGACGGTTTCGCGGCCTTCACCCCGGCAGTGCTCCTGGACGGCGCCCGGATCGGGCGACTGACCGTGCGGGCCGCGTCCGTGCGAGGTGACTCCCACAACTGGGAGGGCACGTGCCGCCAGGACGCCATGGTGGTGACGCGCGTCGGCCCTCCGGAGGCGGAGTTCCTCCTCCTGGCCGTCGCCGACGGAGTGGGTTCGGCGAAGTACTCACACCTCGGGTCCCACCAGTTCGCCCGTCAGGCAGCCGTCGAGCTGGACCGGGTAGCGGAACACATCCATGCGGCGTTGACGGCTCGGGACGAGGTCGAGCTCCGCGGGATCGCGAACAAGGCGGTCGGGCACGCCGTCGGTGCGCTGCGCTTCGGCCAGGAGTACGCCACCACCCTGCACGTCCTCCTGGTGCCCACCGACCCCCGTATCCGCGAGCGCGTGGTGTTCAGCGTGGGTGACGGCGGGCTCTTCGTGCTGCGTGAGGGTAGGTGGGAGAAGGGCGAACCGGTCAGTGAGGGCACGCTCCTGGACACGCGCACCGAGGCCCTCCCTCACGCCTACGGCACCGTCAAGGCGCACCTCCTGCCTGCCGTGCCCGGCGAGGTCCTCCTCCTGGGGACCGACGGCATCACCAATCCGCTCACCCAGCAGAATCCCGAGTTCGCCCAGCACCTCGCGCACGCATGGGGCGGTCCCGAAGTGCCGTCACTGTCCGACTTCCTGTGGCAGGCGCAGACGAGGGCCAAGTCCTATGACGACGACCGGACGGTCATCTGCGTGTGGGAGGCGGAGGCGTGAGCGCGGAGGACGGGACCGACGTCGCACGTTCCTCCCTCGTGCTGGGGGAAAAGATCGGGAGTGGCGGTCAGGGGGACGTGCACGCGGTGGCCGGCGGGCCACTGCTGTTCAAGGAGTACAAGAATCCGTGCTCGGTCGACGGTGGTGCCCTGACCGACCTGGTCGGTCTTCGGCAGGGTCTGGACCAGAAGGGCCGAAGCCGACTGGATGCTCTCGCCGCCTGGCCGCTGTGCCGTGTGGTCGAGGGCGGCCGGACGCTCGGCTTCCTCATGAGGAGTGCCCCGTCCACCATGATGTGGCGCACCTCGGCCGGAGCGTCCAAACTCCTCGAACTGCAATATGTGATCAGGGCACCGAAGGCGGCTTGGCAGGAGGTCGCACAGCCGACTCCCCGGCAGCGCAGGGCCCTGGCTCTCGCCTGTGTCGAGGCCATCGGCTGGTTCCACGACGCCGGACTCGTCATAGGCGACATCTCACAGGCGAACGTGCTGTGGTCGCTCTCCCCGGAGCCCGTCGTGTATTTCCTGGACTGTGACGGGTTCCGCCGCGTGGGGCGCGGAGCCGTCCAGGCCCAGGCCGGTACCCCCGACTGGAACGATCCTCTCGCGTCCTCCACCGATGCGACGGTCGACACGGACGCGTACAAGACGGCGCTCGTGGCGGGGCGCATAGTCGCCCAAGAACCGTACGTCGCGCCGGGGCAGGCCCTGGAACTCGTCCCTGGTTGTCTCGACGACCGTCAGGGTGAGGCGGTGCGACGACTGTTCGCGCAGGCCGCCGGTGAGCGCGGGACCCGGCCCAAGCCGGGCGAGTGGCAGACGGCGTTGAGTGACCGCGGCGTCATCACACTTACTGCGGTCACGCCCCGGCCCCGGCCTGCCATTGATCCGACGGTGCTGGACGGCGCACGAGACCGGACGCCCATCAGGTTGCGAGGCTCCGGTCCCGCATAGTGTTGCACCTGGAATTCCTGTTGGGGAAACGATGACGACGACGAATGAGGAGCAGGCGCGGTACCCGGAGTTCCGGCTCCGGCTGCCCAACGGCGGACCGTACGCGCGGGGACGGGTGCTGCCGTCGAAGGGGATGAACGGCAGTCCGCAGTTCCTGGTGCTGGCCGATTCACCAGTACGGCCGGAGACGCTGCCGGGTACCGGGCCCTACGCGACGGCGCAGCGGGAGGCGCTGGTCGAGGAGGGCGCCATCCGGGAGTCGGAGCGCTGGCCGGGCTACCTGGAGACCTCACGGGACATCGAGTGCAACTCGCCCTCCGCCGCCGCGTCGATCGTGGCGGGACGCGGCTCGGACGCCCTGACCGAGTGGCGCACGGAGGAGGATTTCCCGCTCGTCAACTACCTCGGGCACTCGTGGCGCCAGCCCCGCAAGGCCTGGCTGGTGCGTGGGTCCAACGTGGCGGGACGGAACCTGGTGAAGCGCCTGTGGCTGTCGGACGGGCTGGTGACCCTTCCGGCGACGCACCTGCCGTTGATCGACGAGAGCGATCCCACCAAGAGCGCGCTGCGCCGGTACGTCCAGGAGGGGTACGACGCCACGACCTCCTACAGCCAGAAGCAGGCGATGGTCGACGAGCTGTACTACTTCCTCGCGCAGATGCGCCCCGGAGACACCGTCTGCACCATCTCGGGGGGACTGCTCCACGTCGGTCTCGTCGACGGCGGCGCGGAACGGGTCGACTCCGAGGGCGGGCTCACCAGCCTGCGCCGCAGAGCTACGTGGCGGAGCGACGGCGTGCCCTACGACCAGCTGCCGGAGGCCTTGCAGCAGAAGCTGTCCGTGCAGCACGATGTCGTCGACCTCACCGGCGTGCTTCCCCTCATCGACGGGCTGGGGCGGAGCGACGCGGAGCTGGTCGAGGAGGCCGGGGCGGCGGATCGCGACCCGACCACGGAGGTGCCGGCCATCGTCGCCCGCCGCGACCCGGAGTTGCCCGAGCCCACGGACGATCTGGCCGCCGAGTTGCTCGTGCACGACACGGCATGGCTGCGCGAGGTGCGTGACCTGCTCGCCGACGAGCGCCAACTGGTCTTCTACGGCCCTCCGGGCACCGGCAAGACCTACCTGGCCCTGAAGCTCGCCGAGTTCCTGGGCGGTGGACCCGAGCAGGTCAAGCTGGTTCAGTTCCATCCTTCGTACGCCTACGAGGACTTCTTCGAGGGGTTTCGGCCGAAGGAGGACGTGGAGACCCGGAAGGTCGACTTCCGGCTCACCGCGGGCCCGCTGCGCGAGCTCGCGGACCTCGCTTCCCGGGAGGGCAACCGGCACGTCCCGCACTTCCTGGTCATCGACGAGATCAACCGCGCCAACCTCGCGAAGGTCTTCGGTGAGCTGTACTTCCTGCTGGAGTACCGGAACAAGTCGGTGCGTCTCACTTACTCCGGTGACGACTTCGCGCTGCCGCCCAACCTGTTCGTCATCGGCACCATGAATACCGCGGACCGGTCGATCGCCCTCGTCGACTCCGCCATGCGGCGGCGGTTCGCGTTCGTGGAGTTGTCGCCGCGCACCGAGCCGACGAGAGGGCTGCTGCGGCGCTGGCTGGAGCGGGATGGCAGGGATCGTGAACCGGCTGATCTACTCGACGCGCTCAACTCCCGTATCGACGATGCCGACTTCCGTGTCGGGCCCTCCTACCTGATGAAGAAGGGCGTCTTCCGGGAGGGCGGACTCGAGCGGACCTGGCGGACGAAGATCCTGCCGCTGCTGGAGGAACACCACTACGGGGAGGGTATGGACGTCGAGGCCCGGTACGGGGTTGCCGCTCTGCGCGAGACGCTGAGATGACGACGTTCACGTCCGCCGGAGACGGCAGGGCGGAGGGGATGGCAGCGGCAGACCTCCTGTCCGGCGTCGACCTCACCGAATACGAGGCGGTCAACGGACTGGCGCTGCCGGACGGGGTAGGGCGGGCGCTGGCGGCGGGAGATGTCGTCGACGCGGCGCCCGACCCGTACGTGTCCGGTCGCTGGTCGCTGCGGGCCGGCTCCAAGGTCGGGGCGGTGGCGGTCTCAGTGCCGGGTGCGCGGGAGCCGTTCACAGTGCGGGTGGCTCCCAAAGTGCCCATCGCCCGGCTCTTCTTCCTCCTTGGTTACAGCCTCGATCCCACTGGCGGCTGGCGCGACGGGGAGGTGGGTGTGAGTGAGTACGACGGGCTGATGCCCGCCCTCGCCCATGCCGTCGAGCGGCAGATCGACCGCGCGCTGCGTCAGGGGCTGCTGCAGGGGTACCGGTGCGTGGAAGAGAGTTCACTGATCGTCCGGGGACGGATCAGGGAGGCCGAGCAGATCCGGCGGCGGTTCGGGGCGACGCTGCCGGTGGAGGTGGCCTACGACGAGTTCACCACCGACATCGCGGAGAACCGCGTGCTCCGCACAGCCGTCGAGCGGCTGTTGCGCCTGCCAGGTGTTCCGCGTGATGTGCGGCGCAGGCTGCTGCGTCAGCGGGCGCGGCTCGCCGATGTGACGCCGGTCGTGCGGGGGCAGGAGCTGCCAGGATGGCGGCCGACCCGGCTCAACTCCCGATACCCCCATGCGCTGCGCCTCGCCGAGGTCTGTCTGCGCGGAGCATCGGCCGATCACTCGCCCGGCGGTCTGCGTATCGACGGGTTCCTGTTCGACATGAACCAGCTCTTCGAGGACTTCGTGACCGTCGCGCTGCGTGAGGCGGTACGTGGCGGGGGCCGCACGTCCCGGCTGCAGGACTCGCATCATCTGGACGAGGCATCGGCGATCCGTATGCGACCGGACTTCGTGCTGTACGGCGCCGACGGCATCCCGTGCGCGGTCGTGGACGCCAAGTACAAGGCTGAGAAACGGGGCGGCTATCCGGACGCCGACCTGTATCAGATGCTCGCCTACTGCACCGCTCTGGGCCTGCGAGAAGGACACCTGGTCTACGCGAAGGGCAACGCCCCGCACGTGTCCCATCAAGTGCGGCACGCCGGCATCCTGGTCCACCAGCACGCTCTCGACCTGGACCAGGACCCTGCCGGTCTGTTGGCCGACATCGGCCGGGTGACACGGCGGATGTACAGCGTCTGAGGCTGCCGCACCCCCGTGGAACGGCGGTCGGCCACCCGTATGATCGACTGCTCAGGGTCAGTCCGGGGTGGGGAGTGGGCACCGTGCCACAGCTTGCGTTCGCCAACAGTTTCTGGGAGAGCTACGACGCTCTCGAGAAACCGGTCAGGAACGGCGTGCGCAAGGCGATGCAAAAGTTCCAGCAGCTGACCGTACCGGAGCTGCAGCAGGACAAAGGGCTGCATCTCGAATCGGTGGAGAAGGCAGCCGACCGTCGTATGCGGACCATCCGCATCAACGATTTCTGGCGGGGTGTCGTGCTGGCCCCGGACGACGGCAGTGACGTGTTCCTCCTGGTCAACGTGGTCCGGCACGACGACGCCTACACCTGGGCCGCCAAGCGGCTGTACACAACCAACTCCGCCACCCGGGCCCTCGAGGTGCGCAACGTACGGGCGATCGAGCAGTTGACGCCGCAGCTCGAGAAGGCGGCCGCCACCGCTCCCTCCCTGCTGTTCGCCGCGTACTCGGACACGGTGCTGCGCGAGCTGGGTGTCGACGACCAGGTGCTGCGGGCCGTGCGCACCGTCGTCGACAAGGCGCAGCTGGAGGCCTTCGGCACACTGCTGCCGGAGGACCAGTTCGAGGTGCTGCAGTACCTCGCCGAGGGCTTTCCTCCCGAGGAGGTCTACCGGGACGTTGTCGCCGTACGCCGACCCGTGCCCGCCGGCCCCGATCCCGACGAGACGCTCGCTGCGGCCATCGCCAACACGGCGAGCCGGATCACCCTCGTCAGCGGACCGGAGGAGCTCGCCGAGATCCTCGAGAAGCCGTTCGCCGCCTGGCGGGTGTTCCTGCATCCCTCCCAGCGCCGGGTCGCCTACCGGGTGTCGTATGGCGGCCCGGTGCAGGTGACCGGCGGGCCGGGGACGGGCAAGACGGTGGCTGCGCTGCACCGGGTCAAGCATCTCCTGACCAGATCGTCCGACACTCGGATTCTCCTCACCACGTACACCAACGCGCTGGCCGCCTCGTTGCGCGAGAACCTCGGTCTGCTGCTGGACGGTGAAGGGTCGCTGCTCAACCGGGTGGAGGTGACCACGGTCAACGCGTACGCGCGTGGTGTCGTGGCCCGTATCGAGGGCAGCGTGCCCTCTCCCGTCGGTGACCGGGAGGAGCGGCAGCTGTGGCAGCGCGTCGTCAAGAAGCTGGGGCTGCCGTGGACGGAGCAGTTCCTCGCGCAGGAGTACCGGCACGTGGTGCTGGCTCAGGACGTGCGCACACTGGACGCCTATCGCTCGGTCTCTCGGCGGGGACGCGGCAGCGCCTTGGGTCCGGCCCGGAGGGGGCAGCTGTGGCCTGCGGTCGAGCTGTTCGAGTCGATGCTGCGCGACCAGAGGGCGACGACGCATCTGAAGGTGTGCGCCAGGGCCGCAGAGCTCTTGGCCGCTTCCGTGCCCACGCACGATCACGTCGTGGTCGACGAGGCGCAGGACCTGCACCCGGCCCAGTGGCGGGTGCTGCGCGGCGCGGTGGCGCCGGGCGGCGACGACCTGTTCCTCACCGGCGATCCGCACCAGCGCATCTACGACTCCCGGGTCTCACTCGGTTCGCTCGGCATCTCCGTGGCGGGGCGCACCCACCGGCTACGCATCAACTACCGCAGCACGGAGGAAATCCTTACCTGGTCGACCGGCATCCTGGCACCGGTGTCCGTCGACGACCTGGGAGGTGAGGGCAGTGACACTCTGGCCGGGTACCGTTCGCTGCTGCACGGCCGACGGCCGCAGGTGGCGGGGCACGGCTCGGAGCAGGCGGAGGTCGCGGCGCTGGTGGAGCGGGTCCGGGGCTGGATCGCTCAAGGCATCGCTCCGTCCGACATCGGCGTGTGCACCCGGTTCAACGTGCTGCTGGACAAGGCATACGACCGGTTGACCGCGGCCGGGATACCTGTGGTCCGGGTCAAGGACGGTCAGGGCTCCGGTGTTGACGGCGTACGTCTCGCGACGATGCACGCCATGAAGGGGCTGGAATTCCGTTGTGTCGCAGTCCTGGGTATGACGGCGGGTGCGGTGCCGTTCGCGCGCGAAGTGACACCCGCCTCGGTCGACTCCTTGCAGCACGACTCCGACCTGATGCGGGAACGCTGCCTTTTGTTCGTTGCCTGCACCCGGGCACGCGAGGCTCTGGCCGTCACGTGGAGCGGAGCGGGCAGCCCGTTCATCCCGGTGGACTTGTGACGAGCCGTCACCCAGGCGGTCGCAGCGCACCGTTGCCGATGCCGTCGCGGGCCAGCTCGGATGCCTGTCTGCTCAGTTCGGCGACTCGGCGCGCCAGTTCCTGAAATGCCTGCAGCCCGCGGAAGGCATCTCCGTAACGGCGCTGCTCGGCGATGTCCATCTGTGGGATGCGGGCCCCCTTGCCATCCAGCCGGAAGGTACCGCTGGCGCTCGTGGAACGCCGGGTGTTGGACGCGCTGCGCAGGAAACCCTGTAGGAAGTCCGTGTCGAGTTGATCGCTGGTCGACACGGGTTCCAGGTCTTCGTACTCGACCAGACCCGCGCGCGCGAGGTCGGACACGCTCACCGAGGAACCGTCCAGGACGCCGGAACCCTCTCCGGAGACCAGCTCCGGTAGCGACTGGGCCAGCATCCGCACCTGTTCGCTCAACTCCTGCCGGACCTCCGCGTACTCGGCCGCGTAGTCCCGGTGCGATCCCTCCACGTGGCGCCCGGGCGTGAGGTCGACCGTGTCGTCGAGGAGATCGATGAGCGGAACTTCGGCGATCTGCTCGAGTGCCGGCTCCAGCTCTCCGTCCGGGTCGTTGGCGGTCAGGTCGATCATGCGCACGCTCGTCGCGGCGTCGCTCACGGTCGCAGGGCGGCGCAGGTGCCACAGGTGCACGGGGAGGGCGTGCGAGGCCGCGCTGCCCGCCGGCAGGGAGACGACCTGGGTGAGGACGCCGCGGCGCACCAGCTCGGCGCGGATGCGCCGGCCCGCCTTGCGGTAGGCGACCGAAGCAGGCATGACCATGATGACCTGACCGCCCGCAGCGGTGTGCGCGTACGCGTGCTGGAGCCAGGCGAGCTCGCCTTCGGCTCGCGAGGGTGTTCCGAGCTCCCACCGGGAATCGAGAAGCAGGTCCTCCCGCCCCCAGTCGGCGTCGCCCACTGGAGGGTCGCAGACGACGAGGTCCGCTTTGAGACTCGGCCATTTGTCATCACGCAAGGAGTCCCCGGCGACGATGTCCACGTCGGTACGGCCCGCGAGATCCGCGCGCAACTGGGCGAACCGAGCACTGTGCAGCTCGCTCTCCTGGCCTCGCCGTCGCGGTCCGCGATCCGGACCGACGGCGAGCAGCAGAGAACCGATTCCGCATGCGGGATCGAAAACGGTGGCGTCAGATGCCACTTCAGCCGCGAAGTGGCGCAGTGCCCGAACGATGCGCGGCGAGGTGACCTGGTCAGACCCGGCTCTGCGTACGGAGTCCGTGAAGCGCTCAGCCAGAGCCTCCACCACTTCGCTGGTCGGCCCTGTCTCGGCAAGGGCATCCACCAGACGAACGGCGTCTGCCGGCAGCTCGGAGGATTCCGGCGTCTTCCCTTCGGAGAGAACCTGCGCGACCGCCGCGAGCCCCCGGATCATGTCCTCACCGTAAGTCGCCCGCAACGCCTGCCAGAGCTGTACCTCCTCGGACACATCCTGGCCCTTCCGCATCTTGCTCAGCCATTTCTGCACATCGGCCAAAGCGAAGAGCGGGCTGTTCGCACTCCCACCGGCGGGTGCGGGGAAGTCGTCATACCGGCGTCTCCAATTGGAGACCGCGGCACGGGTGACGCCTGCGAGCCGAGCGATCTCGGAGCCGGTGACCATGGGGGCGTCCGGGGCCGCGGGAGTGTCTACCATAGTCCGTTACGGTACACACCACCTACTTCCGGTTCAATGAACCCCTTCGTTGACTACGCTAACGGCATCGTTGGGTCGATCATTCGTAAAGCACGTGCCGGACTGCATAGGCAGCGGAACGATGGGGATGCCAGCCCGTTCACTTCGAGACTCGGGCATCGAGACGATGCGTCCCGCAGCGCACGGCGGCCCGTTGCGGGCGGGGCCCAGCGTCTGTCACCGTTTCCCGCCCGGCTTGCTCACACCGGCAGCGCGTGCAGCTTCTTCCCATGCAGGGCGAAGACGTGTTTGCCGTCGGTTGCCACCAGCCAGGCGTGGTAGTCGCCCGTCTTGTCGTTGAACGTCCAGCGCACCGCGCCGGTCCTCGCGTCGATGGCGATGATGCCGCCCTGCTTGTCCAGGTCCGTGGCGCCGTAGAGGGTGTCGCCCGCCTTGACGTACTGGCGCGGCACCTGGAGTCCCGCGTCCGCGAGGGCCTCGGACTTCCAGAGCTGTTTGCCGGTCCGCGGGTCTACGGCCCACATGGTCCTGGCGCTGTCGGCGATGTAGAGGACGTCGTCCAGGACGGCCGGTTCGCGGAAGAGGGCCCCGTCCGACGCGTCCAGGGACCACTTCTCCTTGCCGTCGGCCAGGTTGAATGCCTGGAGCACGTTCCCTTGGGGGACGATGACCAGGTCCTGGTGGACGGTGAAGAAGCCGTAGTTCGTCTTGGTCGTCTTGTGTGTCCACACCTGCCCGCCGCTCGCGGTGTCGCGCACGGTGAGGTTCTTCTTGAAGTCTGTGTAGACGAGGTGGCGGCCCCGGACGGCGGCGTGGATGCCGTTCTGCTCGGTGCCGACGTCGCGCTGTTCCTTCCAGGCGATCCTGCCCGTGGTGCTGTTGAGGGCGGCGATGACGTTGGTCTTGGACGAGCCGTCCTCCTCGAGGATCTCGGCGATGACGTACACCTGCTCCTCGTCCACCGCGATCGGGCGCGGTTGCCGGTACTCCTTGCCCAGCCGGCTGCGCCAGGTCTCCTTGCCGGAGGCCGGGGCGTATCCGATGACGGAGCCGTCGTAGTCGCTGCTGGCCAGGTACAGGGTGTCTTCGCCGAGCAGCAGGGGTGCGCCGGGGACCGCACCGCCCGGCAGGGACCACTTCTGCCCGCCGGTCGCGGCGTCGAGGGCGGCGAGCGGACTGCCGCTGGCGATCACGACGCCGCCCGCGGCCACCAGTTCGTCGTTGTCACCGTAGGTCTCGGCCGAGGTCGGCTTCGTCCACAGCGGTTTTGGAGCCTGGCCCTTCTCGCCGGCACCGGCGCTCGCGCCGCCACCGTCGCCGGAGCCCTTGCCGCCGCCGTTCGGCTCGTCACCGCCGGTGCTTCCCGGCTCCTCGACGTCCACGGAGTCCTCGTCGCAGCCGACCGTACCGGCGGTCAGCGCCGCCAGCGCGAGACCGCCGCCGGCCAACCGCAGTACCCGCCGCCGGGAAGGGGCACCGAAGGCCCCAGGTGTTCTGTCGTCCGACGTGCTGTCTCGCCTGACCATGTGCCGTACCCCCGTGATGTGATGCGTCAGTGCAGGAACCCGAACAAGGAGGCCCAGGCCCTACCGAACATACGGACGTGTGCCTCTGCGACCAGGACGTTAGCCGGGCTCCCGGGCCGCTCACACCGCCGGATCCCAACCGCGACAGCACCGTGAAGCAATCGAGACAACTCGTCGCCGACCCACTTCACGCGCCTCACGACGGTGCCGCGGACGGCCGCCCCGCCTGACCTCAGGCCCCCTCCGCAGCCGGGTCGAGGGCCTTTCCCAGGAGATCCACCAGCTGGCGCAGCTCGTCGTCCCCCAGCCGTGCGAAGGGCGTCAGCGCCAGCGTGGCCTCGATGACCGCCGCCCGCACGCGGCGCCCGTCGTCCGTCAGAGCCACGACGCGTGAGCGGCGGTCGGCGGGGTCTGCGGAGCGTTCGACCAGGCCGCGGTCGGTGAGCTGGTTCATGACGAAGCTGAGGTTGGGCGCGTTGCAGTACAGGCGGCCGGCCAGTGTCTTCATCGAGGGCGGTGCCTGGTCCGGGTCGATGGCCCACAGTGCCTGAGCGGTCGCGGGGGTCAGGCCGTGCTCCGCCAGGACGGCCTCGATCCGGTCGCCGGTCTGCATGAAGAGCTCGTGGTTCGCCGCCACCGCCGCCTCGAGGGTGCTTCGCGTCATGGACTCATCGTACGCCCACTTACTTCGAGACTCGAAGTGTATGTATGTTGGAGTCAATTGCTTCGAGGCTCGAATCATCTCTCCGCGGGCCGCTCCATGCCCGCATCCAGCCGCACAGAAAGCGCTCACCCATGCACGACTACACGAACACCACCGCCCTGGTCACCGGCGCGTCCAAGGGGCTGGGCGAGGCCTACGCACGCGAACTCGCCGCCCGCGGCGCGCACTTGGTGCTCGTCGCCCGCTCGGCCGACGCGCTGAACGCCCTCGCCGACGACATCCGGGCCACGCATTCCGTCCGCGTCGACGTGATCGCCGCGGACCTGTCCGACCGGCCGTCGCCGCAGCGGGTCCTCGATGCCGTCGACGGACTCGCCCTGGACGTGGATCTCCTGGTCAACAACGCCGGGATGGGGGCCGTGGGTCCCTTCCTCGGCCGGCCCCTCGCGCCCAACCTCCAGTCCGTCGACGTGAACGTCACCGCCCTGGTCGGACTGGTCCACCTCCTGGGCGCCCGCATGGTCGAACGCGGCCGCGGCGGCATCGTCAACATCGCCTCCACCGCCGCCTTCCAGCCCCTGCCGTACCAGGCGAGCTACGCCGCCACCAAGGCGTTCGTGCTCTCCTTCACCGAGGCGGTCGCCGAGGAGGTCCGCGGCACCGGCGTACGCGTGATGGCGGCCCACCCGGGAGCCACCGCAACGGGGTTCTTCGACGGGACGACCGCGTCCATGAACCCCAGGTTCACGGATGCCCCCGCCGACGTGGCCGCCAGGACGCTCGACGACTTCGCCCGGGGCCGGGCCGTCTCCTTCCCCGGGCGTGGCTCCCAGCGCATCGGGGTCTGGGCGTCGCGGGTGCTGCCTCGCACCACGGTCACGCGTGTCACGGGCGCCCTAAACCGCCGACTGGGGTTCCGCGACGTCAGCGACCGCGATCCCGCCGCCGCGCCGGGGCAGTGACGACAGTGACCGGGTCGCACGAGTGACGGCGCTCGTGGTTTCAGGTGGCGAAGGCGCCGCCGCGCGGTCGTTCCGGACAAGGATCGGTGATCCGGACTCAACGACCGTTGCCTCTCGGCGTGTTCCTCACATAGGGTCCCGTCAGCGACACCAGGCGTCAGCCCCCGAACCGGGAGTGCAACGGTGGCATCACCCTCTCCCCTCTCCGAGACCCTGCTGCGTCTCGACCGGGTCGTCCAGGAGAGGGAAGGCCGTTCGAAGCCGCTGGACGCGGCGGAGCTCGCCGTCCGGGCGGCACTGCCGGTGTCCACCGTCCGCAGCCTGCTCCAGGGCGGTGTGCCACCGGACGACTCCGTCAACGACCGGGTCCGGACGCGGATCGCCGCGCTCGCCGAAGCCGAGATGGCCGCGACCGGCAAACGCATGTCCGACCTGGCCTCGGACATCTCCGAGCGGCTCGGTGTCTCCGGGTACTGGGCCCGGCAGGTCTGCGACGGCAAGAAGGTGCCCAGCGTCGAGCTTCTGCACGGGCTCGTCGAGTACTTCGGGGTCGAGGAGGGAGAGGCGTTCTTCACCGCGTCGGCCGCCGACGCGCTCAACCGCGTCCTGCTCCCCGTCCTGCACGGACTGGAACGGCCCGAGAACGATCCCGTACTCGCCCTGATGGATCGGTACGGCGTGAGGTCCGCCGACCTGCGCGCCAACGGCTCCCTGACCCGCGAGCAGTTGGAACGCCTCCTCGAAGGCGTCCTGCGGTCCGTCGTACCCCCGGACGGAGGTCACGAGCGGTGAGCACCAAGGCGATGAAGTCCTTACTCTCCGTCCTGGGCCGGCACACGGCAGGGGCCGTTCGGCGGCCGGCCGAGCCCCAGGAGGTCATGGCGGCCTTCTGCGAGGCCATGAGCGCACGCACCGGTCGGCCGATCCGCCTCGTGTTCCGGGGGTTCCCGCCGGACATTCCCGTCTCCGGCATGCGCCTGGACTGCGGGGACCACTCCATCATCGTGGTGGAGGAACACACGGTGCCCGAGGCGCAGTTGGTCATTCTGGGCCATGAGCTGTGGCACGAGGAGCAGGGGGACTGCGGACACCACGTGGCGGGGATGCCGACCGCCGCCCGTGCGCTGCCCACCGAGCAGGCCGGGGAAGTGATCGAGCGGGCCGTCGAACAGATCCTCGCGGCGCACGAGGTGCCCCCGGACGCGCTCCTTGCCGTCGCGGCCCGAGCCGAGTCGCGTGACGACCACGAGGCGGACGCCGAGACGTTCGGGCTGCTCTTCGGACGGGAGGTCCGCACCTGGGTGAAGGGCCGCTACGCGCAGGGCCCGGTCAGCGCGGACACCGTGGAAGGCCGCATCAATCTGTCCCTGAGCAACCGCGGCGGGCACCTGCTGTCATGAGCCCGTCCTTCCACATCCCCTACATCCTGCCCGCCGCCCTGCTGGCGCTGGCCCTCGTGCTCAAGCTCCCCACGTTCCTGCGGGCTTCGCGCGACCCGGACGTCAGGGCGACCACTCTCCTGCTGATCTGGGCCACCGCCGTGCTGGTCGTGATCACCCCGGTCAACATAGAACGGCTCAACGTCCTCACGGGCGTGCCGAACATCGCCTCCCCCTGGGCCTACTCCTTCCTGACCGCCTTCTGCGCCACCGGCCTGACCATGATCATGCGCTGGCGGGAGGCACCGTCGGTGAGACGGCGGCGCAGGATCCGCCGCATCTACTGGATCTACGCGGGGATCGTCGCCGTCCTGTGGCTGACGTTCATCCTGGCCGACGTCCCCACGGCACGCGTCTACGACCTGGACACCTACTACGCCGGCACCCCCTGGATGCGCGAGCACATCCTCCTCTACATCGCCGCCCACACGGTGTCGTCCCTCGTGGCGGTCTCCATGCTGTGGAAGTGGTTCCCCGAAGTGGCCGACCGCTGGCTGAAGGGCGGAGTGGTGTTCCTGCAACTGGGCTTCGCGTCAGGGCTCGTCTTCGATGTCGCGAAGACGGCCGCGATCGGCGCCCGCTGGTCGGGACATGACTGGGACGTGCTGAGCACTCAGGCCGCGCCCCCGTTCGCGCTGCTGGAGGCCGCCCTGGTCGCGCTCGGCTTCATCGTCCCCCAGGCCGGGCCCTTCCTGCAGAAGTGGATCCGGGACCGGCGCGAGTACCGTCGGCTCGCTCCGCTGTGGCACGCGCTGAGCAGCCTCACCCCAGCGGCAGCCGAAGCGCGCTTCGGACCGTGGACCCCACTCGACCTGCGGCTGTTGCAACGCCGGCAGCGCATCCACGACGCGCTGCGCATGCTCGGCCCCTACGTCGACCCGGTCCTCTACCAGCGGGCCCGCGAAGCCGCACGGACCGGGTACGGCGTCCCGGACGCCGACGCGGACGGTGTCGCCGGAGCCGTCACGATCAGTGCCGCCATCAGCACCTACCAGCAGGGCGGACCTTCCGTCGCCCACCATCAGGGGCCGCAGGGAGGCGCGGTCGTGGTGGGCGGCCACATCGAAGGCATCGCGTCCGCCCTGCACCGGCCCCGCATTCTCCAAGACGTCCGCCGACGCATGACCAGCACAGAAAGCGCGCATCACCATGGCTGCTGAAGGAACCGTCACCCCCCGGCCCACCGCAGTGGTCATCGGCGCCAGTGCCACCGGTCTGCTCGCCGCGGCGGCCCTCGCGGACTTCGCCGACGTCACCGTCGTCGAACGCGACCGCCTCCCCGACGGGCCCGAACCGCGCAGGGGCGTTCCCCAGGCCCGGCACGCACACCTGGTGTGGAGCGGAGGAGTCAAGGCGTTCGACGACCTCCTCCCGGGTCTCACCGGTGAAATCGTCGCCCACGGCGGTCGCCTGGTGCACATCATGGGCGACATGGTCTCCCGGGCCCCCAACGAAGTGTGGTTCCGCCGTTTCACCTCCACCCATCACCGCAACCTGGTCTGCTCCCGCGACCTCCTCGACTCCGTCCTGCGACACCGCGTCCTGGCCGACGAACGCATCACCCTCCGCCAGGAGACCACCGCGCTGAGCCTCGAAGGCGACGCCACAGCGGTCACCGGCGTCCGCATACGCGCGGGAGCAGCGGCCGAAGCCGACGCAGGCGCCGACGCCGATGCCGATGCCGATGCCGACGCCGACGCCATGGCCGGGGAACGCACCCTGCGCGCGGACCTGGTCGTCGATGCCTCGGGCCGAGGGTCCCGCGCGCCGCAATGGCTCACCAAGCTGGGCGCGCCGAGCATCACGGAGCGCGAGGTCAACGCCGGCGTCGCCTACGCCACCCGGCTCTACCGGGCCCCCGAGGCGGCCCGGAACATCGACTTCCCCCTCGTGAACGTGCAGGCCAACCCGGCCAAGGCGCCCGGGCGGGGAGGCATCGTCCTGCCCATCGAGGGGAACCGCTGGATCGTCACGCTGGCCGGCACCCGCGGCGGTGAACCCACCGACGATCCCGGCGCCTTCGTCGACTTCGCACTCAACCTCGACGACCCCGTCATCGGCGAACTCCTCAAGGGCCTCGAGCCACTCGGGGACATCGTCACCACCCGGGCCACGGCCAACCGCCGTCGCTACTACGAGCAGGTCAAACACTGGCCGGACGGCTTCCTCGTGCTCGGCGACGCCATCGCCGGCTACAACCCCGTCTACGGCCACGGGTTGACCGTCGCCGCCCAGTGCGCCCTCGCCGTCCGCGACACGCTCGACGCGACGGGGCTGGGACGGCCGGGGCTGGGCCGGCCGGGGCTGGGCCGGCCTGGCCTCGCACGGCGCCTTCAGCGCGCCGCCGCACGACCGGTGGCCGCCGCCTGGGACTTGGCCGTCGGCCAGGACGCCCTGTATCCGGGAGCCACCGACACCCCGCCCAACGGCATCGAACGCCTCCTCGCGCGCTTCGTCGACAAAGCCGTGGAGACCGGCGCCCGCAATCCGCGCGCCATGGCTGCCCTGCTGGATGTCATGAGCCTGGAGCGACCCGCGACCCGGCTGTTCTCGCCGGACATGCTCATCCCCATGCTCATCGGCCCCAGAAGGCCGCACCTGCAAGGGCCGCCCCTCACCGATGCGGAGCGAAAGACCACTGTGCCGTAGTGCCGCAGTTCTGTACTTCCGCTACGACCAGCTCAGGAACACCGTGTACGTGTCGAGGAGGTCGTTGACCACTCTGGTCGTCGCCCCGCTGCCGGTGGTCGGCACCACCCTGAAGTCGGGCTTCTGGTACGAGTAGTCGTCGTCGCTCCGCCGGGCGTTGGGCTCGTGGACGGCGACGAGGAACCGCTTCCCGTCCGGCGACACCAGCATCCCCTCCGCGACGGTCCCGTCCTGCGGGCCGACCGTGCTGATCGGGGCGCCCGTGGCCCGGCCGGTACGCGCGTCCATGATCTGGAAGGCACCGGTCGAGGTGCGGCACAGCACCCGGTCGTCGCCGGTCCAGCCGACGACGCCCACACAGCCGCTGAGCAGGGTGGCCCGGTGCGCCGAGCGAGAGGTGAGCGGTCCTGAGGAGTTCCAGGTGTCGAAGACGTTCCCGAAGACCTTCGGCGCCTTGGCGGTGAGCCGCCGGCCGCCCGGCGCGAGGTGGACCGTGTCCGCCTGGACGGCGCGTGGGGGCTTGCCCAGTACTGTCAGGGGCAGGTCGTGTCCGGCGGCGGGGCCCTGGTCGGACAGGTGATGGGAGCCCTCGGCGGGCCGGGAACCGATCCTCTGCCCGCCGCCCTCCGCCGTGTACGTGAACCACACGCTGCGCCCGTCCGGCGACATCACCGCGTTCTGTTCGTCGGCGCCTGCCGCTCCGCCCAACCGCACGACGTCGCCGAGGTCGGCGCCGCTCACCACGTAACCGGCGTGGGAGTCCGCCTTGTTGACGGGATCGCGCAGGACCACGGCCATGCGCGTGAAGGCCAGGTCGAAGAGTGCGCGGACCCGGGGAGCCATGTACTCCAGGGTGGCGACCTTGTAGGGGGACGGGTTGTCCGGGTTCATACCGCAGAGGTCCACGAGGGGGCTGTTGACCGCCTTCGCCCCCGCGTAGTTCGTGAACGCGGCGTCGCCGGGGATGGGGAACGTCCGTTCCGCGCGCGGTCGCCACGTCTCGGGGTCCCAGGCCCGTACGGTGACCGCGGCGAAGCGGGCACCCATCCCGCAGGTGGCCGTGACGACCGTGTCGTCGCGGGTGAAAGGACTGTCCGGGAGGACGTAGTCCCGGTTGCCGAGGAAGGGCGCCGCGGACGCCGAGGAGGTGGAGGTCGGCTTGTCCTCGGCCGGCTGCGCGCTGCACCCCTGGACGCACAGGGCAGCCAGGGCGAGGGGGATCGCGGCCTTGACGGTCAGACCAGATCGCACAACGACCCCTCGGGATTCTTGTGGCACGGCGTCCAGGCGACGGAACCGAAGACCCACTTCTGCTGGACGTCCGCCGGGACGGACTCGGTGCGGATGCGCAGCGGCTCGCCCTTGGCGTCCTTCAGCTGGAGCCACCCGCCCTTCTGGTAGGAGTCGTTGTAGTGGACCTTGATGCCCCACTCACACGCCTGTCCCCGTGGCGCGATCGCCTCGACCCTGAGGCCGCCCGAGGGCTGGCCGCCTCCGATCTCGATGTAGTGGGTGCCGAAGTAGGACTCGCCCTGCCCCTCGGCGTCGTCGGTGAGCACGGGCTCGTCGGCGCGCGGCGGAAGGTGGAGCCGGATGCCCTGATAGGTGGCTCCGCCCTGGGGCGGCAGGGCGACGACGGTCTGCGTGGTGCTCTTGTGGCACGTGAGGTCGGTGGTCTTCCAGCCGTCGATGACCACGGCGGAGGACCGGGTGCTCAGCACGGTCATCTTGAACGCGTCGGTGAGTTCCAGACCGCCGTCCCTGGTGTTCCGCTCGTACCGCTCGGGGGCGTGTTCCATCACGGACGCGTACACGAGCGGTCGGCCGCCCAGCTCCCTCAGGTAGGAGAAGGCCGAAGTGGGGTCGCCGGTCGTCAGTTTCCGCGTCTCGTCGGCGGTCAGCTTCCGGTCGAGGACCATCGCCCACGTGGGGGGCTCGCCCTCCTCCGGCCGCACCGACACCGTGAACGGGGTCTTGGCCGCGTCGATACCGGTGTTGGTGTCGTTCTCCCTGATCGTGCTCGGCTTGATCATGAGGTACGCCACCAACACCGCGCCCAGGACGCCCAGGAGACCGATGGCCGCCTTCACGAACAGCCAGCGGAGCTTCCTGCGCCGGGAGGCGTCCGGGTCCACCCCGAGCACGTCGGAGACGAGCGCCTCAAAGCTCTCTTCGGGGCGGCGTCCCCCGTTGCCGGGCGGCTGCGGTGCGGGTGGCGCGGGGTCGGCGGGCGGCGGGGGCGTGTCCCCGTCCGCGTCCGCGCGCTGCCCCGTGGGCTCGGCCGGGGCGCCGTCGTCGTCGGGGCGCGGCTCAGGAGTCCCGTCCGGTGAAGCGGTCGTCGTCATGCCCGTCCCCCAGCAACACGTCGCATCCCGTCTCCGGCGGCCGATGACGCCCGTGTCGACCGGGCCGCTCGAAGCCCACCTGATCCCTTGTCACGCACCGGTTCACCCGTCACGTACAGCAGTCTGCCGCACGGGCGTCACCCCTGGTGATACTCCGGTCACAACCGGGGCCTCGACGTCAGGTGCCTCGCTTCCTCACAGCACTACCCGCCCAACACGGCCATGGCAATGGTGATGTCAGTGGTGGCTCCTATGGTGATCGCATGACGTCGATCTCTTCCGCAGCCGTCCCGCCTCCGTCTCCGACGGTAGAAGACTCGTGGGCGCACATCGATGCCTGGCTCTCGGAACACGCCCCGGTGAGCCGGGCACTGCTGCGGCCGCCCGCTTCTTTTGGAGCCATAGCGGAAGCCGAGCAGCGGCTCGGTATGGCGTTCCATCCCGAGCTGGTGGCGTCGCTCCGCTGCCACGACGGTGTCGAGCTGAGCGAGGGGGCACCGGTGTTCGCGCTGAACGGACCGTTCGCCGGCGTGGCGGACATCGTGACGAACGCCCTGTTCCTGCGGTCCGTCGGCGAGGACGTCGAGGATCTGTACGACGACGAGGACGACCACGAGCTCAACGCGTACTGGCGTCGCGAGTGGCTGCTGATCACCCACGGCGTCGTCTGGGACGCCCAGGACGGTCTGTTTCTGACCTGCCGCGCGGGCGACGACTACGGACGCATCGGACGCTACTTCAACGAGGACGCCGCCTCGTTCACCGACTGGGGATCACTGCGTGCGGCGCTGGCTGCGTTCGCCGACGCTCTGGAACGGCGGCTGCCCGTCGCGGGACGGGTTCCGCTGGCCTTCGACGGAGCGCTGGTCTGGGAGGAAGCCACGCCCACCGTCAAGGCGGACCCCGTTTCGCTGCTAGGCCTTGCCGCGCGGACACCCGAACCGGAACCCGAACCCGTGCGTCCGCAGCCGGAGCCGCCGAAGGACGGCATGTACGCCACGCTCACCATGGCAGAGCCTCGGGAACCGGAGCCCCGCCAGCCGGACCTGGTCTTCGCCGAGGGCGTGACCGCGGAGGAACTGCTGGTGCGTGCGGGGGTGCCGCGGCGGGAGACCGTCCGCGGGCGGAGTCACGCGCAGGCCGAGCGGTCGGCGGCGAGCCTCTGGGCGGCTTCCCGGCCGTTGGTGCGGGCGGGCCGGTGCGGGGACTGGGGCTTCCTGATGCAGGGCGCCGGAGCCAAGCAGCTGACCCGCCCGGAGGTTCTGCGCAGACTGGCCCGGGACACCCGGATCGTGGCCCTCACCAAGCAGGGCCCGGAAGTACGCCTTACGGTGTACGCCGATGGGGTCCCGTACGCCCAGGGTGCCCAGGACCGCCTTGTCTCGTCGCCGCGGAAGGACCGCATACGGCTGCCGGACGGCACGCACGTCCAGTCGATCGGCGTCGACCCTTGGCCGGGATCGGCCGCCGCGTACGTGGACTTGGTCGCCTGCCTGCGGAGCGGTTTCGACATCGACTTCGACCTTGACGCCCTCGAGCACGCACTCGGCGAGTCACTTTCCAGCGCCCTGGTCCTACCTGTGCTGGAGGACATCCCCGAGTGGTCGTGCCGTCCCCCCACATACATACGCCGCTTCGATCTGGGCGCCCTGGTCGAGCGGACACCCGCACCCCGGTTGCGTAGGGCGATGGCGAGACAACTGCGCAGACTGGCAGCCGAGACCGGGCTTGACACCTTCCCCGAGGTGACGGGGACCCTGGACGCCGTCGACCTCGGCGAGACCCCGGAGTTCGTCGAGGACGGCGCACTGGACCTGCGCATGCGCACACTCCTGGCAGAGGCCTCGGCCGCCCGGCCCGTACTGGAGCCGACCTCGCGACGAGGCCGTGACGCGCCCGAATTCGCCGCTACCCGTGACGACACTCAGGCCTGGCACCTTCGCGCCAATGCGGCGGACGCGCTGCGTCGCTTCCTCCAGTTGCCGTTGCCTGTTTCTGCGGCAACGATCGTGCACCACCGGCTCAGCGACGACTGGCGCAGAGAACTGGCCGAGGATCTGGCAGTTCGGTGATCGTTCCAACTGGAGTCGGCATCCCGGGCCTCCGTCCGGGCCCTGCCCCCGAAGAACGTGGGTAGCGTCTGCGGGAGGGGGCCTCAGTCGGCCGCGCCTCGCTCCTCGCCCCGCTCCTCGCTTCGCTGGCGGGCCCGGTCCACCTCGGACATGTGTGCCTCGGCCCACTCGCGGAGTGCGGCCAGCGGCTCTTCCAGGGTCAGGCCGAGTGGGGTGAGCCGGTAGTACACGCGCGGCGGGACCGTCGGCTCCACTCGGCGGCCGACCAGGCCGTCGCGGGTGAGGCCCTGAAGGGTCACCGACAGCATCTTCTGCGAGATGCCGGTCATCCTGCGCTGCAGTTCCGCGAACCGCACCTCCTCCGGGGATGCCTCCGCCAGCACCTTGACGGCCATGGACGTCCACTTGGTGCCGATCCGGTCGAGGAGGCGGCGGGTGGGGCACTGCGGGTCGAACAGGTCTCCGCGAGGGACGTGCGGAGGGCGGGACGTCGAGGAGGTCACCCGGAGCTCACCACCTGTGGCAGAAGTGCGGTCTTGGATCGCCCAGCCTAGTTTCCTATCGTTTGGTTGTCACTATTGGTAACTGCTTCGGCCGACCCCAGGGATCCTCGTGCTCACGCCCGTCGCCTCGTCCCACTCCTCCGATCACCGCCCTCCAGGCGTCGAACTCCGGCGCGTCGCGGTCAACGGCGTCGAACTCGACGTGGCCCTCCAGGGCGAGGGCCCCGCCGTGCTGCTGCTGCACGGCTTCCCGCACACGTGGCGGCTGTGGACCCGTGTCATGGGCCCCCTCGCCGAACACCACCGGGTCATCGCGCCGGACATGCGTGGCGCGGGGGCGAGCACGCGTGCGGCGGACGGATACGACGCCGGCACACTCGCGTGCGATGCCGAAGGGCTGCTGGAGGCCCTCGGGGTCCGCTCGGCGGACGTCGTCGGCATCGATGCCGGAACCCCGCCCGCGTTCCTTCTCGCCATGCGCCGGCCCGATCTCGTCAGGCGGCTCGTCGTCATGGAGTCACTGCTGGGCGGGCTGCCGGGGGCCGAGGAGTTCCTCGCGCGGGGGGCACCCTGGTGGTTCGGCTTCCATGCGGTGCCCGGTCTCGCGGAGACGGTGCTGACCGGGCACGAGGCCCAGTACGTCGACTGGTTCCTGGACGCCGGTTCCCTCGGGGAGGGCGTCGATCCCGCCGTCCGGGACGCCTTCGTGCGGGCGTACACCGGGACCGATGCCCTGCGCTGCGCCTTCTCGTACTACCGGGCGCTGCCCACGAGCGGCGAGCAGATCGCGGAGGCCGTCGCCGGCGGGCGGTTGACCGTCCCCACCATGGCCGTCGGCGCCCGTCCCGTGGGCCGGGCCCTCGAACGGCAACTGCGGCCGGTCACCGATCACCTGGTCGGCCACGTGATCGAGGACTGCGGGCACATCATCCCGCTGCACCGCCCCGAAGCGCTGCTCCGCCTGCTCGAACCGTTCCTCGCCGTCAGGGGTACTCCATCGGGAGCACCGATGATTTCCGGGCCGGCCGGCAGTCGTTACGGACAAGAGAGCAAGGAGTCCGCCATGTCCGTGCAACGACCTGCCGCCGAGCAGCCCACGACCGAGCTCGACGCCCGCTACAGCTCCGCACTCCATCCCCGTCCCGGCGCCGCGGACGTCACCGCCACCGAGTGGGACGAGGCCCGGCGGCGTCTGGAGGCCGCCGAGATCTTCTGGGTGACCACGGTGCGGCCCGGTGGCGGGCCGCACGTCACGCCGGTGATCGCGGCGTGGCACGACGGTGTGCTGTATTTCTCCACCGGGCCGGGTGAGCAGAAGGCCCGGAACCTGGCGCACGATGCGCACTGCGCGCTGATCACGGGTGGAAACTCGCTCACCGAGGGGTTCGACCTCGTGGTCGAGGGCGAGGCGGAGCCGGTAGGTGATCCGACGGTGCTGGAGGAGGTGATCGCGGCGTACGAGGCCAAGTACGGGTCGCACATCACGTCGGCCGAAGGCACCTTCCACGGCATCGGGGACGCCATGCGGCGCGGGGACGCGGTGCTGTTCGCGGTGGCCCCGGTCACCGCGTACGGGTTCGGCCGGGACGACGGGGTCTACAGCCATACACGGTGGGGGTTCTGAGCGGCGCCGCGGTGTGTCAGCGGCCGACCGCCCAGGTCGCCGAGTTGGACGTGAGGTCCCGGACGGCGTGGCTGCGGACGGCGGTCGTCGTGTCGACCACCTTGGCGGTCACCTTGTGGGTGCGCCGGTCGGCCGGGACGCCCAGGGCGGCCGGGAGAACCGAGGTCCTGCCCCGGGCGTGCCTGGCCTCGCGTCCGTCGACGTACCAGCGCAGTTGCGGGCGGGAGAGGCCCGTGCCGGGGCCCAAGTCGGCGAGCGACACGGCGAGGTGGGTGAAGCGGGTGGCCCGGGTCGCCGTGTTCCGCAGCGGGGTGAGGGCGTTGGCCGAGCGGTAGAAGCCGACGATCATGGCCTCCCGGCCGGGGAGGTTGAAGCGGTCGGTGTTCAGGGAGCGCATGATGGAGTTCTCCGTGGGACGGTACACCCCGTACTCGTAGTAGTCGGCGCCCTCGAAGGTGCCGACGACGCCGCCGCTCGGGTCGGTCTCGCCCAGCCATGCCGCCCACTTGGTGCGCTGCCTCGCCATGTCGTCCGCCGTCAGGGTCGAGGCGTTGGGATGGGCGGGCTCGGGGTAGGGGTAGTCGCCGTAGCCCTCGTACTGGTACTCGTCCGCCAGGAGGCCTATGGAGTGGGCCATCTCGTGGGCGGCTATCAGGGTGGACCGGTCGTTGTCGGAGGAGAGCGTGGAGACGCCGTCGTAGCCGTAGTCCGCCGCGAGTCCGGAGTAGCCGGCCCCGCCGTACTTGGCGGAGTTGGAGACCACGATCACCAGGTCGGTCGCCGGTGCCCGGTCCGCGTAGGTCTTCGTCCTGTCGAGGTCGACACAGATCAGGCGCTCCGTGTCGCCGCACCAGAAGTACGAGCCGAGCGCGGTGTTCCTGACGACGTCCCGGGTCGGGTCGCCGGTGACACCGGAGTCCTCGGAGACGGCCTTCACGGCCCAGACGTTGAAGAGGCCCTCGTAGCTCTTGTACGGGTCGATGTCGGTGACCTCGTCCCACTTCGTACGCGCGTCCTCGAGGAAGTCGTCCTGCTCGGCGGCCGTGTAGCCGTCGCCGATGATCGTGACGTCGAGGCGGTCGGCGGTCGGGCCGGTCTCGGCGAGCGGGACGACCTCGCCGTCCCCGGACGCGGCGGCGGTGCGTTCCCGGGGGTCGGAAGCGGTCGGCCCGTCCGGCTGTATGTGCGGGCTGTCGGCCGGGACGCTGGTACGTGCGCCCTCACCGGCCGGCTCCGGGAAGTACTCGACGTCGACGTACGGGCCGGTGCCGGCCGGCGGTGGGTCGGCGGCGCCCGCGCCGTCGACCGCGGTCAGGGAGACAAAGAGGGCGAGGACGGTTGCCGCCGCCGACCTGCGCAGGCCTGTGTGCACGAAGCTCTCCCCACCCGATGGACGCAACCGCGATGTAAATGCCGCACTTAAGTGAAGTTAAGTGTTCACTTAAGTTAGGGGGCGGCCGGAGCTTCTGGCAAGGGGTGTGCGGAATACGGGAGTTGCTCGGCGTCGTGCGGGTCAGTCGTCGACCCCCAGCGCGCCCAGCAGCATCGGCAGGGACGCGTGCAGCTCGCGCTCCCAGTAGGCCCAGCCGTGGGTCCCCGGGCCGTAGAAGTGGGTCGTCACGTGCCGCGCGCCGACGCGCTTCAGCTCGGCCGCGAGCGCGTGGTTCTGGCGGTTGAAGTCGGCCTCCAGGGCACTCGTGGCGCCCGGTGCGTCCAGGGGGCCGGTGGTGCCGTCGCCGCAGGAGAGGTAGACCGGGATCGACCTCAGCCGCTTGGCGAGGTGGAAGGGGTCGTGGGCCTGCCAGATGCCGCGTTGGGCGACCGGGTCGCCCCAGACCCGGAGCGGGTCGTTGTCCTGGCCGGCGAAGAAGCCCATGAGGCGGTCGACCGACTCGTCGTTCAGGAGGGGGTGGGCGGAGCCGGAGAAGGCGGCCGTCGCCCTGAACATCCCGGGGTGCCGGGCGGCGTACAGCAGGGCGCCCTGGCCACCCATGGACAGGCCGGCGACCACGCGGTCGCCGCCCGCGCCCCAGTCGTGTTCCAGGAGGTGGCGCAGTTCCTTGGTGTGGAACGTCTCCCATGCCGGGTCGCCGCCCTGCCCGTGGTTCCACCAGTCGCTGTACCAGCCGTTCCAGCCCGCCTCGGGCATCACGACCAGGACGTCGCGCAGGCTGTCCGTCTCCGCCACGTCCGTCATGCTCGTCCACGACGTGTAGTCGCCGCAGCAGCCGTGCAGGAGCCAGAGCGTGGGCCAGTGCTGCCGGTGGCGTCGGTCGTGCGGGTTCCAGCCGTCGGGGGTGAGGAGCCGGACTTTGACCGTGCGGCCGCCCAGGGCCGTCGACCGTACCGACAGGTCGACCTGCCGGTCCGCGACCCGGGTGACGGCGACGACCTCCGCACCGGGGCGGGTGGCGCCGGTCTCCGGATTCCCGGCAGCCAGGGCCCCCGGAGCGGTCGGCGTCAGGACGGCCAGCAGGACGGCGAGTACCAGGAGGAGTCTCGCTCGCAGCGGAGTCAGGACAGTGGGCACGTTCGCGAACACGGCGGCTCCCTGGGTGAGTTGCTGTGCGTGGTGCGTGGTGCGAGGCGCGTTGTGCCTCCGGCGGGCGGTCGTGGCGGACCGGGTCAGGGGCGGGTGTCGTGCCGGTGCGGCAGGATCAACAGCGCGTCGCCGATCGGGCGTTCGCCCGCGGCGTCCGAGGGGGAGTTGAGTACGGCGCCGTCGGCCACCATCGTCGTCGAGCCGCCGCCGTCCAGGTTGACGGCGTCGCGCAGGCCGAGTGATCTCGCGACCTCCGCGCTCTCGCCGATGCTGAGCCCGAGGGAGTCCGTGCTGCGTCCGTCGGCGGTGACGAGGACGGTGCGCCCCGCGGCGTCCACCCCGGCCAGGGTGCGCGGGTTGCGCTTGTGGACCCAGCCGTAGTACCAGCTCGGGTCGCCGGGGTGCACCATGCCGTCGGTGGCGGGGGTGACGTGGATACGGCCGTCGCGGACCAGCTCGGGGCCCGCGTTCACGATGTCGGTACGAGGCGAGGTGGACATCCGGCGACCTCGGTCGTCCAGCAGCGTCGTGCTCACCCGCAGGCGGTCGCCCACGTGGGCCAGGGCGGTCAGGTCGGCGACGCGTTCGCCCGTCGCCTGGACCGAGCTGCCGCCCCGGGGGATCGTTCCCCCGCGCGGTGAGCGCAGTTCCACGACCCGCTCGTGGGCGTCCAGCACGGCTTCCATGCCTGCGCCCCCGGGGGTGCGGGCGCCGTAGTCCGGGGTGAAGGCGACCAGCTCGTCGGGGTTGGTGCAGGTGACGTCGTGCAGCGGGAGCGACGTCGGGGCGTCGCCCGCGCTGCCGCCGCAGTTCCTGATCAGGCCGGGTACGCGGTTGACCCCGTTCAGGGGGAGGGAGGCGGCTCGGGTGGCGATCCGGCCCTGCCAGGTGAGGCGGGCGATCTCGGTGCGGCGGCCGTTGTCGTGGACGACCAGGGCCGGGCGTCCGGCCACCGGTTCGCTCAGCAGGCGGCCGTCGTACACGCCCACTCCGGCGGGGTCGCCCGGTGCGCCCGCCCTGGGGTCGAGGACGAAGAAGCCGGCGTTGACCGCGGCCGTCGCGGCGGCCGACGCCGAGAGCGCGCTGGTCGTCTCGCGCTTCTCCAGGTCTGGGCCGTACGACGCGTCGAGGGCGCCGCGGAACGTGCGCGGGTCGATGGTGAGTACGTCGACGTGCCACGGTCCCCGGTCCGTCGCCTCGCCGTCCCAGCCGGTGTAGACGGCGGAGCCCGAGTACCCGGCCGCTCTCAGACGGGTGCGTTCGGCCGTCGCGGCGGTCTGCGAGTCGAAGGTGCCGATGCGGACCCGCCAGCCGAGGGTGCCACCCCGGTAGTCGGCCGTCGCGGGTGTCGTCACCTCCTCCACCCTCGCTTCGAAGCCGTCCCGCCGCAGTTCGGCGGCCAGTTCGTCGGCGCTCGCCCGGTCCTTGAGCGCCGTCGGCGGCGCGTCGGGGTCCGGGGAGGTGTCGCCGCCGGGGATGGACGCCTCGACGGTCCAGTGGAGTGCCGGGTCGTCGGCGTTCCCGCGCACGATGCGGGTCAGGGTGACGCCCGGCTGGAGGGTGGTCGTGGTGCGGCGCTCGGGGAGGTCGGCGGGGCCCAGGGGAAGGGCGTGACGGGCGGACGGCGGGTGCCCGCCGGGGTGCGGGGATGCCGCGGCGGCCGGTGGGAGCGCGGCCGACGCGGTGAGGGCGCCGAGAACGGCACCCGTGGCGGCGCACAGGCGCCTCTTCCTCTGCTTCATCTGTCGTCCCGTCTCACGCCGACCACGGACACCGACCGACCCATGCTGCGCACAAGTATCGACCGGTCCCCGCCCACGTCAAGGCCGCCCCGGAAGACGGAAGTTCGTCCGGTTCGCACGCGGCCCCGGTCAGGGGATGCGCGCCACGCCCGCATAGAAGCCGCTGCGTTCCCGCACCGGTGCCGGTTCCTCCTGGTACCACTCGGTCGCGAACACCAGACCGGGCTCGACGAGTTCGAGGCCGGAGAAGAAGGGCTCGACCTCGCTCCGGGTGCGCATCCGCAGCGGGATGGCCCCCTTCTTGTAGGCGGACTCGGTCTCCTGCTTCAGCTCCGGGTGCTGGTCGGCGGTGCCGTGCGACAGGAGCAGGTAGCTGCCGGAGGGAAGGGTGTCCACGAGGGTGCTCACGACCCGGTAGGGGTCCTCGTCGTCCGGCAGGAAGTGCAGGAGCGCGATCAGGGAAAGGGCGATCGGACGGTCGAAGTCCAGTGCCTCACGGGCGCGTTCGAGGATCGTCGCGGGCTGCCGTACGTCCGCGTGGAGGAAGTCGGTGACTCCCTCCGGGGTGCTGGTCAGCAGTGCTTCCGCGTGGCGGAGGACGATCGGGTCGTTGTCCGCGTAGACGATCCGGGCGGCCGGGCTGATCGCCTGCACGATCTGGTGCAGGTTGGGTTCGGTGGGGATGCCGGTGCCGATGTCCAGGAACTGGTCGACGCCGTTCTTCGCCAGCCAGGCCGCCGCGCGGTGCATGAACGCCCGGTTCCGGGCCGCGTTGCCGCGTGCCTCCGCGGGGAGGGTCTCGCCGACCCGCTGGTCCACGGGGTAGTTGTCCTTGCCGCCCAGCAGCCAGTCGTAGACGCGGGCCGGGTGCGGCTTGCTCGTGTCGATGTGAGGTCTGGGGGCACCGGCGGTCACAGGACACTCCTCCGTACGCGAAACGGCATGGTCGGGTCGTCAGCGTAGCGGGACCGGCGCCCGCTCTCGTGTCAAGATGATGTTCCGACCGGCGCGCACCCAGGTGTTCATCACTCCAGCACCTTGGGCGGCCCACGAGTTGAGGACGGAGTCAGGCCGCATGACCTCCCTGAGCAGTGGCGAGAGCGCCGCCCACCCCGACCGGATCGACACGAGCAGGCCCCATCCCGCGCGGATGTACGACTACTTCCTCGGCGGGAAGGACAACTACGAGGTCGACCAGAGGGCCGCCGAGCAGTTCATGAAGGCGGCGCCCGAGGTGCGTGAGGGAGTTCTCGCCAACCGGCACTTCATGCACCGGGCGGTGCGGCACGTGGTGGGCGAGGGCGGTGTCCGCCAGATACTCGACGTGGGCACGGGCCTGCCCACCGAACCCAACGTGCACCAGATCGCGCGGTCCCTCGCTCCCGGTACCCGGGTCGCGTACGTCGACAACGACCCCATCGTCGCCACCCACTCGAGGGCCCTGGCGGACGACCCGGACACCGCCGTCGTCCTGGCCGACCTGCGCGACCCCCGCACGATCCTCGACCATCCCGAGGTGCGCGCGGTCATCGACTTCGACCGGCCGGTGGCGCTGCTGCTGGTCGCCGTGGTGCACTTCGTGGCCGACGCGCAGGACCCGGCGGGCATCGTCGCCACGCTGCGCGACGCGCTGCCCGCCGGGTCCTACCTCGTTCTGTCGCACGCGACGGGCGACGTCCACGAGGATCGGCGTGAGGACGCGGCGGCCGTCTACAACAAGGCCACCGCGTCGCTCAACCTGCGTTCGCACGCCGCGGTCCTCGACCTGTTCGGTGATTTCTCGATGGTCGAGCCGGGGCTGGTCCGGGTCACCGACTGGCGCCCCGAGGAGACGCGACGCCCCGACGCCCCGCCGATCGGCATCTACGGCGGAGTGGCACGCAAGGACGCCTGACACACGGCGGCGGCCCGGCCGCCCCGCCGGCGGCCACCCCCTCTGCTCCACCCGCATCCGCACCCACCACGGGGTCTCAGGCGGCCTTGCGCTCCCTCCCGCGCGCCCGGCCGATGATGTCCGCGTAGTGGTGTCCGCTGCCCTTGATCGTGCGGACCTGGGTCGCGTAGTCGACGTGGACCAGGCCGAAGCGCTTGTCGTAGCCGTACGCCCACTCGAAGTTGTCCAGCAGCGACCACGCGAAGTACCCGGCCAGCGGGGCTCCCCGGCGGGCGGCGGACGCGCAGGCCGCGAGGTGGGCGGTCAGGTACTCCTGGCGCTCGGGGTCGTCGACGGTGCCGTCGGGGCGGACCACGTCGGGGAAGGAGGAGCCGTTCTCGGTGACGTACAGCTTGCGCGGTCCGTACTCCTCGGTCAGGCGCAGCAGCAGGTCCTCGATGCCGCCGGCGTCGATCTCCCAGTCCATGCCGGTGCGCGGGACGCCGGCGCGGCGGACGGTGCGCACCTGCGGGGCGGGGCCGCTGGGGTCGGCGGCGACGGTCTGGGGGAAGTAGTAGTTCAGGCCCAGCCAGTCCAGTTCGGCGCCGATGAGCCGCATGTCGCCGGGCCGTTCGGGGAGTTCGACGCCGTAGACCTCGCGCATGTCCTCCGGGAAGCCGCGGCCGTGGATCGGGTCGAGCCACCAGCGGTTGGTGTGGCCGTCCATGCGGCGGGCTGCGGCCAGGTCCTCCTCCCGGTCGGTGGCGGCGTGGATGGTGGAGAGGTTGTTGACGATGCCCACCTGCGCGTCCGGGGCCGCCGCGCGGATGGCCTCCATCGCCAGGCCGTGCCCCAGGAGCAGGTGGTAGGAGGCGCGGACGGCGGCCGTGAGGTCGGTCCAGCCCGGGGCCATCTTGCCCTCCAGGTGGCCGATCCAGGCCGAGCACAGCGGCTCGTTGAGGGTGGCCCAGTGGCCGACGCGGTCCCCGAGGCGTTCGGCGACGACGGCGGCGTACGCGGCGAAGTGTTCGGCGGTGGCCCGCTCCGGCCAGCCGCCCCGGTCCTGGAGCACCTGGGGCAGGTCCCAGTGGTAGAGGGTGACGGACGGCGTGATGCCGGCCGCCAGCAGGTCGTCGACGAGCCGGTCGTAGAAGGCCAGGCCCTTGGCGTTGACCGGGCCGTCGCCGCCCGGCAGGACGCGCGGCCAGGCGACGGAGAGGCGGTAGGCGTTGGTGCCGAGGCGCCGCATCAGCTCGATGTCCTCGTGGGTGCGGTGGTAGTGGTCGCAGGCGACGTCGCCGTGGTCGCCGTTGTCGATCTTCCCGGGGGTGTGCGAGAAGGTGTCCCAGATCGACGGCGAACGTCCGTCCTCCGCCACGGCTCCCTCGATCTGGTACGCCGATGTGGCCGTGCCCCACAGGAAGTCGTCCGGGAGTGCGGCGAAGTCGATGGTCACGAAGGTCCTTTCGGGTTGGGGAAGGGTGCGGCGCGGAGGTGCGGCGGTCACTTCACCGCTCCGGCCGTCAGGCCCGCCACGAGATAGCGCTGGAGGAGCAGGAAGCCCGCGACCACGGGCACACTCACGACCAGCGAGGCGGCCATGATCTGGTTCCAGTAGACGTCGTTCTGCGTGGAGTAGCCCTGGAGTCCGACCGCGAGGGTGCGGGTGGCGTCGTTGGTCATGACGGATGCGAAGAGGACTTCGCCCCAGGCGGTCATGAAGGCGTAGACGGCGACCGCGACGATGCCGGGGATCGCGGCGGGCACGACGACCTTGAACAGGGCGCGCAGCGGCCCGCAGCCGTCGACGAGGGCCGCCTCGTCCAGGTCGCGGGGGACCGAGTCGAAGTACCCGATCAGCATCCAGATGGAGAAGGGCAGGGAGAAGGTCAGATAGGTGAGGATGAGGCCGCCGCGGGAGCCGAACAGGGCGATGCCGGTGGCGTTGCCGATGTTGACGTAGATCAGGAACAGGGGCAGCAGGAAGAGGATGCCCGGGAACATCTGCGTCGACAGGACGGTCACCGAGAAGACCCGCTTGCCGCGGAACTCGTAGCGGCTGACGGCGTAGGCGGCGAAGACCGCGATCACGACGGAGCAGACGGTCGCCGCGCCCGCCACGATCAGCGAGTTCACGAAGTACTTCGCCAGCGGGACCGTCGACCAGATGTCGATGTACGGGCGGATGGTCAGGTTGCTCGGCAGCCAGTGGAACTGGCTGGAGACGTCCTCGAGCGGCTTCAGCGAGCTGGACACCATGACGTACACCGGCAGCAGGACGAAGCCGGTGAGCAGGGTGAGGAAGACGCGGCGGGTCCAGGTGAAGGAGCGCGGCGCCGCCATCGGGGACCTAGACATCGGCCGTCTTCCTTTCCTCGTGCTTCCGCGGCGCCCGTGGGGTCCTCGTGGCCCGGGAGGTCACGAACAGGTACACGCCCGTCACCAGCAGCAGGAAGAGCAGCAGCAGGACCGACATCGCGGAGCCGGCGCCGAAGTTCCAGGTGACGAAGGACGACTGGTAGATGTGGATGGAGATCAGGTCGGCGGCTTCCGGCGCCGCCTTGCCGAACAGGACGAACGGCGTGTTGAAGTCGTTGAACGTCCACAGGAACAGCACCAGGACCAGGACCTGGTTGACCGGACGCAGCGACGGCAGGGTGATGCGGCGGATCTGCTGCCAGACGCCGGCGCCGTCCAGGGCGGCGGCCTCGTACAGCTCCTTGGGGATGTTCTGCAGGCCGGCCATGACGATGAGGAAGGCGAACGGCCAGCCCTTCCACACCGACACGACGAGCAGCGCGACGAAGCTGTTGTCGCCGATCAGCCAGAAGGAGGGCTTGTCGGTGAGGCCCAACTGGTCGTGCAGGACGTGGTTCACCAGGCCGTTGTCGTGCTGGAACATGAACGCCCAGGTGATGACGGCCGCGTAGACCGGCAGGGCGTACGGCACCAGGAAGATCGCGCGGAGCAGGCCACGGCCGCGGAAGGCGTCCTGCATGCAGATCGCGGCGGCGGTGCCGATCAGCCAGCACAGGCCGACGGAGAGGATCGTGAAGGCGCAGGTGACGAGGAAGGAGTGGAGCAGCGCCTCGCCGACGGGCGCGTCGAAGTCCACCGACATGGTGAAGTTGTCGAGGCCGGTCCACGGGGCGGTGGTCCAGTCGCGGATGTAGAACTGGGTGAGTTCCTTGAAGCTCATCACGATGCCGATGACCATCGGCACCAGGTGGACGAGGAGTTCGAGGAGCAGGGCCGGCAGGAGCAGCAGGTAGGGCAGGCCGATGCGGCGGATCCGCCCGGGGCGGCGGCGGGGTCCGCGCGCCGTCCCGGGGGAGCTCTTGCCGACCGTCCGCTCGCCGGGCTGCGCCGAGGCGGTCGTGGTGGTCATGGCGAGGTCCGTGTCCGTGTCGGAGTCGGTGGGGCCGGTTCGAAGTCGAAGGTCGGGGCGCTCACTTGTTGGGCATCTGCTGCTGTGCCTTGGCGAGCTTCTCTTTGACGGACTCGGTGGTCACCTCGCGTCCGTTCGCGGCGTCGGCGAACAGCTCCTTGACGGCGGTGCCGACCGCGGTCTCGAACTGCGACTCGTCGGGCACCTGGGGCAGGGCCGCGGCGCTGGTGGCGAGGGTCTCGCGCAGGACGGTGGTGCCCTGGGTGTTGAACGCCGGGTCGGACTGGGCGGCCTTGACCGGCGGGATGGAGCCGTACGCCTTGTTGAGGAGCTTCTGCTCGGCGTCGCTGGTCATGAACTTCACGAACTTGGTGGCGCCGTCGAGGTTGTCGCTGTTCTTGAAGACGGCCATGTTGATACCGGCGACCATGGAGTTGATGGCCTTGCCGGCGCCGGGGGTGCCGGACGGGACGGGGGCGGGGGCGATGCCCCACTCGTCCTCCTCCATGCCCATGGTCTTGAAGGTGGCGGAGGCGGTCTGCCACAGCACCATCGCGGTCTTGCCCTTGGCGAAGTCGCTGAGGGACTGGTTCTGCGCGTACTCGGCGTTGCCGGGCGCGATGACCTTGTCCACGGCCATCAGGTCGACGTACTGCTTGACGGCCGCGACGGCGCCGTCGGAGGTGAAGTCGGGCTTGCCGTCGGCGGTGAAGAAGTCGGCGCCGTGCTGCTTGGCCAGGACGAAGACCTGGTGGATGTTGTTGGACAGGTTGGAGCCCTCGGCGCCCAGGCCCCACTTGCCGTCCTTGGAGATCTTCTTGCCGGTCGCCACCAGCTCGTCCCAGGTGGCCGGGGGCTTGGTGATGCCAGCGTCGGCGAACATCTGCTTGTTGTAGTAGAGCGCGTAGGCCATCGAGTACAGCGGGACCGCGGCCGGGTCCTGGCCCTCGACGCCGGTGGAGCCGAGCGCGGAGTCGACGAAGCGGTCCCTGCCGCCGATCTTCTCGAAGTTCTTGGCGTCCCAGGGCAGCAGGGCGCCGGTGGCCTGGAGGGAGGCGCTCCAGGTGTTGCCGATGTTCAGGACGTCGGGGCCCTGTCCCGAGGTGGTGGCGGTGAGGATCCGGTTCAGCAGGTCGGACCAGGGCACGACCTCCAGCTTCACCTTGATGCCCGTCTCCTTCTCGAACTTGTCGAGTTCGGGCTGGAGGACCTTCTTGTCGACCTCGATGCTGGCGCCCTGGTTGGAGGCCCAGTAGGTGAGTTCCTTCGGCGAGTCGTTGGATCCGCCGCCCGAGGAGGAGCCCCCTCCGCAGGCCGTGGCGGCGAGTGCGAGAGACATGGTGACGGCGCCTACGGCCGCGGCTCGGATGCTGCGCATGGCTCCTGGGTTCCTTCCGGGAGTCGGTCGGGAAGTCCCGACGGCGGCTTCGGCTGTTTCCCTTCCGAAGCCCCTCATGGCTTAATTTAGGACGTGAGTTAAACCCCGAGAGAAAGACTCGTCAAGGTCTCGCGCACGTTCGAGGGGCGCGCGGGAGCAGAAAAGGAAGGGGCCGGATGGCCAGGCACGGCGGGCGCACGGTCCGTGACCTGCGGCGGGAGAGCCGCAGCACCGTTCTGCAACGGTTGTATTTCGACGGGCCGATGAGCCGGCTCGCACTGGGCTCGGCGGCCGGCCTGAGTTCGGGATCCGTCAGCAACGTGGTCGCCGAGCTGATGGCCGACGGACTCGTGGAGGAGGCGGGCACCCTCGGCGCGGACGGCGGCCGGCCGCGCACCCTGGTCCGCGTCGCGGCGGACCGGGGGCGCCTCGTCGGGGTCGACGTCGGCGAGACCCGCGTACGCGTGGAGCTCTTCGACCTGTCGATGTCCGAACTCGCCCGGACCGAGCGCGTGCTGCCCGGACACGGGTCGCGCTCCTACGACGTCGGTGTCGTCGCCGGGCACATCCTCGACGGGGTCGCTCAGGTGCTCGGCGCCGACCGCGCCGACGGCCGGGCGCAGGGCCGCGGTGAGCTGCTGGGGGTCGGCATCGGTGTCCCCGGCATCGTCGAGCGCACGACCGGCGGCACCCTGGTGCACGGCCAGACCGTCGGCTGGGACGCGGTCCCGCTGGAGGCGCTGCTGCGCGACTCGGGCCGACTGCCCGCGCACGTACCGCTGTTCATCGAGAACGGCGCCAGGACGCTGGGGCAGGCCGAGATGTGGTTCGGCGGCGGACGCGGTGCGCGCAACGCCGTGGTCGTGCTCTTCGGCTCCGGGGTCGGCGCGTGCGTGGTCACCGACGAGGTCGAGCAGGGACGTGCGGTGGAGTGGGGGCACCTGACGGTACGGGTGCGCGGGCGCCGCTGCCGGTGCGGCGCACGGGGCTGCCTGGAGGCGTACGCCGGGGCGGAGGCGCTGCTCGCGCGGTGGCGGGAGGCGGGCGGACAGCCGCCGTCCGGCGTCGACGAGGAGGCGGCGCTGACCGCCATGCTGTCCGCGGCCGGGCCGGGGGACGGGGGCGAACCGGACCCGGTGGCGTCGCGGGTGCTCGCGGAGACCGCCGAGTACCTGGGCGCGGGGCTGGCCGACCTGGTCAACCTCTTCCAGCCCGAGCGGGTCCTGGTGGGCGGCTGGGCCGGACTCCAACTGGGCCCGGCCTTCCTGGAGTCCGTACGGACCCACACGCTCGCCCACGCCCTGCGGCACCCCGCCGGACGGGTGGGCATCGCGCTGGGCCGCCTCGGACCCGACGCGGTGACGGTGGGCGCCGCGATCCTGCCCCTGGCGGCGTTCTTCGCCCGCGGCGGCCGGCGTCCGCCGGTCGACTCCCCCGCTCCGGCCCCGGCGTGGCGGGCGGCTCTCGGGGGGAGGCTGGCGGGGCAGCGGGGCGGCGGATGAGGGCGTGCGCGCGGCGCGTGCAGCGGCAGGTGCGTGGACTAGGCTGACCGACCGGGAGGGGCGGGCCGGGGAGTGACCCGGGAGCGACCCGGAGGCGGCCGATGGCGACGATGGCGACGATGGCGACAAGGAGAACGACGAGATGGCAGGCCGAAGGCGCTGGTCGACCGAGCAGATCCTGGACGCGGCGGCGGAGCTGCTGCTCGCGGGCGACGCCGAGACGTTCAGCGTGCGCAAGCTCGCCGCGGCGCTGGGGACCGACTCCTCCAGCCTCTACCGGCACTTCCGCAACAAGACCGAACTGCTGCGCGCGGTCGCCGACCGGAGCCTGCTGTCCGCCATGGACGGCTACCGGCCCGAGGGCGACTGGAAGCAGCGCCTCACCGCCGTGGCCCTGCGTCTGCGGGAGTCCTTCGGGCGGCAGCCGCAGCTCGCCGCGGTCTGGGGGCGCCACGGGTCGGGCGGCACGGGCTCCCGGCTGATGATGGAAGAGGTGCTGCGGGCCCTGCGCGCCTCGGGCCTGCCCGACGACGAGATCCCGGCGCGCTACCACCGGCTCGTGATCCTGATCTCCTCGCTGATCACCGCCGAGGGCGGATTCGGCGCCGTCGGTGCCCAGGAGCACGAGCAGGGCATGGAGCAGTTCCGGGTCGCGGTGCTGGGCGCCGATCCCGAGCGCTTCCCGGCCCTGGCCCATTTCGCCCGGGAGATCCGCCCGCTGGGCGCGGACCGCGGCGCCGCCTTCGAGGAGATCCTCGCCGCCCACCTCGCCCACATCGAGGCCGCGATCCCCTGACCCGGGCCGCCTACGCCGACTCCCGCACCACCAGCTCCGGGTCGAAGATCACCGACGTGGGCTCGCCGCGCGCGCCCTTGATGTGGTCGTCGAGGAGGCGTGCCATCGTGGCCGCCATCTCCTCCACGGGCTGCCGTACGGTGGTCAGCCGGGGACGGCAGGTGACGGCCACACTGGAGTCGTCGAAGCCGACGACCGCTACGTCCTGCGGCACCCGGCGCCCGTGGTCGCGCAGCACCTGGACGGCGCCCTGGGCCATCAGGTCGTTGGCGGTGAACACGCCGTCGGCGTCCGGGTGTTCGGCGAGCAGTGACGTCATCGCGGCCATGCCGCTGTCCACCGTGAAGCCGCCCTCGGCCACCGGCACGTACGGGTGCCCGTGCCGGGCCAGGGTGTCGCGGAAGCCTGCCAGGCGCTCCTGGCTGGCCGCGACCGCCAGCGGGCCCGCGACGGTGGCTATCCGGCGGCACCCCCGCTCCAGCAGGTGCTCGGCGGCGAGCCGGCCGCCGTCGCGGTGGGCCAGGTCGACGTAGCTGAGCGGCACGGGGCGGCCCGGACGGGCGAACAGCACCGCCGGAAGTCCGGCTCCGGCGAGCAGCGCGGGCAGCGGGTCGTCGGGGTGCGTGGACACCACCAGCGCACCGTCCGCGCCGCCCTGCCTGAGGTAGGCCACGACCTCCTGCCGGGCCTCGGGCGTCTCGGCGAACATCAGCACCGGATGCATCCTGCGGGGCCGCAGATGCCCGACCACGCCGCCCACGACGCGGCCGAAGAACGGGTCGGCGAAGACCCGCGTGGCGAACGCGTTCTGCTCCGTGTCCGTGGCGTCGCCCGCGCCCGAGACGACCAGCGCGACGGTGGTCGTGCGCCGGGTCACCAGCTGTCTGGCGGCCTGGTTGGGCGCGTACCCGGTCCGTTCGATGGCCCGGCGGACCAGGTCCTGGATGGCCGGGTCCACGTTGCGGACGCCGTTGACCACCCGTGAGACGGTGGCCCGGGAGACACCGGCCTCCCGGGCCACGTCCTCCAGGGTCGGGGCCTGTCTGCTCATGCCCGCACCCTAACCGGCGGGGTCCGGCGCACGGTAGAGCGCTCTCCGCGCTCTGTCCGCCGCCCCTGCCCGCCGCTTCTGTCCGCCGCTCCTGCCCCGCCGCTCCTGCCCGCCGCGCTCTGCCCGCCTCGCCCCCGTCCGCCGCCCTCACGCGGAAGCCGCAGGCACCACCTCCACCTCCGCCGCCAGCGGCACGTCCCCCGCCGACCGCCCGGCCAGCACCAGGCAGGGCCCCGCCTCCGTACGCCAGGCGTGCTCCGCCACCGACCAGTGGCGCAGGGCCCGCGCCGGGACGCGCACCGTCGCCGTCACCGTCTCCCCCGGGCGCGCCCGCACCGCCGCGTACCCGGCCAGCCACCGCGCGGGACGGTCGAGGGCCGACGCGGGCCGGGCCAGGTACACCTGGACGACCTCCCGGCCCGCTCGCGCACCGGTGTTGCGCACCCGCACGCGCACGGTGAGGTCGTCGCCCGCCCGGGTCGCCGGCGGGACGGTCAGCTCCTCGTACCGCCACGTCGTGTAGCCGAGGCCGTGTCCGAACCAGTAGGCGGGCGTGCGGTGGTGGCGGAGCCAGCCCCGGTGACCGAGGTGCAGGCCCTCGTCGTAGTCGAGGCGGCCGCCGTCGGGGCGGGTGCGGGTGACCGGGGCGTCGGCGAGGACGGCCGGCCAGGTGGTGGGCAGTCGTCCGCCCGGCTCGGCGTGTCCGAAGAGCACGTCGGCCAGTCCACCGCCGCCCTCCTGTCCGGGGAACCAGGCCAGCAGCACCGCGCCCGCCTGCTCCCGCCACGGCAGTTCCACCGGGCCGCCGCTGTTGACGACGGCGACGGTGCGCGGGTTGGCGGCCGCGACGGCGCGGACCAGCGCGTCCTGGGTGGCGCCGAGCGCCAGACCCGTACGGTCGTAGCCCTCCGACTCCCCGTGTTCGGTGGTGCCGACGACCACGACCGCGGCGTCCGCCGCACCGGCCGCGCGGGCGGCCTCGGCGAGCGACGCGGTCACGTCCGGGGCGGGCGGGGCCGCGACGAGGACGGTCGCCCGGCCGGTGCCGGGTGCCAGCTCGCGCCGGGCCACCAGCAGGGTGTCCCGGCCGGCGGTGAGGTCGGCGGTGGCGTACCGGGCGGGCGGGTTGACGTGCACCACCGCCGGATCGTCGGTGGACGGCGGGAAGTCCCCCTCCAGCAGGGTGCGTCCGTCCCTCGTCAGGCTCATCCGGCCGAACCCGGCCACGCCCAGGGACCAGGAGCCGCCGGTGCGGGGACACAGCCGCGCGCGGATCTCGACGGTGTGCGCGCCCGGCACCAGGCGGGGCTCCAGCAGGCGCCCGCCGCGGCGCCGTTCGGCGTACAGCTCGCGGCCGTCCGCGTCGAGCATCCGCAGCAGGACGCCGGGCAGCCCCGAACGCGGGTCGGTGCAGGTGTCCGGGTCCAGTGGAGGCGCGGGGCCGTCCGGCCGGGGGCCCGGGACGTGCACGACGCGGGCCCGGCCGCGCAGTTCGGCCCGGATGCCGTCGAGGACGGACACCTCGTCCTGCGGGAAGACCCCCGCGCTGCCGCCGCCCTGAATACGGGTCCGCGCGGCGTGCGCACCGATCACGGCGACCGTCCCGAGGCGCTCGGGGTCCAGTGGCAGGACGTCCCTGTTGGCCAGCAGCACGGCACCGGCTGCGACGGCGCGACGGGCCAGCGCCCGCCCGTCCCCGGCACGCCGCGGACCCGGCGCCGACGACTCCGCACCGTGCGCCGGGCCCGGGCCCCGGTCCGTGCGGCCCTCCGCCCCGGGCCACGGATCCGGGCCCGCCGCACCGTCCACACCCGGCGAGTCGGCCGGCCCGCCCGGGACCGGCGACCGGGACGCGTCGCGCCCGCCCAGCGCGCCCAGCCACGCCGCGAGTCGCAGCAGGCGCCGTGCCTTGTCGTCGACGGCCGGCTCGGGCACCGCGCCCTCGGCCACCGCGCGGGCCAGCGCCTCGCCCCAGGGGCCGTCGGGGCCCGGCATGGCGAGGTCGAGACCGGCGCGGGCGGTGTCGGTCGTGCCGCGCACCGCGCCCCAGTCGGAGACGACGACGCCGTCGAAGCCCCACTCGCGCTTCAGCGGGTCGGTGAGCAGGGCGTTCGCGGTCATCGTGGTGCCGTTGACCGCGTTGTACCCCGCCATGACGAGCCGGACCCCGGCGGTCACCGCCGCCTCGAAGGGGGCGAGGTAGACCTCCCGCAGCGCCCGTTCACCCAACCGCACGTCGACGGTGAGGCGGTCGGTCTCGGAGTCGTTGGCCACGTAGTGCTTGGCGGTGGCGGCCACGCCGTGCGCCTGGATCCCGCGGACCAGCGCGGCGCCGATCCGGCCGGTCAGCTCGGGGTCCTCGGAGAGGCACTCGAAGTGCCGGCCGCCCAGCGGGCTGCGGTGCAGGTTGAGGGTCGGGGCGAGGAGGACGTCCACGCCCTTGCGCCGGGCCTCGGCGGCGAGCAGGCCGCCGAGGTCTTCGACCAGCGCCTCGTCCCAGGTGGCGGCGAGCGCCGAGGCGGAGGGCAGCAGGAGAGAGGTGCTCCGCTCGTCCCAGGCCTCGCCCCGTACGCCCGCCGGACCGTCCGACATCACCAACTCCCGGAGCCCCACCGCCGCTTCCGCCCTCGTGCGCCAGGTCGTGGCGCCGTTCAGCAGCAGTGCGCGGGCGCGTGGTGTCAGTTTGCCGAGCAGCCGGTCGATCTCTTCGTCACTCGTCCCCACCCGGGTCTCCCCCTTCCCCTCGTCCCCGGCGTCAGGCGTAGACGCCGAACTCGTACAGCGAGTAGCCGTAACCCGTGCCGCGTGCGGTGCCGTTGACGCGTACGTAGCGGCCGGTGCCGGACACGTCGAGGGTGTCGACGCCGCCGTTGCCGTCGGTCACCGTGGACACGGTCCGCCAGTTCTGCCCGTCGTCCGAGGTCTGGACGGTGTAGGCCTTGGCGTAGGAGGCCTCCCAGTACAGCTGGACGTGCCGGAAGCCGGTGCGGGTGCCGAGGTCCACCTGGAGCCACTGCGGGTCGCTCCAGTCGCTGGCCCACCGGGTGTCCGGGTTCCCGTCCACGGCGTTGGCGGCGGTGCAGGGGCAGTCGCCGTAGCTCGGCTGGAAGGAGGACGCGGTGGCCGGTTTGCCGAGGGCGACGTTCGTACCGTCGACGGCGGGCGGCACGACCCGCGCCGAGAGGGTCTCGACGCCGACGTTGCCCTTGCCGTCGGTGGCCTTGACGTACAGCTTCCAGACGCCGGGCCGCTCGGGGGCGGTGACTTTGAGGCGTCCACCGCCGAGATCGGTGACGGGCAGGGGGGTCAACTGCTTGCTCTGGTCGATGTAGTTGCTGTTGGCCAGTACTTCGTACCCGATCGGGTCGCCGTCCGGATCGGTGGCGCGCACCGTGAGGACCAGGTCCTTGCCGGCCTGCACCTTGCCCGCGTCGCCCTCGACGCCGAAGCCGCTCACCACCGGCGGGGTGTTGTCGCGCGAGGTGTCGCCGCCGTAGGCCCGCTTCACGGCGTAGTACGACAGCCGCTTCTGGCCCGCGGGCAGCAGGTTGAACCAGATGCCGCCGAAGTCGTACTCGGTGCCGTAGTGGAACAGGGTCGCGCCCAGGGCGACTCCGCGGTGCCCGGTGACGCAGTTCCAGGCGTCGGTGTAGCCCTGCGCCTTGGCCTGGTCGGTGGGTTCCTTCGGTACGCCGTTGGCGTCGTCCGGCACCTCCCACTCGCCGGCCGGCCCGGACTCGGTGACGATGTACGGCTTGGTGTAGCCGCCCTGTTCCCAGGCGGAGCGCACGTCGCACACGGCGTCGTAGGAGTTGACGGCGTACAGGTCCAGGTCGGGGGCGTTCTTCTGGTAGTAGGGCCAGGCGCCGACCCAGGCGTCGGTGGAGGTCACCGGGTGGTTCGGGTCGACGGCGTGGATCTTCTTGGCGACGTCGTTGACGAAGGTGGTGTAGGCGTCGCGCTGGCGCTCCAGCTCGTCGCCGCTGTAGCAGTTCTGCAGGCCGAGCACCGACTCGTTGCCGACGTTCCACATCAGGACGCCGGGGTGGTCCTTGTACTCCTGGACCCAGCGCGGGAACTCGGCCAGCATCTGGTCCTTGTACGCGGTGTCGGTGAGGTAGTTGACGCAGCCGCCGCTGCCCGGGCCGCCGCCGGGCTGGAGCCAGAAGCCGGCGACGACCTTGACTCCGTGGGCGGCGGCGGAGTCGAGGAGGGGGCGGCTGCTCGCGTCGGTGCCCCAGGTGCGGATGGTGTTGACGCCCATGGACGCCAGGTCGGGCATGTACCGGTCGGCGTCGGCGGGGGACGGCCCCCAGGTGAGGCCCTTGACCGTGTACGGGCTGCCGTCGACGGTCAGTTGCCAGTTGCCCTGGCTGCCGGTGACCTTCACGACGCTGCCGGCGGCGTGCGCCTGCGCGGCGGGCAGCGCGGTGAGCGCACCGAGCGTGAGCAGGCCGGCCGTGAGGGGGGCGGTGAGTCTGCGGGCGGGGGTGAGTCTGCGGGCGGGGGTGAATCTGCTGGTGGGGGTGCGGGGTCGGCTCATCGGGATGTGTCTCCGGTCTGCGGGGTATGGGGGGGGGCGGCCCGGCCGTGGCGGGGGCGGGGACGGCCGGGCCGGTCTCAGGGGCCGAGGGGCGGTCAGGGCAGCTCGTAGTCCTCGTTGAGCGCCGCTCCGGCCTCCGGGTGGGTCTGGTCGTACCCGCGCGCGTCGCACTGCAGCCCGCCGACGATGCAGTGGCCGACCATGGCGTCCAGGGTCGCCTCGTCCCAGGCGTTGAAGAAGTCGTAGTGGAACGAGTAGCTCGCGCCACTGGCCAGCCGTACCCGGGAGAGGTCGCCGTTGACCGGGAAGGCCATCTTGAACTCGATCATCGGCAGGGCGACCGGGTGGTCGGCAGGGCAGATGTTGTTGTTGGTCCCGGGGTTGACCACCGGATACGCCATGTGGCTCTTGTGGTCCGGCGTGTCCAGGTTCCTGCCGTCCCAGCAACTGGGCGCCTGGAAACGGATGTTGACCTGGACGTCCTGGCGTTCGGGGCAGTCGGTGGGGAAGTCGACGTTGAAGAAGCTGTCGCCGCACTCCCAGCCCTCGACGAAGCCGGGGTGGTCGCGGAACTCCTGCGCGCTCTGCATCGGGCTGGCGACGACGTAGCGCAGGCCCTTCGGGAAGGGACGCACGCTGGTGTAGTCGGTGACGCCGGCCTTGTAGTAGATGGTCTGCGGGCCGACCGGGAGCACCGGACGGTCACCGTCGTACATGGTCGGCATCCAGTAGCCCGAGCGGTCGCCGGGCGCCAGACAGGTGGTGGACCCGGCGTCGAGGGAGGCGGTGGTGCTGTACGCGTTGGTCGTCGTGTTGCCCATGAAGGTGTGGTCGTGGGACTTCCCCGGCTGCTGGGCGTAGACGATCGGATCGTCGGGCGCCGTGTGGCTGACCCCGCAGTTGGCCTGGAACTCGTGGAAGTAGCGGTGCGGCGGCTCCTTCGTGGACGGGGTGACACCGGTGACCGGCGGGTTGGCGGGGATGTAGCCGTCGCCGTCCGGGTCCTCGGGCGAGGCGGCGGTCGAGACCGCCATGGTGTGCCCCGCGTGCGCGGCTCGGGCCGGGGCGGACGCGGCGGACGTGTCCGCGTTGGCGGCGACCGAGCCGATGCCGATCGAGGTCAGCAGTAACGCGCTCGCGACGAGGGTGCCGGACAGAACTTTCGATCTCCGTGGCATGGAGACCTCCTGAGAAGGTCGGGGAAATTCTCGGAGAGCGCTCTCCCACGTCGGAGTGTTGAGGGCACGGGGAAGGGTGTCAAGGGCTTGGACGGAAGCGGCGGCGGGTGGACCAACGCGCCCCGCGTCCCCACTTGTTGAACACAGCACACAAGAAACGGTCGCAACTCTTGACGTGTCGTGCGCGCAGATGAAGCATGCACACCCAGAGAGCGCTCCCCCACCCCCACTTCGTTCACTTTCCGAACAAGGAGAGCCGCCCGCATGCCCTCTTCCCCCACGCCCTCCCCCACACCTTCCCCCACACCCTGCTCCGCGCCCGAGCCCTCCGGGGTGCGGCGTCGCAGCCTCCTCGCGGCAGCCGCCGCGGCACCCGTGCTGGCCTCACTCGCCGGCGTGGGAACCGCCGCCGCCGACTCTCCCGACTCCCCCGACGGCCCTCGTGCCCTGCCCGGCGGTGGCGACCTCGGGCCGAACGTCATCGTCTTCGACCCGTCCACGGCGAACATCCAGGGCAGACTGGACGAGATCTTCAAGCAGCAGGAGTCCGCCCAGTTCGGCACCGGGCGCTACGCGCTGCTGTTCAAGCCCGGCACCTACCACGGGCTCAACGCCCAGCTCGGCTTCTACACCTCCGTCGCGGGCCTCGGCCTCTCCCCCGACGACACCACCATCAACGGCGACGTCACGGTCGACGCCGGCTGGTTCGACGGCAACGCCACGCAGAACTTCTGGCGTTCGGCGGAGAATCTCGCGCTGGTCCCGGTCAGCGGCACCAACCGCTGGGCGGTCTCGCAGGCCGCGCCCTTCCGGCGCATGCACGTGCGCGGCGGCCTCAACCTCGCCCCCGACGGCTACGGCTGGGCCAGCGGCGGCTACATCGCCGACAGCCGGATCGACGGCACGGTCGGCCCGTACTCCCAGCAGCAGTGGTACACCCGGGACAGCTCGGTCGGCGGCTGGCTCAACGCCGTGTGGAACATGGTGTTCTCCGGCGTGGAGGGCGCGCCCGCGCAGAGCTTCCCCGAACCTCCGTACACGACACTGCAGACGACGCCCGTCTCCCGGGAGAAGCCGTTCCTGTACCTCGACGGCGACGAGTACCGCGTGTTCCTGCCGGAGAAGCGCACCGACGCCCGCGGCGTCTCCTGGGGCAACGGCACCCCGCGCGGCACCTCGCTCCCGCTGTCCCAGTTCTACGTGGCCAAGCCCGAGGACTCGGCGGCCACCCTCAACCAGGCACTGGAGGAGGGCCTGCACCTGCTGCTGACGCCGGGGATCTACCACCTCGACCGAACCGTGGACGTGAAGCGCGCGGGCACGGTCGTCCTGGGCCTGGGCTACGCCACCCTCATCCCCGACAACGGCGTGACCGCCCTGAAGGTGGCCGACGTGGACGGCGTACGTCTCGCCGGATTCCTCGTGGACGCCGGTCCCGTCAACTCCGCGACCCTGCTGGAGGTCGGGCCCGAGGGGGCCTTGGCGGACCACGCGGCCAACCCGACCAGCGTGCAGGACGTGTTCGTCCGGATCGGCGGCGCGGGCCCCGGCAAGGCGACCACGAGCCTGGTCGTCAACAGCCGGCACACCATCGTCGACCACACCTGGGTGTGGCGCGCCGACCACGGCGACGGCGTCGGCTGGGAGACCAACCGCGCCGACTACGGCGTGGTGGTAAACGGCGACGACGTACTGATCACCGGCCTGTTCGTGGAGCACTTCAACAAGTACGACGTGCAGTGGAACGGCGAGCGCGGCCGCACGGTCTTCTTCCAGAACGAGAAGGCGTACGACGCCCCGGACCAGGCGGCGATCCAGAACGGCTCGATCAAGGGCTACGCCGCCTACAAGGTCGGCGACGACGTCACCGAGCACGAGGGCTGGGGTCTGGGCAGCTACTGCTACTACAACGTGGACCCGTCCATCGTGCAGCACCACGGCTTCGCCGCGCCGAACCGTTCCGGGGTGCGCTTCCACGGGCTGCTCGTGGTGTCGCTCGGCGGCAACGGGCAGTACGAGTGCGTCATCAACGACACGGGTTCACCCACGTCGGGGACGGACACCGTGCCGTCGAAGGTGGTGCAGTACCCCTGAGGCGAACGTGATGTCGGCCTTCAGGACCCGGCTGTGGTCCTGAAGGCCGACGTCGTCCGGGGGAGGCCGCCCAATTCGGTCTCCATCAATTCGTTACCAAGGTCACTACAACCCTTTCCAAGCGTGACACACATCACGACGCACGCTCACGGAATACCCAATTTCTGCCCGGTTTCTGCATTGGACGGGTCATCAATCCCCCGCTTCTATAGAGCACTTGAACCGCAGGGGGAGCGGCGAGATTTCCCCTCGTGTCCGAGAAGGGAGTCTTGATGTCACCATCACCACGGATATTCAGCAGACGCCAGTCACTGGCGATTTTCGGCGGAATCGCGGCAGGTACCGCGGTGCCTCTGGGGGTGTTCGGGTCCGGCCCCGCGTACGCGGCGGACACGGCGGAGGCCGACGGGGGTACGGGACTGCCCGACACCGACCGCGGCAAGGTCGTGCAGGCGTACCGGACCGGCGGCCGCGCGGTGCGCACGGCAGCGGCGGCGGCGCTGGTGGGCAACGCGGACACCGTGGCCACCTTCCTCGGCGAGCGGCTGCCGGCGGCCACGGCCGAGGACAATCGTTTCACCCTCACCGAGGCCCTGGTCAGCGCGGGCAAGGCGACGCGTACCGGGATCGGACAGGCGCTGTCCGGCGGGGACGCGGCGGTCGCCGCCTATCTGCAGGGCGGTTTCGGGTCGGCGGTGCACGAGGACCTCCGGGTGGCCGTGACCACCGTCAACGCGCACGGCGGCAAGGCCGTGAAGCGCGAGTCCTCCGAGGCGCTCGCGACCGGTACGGACTTCGCTCTGCGGGACTTCCTCAGCAGCGGGCAGTACCAGGCGCACGACGAGGACCAGCGCGTCGAGGTGACCTCCATCCTCGTGACCGCCTCGCCGCAGGTGCGGGAGTACGCGGAGCGGGCGCTCGACGACGGATCGCCGCGCGCGATCCAGTGGTTCCTGACGACCGGGCAGTACATCGCCCGGGCGCGGGACGAGGAGTCGGCGGAGATCCAGCAGCTCGTCAAGATCGTGGAGTCGGAGGGCCGGCGCGCCGAGCTGAAGACCGACGAGGCGGTCGAGCTGTCCGAGCAGGCGGTGCAGGCCGCCGCGAAGGCCAAGGCCGCCGCGCTGGAGGCGAAGGCCGAGGCCCAGGCCGCCGAGCAGGACGTGCAGCGCTCCGCCAGGGCCGCCAACAAGGCGGCGCGGGCCGCCCAGGGTGCCGCGGCCGCCGCATCGACCGCGGTGTCCGCCTCGCGCACCGCGCAGGCCGCGGCCCGGCGCTCGGTGACCGCCGCGAACGCCGCCGCGGCAGCCGCCGCGGCCGCGGGGCGCGCCGCATCGCGTGCGTACCGCGCCGCGATCGGCGCCTCCAAGAACGCGAACATGGCGGAGGCCGCCAACCAGGCGGCGAAGGCCGCGCGGGTCATGGTCGACTGGGTGCGCACCGTGGCCGCGAAGGCGAAGCTCGCGGCCCTCGCCTCCGACGCGGCCGAGGCCGCGGGCAACGCCGCCGCGGGTGCCGCGGTCAACTCGGCCGCCGCCGCGCGGGCTTCCGCCGACGCCGCCGCGGCCTCCGGTGCCGCGCAGTCCCAGGCCGCCGAGGCGCAGCGCCAGGCCGCCATCGCGGAGGCCGCCGCGGGCCGGGCCACGGCCGCCGCGAGCCGGGCCTCCACCCTGTCCCGCAGGTCGGCCGCCGCCGCCCGGTCCGCGTCCGCCGCCGCCGACAGCGCGGCCGACCACGCGGAGAAGGCGGCCGACGCCGCCGAGGAAGCGGCCCGGAACGCCGGCAAGGCCGTGGACTACGCCAACCGCTCCACCGCCGCCGCCAACGCCGCCGTGGAAGCCGCGAACAAGGCGTACGACGCGGTCACCGAGGCCCGGGAGGTCGAGAAGGAGGCCCGTGAGGCCGAGATCGCCCGGCTGAACGAGGAGACCGAGGAAGCGATCGAGGTCGCCAAGCAGCAGCGGCGCGAGGAGACCGACCGTCTGGAGCGCGCCAACCGGGAGCGCACCCAGGAGGCGCGGCTGTCCGAGGAACTCGTCGCGCTGATCACCGCGATGGAGGCGGCGTTCGCCGAGGGCCGCACCGGGGAGGCCGTGGACAAGGGCCGGCAGGCCGCCGTCCTGCTCCTCGACCGGTCCGGCACGTGGACCCGCGAGGCCGCCGAGTTCGCGCTGGCCGGCTCCGACGAGGACGTGCTGCGCTGGATCGAGGCCGACCGGCTCATCGCGCTGCAGCAGGACAACGCGGAGAACACCGCGGCCACCGCCGCGATCTCCACGCAGAACGTGGCCGAGGCCGCCACGGCGGCGCTGCGGACCGAGGACCCGGCCGCCGTCAGGACCTTCCTGGAGAAGGGCGCGGTCGAGGCGGCCAGGGACGACAACGAGGTCGAGGTCACCACGCTCCTCGCGGACGACTCCACCGGTACCGCCGTGCGGCGTGCCGCCGAGGCCGCCCTGACGGACGGCTCCGCCGAGGCGCTGCACACGTTCCTGCACGTGAAGCGCGCCGCGGCCGTCCACGAGGACGACAAGGTGGCGGCCACCACGCTCCTGGTCTCCGGCGGCCCGTACGTACAGGCCGCGGCGAAGGTCGCCCTCGATGGCGACACGCACATGCTGCGCCAGTTCATCGGCACGACGCAGCACGAGTTCGCGCGCATCGACCACGATCACGCCACGCACATCAGCGCCATCCGTGCGGCCATCGCGCGGGCGGCCAAGATCGCTCAGGACGCGCTCGAGGACGCCGCGCGCGCCTCCGAGGCCGCGGCCCTCGCCCGGCAGGCCGCCGAGGAGGCCACCGAGTGGGCAAGCAAGGCCAAGGGCTGGGCGGCCGACGCCAAGGCCTCCGCCGAGGAGGCGCGCCAGAACGCGGAGGCCGCGGAAGCCTCCGCTGCCGCCGCCGCCCGGTCCGCGCAGACCGCGGCGAACGCGGCCGCCGCGGCCCGCAGGGCGAGCAGTGTGGCGCGGGACGCGGCGAACCGGGCGGTGCGCTCCGCCGAGACCGCCGCGTCGTACGCCCTGGACGCCCAGCGCTCCGCGACCGTCGCACGCCAGGCGAAGCTCGCGGCGGGCAAGTCCTTCGCCGAGGCGGCGGTCGCCGCCACCGAGGCCCGGATCCTGGTCATCCAGGCCGCGATCCGGCAGGCGATCCAGGACGCGCTCGACAACTCGAAGGTGCCGATCGACGGCGAGACCGGGCTGCCCGACGGCGCCGAGAGCTGTCTGACGCCGTTCGGCGACCCGATCGAGCACCGCAACAACACCAACCCGTGGGAGCTGGGCTGGAGCTGGCTCACCGGCTCGGGCCCCTCCTCGCAGTGCTTCGGCCCGGACGACGAGTTCACCCGCCTCTACCGTGAGCACTCGCACACGCAGGGGGTTCTCGCCTACTTCCTCAACGAGTGGCAGCGGACCGGGAAGTACGAGCTGGGTCACACCTACATGAACGACTACATGCTCAGCGGCTTCGACGGCGCCGGCAAGTACATGACGGACTACGGGACGCTCACCACGGGCGGACTCACCGGCAACCTCGCGTACACGTTCCTGGGCTCGCACCAGGTCCGTATGACTCCCATCCGGGAGAACGCGGACGGATCGGTCACCTGGCGCTACACGGCGTACAACGAGTCGGACATCGAGTCGGCGACGCACCCTCCGGTCATCGGGTACACGGACTGGTGGAGCGACACCGTGGGCGCGTTCGTCGACAAGGTCGTCGGCGACGAGGGGCCGCTGTCGCCGAAGACCCAGGTGATCGAGTTCAACGTTACGCTGGGTCCGTGACGCGCAAGAGGGCAGGTGGACGGTGGCTCTTCGCCGTGCTCGCCGCGTCCGCGGTGCTCGTGTCGGGATGCTCGGGGTCGGTCGACCCGAAGAAGCTGCCCGGTGTGTACCGCAACGACGAGGGCGGGCAGATCGAGCTCTCGGCGGACGGCACGTTCTCGGCCGAGCGGGTGACGACGAACGAGAGCACGGGCCCGGTTGATTTCAGCGGCAGCTGGGACTACCAGGATCCGGACACCTCCAGCGATTTCGTCTACTTGGGGGTCGAGGACGGCGGTCTCGGAAAGACCGGCGGTATCCAGCTCTATGTAGACGATCAGGACACGCTGTACTTCCAGTCCGATCCGGACGGACCGGTCACGCAAAAGCTCAACAAGACGAGCTGAGTGGCCTCGCATTCTCGGCGGTTGCCCGATTCCTGTTCCTTTCAGGAATGGGGCAACCGCGTCAAGTGCGCCCTTCGACAGGGCGCTTCAACCCACGATCCGTCGAATTTCTAGGACTGTGATGAAGATACGCAGCTCATTCGTGCGCGCTCTGGGCGCCGCGGCCACCGCCGGCGCCCTGGCATGGGCCGTGCTCGCCCAGGGCAACGCCGGCGCCGCCAACGAGGCCGCCACGGAGGCCGTCGCCGAGGCCGCGCCCGGCTACGCCGTCGAGGACTACAACTACCCGAACGCCGACAAGATCCTGGCCGAGCAGAACATCGTCCTCAAGCGCGGCGACGGCCACATCGTGCTGGCCGACTGCGCCGGCGGGGGCAACCTCCTGCAGTTCCTCGCGCGCGACCACGAGGACGTCTGCTTCGAGGTCACCGCCGACGAGGGCTACCTGACCCTCGAACTGCCCGCGGTGCACGGGGTGAAGACGGACGACTCCGTCAACACCCACCTGGAGATGACCGCCGAGGACGACCAGGTCGAGTACGACATCCCCGCGGACACGTGGAAGGGCGTCGGCGAGTCCGTCGACGGCCGCGAGCACATCCTGGTCGAGATCCGCGTCACCAACTAGCCGGCCTCCCCTGTGATTGAGGAATCCACTCGTATGTCTTCCATCAGACGTTCCCGGTCGGCCGTGCTCGGCGCGGTCCTGACCGCCGGGTCGCTGGCGCTGAGCACGGCGGCCGCCGTCGCCGTCACCGGCGGCACGCCGGTCGCCGACTCGGACACCACCCACGCCTACACCGCGCAGATCACCATCGGCGCCCACGACCGCGGTTGCTCCGCGGTGCTCGTCGACGCCGAATGGCTGCTCACCGCGGCCAGCTGCTTCGCCGAGGACCCGGCCGCCTCGCTCGCCGTCCCGGCCGGTGCGCCCGCCAGGACGACCACCGCCGTCATCGGCCGTTCCGACCTCTCCGGCACGCAGGGCGCCGAGCGCCGCGTCGTGGAGATCGTGCCGCGCACGGACCGCGATGTGGTCCTGGCCCGCCTCAACCGGCCCGTCACCAACGTGACCCCGGCTCAGCTCGCCACCACCGCGCCCGCCACCGGCGCGGAGCTGACGTTCGCCGGATACGGCCGTACGGACACGGTTTGGGCGCCGCTCGAGCTGCACACCGGCACCTACACCGTCGACTCCACGGCGGCCACCTCCGCGGGCGTCACCGGCAAGGACGGCGCGGCCGCCTGCATGGGCGACACCGGCGGCCCGGTCGTCTCCGGCGGCAAGCTCGTCGGCCTCAACAGCCAGTCCTTCCAGGGCGGCTGCCTCGGCGTCGACGCGACCCAGACCTCCACCGCGGGCGTCATCGCGCGCGTCGACGACCTCGCCTCCTGGATCGACGAGAAGGCGGGCGCGACCCGCATCGTCGACTTCAACGGCGACGCCGTCGAGGACATCGCCGTCGGCGACCCGATGGCGACGGTCGGCGGTGACACCACCGCGGGGCTCGTCCGTGTCGTCCACGGCGGCGGCAAGGGCGTCGCCGAGATCACCCAGGATCTCGACTGGGTGACCGGCGGCGCCGAGGCCGGGGACCACTTCGGCAACCACCTCGCGACCGTCGACTACAACGAGGACGGCTACACCGACCTCGTCGTCACCGCCTCCGAGGAGAACGTCGGCAGCGCGGTCGACGCCGGCTTCTTCGACATCCTGTTCGGTGGCAAGGACGGCCTCGGCAGTGGCCCGGCCTCCCGCCACTTCGAACAGGGCTCGGGCAACGGTTCCATCGGCAGCGCCGCGCCCGAGACCGGCGACCGGATGGGCGCCTCCCTCGCCGCCGGCACCACCGCCGCGGGCGAGCCGTGGATCCTGGTCGGCGCGCCGGGCGAGGCGCTCGGTTCGCTCACCAAGGCGGGCGGCGCGTTCTACGTGCACGGCGACACCAACGTCAGCATCAATCAGGACTCTTCGGGTGTCCCCGGTGCGGCCGAGGCGAACGACGCCTTCGGCACGTCGGTGACGGGCGACTCCAACTTCATCGCCATCGGAGCTCCCGGTGACGTCATCGGCGGTGACGCGAACGCCGGCAACCTGGCCGTGCTCAGCCACAAGCTGGACGCCGCCGGACGGCCCACCGTGGTCGCCGGCATGGACCAGGACAACGAGAAGATCAGCGGCAGCGCCGAGGCCGGTGACAAGTTCGGTCAGGCCCTCGCACTGGTCGCCTACCGCCCGTCCGGTGCGGCCACGGCCACCGACTCGATCCTCGCGATCGGCGCGCCCGGTGAGGCCCTGGCCGCCGAGACCGGCGCCGCGCAGCGGGCGGGCGCGGGCAACGTCATGCTCGTGCACCTCGCGGCCGACGGCACCTGGGACTACCTGCACGCGCTCAACCAGGGCTCCGGCACCGACGACCGCTCCGGCACGATCGAGGCCGGCGACTCCGTGGGCGCGTCCCTCAGCGCGGTCAACACCGCCCCGAGGGAGGTCGGTTCGGCCGACACCCTGAAGATCGCCGTGGGCGTCCCGGGTGAGGACCTCGCGGGTGCCACCGACGCCGGCGCCATCCACACCTTCTCGCTGATGGGCTCGGCAGGCGCCAACGACCTGTGGATCGAGGCCGGCGACGGGGACGGCGTCCCCGGGACCCCGGGCGCCAGCGAGAGGCTGGGCACGAGCATCCACTTCACCCCGCGCAACCTCTACGCCGGTATGCCCTACGGGCCCGCCGCCACCGGAGCCCTGCACGTCCTGCCCTTCCCGAACGTCGTGCCGGGCGGTACGAGCCGCCCCGCGACCACGTACCAGCCGGGTCAGGGCGGTCTCCCGGCCAACGGCAACTACTTCGGGTACGCGGCGCGGTAGCGGCTGTCGCCGTACGGCCTGAGCCCCCGGGGAGCACCCGGTGACGCCTTTGGCCGATGCGGCGGCAGGTTCCTCTCGGCCCCGCCGGGCTTCGGCCCGGCGGGGCCGAGTGCTGCGCGGGTACGAGTGCTGCGCGGGAACGGGTGCTGCGCGGGAACGGGTGCGGGCGAGTGTTTTGGACTTC